>NZ_OX365700.1:2555490-3280980 GCF_947241125.1 Nitrospira tepida | reverse complement strand
TTGAAGCGTGAATCAAGCGAGCACTCAGTCGCTGCCAATGTTACCGGCCTCGAAGGGAGAGTGAGCCGATGAAAGCTGCGATGCCGAGCTTCTACGTGCTTCTTGTGTCGGCCGTCCTGCTGGTTTCCGCCGGGTGCGAAACCACGCACGGCCAGTCGGCCTCCTCCTACCTGGACGACACCAGCATCACCACCTCGGTCAAGGCACGCCTGGCGTCGGATCAGATGGCAACGGTGACCCGGATCGACGTGGAGACGACGCGCGGCATCGTCCACTTGAATGGAGTGGTCGACAACGCCGAAGACAAGGAGCGTGTCGAACGGATAGCCGGAAGCGTCGAAGGGGTACAACGCATCGTCAATAATCTGCAAGTGCGGAAATAATCGCACGTGCGAACAGACCTGCGGTCGGTCGAGGCCGGAAGCGCATCAGAGGACGACGCCGGCCGCCGCATCGCGACGGGAGGAGGAGGCTATGCGATACTTGATCCTGTGGTTACTGGGCGTGCCGGCCAGCGTGCTGCTGTTGCTCTGGTTCTTCAAGATTCTGTAGCGCGCGCCATCTGTCTGTTGCGCATGGGCTTCAATGACTGGTGATCAGTGAAGGAGGAACTTATGGTACGTGTCGAACTGTCGGGAAAAGCAAGGACGGTGATGATGTGGGGCTGCGCACTCGGCGTACTGGGCCTGGGCTTAAGCGCGACGGCTTGCGCCGATCACCAGTCCTCCATGCATGCGAGGACCGCGCGCACGGGAACCGCTTCGGAGGCGAAGGTGTCCAAGGGAATGGTCAAAGGCGAACGGACGATCAAGGGCACGGTGACGGAGATCGCCGGCGGGCAGATCAAGGTTGATACCGGTGAGCCGCAGCCGCGGTATCTGCCGCTGAAGGCGGGTGGAGAAGAAGCCGCCTCCTTTCGGAAGGGGGATGCGATCGATATCGTGGTTAACGAGCAGAACCTGGTCGTGTCCTACCAACGGCCGGGCCAGATCAGCACGAAGGTGTTGCGTGGCGCTCTGGCGCAGAGTCTGCCGGTGGGCCAGGACCGCGCGGTGATCAGGACCGAGGAGGGGAAGGAACTGTCCTTCTATGTGTCTCCCTTGGCCAAGGCCAAACTTGCTGCGCTGCAGGTCAATGAGCCGGCGGAATTCGTCTTGAACGAGCAGAATCACATCGCCGACCTTCACTCTCAGTCCTCGCCGGGCGACGGCGGCCAGAGCGACATTGGATCAACCCCCAAATCCGTGCATACCCGGTTGGACGCCACCGTGATTTCGGCGAATGAAACCGAATTGCGCGTGCGGACCGCGGATGATCAGGAGAAGACCTATGCCGTCCGGCCCTTGATCGGGTCCCAGGTGGCCGGCCTATCAAAGGGCGAAGATCTGGCCATTTTCCTGGATTCTGAAAACTATGTCATCGACATCGCGAAGGCCAAGCCGATCCGCTAGCGGCAGCCGACGCGCAAGAGGAGCATGATCGACCGCTGGCGAGGCGGCCTCGCAACAATGGGGACACAAGTCGTTCCGAGAAGCAGGCGGCGGTCGTCCATGGCGGCGGCCAGGAAGGTTCGCTATGCCGTGGTGGGCCTGGGCCATATCGCCCAGGCCGCCGTGTTGCCGGCATTCGGCCATGCCAAGCACAACTCCGAATTGGTCGCATTGGTATCAGGAGACCGGAAGAAACTGGCGGCGCTAGGGCGCCAATACCGAGTACCACACCTTTATCGCTATGACCAATATGACCGCTGCCTGCGCAGCGGCCGGGTGGATGCGGTGTATCTGGCCCTGCCGAATCACCTTCACGAATCCTATGCCGTCAGGGCTGCCCGTGCCGGAGTCCATGTGCTGTGTGAAAAACCGCTCGCCCTGTCCGAGCGGGAATGCCGACAGATGATCGACGCGGCCGGGCGCCACGACGTGAAGCTCATGACGGCCTACCGGCTCCACTTCGATGCGGCCAACATGACGGCCGTGCAAGAGGTCGGCAAGGGCCGGATCGGGCAGTCTCGAATATTTCAATCGGTCTTCTCCCTTCAGGTCAAGCCTGGCAATATCCGGGTCAAGCGGCGATTCGGCGGAGGTCCCCTCTGGGATATCGGGATCTATTGCGTGAACGCGGCGCGCTATTTATTCCGGGATGAGCCGGTCGAGGTCTTCGCGTTTTCCGCCAACAACGGGGAAGCGCGATTCCGCGAAGTGGAGGAAATGGTCTCGGCGACGCTCCGGTTTCCGGGCGACCGATTGGCCATTTTCGCATGCAGCTTCGGCGCGACGGACGTGTCCGCCTACGAAGTCGTGGGAACGAAAGGGGTCCTTCGTTTGGACCAGGCCTACGAATATGCCTTGCCGATCAAACAGACGATCACCGTCAACGGCAAGTCCATGAGCCGAACCTATCCCAAGCGGGACCAGTTCGCGCCGCAGCTCCTTCATTTTTCAGACTGCATCCTTAATAACCGCCGGCCTCAGCCTTCCGGCGAAGAGGGGCTGCGGGATGTCCGGATCATCCGGGCGCTCTATCGATCCGCGGAGACGGGCCGGCCGGTGGCGTTGGCCGCGATGCCCGCCATTGAAAGGCCCTCTCGCCGGCGCGTCCGCACCAAACCCTCCGTGAAAAAACCGCGCGAATTCCACGCCACTCCTCCGAGCCAATAACAACGATCGGCCAGAGCACTATGAGAATTTCTCGCAACTGAGTTGACCGCCTTCTCACTATTATTCTGAATCAGGATCGTTGAACGCGAGGTTTCCGGCTTGGCTTCTGCCTAGTACCAGCTCTGACGCCATTCAAACATTTCATCGAAAGTCGCGGACAAGAAACCGGAGCATGGCGAGGCAACGTGATATAAAATGCAGTTGTTTAACGATGTGACCGCCGCATGAAAAGAAATATCGGTTCCTTTGAGTGGCTGGCTCCTGCAGACGCCTACGACCAATGGGCCGGAGAATATGATGATGCTGATCCGAGCACGCTGCTCGATGAGCCATTCCTGCTCGCCATGGTCAAGATCTTTCCCGGCTGTCGGCTGCTGGATCTCGGATGCGGCACCGGTCGGTATGTACGCATATTGAATCGACCGGGAATCTCGATCGTTGGGGTGGATCTTTCCCAGGGCATGCTTGCCCGCGCAAGGCGGACATGTCTCTCCAAATCGACGGTCGCATGGGTCCAAGCATCGTTCACAAAGCTCCCGTTCATAGGTGGAACCTTCGATCGCGTCATTTCTGGCCTGGTATTGGATCACGTGGAGAACCTCCATTCATATTTTCATCAGATCGCCACGATGCTTCGACCTGGCGGTCGTTTGATCCTGTCGACTGTTCATCCGGATATGCAACGTCTGACGGGATCAAACGTACGGTTCACCGTGCAGGGCCGCCACTATCAAACGGAAGGGACAGTGCACGAAGTCTATTCAATTGCAAATGCCGTTCGACAAGTAGGCCTGACGGTCGAAAGCCTACTGGAGCCTTCGGTTGATCAGAATATGGTCGCTCATCGGCCTGTCTGGAAGACTAGACTGGGTTGTCCCGCTTTGGTGCTTCTGGCCGCTCAAAAGGGCGAGGTTTCTAATTGCTCCCAATGACTTCTAGCTGAGGGGCGAAGCCTTCTCGAAACAGTAATAGCCGTATTAGGTATCTCCTCGCTCCGCTCATAATACAGATCCAGCCAGGGAGCCAGTTGGCGGGTATCCCATAATGGCTGAGCCGCCAGCGCACGGCATACCCATTTCACGAAACTCTCTTCCCAGCGTGCCCATGTTTTCGTATCCTGGTCTGCCAGCGGTAGCAGTGTGTCAGGGTAGACCCTGCGCCGACGGAACCCATGCCGGCCCACAAGTTGATCCAGGGTAGAAATGGAATAGCCATGGAGATACGGAAATGCAAGGAGATTGTTCCATGCGAGAACCATCGTTGCCATATCGTGCAATACACTTTGGCCCGTTATGATCTCCACGCCTTTACGATACAGCACACCATTAGGTACTCGAACGACAAGTAACCCCGCCTGTCGAAGGATCCGGCGCGCGGCTGCCAGCGTTGTATCGGGATTGGGAAGCTGATCGAAAGTATTCCAAATCACTACAGCATCGACCGAGCCGCCAGCGATCGATGCGTCCCCTAGCGTTCCACAATAGACAGGCAATCTTCGAGCGCGACAGAATTCCGTCACCTGCTTGCCCGGGTCCACTCCCAGCATGGTCCAGCCGCGGCGCTGGCCTGCAGCCAAAAAGCCTCCCACAAAACTGCCAACTTCGATAACCACGGGCGTTCGGTCGACCGGCAACCAGTTGGTTAAGAGCAATGATTTCTTTTCTGCCCATTTCCGTTGCAACTCAAATTCGGATCGAAGATGAGACTCGCTGTAGCGATCTCTTATATAGGCGGAGGTCACAGCTAACATGACGGGGCGCGGATTCCTGAAGATAAATCCGCATATGCGGCACTCCACTACATGGGTGGGGTAACCTTGTGTAAAGTCAGCCCGATCGGCGAGGTCGGCAGGTCGGCTGCCTATTCGCCTCCGCCGATGGAATATTTCAAGATCCCGGAGCTGGGCTTCGATGTCGGCTGCCGATGCAACAATGTCTAGTTGCTCACCGCCACAGATCAGACAGGGAACGTCAATGAAAGGACGCACCTGGGAAGGGCTTTCGGACGTCACGGCCTCCATCCTATCAGCGGCCTGGCTCATTGATGCGTGACCATCGCGAATCACTTTTGCATGCTCGCTTTCTGCATAGGGGTTTGAGCCATGGCGTCGGCAAGAAGATTATCTTCTTGTCTCTATCATGCAGCATGACCGCTCCCCTTCATTCCAGTGGTCACAGGCACCTGGGACTCTACGGCGACACCGTGCCCATAGACCAATTCGCCGCCGAGCCAACCCGAGATGCCGAGCATGGCAAGGCCGATCAGTGATAGGCCAAAAGGCAGAATATCGCCCGCCTGGCCATCCAGGCGCAGCCACAGATTGATTGCGAACAGACCGACGAGGAAGAGATTAGTGGCCATATGCCATCGGCCGATTCGTCGTACATTCGTGTCCACTAAAGAGCGGAAATCAAGATACCCTGGTACCGCAGCAATAACTGCGCCGATCACGCCACCGGCCATCGAAAAGAAGGCCATGTCCTCCCATAGTGTACCTCCAAAGCGCAGTATAGAAACGAGATCACAAATACACGAGAACGTCCACAGAGCGATCGGGAATGGAATTAACATTGGATGAATGGGATGCCCTTTTATGCTCGCAGGACTACTCATCGTTAGTTCTCCTTATACGCCTGAGGCCAGGGGCGACATTACCGAAGGCGGCCAGGCCCCTCCCGTGAGTGAACACCTTTTATATCGCGTCTTGCAGGCAGCCTCATTCAGTCTGATAACTGATGGTCTATCATGCTGATGGGAGCTACGCTGCGCCTCGATTCAGTCGCGCGGTACTAGGAAGAGCCCTGGATGCTCAATCCGTTCGCTCGAATCCTCCCGACAAAGGATTTCTTTAGTGAAGTCAGTATGGCCGCCAAAGCGATGTCAATTTAGATGGCGAAGAAATGATTTGCAGAGCCGCCCTCTTGGCAACAAAAAGACCCGGTACTTTTATAGCGCCGGGCCTTTCATCCCCTGGATTGCGCAATGTGTTCATGGACGCTTGTACAACGTTTCCATTGTGGTTGCGCCATGTGTGTTGCCTGCCAAGGCGTAACGTTACTGTGCCGCATCCCTGAAAAAAGTGCTCCTATGGGACTAGCCCGCATTATTCATGAACGCTTCTGCTGCCTTGGCCCATTGCAACAGACAAGCAATGGGCACCCCGATTCGCCGCTGCGACAGAGCCTACATGAGAAGTCGAAGGCAAAGTACCTCTCCGCCGCGATGTGATCGAACGCGGTGGCTCATGCGAAGCTTGGTATGGCGGGAGTGCGCGCCGCTCAGGTCCGGCCGCCTCACCGACTCGGCGGCGCGCACAGACATGGCGCTCTTTATTCATCGCGCCGTGCGCCCCTCGACGTACTGTTTCACGTACGCCTTGGTCCTTCGCGGCTGTGCTTGGGGGTACCCATTGCCGGGGGACCCGTTGCGGGTTGCTCCATGCAACGGGTCGAACATGCAATGGGTCCAACGCTTGGCGACTGCCGGGTACCCGTTGCGCCGCTCATGCAACGGGTGGAACGCCACGAATCGTCATGAATAATGCGGGCTAGGTTCTTTGACCTCTGGTTCTTAATTGGCGGCGTCCTGAACCTTTTCGATGGAAATTAGCCGCATTGTGGAGTTGTTTCGGAGAAGACCAATGAGCGAGAACGGCAGGCAAGCGACAAGGCGGCATCCAACCTTTGGACTATCCCGGGCTCAGGTTCAGTTCGGATACCGGATACGGTTCTGCGCGCCGGACTGATTTGGCCTATTCGGATAGTGGCGTGGTAACAGATTCGGAGGGCGGCAATGAGAAATGGAGTTAAGTAAATTGAATCTGAATCGTCCTGGGAATGTCCGCGAGATAATATGCAATGACCTCCCGATCCTGGTCCGACAATACCGTGCCGCAGGCGACTGCGGACAAAAGATACTCACTGTGCCTGCCGAAATCTTGGACCTCTTTTGTGAGAGTGTCCTTCGTATACATGATCAGGACTCCTTTTCGGAGTTGAGTGAGCGAGACAATCCTAGATCCTGAGAGGCGGTGGGTCAATGCATGAGGTCTACCCCGGGGTGCGTGTGCCGCGTTCGAAGTCGTTTGACAGGCTGTTCCAACGCAGGGGCGAGTCCTCTCAAGAAAGGCGCCAACGCGGCGTAACGTAAGATAAGGGGAAGGGTGGTGGAGAGGACTAACATCAAGTGGGAGGGATTATTTGCGCCGGTGATCTGTCATTCGGAACCGCCAGCAAACGGCGGTCTTCTTCGAACTCCTCCACATAGATCTCATAAGCGGTCAGGGCGATCGCGAGAAGAATCGGTCCGAGAATCAAGCCGATGAGCCCGAAATAGGCCAGGCCGCCGACGGTGGAAAAGAACAGCAGGATCATGGGCAATTGAGTTTCCGATCCCACCAGCAACGGATGGAGAACATTGTCCATCAGCCCGATCAAGACGACTCCGATCCCGATCAAGACGATCCCTTTCCAGATCGGCGCCGTCGTCATGAGATAGAGGGCCAAAGGGACCCAGATCAACGACGTTCCGCCGAAGGGGACGAGGGCGAACAGCGCGGTCAAGGCGCCGAATACGACCGGAAACGGCACCCCCAACAACCAATAGCAGAGGCCGGCCGCCGACCCCTGCGCCGCCGCGGTCAGCAGCGAGCCTTGCACGACGGCCGTGACCATGCCGCTCAACCGTCCGAACAGCTTGGTCTTGTGCCCTTCGTCCATCGGAATGGCGCGATAGAACCGCCGATAGACGCGGGCGCCATCCCGGTACAGGAAGAAGAGCGTCAGGAGCATGACGAGGAAGTTCATCAGAAATGCCATCGCATCGGCGGCCATGCCCGCGAGCTGTGAGACGAAGAACCCGCTGGCCTGCTTGCCTCCTTCGAGGACCGCCTGTTCGATCCGTTCGCGCGAGCCAATCAACCGGCCCAGCCATTCCTGAAAACTCACGCCGCCGATGGAATAGTGAGCGATGTCGCGCATGAATCTCGCCAGGCCGCCTTCCTTGACCCAATTGGAGATTTCCTCATAGGCCGCCAGGCTCTCATCGATCAGGACCACGACGAGAAATACCGCGGGCAGGATGATGACCGTGATGACGCCAAGCGTCAGGATCGCGGCCGTCAGGGTCTCGCGATGGCCGAGTCTGGCGCGCAGCCGCGAGTACAGCGGATAGGTCATGCGTGCGACGATGATGGCCCAGCCGATCGGAAGGATGAAGGGCCTAAAGATCAGCGCCAGTTGGTAGAGCAGGACCAGGAACAGGCCGATGAAGGTGATCGAGAAGATCCATTTCCGAACGAGGGCGCGCGACGCGGCGGGCGTCTGATCGCCCGCCGCAGGGAAATCTTTGAAAAGGGCCATCGGAGGGGCCGGGGTGAGTGGTTTGGTTCCGGATCACAGGGCGCGGAGAAAGGCCGCCAGGGCCGCCTTGTCCTCCGCCGTGAGCTGCAAGCCTCCCACCACGTTGAAGAACTCCACGGTATCCTCCAACGTCGGCAGCCTTCCGTCATGGAGATAGGGAGGCGAGTCCTTGATGCCGCGGAGCGTGAAGGTCTTGATCGGGCCGTCGGCCTGGGCGCCGAACCGTTCGAGTTTCAGATCATGCATCTGTTGGTCCATATACCAAGGCGGTTGGTGGCAGCCGGCGCAACGGGCCTTGCCGAAAAAGAGCTCTTCTCCCCTGATTTCCTGCTCGGTCGCCTTGTTCCGCATGAGGCGTCCGGTCATGGGATCGAGCTTGGGCGCGGGCGGCATGTCGATCATGTTCTGTATCTGGGCCATATGCGCGACCACAACGCGGTCGATGATGTTCATGCCCTTTTTGATGGCACGGATGTGATCGCCGTTGAAATAGGCCGTCCGCTGCTCGAACTCCGTAAAGTCTTCCACAGACCGGAGGCTCCGCTTCGATCCGTGAATCTGCTGGTTGAACAGCCCGCGGAGGCTGACGGTGTCCAGGCGCAAACGGTCCCGCTGCGGCCTGGTGTCCGGGTTGAGATGGAATTGTCCCGTCGTATGGAAGTTGACGTGGCAGTCCAGGCAGGAGACGCCCAGGCTCGGCTTCTCGCTCTTGCGATCATGGGTGGCGTTGAACTCCTCCTGCGGGAATTGCGTCACCAGCATGCGGAGGCCGTCGAGTTGCACCGGCGTCACGAGACCGCGGAACAGCCGGTCGAAATTCTCCGCCGTCAGGACCTCGCCTTGCGACACATCGCCCAATTCCGGATGGGTGGTCAGGAAAATCGGAGGCGGGAATTCGGGCAGGAAGCAGTCGGGAAGATCGAAGTTCACGTCGAAGCGGATCAGACGCGGGAACTGCTTGGTCTGGACGTCCGGAAACACTTGGCCGCCGACCGCCGGTTTCACGTGAGGCAGCCGGCGAAACCCGGCGGGGAACAGGTCCTTGGCCGCGATGTCTTCCGGGCTCAGTTTGGACAGTTGATCCCAGGTCGCGCCGTTCGGCAATTTGACCGTCGGACCGATCGGCTGCGGCTTGCCCTTGGTCATGACGACGCCGTCCTTGCTTCTGCAATCGAGTTGATACCGGTCCTGAAGGATCTTGGCGTGCTGGGCCATCACGGCTGGCTTATCCGCCTTATCCTTGGCCTTCACCTCTTCCGCGATCCGCTGAGGATCCTGGCCCGGCGGCGCGCCGAAGACATCATAGGAAAAATCGACGCCCTCGGCCCCCTTCTGTTTCGTGTCCTGTATATCCCGATCACCCTTGTCCCGCGGCGATGCCGACTCGCTTGACCAGACGGTGGCCAGCGAGCAGCCGACCAACAGGGCCATGATCAGCAACGCGTGACCGGCATGGGGTCGGCGAGAAACATTCTGTGAGGGCGGCTGTTGGTCAGTCATTACAGGTCCTTTCACTGAATGGGTTCTGTTGAACGATACACGCGAACACGCGAGCCCGATGGCAACAAGCCGGCCGGGCTCCTTGCTCGTTGCATCCGAGCCGACCGTAACGCAGTCCGCATGGATGAGCGACTGGGGACATCACTAGCGACGATTAGTTGGGCTTGGCGCTAGGGTGAAGCCGGGATCGATGGCGACGAAGGCTTAATCGGAAGGAGGGTTCCGGATGGAAAATACAGAGAAGGCCCGGGAGATTCGCGAATGGATCGATCCGGATGAGCGGGTCACCGTGAATTTCATCGACGAGTGGAACTTGAACGCGGAGGTCATCGGCTGTACCGACGAGGTCGTTCATCTCTCCCTGGAGACATCGCTCCCCCACGTGAAACAGCCGGTCTCGATTCCCCTGCGAGAGGTGACGTTGGCGGAGGACCCTTCCCGCTACACGCGGGATCCGGAAAAACCGCTCCGATATGGGCGCCTGGTCCTGACCATCGACCGCGATCGCCCCGACGGTCTCTTGTGAACGCGTCAGCATCGCCTCGGGCCGTTATCGGCCGGCCGCCGGCTTTCCTCTCTCGATGGGCCGATGCGGCGTGGAGATGGGAATGAGATCACGCAGCACGTCGCGAAGCAGCTTGCGGCCGGCCTGCAAGAGGACCGTTTGCATATGGCCGAGCTCGGCGGTCGCTTCCTCCCGGAGCCCCTCGATCAGCGACACGAAAAAGGGAGTCTGAACGGTCTGTCGGGCCGGACGAGATCCGGACGCAGCCGAAGGGGAACCAGCGACTGAACCGGTCGGATAATAGGGATAGATCCCGTCCGTTCGATTCCCTCCGGCCTTTCCCTTCTCCGGCATGACTCCGGCGCCCTTGGCAGATGGTGTGTAATAGGGATACACCCGCCGTCTCGCCTGGCCGGCCAACCGGCCGGCCAGAAAGCCGAACGCGATCGCTGCGCCGAACAGCGCCCATGGTCGTTCCTCGGCATGCTTGGCTATCATCCGGGCCCCGTTTCCGATTGTGGCGGCGCGCTCCATGGTGCTGGTTCCCTCGCGAACGAATCGATGAACGGCCTCTCTGGAATTGTGGAAGGTTTCCTCGACCCTCCGTTCGAGGAGTTTGAGCTTATCCGCGATCGCCTCGCGCGTCGCGACGATCGATGTTATGTCCTGCTCCACCGCATCTGTTGTTTGATCCATTGCGTGTCTTCCTTGAGTGAATGGATGGTTCTGGTCGGGACCAGGTTGAAGGTCCTGGCGGTGCCGCTGCCGATCTTGAGGGCCACCAGCCCGCCGCCCAACAGGAGCAGCGCGAAGATTCCATAGGAGGCCCACAGGGGAAGGCCGGCCACCTCATGCAGGAGATGCACCACCGCCAGCAGAAAGAGCAAGGCTGAGGCGGTCAACAAGAACAGACCGGCCAGAAACGCCACGATCGCGGCTTTCAGCTCGCCCAGCTCGGTCGCGATCTCGTCTTTGAGAAGCTGATACTCCTGCCGGATCAAGGTGCGGACGTCGTCCAAGAGGCCAGTCAGCAATGCCGCCATCGAGGGGCGGGTGAACGAAGATTGGTTCTCCTGCATGGTCACCTCTTGGTTCCCCGGCCCAGGAGGTAGCCGATTCCGAAACCGACTGCGAGCACTGGGATCGGATAGATCCTGATAAGCCGTTCCGCCCTGGGCCGAATATCCGAGTCAAAGGAGGACGCCAGGCGAGACGACTGCGCCTGCAATTCCTGGAGCGTCTGGACAGCCTGATCCGTTAAGGAAGTCGGCAGTTCGATTTTCATCAGCAGTTCCTTCCGCTAATGAGGGTCGCGCACAGGACTCTAATGACCCTGACGTGCAGACTACGCAAGATGCACTCCCTGCCCAACTGGGCATTACCCTGGACAGTGGCCTGTCACAAGGTCTGCCCATCGGCTAGGGGATCGCCCAGTGTCTGGCGGATCCGGCACGGGTTACCAGACAACGGGCGCCTGTACAGGTCCGATGCCGGAGGAATTTCATCTTCAGCCGGTAGCAAGAAAAGGAGTGACATGCCGGTCTCATCTTTCTTTCCATCGATTCATAGGGCTGATCGTGCCGGCAGGACGCTCCGGCTCTTGGTGCTGTGGTTGTTCCTGCTGTCGGCCCCGGTGCTTTATGCAGCCGATGACGCATATCTGGCCGGGTACGTGGCGTCTGTTCTCGAACGGGAATACCGGCTCCACGGCGCTCACGTCGAGGTGCAGGATGGGGTGGTCGTGATTCGGACGGAGTCGCTCAGTGGAATTCCGGAAGACAAGCTTAAGGTCGCGCTGAAGGAGATTCCCGGGGTTAGGCGGGTGGAGGTGCTGGAAACGGTCGAGGCCCCGGTCCCCGCCGCATCGGGCGCCGCGGCGGCTGCGGCGGTGCAGCCGCCGCGCTCGAATTGGTTCCCGGACGATCTCTTGGTGGTGCCGTTTCACGCGGACCCGCGCTGGCCGCACTTCTCGGCGGCCGTGCGGCGGTTCCAGAACGATCCGAACTTCTCCAACATGTTCGCTGGGAACTTCGGAGAGACCTTTGCCTTTTACCGGGGACCGGCGCCGTTCGGCGGCCAGTGGGACTTCAGCGTGCAAGCCGGCGTCTTCAGCCTGTTCGATGTGTCGTCCGTGTCCGGCTCCAACGACCTGGTGAACGCCGATTATCGATTCGGCCTCATGACCGGCTACCGAACGGGCCGTCTGTCCGGATTCATCCGCCTGTACCATCAAAGTTCCCATCTGGGGGATGAATTCGTGCTCAACAGCCAGGTGAACCGCATCAATCTCAGTTATGAAGAGCTGGACCTGAAACTGTCCTTCGACGCGGCTTCCTGGCTGCGCTTGTACGGAGGCGGGGGCCTGCTCGTGCGGCGCGACCCCGGCGACATGGGGATCGGCACGGCGCAGTGGGGGGTGGAGCTCTCCAGTCCTTGGACCTTGTGGGGCGGCCACCTTCGCCCGGTCGCCTACGGCGATTTCCAGGCGCACGAGCGGACGCAATGGCAAGTCGCGCATTCGCTGATGGCGGGCCTGCAACTGGAGCGTGTCCAGATCGGACATCGCAAGGTGCAGGTCCTGTTCGAATACTTCAGCGGGCCTTCTCCGGACGGGCAGTTCTTCGTCCAACAGGCCAAATGGCTGGGGGTCGGCATCCATCTGTACTTTTAGCGCGTCGTTCGAATCGTGGTGCAGGTTTCCCTCTAGGGATGATCCGAGTGTCTGAGGAGGCCGGAATCGATTACACGTAAAGTGAATACCGGGCAACCGGCCGAGATGGAACGGCCGGCGGAGCCGAAAGCACAGCGAACACGATCAATCAAAAGGAGGGATGTGATGAATGCCGATCATTTTAAGGCGAAGTGGAATCAGTTCAAGGGCGAGTTGAAGCAACAGTGGGGGAACTTTACGGACGACGATCTGCTTCAGATCGAGGGGAACTACGACAAATTCGTCGGCCGCATGCAGGAACGGTACGCCGACCGGAAGGACGAAGTGGCGCGGTGGGCCGATCAATGGTTCAAGGAGCGCGAGACAACCGGCACCGGCGGACGAGTGCGCTCGCTGGTCGGAGCGACCGTGCTGGCCGGGGCCTTGGGACTTGGCGGGCCGGCCTTTGCCGCGCCGGGGCTGTACCAGTCCACCGATCAGTTCTCTCGTCTGGACCAGGCGGCCGGCGCCGCGACCACCGTCGTCAATAAGGATCAGTTCCAGGGAAACTGGAAGCAGTTCAAGGGCGAGGTCAAGAAGCAATGGGGTGAGTTGACGGACGACGACCTGATGCAGATCGAAGGCGACATGGACAAATTCGAAGGGAAGGTGCAGGAACGTTACGGCGACCGGAAGGAAGAAGTGAAGCGCTGGACGGACGAATGGTTTGAGAAGCGGAAACAGTCAGGGACGCAGTCCCGGTGAGAAGCGGGCGCTGTGTTCGCTCAAAGGGATTCATAACGGCAGAGAAAGGACGACACACATGAGGCAATGGATGTGGGGACCGGCGCTCGTTCTGGGAGCCGCGATCACAGTCATAACCCTGGGACCGTCGGCGCCAATCGCTTCGGCCGAGCCGATGTTTCAGCAAATGGAGTACGGCCCGTTCTCAATCGGAGGCCGGGCCACCTATTATGATCCGAAAGACGCCGACGGCAAGTGGTACGGCGGCGCTCAAGTGCGGGCTTATTTGGGCAACTATTTCGCGATCGAGGGGTCCGCGGATTATCGCCGGAATGATTTTGAGAATACGCGAGTCCATTCCTATCCGGTTCAGGTCTCGGCGCTGATCTATCCGCTCGGACATACCAGACTGGCTCCCTTCATACTGGGCGGAGGCGGCTGGTACTACACCTCCGTGAAGGGGCCGGGGGTTGACGACACGCAGAATCGGTTCGGCGCCCACGCCGGCGGGGGACTTCAGTTCATGCTCAGCCGCCATTTTTCAATCGACAGCACCTATCGCTATATCTGGCTGGAAAGTATCGAGTCGAAGAACGTGAGCCTGGACGACAAGAAGTTCAGTGACAACGGCCATATGATTACGGTCGGCTTGAACTTCCATTTCTGACCACGGTGTGCATGAGCGAGTCGCTCAACCCCCCGAGCGGCTCGTCCTCAGGGCAAGGGCGAAGCGCCTTTTCAACATGAGGGGCGTCTTCGCCCTTGTTGTGTGGAGGCAGATGCCGGCCGGCCTGTGAGGCCTATACAGCGCAAGAACCTATACAGCGCAAGAAAAGGAGGGGCTATGTCCACCGCACTGATCATCATTCTGGTACTGTTGTTGGTCGGCGCCCTTCCGGCTTGGCCATACAGCCGCTCGTGGGGCTATTATCCTGCCGGCGGCCTTGGCCTGGTCCTCATGCTCCTGGTGCTGTTGGTACTGCTCGGTCGAGTCTGAAAGACCCGGCGCTGCCCTCGGGTGGAGGGTTGTGATGAGCTTATGGGCGGCTGGTCCGGCCGAGGCGGAACCCGAGGAGAAAGACCATCAGAATCAACGCAGCCATCAGCGCATCCGAGCTCCTGACGGCCTGCCTCTTCACCTCCAACCTATCCCCGCCGACCCGCTTCCGTCGCACTTCTCTTTCCCCAGGTGCCGTCGATGTGGTCCCCCCGGGCAGGCCGGTAGAATCATGACGCAAGGCCTCCGCATTGGCGTAGAGATCCATAGGCGAGCCTTCGGTGTCGAACGCCTCGGATCGCGAGGATGGCAATTGATCAGGTGGCATGGCTCCTCCATGATTCATAGCTATCCTTCCTCCTGTTCCCTTATCCGATCACGCATGGATTGACCTCAGCGACCTGCGCCCCGTTCCCCATCCACTCTCCACTCTCTTCACTCTCTTCCACCTTGGGCTTGGGCCTTGCTGTTGAGTTTCAGCCTATCCCTGCGACCCGGAGCAGCGCCACTCGGCGTTCTCCTAGCACGCCTGCCAGTTTGAGAACCGCGTTCGTCCCCTCCGTGGCTCGGGGCAATCCATGGGGCGGCTAGGGGTTCAACCAGTAGGTTCTGTGAGGGCGGCGATTATAGTGAACCTCACACACTTGGAACCGGCATGCGCGGCGGCGCAGTCTGGTCGTTCACGTATCTCTCATCAAGGCCGAAGGAGGATTCACTCATGCGGGACAGCGGTCAAGACAGCCTGTTGACGTTTCTGGGAGGAATGGCGGTCGGTGCGATAGCCATGCTGTTGTTCGCGCCGGAGAGCGGGGCACAGCTCAGGCAACGGCTGGGCCGATACGCAAGGGAAGCCGGTGAGGAGTTGGCGGAGGAGGGAGCAGCCGCATGGGAACGGGGCAGGCAGGCGGTCGATTCCGCCGTCGAACGGGGAAAAGATTATGTTGAAGGCGCGCGTGAAACGATGCGCGACAAGGCCTCGGCCATCACTGATGAAATCGGGGACCGGTACGAGGAGATCCGGCAGGGGCGAGGCGCCAAATAGCCGGGCGCCCGCCCGTGCGGCCGCCTGGGCCTATCGCGTCTGAACCGGATCGCGGCCCGTTTCAACTTTTACACCGTTGTGCCAATCGGTCGAAAGGAGATCCTATGTCTCGCACATACCTGCGCATGGCGCTGATCTTTGGGTTGATCTGGGTGGGGACGGCCGAACCAGGTCATGCCTTGTTCGGCTTGGGAGATTCGGACAAGAAAGAATTGGCCGCTTCGGCGACGATCACCCTCCAGCAGGCGGTGGACAAGGCCGTGGGGAACGTCCCCGGGACCGTGGTCGAAGCCGAGTTGGAGAAACATGACGGGCGCGTCGTGTACGAAATCGAGATCATCGACGAGCAGGGGAAGGAGTGCGAGGTGTTGATCGATGCCAAGACCGGAGAAACTCTTAAGATCAAGCGGGATTGAGAGGCCGATGTGCCAAATGCGCAGTTCACTTTCATGAGAGCGAGGAGGGCCTGACCATGTTGAGCTGGGCCGTGACCTTTTTGGTGGTCGCCATTATTGCCGGTATCGTCGGATTGAGCGGAGTGGCCGGCACGGCGACCAATATCGCCTACGTGTTGTTCGTGCTCTTCCTGATCTTCTCGATCGTCGGAATGTTCATGGGGCGGCGACCACCGGCGTAACGAACGAGCGCGCCGCGCGTGCCGACACGCGCGGCGCGCGCAAGCCGGCGCCTGCCGGGGATGGAAATAGAACCTCGGGCTCCCGGCAGGCGCGGTGCACCGGCGGCATTCCTACCTGCGTTGTAACTCGTCTTGGTTTCTGTACTGCCAACCATCCATCGATCTTCGCGGTCGCCTTGAGTTTTCAGCCTTCCCGGGAACGGCCTGTCTCTGTCTTGATAAGAGAATGCCGTCATCTGACCGGGGCCTCTCCGTTCATCATGTGATCCACCTGGTCCTAGCCCGCATTATTCGTGAACGCTTCTACTGCAACCGCCGATACGCCGCTGCGACGAGCCAGCATGCGAAGTCGGAGGCAAAGGGCCTCTCCGCCGCGACATGATCGAGCGCGGCGGCTCAAGCGAAGCTTGGTATGGCGGGCAGGCTCGCCCCTCAAGGCCTCGACATACTGTTTCAAGTATGCCTCGGCCTCTTGGGGCTCCGCGTGGGGGTACCCATTGCTCTTCTCCCTGCAATGGGTCCCACGCCCGGCGTCTTCGGGTACCCGTTGCTCTGGATATGCAACGGGTGCAACGTCAAGAACCGTCATGAATAATGCGGGCTAGGGTATTTAAGAGTGGCGGTCCGGGGCCTGTTCCTCGCAGAATGAGCGGGAACCGACGGCTGGAGCACCTCAACCGGATCACGGAGGACAGTACGGTGAGGGCAAACGACTCGTCCACAGGCGTGGTGAGCCATGCGGCGCCGATCCGAGTGGTGATCGCCGATGACCACCGACTCGTCAGGCAGGAATTGCGGAACATCCTGGAGGAGACGGAGGATATTCAATTGGTCGGCGAGGCGGTTGATGGATGCCAGGCCGTGGAACTGGCCGGGACGCTGACGCCGGATGTCGTGCTCATGGATATCAACATGCCGCGCATGGACGGAGTAGAGGCGACTCGTGTGATCCGCCATCGCTATCCCTCGGTTCAGGTCGTCGGCCTCTCGGTGAATGCCGCGCACTTTGCCGAGGCCTTGCGATGGGCCGGAGCGGTCGCGGTGCTCAATAAGGATGGCGACCATGCCCGCCTCATCGAAGCCATCCGATCGATTCGCCCGACTCGCAATTAGGACAGGCCCACATCCTCCGTTCTCTTCGAAGCCCTCGAGTCTAACCTATCCCGACTAGTTCTTTCATTTCTCCGATCCAGGGTCCGGCTTCCTATGGGCTTGGGTGTTCCCCAGGGAGGCCCCCGGCGGTCTGGTGCTATAACGAGGCCAGTCAAGGAAGGAGCATGTGATCAAGCCGCTTGAGCGGGATTTGGCAAAGCCGGCCAAATCAGTGGCCGATCAGCTTGGATTTCCACTCCACTGTTCATCATGAGGAGGAAGTGATGGCGACATTCACGGCGGCTCCGATGTTCCGTGTCAACCGATCGACCAGGGGCAGAACAACCGAGCAGGCGGCGGCCAGCAAAGAAGCGCAATGGCTGGAGTCGATCCTCCGGTCCAGGCAATGTCCTCGATGTCAGGGCTTTCTGGTCGGCGATCTCTGCTACGACATCGACGACGACCAGGGCCAGCGGTGGTTCTCGGCCTTGCGGTGCGTGCAGTGCGGGGACGTGCTCGATCCGATCATTGCGCGGAATCGCTTGGCCGTGCTCGGGCGACGCCGGGCGGACGAGGGGGAAGCCTTTACCGCCACCGCCGAGTTCGAGGACGAGGCGCCATTGCTTCGGGTTTCGGCGTAAGCCAGACCGGGACAGAATCGGGAAGTAGGTAGCACTGCACCGCCAAGGGGGGAGGCGGCGGGATGGTTGGATCGGCGTGGCGACGGCTGTTTCTTGTCATTGGGATCATTGGACTGTTGGAATTCTCGGCGCGGCCGGCCTGCTGGGCGGCGCCGGAGGCGGCTCCGCCAAACGCGCCCGGCACCACGGACGAGTTCTTCTTTGACGAGCGCCTCAATGAGGGACTTCCGGCCGTCAAGAACCCGCCGAGCCTTCGAACTCCACGGGTCGCGCTGAAACATTTTCTCTCCTCGGCCGGACAAGGAGAGTTTGACCGAGCCGGCCTGGCGCTCAACCTCGCGCCGGTTCCTCCGAAGGATCGCACCCGTCTGGCGCCCTATCTGGCCGAACACCTCTATTACGTCCTCAACAAGAAACCCTGGATCAACTGGCGGACCATTTCGGATCGGGACGACGGCCAGCTCGACGCGGAGCGCAATCCCAATCATCCGGCCGCCGGCAGGCCGAGGCGCAGCATCGCGATCGCGACGATCCCTCTCGACAATTGGGATGTCGAGATCAGGCTGGAACGATTCAAGCCGGCCCGCGGCGAGCCGGTGTGGCTGTTCTCTCCCGGCACAGTCGAGAAGATCGATGACCTCTACAAGGAGCACGGCCCGGGCCCGTTGATCTATTCGCTGCCGCCGCAGGTGCGGGCCCGTCTGGTGAGTGGGGATGTCGATTGGCAGACGGGGCTGTTGCTGCTGCTGATCGTGAACGGCGCCGCGGCCGGCTGGCTCGTCAGGCGGCTGATTCTTTGGGGGCGGGGCCGCTGTCGCAGTCACACCCTGTGCGGCCTGGCTGATCGCATCGCCGCTCCCATCGCGTTGCTGAGCGGCGCCCTGGCGTTCTATTACCTCGGCTTCGTGAGGCTCTCGCTGTCCGGGCCGATCTTTGCGACCGTCGGTCCGCTGCTCTCGATCCTCGTGATCGCTTCCACGACCTGGCTGGGGACCCGCAGCATCGGCTTCCTCGCCGATACCTACACCCAGCCCTATTTGGACAAGATCGGCCAGGAGGTGTCGGTGACGGCCAAGCGCCGGCTCACGCTCGTCTCAGTCGCGCGGCGGCTCATGATCTTCCTGGCCGTGCTGGGGTCGATCGTCCTGGCGGTCGAGGAGGTCCACCTGTTCGACAACTGGTCCACCTCCGTGCTGGCGTCCGCCGGCATCGTCAGCGTCATCCTCGGGGTGGCGGCGCACAATGTGCTCGGCAACGTGATGGCGGGCATCCAGATCGCGATCACCCAGCCGGCCCGGATCGGGGACAGCGTCGTGTTCGAAGGCCATTGGGGCTATATCGAGGACATCACCTATACGTCGGTGACCATCCGCCGATGGGACGCCAAGCGCGTGATCGTGCCGGTGTCCTATTTTATCAGCCATCCATTCGAGAACTGGTCCATGAAAGAGTCTCATATCCTGACCACCGTCGTCCTGTACGTGGATTACGGGATCGACATCGATGTGCTGCGGGCCAAGGTCGGCGACGTGCTCTCGTCCTCGCCGGCCTGGGACCGGCATGTCGGGCCCTCGTTGCAGGTGACGGATCTTACGGAGCAATGCATGGAGCTGCGGGTGCTCTGCAGCGCGAAAGACGGTCCCTCCGCCTGGGACCTGCAATGCCACCTCCGGGAAGAGTTGATCGAATTCGTGCGCACGCTGGAGCAGGGACGCTATCTGCCGAAACAGCGGCTATCGATCGATCCGCCGCCGGCCCCGCGTGCCGCGGCGTCCGAGCAAGGCGTCGATGCCGTCCCGCGCCCTTCGGGCCGGCCTTGACCCTGTCTTGACCGGCGGACTGTTCATAGCTCCTTCGACCAGAACACAAACATGCCATGGCTGCCGTATTGCCGCTCGCCGCCCGGGTCGCGGATCATCCCGAAGTTGTACGCATAGCTGAACTCGATTTGCGAACGCCAGGGGGCGCCGCTGATGACCCCCCCGCCCAGCGACGGCAACTGATCCATGCTCATGCGGACCGCGCCACCGTCGGCGAACCGCGGCCGTTCGACCAGTCCCCAGGTGCCCCTGACGTAGGGATACAGGAAAAAGAGGACCTCGTACCGATAGGTGAGGGTGGTGACAAGGTACCGCCTTGGAAACAGCTCATTGAACGCGACGCCGGGCAGCAACGGGAGAGCGAGGGCTTCCCATTCATATCCGGTCGGGCGGCCGGGAAGCCGGAAGGAGGAGAAGCGATCCTGATCCTTCCCGATGCCCGCGTACAGGGCTGACACGAGCCGGTGCCGCTCGCTGTCGACGAACGGAACGCCGCCCGCCGCTACGGCAAAAGCCGTGGCCGTCAGATAGCTGCGCTCCTTGCGCACGTCCGGATCGTCGAACGCTACGCCGCCCCACTCCTCCCAACGGGAGCGGTTGGCATAGACGAAATCGCCTCCGAACGCGAAGCCTCGATGGGGAAGTTCCATCAGGTTGCGGATCATGCCGTCGGCGCGCATCCGAAACCGGACGCGGCCTTCGTAGGTGTCGGTGGGGACTTTGAATTGCGGCGACGCTTCTTGTTTGCCCTTGAACCAGAGGTAGCCCGGTTCGTAGGTCAGGGAGAGTTCGATGGCGTTGTCCTGGTACCAGGGCTTGAGGCCGGTGCGATAGGCCACTCCGATGCCGCCATAGATCTGGTTCCATTCCACCTCGACATCGCGGATCCGTTGTCCCTCCACATATTCGGCCCTTCCCAGCGGGATGATAATGCTGTCGAAGGTCAGCAGGAGTTCCCAGCCCTTGAGCCACCGGGAGCCGAAATTGAAATTGATGTCGTTGAAGACGCCGGCGAAGGCCCCGCGCAGGCGGCGCCGCTCATGATCCCAATTGCGCCAGACGAACAGCGAGCCGAACGGCAGGACCTCCAGTTCGCTGGGGCCGTTGATGATCCACTGCACGCCGAAGTTGGCGGCGGTCACGCTGCGGCGGTCCCTGGGAGGCACGTAGATCTGTTGGCCGAACAGGGTGGCCTCATAGGGCTCTCCAGCCACTCCGGTCGGAGGCTCCTCCGCCCGGCCCGCCCACGCAAGGGCGAGCAGGAAGGCTGTCGCGGCGAGACAAATTAAACCGGCACCACACAGGGTACGTAATAGGCTCACAATCGGCAGGATCTCAGCACGATTTAGGGGCAAAGGCCGGACAAGCAAGACCGGTTGGGGCCGTCCTGGGCTTCGAGGCGGGCACGTAACTGGGCCAATTGAAACCGCAGAGCCGGAGGAGCTCCGGCCACGAGCCGATCCGCCTCTTCCAGAAGCAGGGCCGCTTCCTTATGCCGGCCCTGCTCGAAGTAGTGGGAGGCGAGGGTGTGCAGCGCATAGGGGCGGAACGAGGCCGAGCCTTCCATGGCCCGTCGAGCCAAAACCTCGATCTCGTTCAGATGGGAGCCTTGCGCGAGATAGACCATGGCGAGGTTGTTGTTGGCACCCGGATGGCGGGCGTCCAAGTCGAGAACCGACCGGTAGTGCTGTCCAGCTTCGGCCAACGCGCCTGCTTCGTAGGCCAAATTTCCCAATTCCATATGAGCGGAGACATTCCGCGGATCACGGTCGAGGGCTTTCTGGAATTCATTCGTCGCGAGTGGACGAAGATCCTTGGCGAGATACGCCTGTCCGAGCGCAAGGTGTTCCTCGGAAGTCAACGGATCATGGGTGATGAGGGGCCGCGGCATCCACGAACAGGCCGGGGTAAGGAGCAACACAAGCGCGGCAAGGAGCGAAAGCCGACGATGGATCACAAGCCTGTGCTCCCTTTTCGCCCGGGAAGGACGGTCTCGGTCGAACTCCGCCCGGGACGCACCGTCAACATCCAGTTTCCGGCACCGGCCCAGTCACGGAGAAAGGCGGCATAGGGAAAAACACGGTTGGGCCTGGTTCCCGAGTGGGCGATGATGCGGGCGTGGTCCTCGTCGAACCCGGTGACCAGTACATAATGGCCGATGGGGAGCCAGCCGGTTCCAAGGTTCAACTGGACGATGACCGGCCGTCCTGCCGTGATCTCCACTTGCAGGTCCGGCATGGTCCCGCGAACCAGTTGCGCGATAAACCCCCGGTCGGCGGCCGCCTGCCGGAGATCGAAGGGCAGGGTCCCGCGCAGGCTCCGGTCATACACCTCCGCAGCTAGATTGGCCTGACTCACCGACGACCCCCAGTACGACAAGGATTGCGGCCAGGGTGGCCGGGCCACATTCGTCTCCATCGTCCGCGAAAAACGGCACTCCGGCGATCCATGTTGTGCTGGTAGTTGCCCATGGGATCGGCGAAGACTCGCCGGTGCCCGCACAGCCGGAACTCAACCAGGCCGACAGGATCACTGCAACCATCCGTCCTCCAAACCCAATCTGAAAGGCCTTGGCACTCATGGCCGATCACGAACAGCGATCAGACTAGAATGACGATGATGACCGCAACCAAGATAATCAACAGGACCGTGAGAATGGTCCCGAGCACGTGATCGATGCCGCCGGGGAACAACTGGTCGATCTGGGAAGCCAACAGATGAAGCTGCGCGTCGGACAGCCGATTCAACCGATTCTGCGCCTCCTCGGCGGATAAGCCGAGGTCCTCCAGCCGTTGCTTGACGATCTTCATTTCCAAGATCTTCTGGACCTTCTCCAGATCTCTCGTGCGCAGGTCTTCGGCGGGTAACGATTCAACGGTCCCATCCCGATCAACGGTTCCATCCCGACGGATATCCTCCGTGGACGCGGGCTGCGGGGACTCATATCGAGCGGGATCTGCCGGAACAAGCGCGGCCAGGCCGCTCGAAACATCAAGCGCCGTCAAGACCAGCGACAACGCGAGGAGCGAAAGAGACGACAGTCCGAACCGAGCGGCCTGTAACATATCGACTTCTCCTTATTTGATCGTCGTCTGGATCTATCCTGGAATCGCCAGATGACGAAATGAAACTCAATGTGCGAATGCGCGAAGGTACGTAGCCAATACAGTTTCTTGTACGCCGCGGCGCCGCCCGACGAACCTAGGAGCAACCCTGGTGCCGGGAAGGGGCGCCGGCTCTAATCGGATGTCTTGCCGGGGGTCTTGCCAGTGCTTCCCGGGAGCCGGGTGCGGTACGGTGAGGCATTCTGCCGAGAGGAGGGGCTTATGACGCGCGAGGTTGGTCTGCAATCATGGCTGGAACCGCGGCGGGCGGTGATGAGGCGTCCGAGGAGGCGGGGATCCGTTCGGCCGGCCCCCGTCCAGCCTGATCCATCGCCCTTTCCGCCTGAGCCTCAACCTGATCCGTTTCCTCCCCCCAACCCGACGCCCGATCCGCCCTTGCCGGA
The DNA here is from genome assembly GCF_947241125.1 of Nitrospira tepida. Taxonomy (NCBI): domain Bacteria; kingdom Pseudomonadati; phylum Nitrospirota; class Nitrospiria; order Nitrospirales; family Nitrospiraceae; genus Nitrospira; species Nitrospira tepida. The sequence goes on along the minus strand of NZ_OX365700.1, from coordinate 3,257,827 downwards.
CCCGACGCCTCCCCCGGTCAAGCCGCCGATTCCGCAACTGGGGCCGGCGGCGCGCCGCCCGGACCGATCAGCAGCACGAGCGGCTACTCCGCCCTGGGATGCTGTTGGACCGGTGCGGCCGCTGCCGGTCGATCCTCCGCGGACTTCTCGGCGCAACGCGTCAGGTTATAGGCGGTATTGATAAGCGAGATATGGGAGAGGGCCTGGGGAAAGTTTCCGAGTTGGCGGCCGGAGACGGGATCGTATTCTTCGGCCAGGAGGCCGACATCGTTCCGGATGTCGAGCAGGCGGGCGAAGAGATCAAGGGCACGTTTCTGGTGGCCCATCAGGGCGAGGTTGTCGGCCAACCAGAACGTGCAGGTCAGGAACGAGCCTTCCCCGGGCGGCAACCCATCGACCGAGGGCTGGGGCTCGTAACGTTTGACGAATCCGTGCTCGACCAGCTCCTGCTCGATCCGCTTCACCGTGGCGACCATGCGCGGGTCCGTGGCGGGCAAAAAGCCGACCAGCGGGATCATGAGGGCGCTGGCGTCCACCTGTGCGGCGCCGTAATACTGCATGAAGGCGCCCCGCTCAGGATCGTACCCCTCGCGACAGACCTGCTCATGGATGCGGTGCCGCACGGCCTTCCATCGGTCCAACGGGCCGGACCGTCCGAATCGCTCGATGGCCTTGATCGCACGGTCTACCCCGACCCAGGCCATGACCTTGGAATGCGTGAAATGGCGGCGCGGCCCGCGTACTTCCCAGATGCCTTCATCGGGGCGTTCCCAGGCCGATTCGAGAAATTCCAGCAGTTGTCGCTGAAACTCCCAGGCCATTTCGTTCGGCTCGATGCCGCTGCGCCTGGCGATGTGGGCCGAGTCCATGATCTCGCCATAGACGTCGAGTTGAAACTGTTGGGAGGCGGCGTTTCCGACCCTGACCGGGGCCGAGCCTTCGTATCCCGGCAGCCAGTCCAGGTTGTATTCGAGGAGCCGGCGCTCGCCTGATAATCCGTACATGATCTGCAACTCGGATGGATTGCCCGCGGCGGCCCGCAACAGCCATTCGCGCCAGGCGCGGGCCTCGTCCTGGTAGCCGGCCAACAGGAGGGCGTAGAGGGTAAAGGTGGCGTCGCGCACCCAGCAGTAGCGGTAATCCCAATTGCGGACCCCGCCGATCCATTCGGGCAGCGAGGTGGTCACGGCGGCCACGATCCCGCCGGTCGGCGCGTAGGTCAAGGCTTTGAGCGTGATCAAGGATCGCAGCACGGCTTCGCGCCAGGGGCCCTGATAGGTGCAGCGGCCGGACCAACCGCGCCACCAGGTTTCCGTCTCGGCCAAAGCCCGGCGGGCATCGATCCGCTCGGGCGGCGCTCCGTGAGACGGACGCCAGGTCAGCACGAACGGGATCTCCTGTCCTTCTGTCACCGTGAACTCGGCGACGGTGGAGAATCCCTTGCCTTCGAGCTTGATGTCGGTCCGGAGATCGAGTGCATCGGGGCCGGCCAGCGCTTCCAGGAGACCGTCTCGCCTTCTGACCCAGGGCACGACCCATCCGTAATCGAAGCGGATGATCAGCTCCATGGCCATGCGGACCTGGCCCTTGATGCCGACGACCAACCGAATCAGGTCGATGTTCGTGTCGTGCGGCGGCATCCAATCGATAACGGTGGCCGTCCCGCCCTCGGTCCGGTACTCCGTTTCCAGGATCAAGGTGCCGTCTCGATAACGGCGGCTGGTCTTCCGTACCTCGTCCTTGGGCGCCAGCAGCCAGCGCCCGTTGTCCTGAGTTCCGAGCAATGCGGCGAAACAGGCGGCGGAATCGAAACGGGGGACGCAGTACCAGTCGATCGAGCCGTCCCGTCCGACAAGGGCGGCCGTGTGGGTATCGCCGATCAGCGCGTAGTCTTCAATTCGAGAGGCCATGGAGAGCAGGATGCCTCACCGGCCCGATGGATTTCAAACTGATTCCGCTGCTGATCGGGAAGCGTGAAGGATGGGAGTACGACAGGGAAAGCGGGATTAGGGGTGAAAGGAAGTCAGCCGACGAAGTCGGGATTCAGGCGATTCATGGAGCGGACGCCGGTGGCTTTGATTTCGTTGTAGACGATCGCGCGGCCAGACTGGCGCATGCGGCTGAAGATGCCTTCGACGATGACCAGATCGCCCTCGCGAACTTCCGCCTGTCCCAGCGCGACGACCTTGACCGTGCCGGCCTGGTCCTTGATCAGGAACCCGTACGCGGGCTTGCCGTCGCGGGTGGTGGCCAGTTGAAAGTTGCTGACTTGGCCCGCGATGATCACGGTCTGGTGATCATATTGCTCCGGATGGCTGATGAGCTCCGCGATCTCCAACACGTTGGCGGCGATCAGAAACGGAGGAAACAGGCTGAGGAAAAATCCGAATAGACCGGCGAGAATCGTGGCGGTCATCGGCGGTGCAGGTCGCGTCACGGCTGATCCTTGGGTGAGATTATACCGCAGAACCTTCTATGAGAAAACGGTCGATGAAAAAGAAGTTTGGACGAGAGTGGATCACCGGCGGGAGGGTTCTCAAGGGCCCGGTTCTTGGGCGGATCGAACCTCGCCGAACATGCTGTTCAACACGTGCTGCGTCATTTCGTTGATTTCGATCTTTTCCGGAGCCGGCGGAGGCAGTTCGCCCGGCGCCAGCTTCGGCTGCGGCGAGACCAGGGCGAGCAGCTCGTCTTCGAGCGCCTCTCGGCTCTGATCGGCTTCCGCCAAAACCGCGCAAAGCTTTTGCAACCCGAAGACCGACCAGCCTTCTTCGGCATGGACCGCGTTCGAGCTGCCTCCTTTCCCCAGCGAGAGCCAGAACTTGGTTTGGGCATCTTCGGGAAGACGGTTCGCGACGAACGCCTGGAGCTTCACCATAAAGGCGTCTTCCGTCTGCTCCAGCCCGTCGTAGTGGGCCAAGGACCGTTCAACAGGCCGCTTGGATAGGACCGTAAAAGTCTCTTTCCAGAGATCGACGGGTCCTTGCGCCTGAGCCTGCGGCAAGGCGCCCGCCGCGGACAACTTGCTCTGTAAGGCTTGGGTGTAGGTGCTGAGAAACTTGACCTTCCGAGCCATCAGCGCGCCGGCGGGGATTCCCCAGATATGGCCGATCTCATGGTCCTGCAGGGGAGCGCGAGAGATGGTCTGCAGTTCCCGTTCCGCAATTTCCAGTTGCCGGCGCTCCCGATCAATCCGGCGCACAAGGAATTGCAATTCGAGGCAGAGGCGGGCTTTCCGGTAGGATTCCTCCTCGATCTCATCCCGGTCCCACTGCTGGTCAAGTGAACGCAGTGCCGGTTTGGGCACCATGGCCCTCGCCTCGCGCTTCAGCTCTTCCAGCCGCTCTGCGGGCACTTCGAAGCGCGTGCGCAAAAGATCGGCCGCCGCCGCGAGCTTGGCGCTGTTCAGTTGAATGAGCTTCTGGAGGCCTTCCACCTGGAGCCAGGCCCGTTCGCGCTTGATCCGCACATACCGCCGATATTGGGCGGCACGATCAACGACCGCCTGGATCTTCTCCTTCGAGATGACCGGGACCACCAATTTCTTGCCGGACACCATCCGGGAATCCGGCTGATCGGAGGCTATGAACTCGCAGTCTTCCTGGGTCACATCGAAGTAGGGCAGGAGCAACAGCCGCAGCATGATGCGCCCCTGAACGGGGAGCGCCGCGATTGTGGATTCGATCAGGTCAAACGTCAAAGTGGCATTCATGGTTGACCCGGTGTTAGGCGGAACCGCTCGCCAGGGATTCGATGTAGGTTGCGACATACTCCCGTATTTCCTGCACCGTTCCGGTGCTGTACAGCTCGCGGGGAACATCGACCCGCACCAGCTTGGCCGGATCGATCCCCTGATCCAGCGCGTACTCCTCATCGACATACAAGCTCACGGAACCGTCGGGGTAGCGGACGGCGTAGAGGGGTTCGCTGTTGCTCATGCTGAGGTCACCCTGCGATCGATCCAGCCATTCACCAATAACATAGCCTCCAAAAGGCTGTCAAAGAGGCGGAAACCCTGCTCATCAGACGAAACGATCCCGCCTCCAGAGGATATAGCCGGTGAAGAGCAGCAGGGTCACGAACATGACCGTTCGAATCCTCCCATAGCCGAAACAGACATAGTTCACCATGGCGCTAATGAGTTGGTAGGCGGCGTAGACTAAATAGAAGACCAGGGCCCACCGGCGCAAGCGCACGAAGCCGTATCCGATCAACAGATGGGAGGGGGGAGACTGGGCCTTGGCGGCCAGGCCGAGCCACCCGGTCGGTTTGGAGCAGAAGACCGGCAGCGCATAGTCCGGATTCACCACAATGATATAGAGGTCCATGAAGGCGGAAAGAAAAAAGAGCGCGCCGAGGTAGCGGAGGTCGTGTCCCTCCGACCAGGCCTGCTTGAGCGAATGGATCAGGGTGCGGCGGCCGGCCGGCCGCCCATCGTCGCCGAAAGAGGCGTCGTAGGCCTGCAAGGCCCACCAGGGCAGCACGATCAACATGAAATAGAAGATCTCGGCGCTCAAGTCGGTCATGCGGCCGAGTCCGTGCCCGATCAGAATCAGCAGCAGGGTGACGGCGATGATCCAGAGCCCCTGTCGGGGCCGTCCCAGCCGGACTTGGCCCAGACCGGGGAGGAAACCGGACAGGAGGACGGGCAGCCAGGCAGGGGGAGGAGAGGAAGGAACCGAAGACGAAGCGGGAGGCGTCTCGCTCATGCGTTCATGTCCCGAAGCTCAGCGGCAGATCGACGAGGCAGAAAACAGAAGCGGCCTTCGGAAGCGCTTCCGAAGGCCGCTTGACGGACCCTATTCTCGCACCTCGCTCAGCCGCCCAAGGTGTCGAGCGCTTCCTTGAGACTCTTGCGGATGCAGGTGAAGATCGGCGTGTCCCGAAGGGTGTAACGGCTGCCCTCTGTTTCCCGCAACGCCATCACGAGATCCAAGAAATCTTCGGGCTTGTCCGATTCGAAGGCCACGACCCACTCCTGATCGTCGAGGCCGAAGCTGTAGGTGGTGTTCAGTTTCACGGAGGGAAACCGGTGCCCCACTTCGATATGCTCATCCATCATGCCCTGGCGGGCCGCTTTGGTCAGCAGGAACCACTCGCGGGTCTTCAGGAACGGATACACAAAGATGTACTTGCTCCGCCCCGGGATGATCGTCAGCCGCTTGCTCTCCTGGCCCTCGTGCGAATGGTTGTCCACATAGATCGACCGTTTGGTCATGGATAAGTAGGAATAGGGCGTGGACAGGTATTTCCCGAGCCCGCTGGCCATGATCTTCGTCGACATTTCCTGGAACAGTTCCATTTCGTAGGAAATGCGCCAGAGCATGATGTCCGTTTCCGGCCTGATGCCTACGGTGCTGTAGGCGATGACGATGACTTTCCCTTGGTATTCTTCGATGGCCCGGATGAACTCCTGCTTGCCGCGGGTCCGCTCATCTTCCGACAGGCGGCGCCAGGCGGGATCAACCTTGTAAAAGATGAAGTTGCAGAATTGCCGCCGCTGGGGCTGTTGGGATTGCTGTTGCTGTTCAGGGCCTGCCATTACCGTCCTCCGTCGAATCGCATGCTTGACTCATGTGCCTGCAAGTGCGCACGTGTAGCACTTCTTTTGCGATATTGTCAACCGCGTCAGCCGGGTCGGACCGCCCGTTGACAGGCGGGCGCGCCCATTTGATACTGCGGGCCGTGATCGCGCGGGACAGACAGCGGATACAAGGGCTGGTATCTGTTCATCGTCGGCCCGGTCTGCGCCGAATCCTCCCATGGGAGATGGGCCTCACCTTGGCCCTTTTGGGATTCTCCGGGCTCTGTGTCGAGCCAGGTCTCGCCATCCAGATCGACCCGAGCGCCACCGCCATCGAAGCGGCCATGCAGCGGGGCAAGGAGGCGGCCCAGGAGCGCCTGCCGCCGGATCGGCTCTATGCCTGGTTCGGCAGCGATCGGGACCTGGAGCCCCGCGGCTTTCTGCTGAGCAAACTGGTCGGCATCACCGTGATGACCTCCCACTTCGCCCTGCGAGGGGAGACCCCGAGCCGGTCCGACATCGACCAGATCCTCGCTGAAAAAACGTTCCTGGTCACGGTGCACCTGTTCGGCGACCGTCCCGATTTCGCCCGTGACACCTATGTCGTCATGGACCAGGGAGGCAAGACCGTGAAGCCGCAGCATGTGCGGTTCGACGGCCAGGCCGCCCGCACGTCCGTCTGGCCGAAGGCCCCGGCCTATCGCGCCAAGGTCGTGGCCTCCTTCAACTATGCCGATCTCGATCCGCTCGCCAAGACGCGACTCCTCGTCTACCCGGCCCGCGGTGGAGAGGTAACCTTTGACTTGGACTTTGCCCGCATCGATTGACCGAACGCATCGCGGGCGAAATCGGATGGCGGATCGCCTGCGGAGTTCCACGTGATCGGTAAGCCGCCGGCTTCCTTCGCGGAAATCATCGCCATCGGATCGGAGCTCCTGCTCGGCGGCCGCCTGGACAGCAATTCCTTGTTTCTCACCGAGGCGTTGGCGAGGGAAGGGGTCGAAGTCCGATATAAGTCCGTGGTCGGCGATGCGGTCCGGGATATCGCCCGCGCGATCGGGACGGCGGCGCGCCGGGCGCGTTGGATCGTCGTGACCGGCGGCCTCGGGCCCACCAGCGACGATTGCACGAGGGAGGCGGTCTCGTTCGTGACCAAGCGGCCCCTGCAAGTCCGGGCGGAAGCGCTCCGGCAGATGACGGAGCGGCTGGCCACATGGAACCGGGTCCCGAACGACGCGCAGCTCCGCCAGGCGCTGATTCCGCGCGGCGCGCTGGTCCTGGCCAATCCGGTCGGGTCCGCTCCGGGGTTTGCGGTCCGTCACGGGCAGGCGCTCATTGCGGCGCTTCCGGGGGTGCCGGCCGAGGCGCAGCAGATGTTTGAGACTTCGGTGGTCCCGCTGATCCGGGCAAAACTGAAGGCCGGCAAGGAGGCTCGCCCGGCCGTTCGTATTATCCGGCGCCTGTTTCACACCTTCGGCCTTCCGGAATCGGAGGTGCAGGCCAAGATCGCGCACCTGTTACCCCCAGGGAGCCCGATTCGATTGGGGATCTACGCGTCTCCCCTGGGAGTGAGCGTCTCGCTGACGGTGATCCATGAGGGACGGGGCCGTTCGCCCGCCTCCTCTTCTTCTATAGATAGAGGCCGATCGGTTGGGGAGGAAGCGGTCGAACGGACGCTTGGCGCGATGCGCGATCAGCTTGCGCCGTTCGTCTACGCCGACGAGGCGGACACGATGGAATCGGTCGTCGGAAGACTTCTGTCTCAACAGTCGCTCACCCTGGCGGTGGCGGAATCCTGCACCGGCGGATTGATCGGTCATCGCCTGACGCAGGTGCCGGGCTCCTCCGACTATTTCGAAGGCGGCGTGATCTGCTACAGCAATCGGATGAAGCAGGATTGGCTCGCCGTGCCGGAGCCGTTGCTTCGGCAGCATGGGGCGGTCAGCGCCGAGGTCGCGGCAGCGATGGCCCGTGGTATCCGGGCCCGAAGCGGAGCCTCGCTCGGCCTCAGCATCACAGGGATTGCCGGACCGGGCGGAGCGACGCCCGGCAAGCCGGTGGGGCTGGTCTATATCGGATTGGCAACCCCGGACGGACAGGCGCAGGCCAAAGAGTTTCGTTTTCATGGGACAAGGGACATGATCAAGCTCCGTTCTTCACAGGCCGCCCTGGATCGCGTGAGACGATGGCTGTTGGAACGAAGGCCGACATGATCCGCGCGTTTCTCGCCGTCGAACTCACGGACGACCTCCGCCGCTCGGTCGCGCTCGTACAACAAGAGGTCCGACGGCGGATCGAGGGAGCCGGGCGCCGGGGTTCGCGCATCACCTGGGTGAAGCCTGCCGCGTTGCACCTGACGATCAAGTTTCTTGGCGACACGGGCGAACAGATGGTGGAGTCCTTGCGGGAGGCCCTCACGCAGGCCCTCGGAGGACGGCGCGAGTTGTCGGTGCCGCTGGAACGGGTCGGCGGGTTCCCGCGGGCGCAAAGCCCTCGCGTGCTCTGGGTCGGGCCGGGAGAAGAATGGGAACGGAGCGAGGACTGTGCCGAGGCCGTCGCCTGGCAGCGTTCGGTCGATGAAGGATGCCGGCCGTTCGGGTTTGCTCCGGAGACCAAGTCATTCAGTCCGCACCTGACCATCGCGCGAATCAAAGAAGGGGAGCGTCAGGTAGGGCAGGCCTTGGCGAACAGTGGCCTGCTGGATCGGCCGTTGGAGATGGGGCACTTGGTCTTGAACGGTCTTTCGCTCATCAAGAGCGAATTGCGGCCGGAGGGGCCGTCGTATACCAAACTCTGGGCCGTTCAGGTCGGCGAGAGGTCCGGTTCAGCCGAGGGCCGATAGCAGGAGGAGCATGATGCCGTTGATCGGTGTCAATCGACGAGTCACCTGTCTGTGGTTGTTCATGATGGTCATTTCGTCGGGCTGCGCGCAGCCGGAACGACCCTGGTCCGGCGCCTCTGCGGACGGGCGCGTCACTGCCGCTCGCGCAAGCCTGGCCGACGGGGTGGCGACGGTGAGCTACTGGCGGGACGTGAAGCCGATTTTGGAGCGTCGCTGTGTCGTCTGCCACGGCTGTTATGATGCCCCCTGCCAATTGAACCTCGGCGCGCCTCAAGGTATTGAGCGGGGAGCGCACAAGAAAAAGGTTTACGACGCCTCTCGCCTGCTGGCGGTGGAGCCGACCAGGCTGTTTGAAGATGGAGCATCGGAAGCAGACTGGCGCAAGAAAGGGTTCTTTTCCGTCCTCAATCCGCCGGCCGACGGCAACACCCAGGCTCGGCAGGCCGGCGTCCTGGCGCAGATGCTGGCGTTGAAGCGCCAACATCCACTTCCCACCGTGGCTCCATTGCCGGCCTTGTTCGATTTCTCGCTGGATCGCCCGCAACAGTGCCCGACCCGCGAGGAGTTCGGCGACTATGCCCGCCTACATCCGCTCTGGGGCATGCCCTATGGATTGCCGGGGCTGACCGGCCAGGAGCATGACCTGCTGATGCGCTGGTTGGACGAGGGCGCTCCGTATGGTGAATTTGATCCTTTGCCGAACGGCTATGCGGAGCGGATCGCCGAATGGGAAGCCTTTCTCAACGGCGATTCGCTCAAGCAACAGGCGATGAGCCGCTACCTGTACGAGCATCTCTCCCTCACGAGCCTGTACTTTGACGACCTGCCGCACCGGCAGTTCTTCCGCCTGGTCCGGTCGCGCACGCCGCCGGGCAAACCGATCGACTTCATCTCCACGCGCCGGCCGTACGACGATCCCGGGGTCGAGCGGGTCTACTATCGGCTCGACCCCATGAGGGTGAGCGCGCTGTCCAAGACTCACATGCCCTACGAGCTGAGCCATGCGCGCCGGACACGTTGGACGGAATTATTCCTGGACGTACGCTATGAGGTCCGCTCGCTGCCGGTCTATCATCCGGATGTCGCCTCTAACCCCTTCATCGTCTACCGGGACCTGCCGGTGTCCTCACGCTACCGCTTTCTGCTCGATGACGCCCAGACCTTCGTGATGCAGTTCATCAAGGGGCCGGTGTGCCGGGGCCAGGTCGCCTTGAGCGTGATCGAAGAGCGGTTCTGGATCTTCTTTCTCGACCCGGACAGCTCGCTGCTCGAAGCGAACGCCGAATTCCTGGCGCGAGAAAGCAAGCACCTGCGCCTGCCGACATCCGAGCAAGTGAGCCCGTTAGGGGTCCTCTCCTGGTTGGAGTATTCGCGTTTGCAGAAAGCGTTTCTCAAGGCCAAGCAACGGTACCTGGAAGAGAACCGGGCGCAGGCCGAAGTCGAGGGGCTGAAGTTTATCTGGAACGGAGACGGGCAGAACCCAAGCGCGGCGCTGACGGTCTTGCGGCACCAGGACAGCGCCAGCGTGGTGAAAGGGTTGATCGGACGCGATCCGAAGACCGCCTGGCTCGTCAGCTACCAACTTCTGGAGCGGATTCACTATCTGCTGGTGGCCGGGTTCGATGTGTTCGGCAATGTGGGGCACCAATTGGATACGCGCATGTACATGGACTTTCTGCGGATGGAGGCCGAGTTCAATTTTTTAGTGATGTTGCCGAAAGAAGTCCGCGAAAAGGAACGGGATCTATGGTATCGACAGGCGCATCAATCGGTCAAGGACTATGTCTACGGTGCCCATATCGATTTTCCCTACGAGAGTGGCATCGAATACCGCACCGCCGATCCCAAAGCCGAGCTGTTCGAGTTGTTGCGTACACGCCTGGGTGGCGCGCTCGATCGCCGGCACGATCTTGCGTTGGAGCCAGACGCGGGCCTTCACCGGTCGCTCGACGTCCTGACGCATGCCCGGGGACGGAGCCTGTCCTGGATGCCGGAGGTGGCGTTTCTGTTGGTGACGGACGGCAGGGAATCCCACGCGCCGCCGTCCCTCTACACCGTGATTCACGATGCGGGTCTCAGCAACATCGCCGCGCTCTTCGATGAGGAGAAGCGGCGTCTGCCCGAGGAAGACGCGCTCACGGTAGCGCGGGGACTGATCGGCGCCTATCCGAATGCGTTCTATCGGGTGGATCGGGCCGGCCTGCCGGACTTCGTCAAGGCCGTCATGGAGCTGGCTGGCGAGGAGGATTACCGCCGGCTGGCCGAACGCTTCGCCGTCCGGCGGACCGACGCCTCCTTTTGGGAGCACAGCGATCTGCTCCACCGCCTGTACTTCGAGCTTTCCCCCATCGAAGCCGGCCTTTTCGACTATAACCGTTTGGAGAATCGGTAGGGAGCGAGATCCCGTTCGCGGCCCTGCGATTCTATACCGATGGATTCACGTATTGCGAGATCCCGCTTGGCGGACGATGGCGGAGCCGTAAGAAAGGCTCGAGGTTAACGATCAACGCAAGGTCGATTTGGCCGTCGAGACCACACTGTTCACCATCTTCTCCATCGTGCCGATGGTGCGGCCCAGCACCTTGCCGACGGCGGCGCCGGTCTTGCGGGCGGTCTTCCTGGTCTTGCCGCTGACGCCCGACGCCGCTTTCTTGGCGCGGGTCATGACCCGAGAAGCTTTCTTCGCCTGTTTTTTTGTCACGCGCGCGACCTTCGTCGTCACGGCGCGCTTGGCCGCGGCAGCGGAGCGGGAGACTTGTTTTCGAGCCCGTGCAACCTTCTTTGCGACAGCCATGGATGCTCCTTTCTCACGTAGGTGGCGTTAACACCCTTACTAACACAGGGTTCGATCGCAGCATAGCAAGTCCCTCCTGGCTGTACAAGGCGCAGGGAGGCACGAGGTGCTCTATCAGTGGCGCTCGTGCACAGCAGGCAGCGCCGCCTTGGACTCTTCCGGACAGGCGCTGGTATGATCAGCGCTGAAAGCCATGCCGCCCTTCAAACTGGAAGCGCCCTTTCATCCCTGCGGGGACCAAGGCCAGGCGATCGAGAAACTCGTCGCCGGCATCGAGAAGAAGACCAAGCACCAAGTCTTGCTCGGTGTCACCGGCTCCGGCAAGACCTTTACGATCGCCAACCTGGTCGCGCGGGTGCAGAAGCCCACGCTGGTGCTGGTCCACAACAAGACGCTCGCGGCCCAGCTCTATCAGGAGTTCAAGCAGTTCTTGCCCCACAATGCCGTCGAGTATTTCGTCAGCTACTATGATTACTACCAGCCGGAAGCCTATATCCCCCAGACCGACACCTACATCGCCAAGGACGCGTCAATCAACGACGCGATCGACCAGATGCGCCATGCTGCGACCACCTCGCTGTTGCAGCGCAACGATGTGCTGATCGTCTCCTCCGTCTCCTGCATTTACGGCCTCGGCTCGCCGGAGGTCTACCACGGCATGTTGCTCTATCTGGAGGAGGGGATGGAGATCCGACGGGAAAAAATCCTTTCGAAGCTGGTGGAAATTCAGTACCAGCGGAACGACATGGATTTCCATCGCGGCACGTTCCGGGCGAGAGGAGACGTCGTCGAGATCTTTCCCGCCTCCTCCGATGCGATCTCCGTCCGCATCGAACTGTTCGGCGATACGGTGGACGCCATCCATCAGATCGATCCGCTGACAGGGAAGTCGCTCGCGCGGCTGCCGAAGGTGCCGATCTATCCCAACACCCACTACTTGATCGCGCCGGATCGTTATGAGCGGGCGATCACCGGGATCGAGGAAGAGTTGGACGCGCGCATCGCCGCCTTCAAGAAAGAGGGCAAGCTGCTGGAGGCGCAGCGCATCGAGCAACGGACCAAGTTCGACCTCGAAATGATCCGGGCCATGGGCTATTGCCACGGGATCGAGAACTATTCGCGACACCTCAGCGGGCGCATGCCCGGCGAGCCGCCTCCGACCCTGTTGGATTATTTTCCGAAAGACTTCCTGTTGGTCGTGGACGAGTCGCACGTGACGGTGCCGCAGGTGCAGGGGATGTATGAGGGGGACTATTCCCGGAAGAAGACGCTGGTGGAGTATGGCTTCCGCCTGCCCTCGGCAGTGGACAACCGGCCGCTCAAGTTCCCGGAGTTCGAACGGTTCATCAACCAGGTCGTGTACGTATCGGCGACGCCCGGCCCGTACGAACTCAAACATGCGGAGGGGCAGGTGGTGGAGCAGATCATCAGGCCGACCGGCCTGACGGACCCGGTCATGGAGGTGCGGCCTGCCAAAGGTCAGGTCGATGACTTGCTTGCCGAGGTGAGAAAAGAGGCGGCGAAGGGCAACCGGGTGTTGGTCACGACCCTGACCAAGCGGATGGCCGAGGACCTGACCGAGTACTACCACGAGCTGGGGGTGAAGGTGCGGTACCTGCATTCCGACATCAAGACGTTGGAGCGGGCCGAAATCATCCGAGATCTGCGGCTCGGGGTATTCGACGTCCTGGTCGGGATCAATCTGCTCCGGGAAGGGTTGGATCTCCCCGAGGTCAGTCTGGTGGCGATCCTGGATGCGGACAAAGAGGGCTATCTCCGGTCGCACCGGTCGCTGATTCAAACGGCGGGACGCGCAGCCCGGAATGTGGAGGGCCGGGTGATTCTCTATGGCGAGGGGGTGACGGAGTCCATGCGTCTCGCGATCGAGGAGACGGCGAGGCGGCGACGCATCCAGGAGGAATACAACCAGGCCCATGGGATCACGCCCGAAACGGTCAAAAAGCTGGTGCCGGAACTGGAATACCGAACGGCCGAGGCCGATTATGTGCAGCTTGAGCTGGTGGCCGAGCCGGCGACCGGCTATGGCAAGATCGGGACGGTGGAGGAACTGATTCAACGATTGGAAGGCGAGATGAAGGCGGCGGCCAAGCAATTGGAGTTCGAGCGGGCGGCGGCGCTCCGCGATCGCATCAGGCTGTTGAGGTTGAAGGCACTGGAAGTCCAGACGTGAGCGCCCAGCAGGTGCGCGTTGTCCTAAACTTGTTTATACAGGTACATGCCCAGGATGATGCCGAGGAAGGAAAGCAGGTTCATCTTCACGGACAGGCCGAAGGTGATTTTGAGGAGGACGAGATCAAGGGTCAGCGGGGGATTGATGCCCGGCGTCAGGCTTGTGGCGAAGATGCTTTGAATCGTCCCATGTGGGGCAATGACCCGGAGGATTTCGCCCATCACGCCGCCGAGCAGCCCGCCGACCAGCATGAAGACCAACAGTAACCAGGCCGATTTCCTCATTCACAGGCTCGCGCGTTCTCGGATGCTGAGGGGAAAAGCGTAGTCGGGAAGAATGGCCGCACGATAACCGAAGCCCTTGAGCCTGTCAACAAATCCGGCTGATTTCCGGCAGGCGCTGGCAGGTGCTGGATTGCCTGGAAGGAGCCTCGACCAGACTCTATCTCCTCAACGATCCGATGCACTTTTCACCCGAAGGTCATCGGCGGGTCGCGGAGTTGATTCGGAAGAAGTTGCGCGAACGGGGTTTGATTTCAGGTGGGGGCTTGCTCGGGACTGATTCCATATCGAAAGATTTACAATTCCAGAGTAGTTCTGTGCCTAGAGTTATCTTGCACAAGCTGCTCATTCAGGCGGGATGTTGTACAACGCTGTCAAGTAGTTATGCGCCCTCTCGGCATAATAAGCCTTCATTCGAGGATTGAAGTTTGATCGTCCCGCCTCAATATCCTCAAGAAGTCGATGGAGGTCCTCGCGCAACTCGATCAACTTGAGATCTGCAGCTAACATAGCTGCGACCATGCTCTCAGGGGCTCTTCGGATCGCCAACCACGAGCGTAGCGCTTCAAGGGCTACCCCGCGTTCCTCGGGCTCGTGATCAAGAAGCCTCGCGGTGTGTTCTTTGAGATAGTCGTACGTTCGTTCTCCTGAATCCGGAGCTGGACTCCTATCCATGATGTACAACATCCAATCTATGAATTCGTCTTTGCTCATCTTTATTCTTGTAATTCTTGCAATTGCTTCAACCGCCCCTGGTCCTCTCGCGCAAGCAAAAGGAGAGCAAAAGTCAGAGCAAAAGGGTCAGGCATGAGTATTGACTTATTGGTTCAACGCCTTGCTCAGGTGGGCTTCCGCCTTGTCATCCCGCTGCATCGCATAACGACTGGCCAACCGGCTGATCATGGATGGGTCTCGTTGGAGCCGTCGTCCGAGCTCTTGGGTGCTGACCGCCCCCCACTCCCGCGCCAGATACACCAGCATGGCTCGTGCTGGGACCGGTGCCCGACGCCGTCCCGGGGCAAAGATGGCGTGGGGCATCACTCCATGTAGGTCGGCGATGGCGTGGAGTAGACGCTCAAAGGACACCCGTCGCGGTCGGGTGGTGACGGGATAGCGTTTCCCTGCTCGACGGCCGACCTCGGCCACAAACCGTGCATCTCCAAGAAACCGCTGGTCCACCGTCTCATAGTAGCGCTCGTCATGCCCCTGTCTGATCCCGGCTTTGAGAAATTGCAGATATGCCTGCCGGGCCGGCCCCAGTTGGCGGTGGAACTGGTCGAGCACCGTGGCCGATTGCACCTGCACGGTCCCTGACTCTCCCAGGTAGGCGCGGTGGCTGCTCCACTTATAAGACCAGGGGTTCAGGGGCGTCCGCAGACGGGCCGGATTCAGATGGAGATAGCGAACCAATTCCAGTAGATAGGCTTCCCGGTCACAGAGGATCGCCGTGTAGCGTCCTTGGAACAGGTGGCCGGTCTTACGATACCGGCGGTTGTAATATTGGCTGTATGTGAACTGAAGCGTCTGCATCGTACGGGAGAGCGGAACGATGCCGGTTTCGACTAGGAGGTGCACGTGATTCGCCATAAGAACGTAAGCATAGAGGGTCATGCCGTCGCGCTGGCGATACCGTTCAAGGCGATCCAGATAGGTCTGGTAATCGGCATCATCGTGAAAGAGCGCTGCCCGGCGGTTGCCCCTGGCAATGACGTGATAGAGCGCCCCCTCAAACTCCACGCGTGGCTTCCTGGGCATGCCGTGGAGCGTATGTCTTTGTACAATAACAAGTCAATACTCATGCCTGACCCCATACGCAGACCCCAGGCTCGCGCGTTCTCGGATGCTGAGGGGAAAAGCGTAGTCGGGAAGAATGGCCGCACGATAACCGAAGCCCTTGAGCCTGTCAACAAATCCGGCTGATTTCCGGCAGGCGCTGGCAGGTGCTGGATTGCCTGGAAGGAGCCTCGACCAGACTCTATCTCCTCAACGATCCGATGCACTTTTCACCCGAAGGTCATCGGCGGGTCGCGGAGTTGATTCGGAAGAAGTTGCGCGAACGGGGTTTGATTTCAGGTGGGGGCTTGCTCGGGACTGATTCCATATCGAAAGATTTACAATTCCAGAGTAGTTCTGTGCCTAGAGTTATCTTGCACAAGCTGCTCATTCAGGCGGGATGTTGTACAACGCTGTCAAGTAGTTATGCGCCCTCTCGGCATAATAAGCCTTCATTCGAGGATTGAAGTTTGATCGTCCCGCCTCAATATCCTCAAGAAGTCGATGGAGGTCCTCGCGCAACTCGATCAACTTGAGATCTGCAGCTAACATAGCTGCGACCATGCTCTCAGGGGCTCTTCGGATCGCCAACCACGAGCGTAGCGCTTCAAGGGCTACCCCGCGTTCCTCGGGCTCGTGATCAAGAAGCCTCGCGGTGTGTTCTTTGAGATAGTCGTACGTTCGTTCTCCTGAATCCGGAGCTGGACTCCTATCCATGATGTACAACATCCAATCTATGAATTCGTCTTTGCTCATCTTTATTCTTGTAATTCTTGCAATTGCTTCAACCGCCCCTGGTCCTCTCGCGCAAGCAAAAGGAGAGCAAAAGTCAGAGCAAAAGGGTCAGGCATGAGTATTGACTTATTGGTTCAACGCCTTGCTCAGGTGGGCTTCCGCCTTGTCATCCCGCTGCATCGCATAACGACTGGCCAACCGGCTGATCATGGATGGGTCTCGTTGGAGCCGTCGTCCGAGCTCTTGGGTGCTGACCGCCCCCCACTCCCGCGCCAGATACACCAGCATGGCTCGTGCTGGGACCGGTGCCCGACGCCGTCCCGGGGCAAAGATGGCGTGGGGCATCACTCCATGTAGGTCGGCGATGGCGTGGAGTAGACGCTCAAAGGACACCCGTCGCGGTCGGGTGGTGACGGGATAGCGTTTCCCTGCTCGACGGCCGACCTCGGCCACAAACCGTGCATCTCCAAGAAACCGCTGGTCCACCGTCTCATAGTAGCGCTCGTCATGCCCCTGTCTGATCCCGGCTTTGAGAAATTGCAGATATGCCTGCCGGGCCGGCCCCAGTTGGCGGTGGAACTGGTCGAGCACCGTGGCCGATTGCACCTGCACGGTCCCTGACTCTCCCAGGTAGGCGCGGTGGCTGCTCCACTTATAAGACCAGGGGTTCAGGGGCGTCCGCAGACGGGCCGGATTCAGATGGAGATAGCGAACCAATTCCAGTAGATAGGCTTCCCGGTCACAGAGGATCGCCGTGTAGCGTCCTTGGAACAGGTGGCCGGTCTTACGATACCGGCGGTTGTAATATTGGCTGTATGTGAACTGAAGCGTCTGCATCGTACGGGAGAGCGGAACGATGCCGGTTTCGACTAGGAGGTGCACGTGATTCGCCATAAGAACGTAAGCATAGAGGGTCATGCCGTCGCGCTGGCGATACCGTTCAAGGCGATCCAGATAGGTCTGGTAATCGGCATCATCGTGAAAGAGCGCTGCCCGGCGGTTGCCCCTGGCAATGACGTGATAGAGCGCCCCCTCAAACTCCACGCGTGGCTTCCTGGGCATGCCGTGGAGCGTATGTCTTTGTACAATAACAAGTCAATACTCATGCCTGACCCCATACGCAGACCCCATATGAATTCGTCTTTGCTCATCTTTATTCTTGTAATTGCTTCGACCGTCCCTGGACCTCTCGCGCAAGCAAGAAGATAAAGCAGCATGGCCTACGAAGGTACCAACAAGTCAATAGCCACGCCGGATTTCTTCGACCGGATTTCTTAGAGCGGTGGCGATGCGGGTGCCCCTGACAAAGAAGAATCGTCTGTCCTGATCCTGTGGCGTTCGGCGCTCGATCGGGTTTTCTTGATTATCACCCTCGGTAAAGATGCACGGAATTTCTCCCCTATTCTCCGGCTAAGCCCCCAACCGTGATGGACACGGAATCGGTCTGGACGCATGAGCAGCAGGCGACCGCATGGCATCAGCCTTGCGAGGTGATTCACCCAATGGGTGATTCGCCAACCAAGGAGGAGGTTGATGCCTGAGAAGCCGTTTGCGAGTCCTCGGCTGCCGTTCGAGATTGACGACCGCATTGATCCCCGTCTGGTCACCGCGCATGCGGGTGTGCCCTTGGTGATCGAGCTGTTTCGCCGCGTCGGAGCGGCGCAGGTCGTCGATGAGCAGGTCCGGATCAAACAGCGGCAGCGCGGCGTGACGTCGGCGCAGTGGGTGGAGACGCTGATCGCGCTGTGGGCGGCGGGCGGGGACCGCTGCCAGGACCTCACGACCCTGCGCGCCGATGCCGCACTGGCCGCCCTGCTGGGCTATGAGCTGCCCGCGGCCACCACGATGCGCGACTTCTTGGAGGCGTGTCATGTCGAGGATCTCCCGTTGCTGCGTGCTGGCGAGCAGACGGCCGTGCCCGAGGAGTCGGCGCCCTTGGCGGGCGTGGGGGCCGCGAACCGGCGCATCCTCGCCGCGGTGCAGCAGCAGATGCCGCAGCGCACCGCCACGCTGGATGTGGATGCCACGATCCTGGAAGCCCACAAGCGCACGGCGACGGTGACGTACGAGGGCACGTCGGGCTATCAACCCGTCGTGGTCGTCTGGGCCGAGCAGGACCTGGTCGTCCACGACGAATTCCGGGATGGGAACGTGCCGGCGGGCTGCGGCAACGTGCGCATCCTGGAGCGGGCCGTGGCGGCGTTGCCAGCCGGCGTGGAGCAGCTCTTCGTCCGGGGCGACAGCGCCCTGTATGAACAGGAGGTGCTGGCGTGGTGCGAGGAGCCGGCGCGAGGGATCGGCTACGCAATCAGCGCGGACATGAGCCCGCCGTTGCGGGCCGAGATCGAGCGGCTGCCGGGGACCGCCTGGCAACCAGACCGCGACGAGCCGGATATGATCCGCGAGTGGGCCGAGGTGCCCTCTGTCCCCGATGATAAGGACTACCGGAAGGGTCGGCCTTGCGCGCGGCGCTACTTGGCGATTCGCGTGCGACACCGCCAAGGCGAGCTGTTCGCGGATGGCAGCACCGCGAAACACTTCGCGATCGTGACCAACCGGGAGGGCGACGGTCGCTCCCTGATCCGCTGGCACCGAGAGAAGGCCGGGACGGTGGAGCATGTGCATCATGTCCTCAAGAACGAGTTGGCGGCAGAGGCCCTGCCCAGTGGGAAGTTTGGCGCCAATGCCGCCTGGTTCCGGCTCAACGTGCTCACGTATAACCTGCTCAGCGCGTTGAAGCGCCTCGCGCTACCCGGAGATTTCTCCGACGCCCGGCCGAAGCGGCTGCGGTTTCTGGTGTTCAATACGGTCGGCACAGTCATCCATCATGCCCGCCGCACGCTCTTGCGCCTCACAGCAGCGGTCCAACAGACCCTTTTGGCCTTGGCGCGAAGCAAAATCCTGGCGCTCAGCCCTGCTTAGCCGGAGAATAGGGGTCTCTTTGACGCCTTGACTTTCAGCATCCTGTTGTCTACACTGCCCGATGGTCTTTTTCCTGAAATTCCGACACGATACGTAAGCGATACCTAAAAATAGCCCGACGAGCAGGATAGGTGTGCCCGTGCTGGATGCCTTAAGCCAGAAATTCGAGACCATTCTCCGGAAGCTTCGGGGGCAGGGTGTGCTCACTGAGGCCAACATTGCGGAGGCTCTCAAGGAAGTTCGCCTGGCGCTGCTCGAAGCGGACGTGAACTTCAAGGTGGTCAAGGACTTCATCGAGCGGGTCCGTGTGAAAGCGGTCGGGCAGGAGGTCTTGCAGAGCCTGACTCCCGGACACCAGGTCGTCAAGATCGTCTGGGAAGAGCTGGGCGAGATGATGGGGAAGGAGCAGGCCGGTCTGAAACTGGCCTCGGTCCCTCCCACGATCATCATGATGGTAGGGTTGCAGGGGGCCGGCAAGACGACGACCTGCGGCAAGCTCGCGCGATGGTTCAAGAACCAGGGCCGTCGCGTGCTCCTTGTGGCGGCCGATCCGCGGCGGCCGGCGGCGGGCGACCAGTTGTCCAATCTCGGGGCGTCGCTGGGCGTAGACGTGCACCGGGCCGACCGGGTCGATGCGACCCAGCGGGATGTGGTGCAGATCTGCCGCGAGGGAACGGAGCGGGGCAGGGACAAGGGCTACGACGTCGTGATTCTGGACACAGGCGGGCGCCTGCATATCGACGATGAGCTGATGCACGAGCTGGTGGCGGTGAAACAGGCCGTTCTCCCGCAGGAAGTCCTGCTCGTGGCCGACGCGATGACGGGGCAGGATGCGGTCTCGATGGCCGGGCAGTTCGACCAGCAGGTGGGGCTGACCGGCGTGATCCTGACGAAGACCGAAGGCGATGCGCGCGGCGGCGCCGTCCTGTCCATCCGCGCGGTGACCGGGAAGCCGATCAAGTTCCTCGGGGTGGGCGAGAAGCTCGATGCGCTGGAACTGTTCCACCCGGATCGGATGGCCTCCCGGATCCTGGGCATGGGGGACGTGCTGACCCTCATCGAAAAGGCGCAGGAGACCTATTCGCAGGAACAGGCCGAGGTCGCCCGCAAGACATTGAGCGGCAAGACGCTGACGTTCGACGATTTTCGCGACCAGATCAAGCAGGTCAACAAGCTGGGGAGCATGGAGCAGATTCTCGGCATGCTGCCGGGCGGCCAGCGGCTGCGCGACATGATGAACGGCGACGCGATGCCGGACAAGGAGATCGGCCGGATCGTGGCCATCATCGATTCCATGACGGCGCAGGAGCGCCGCGACCACACGTTGCTCAACGGCAGCCGCAAGAAGCGCATCGCGCGCGGCAGCGGCACCAGCGTGCAGGAAGTCAACCGGCTCATCAAGCAGTTTCTCAGCGCGAGAAAGCTTGTCAAAGCCATCAGCGGGCCGGGTGGCCGCCGCAATCTGCTGCAGGCCCTCCGGACGATGTAGTTCAACGCAACCAGGAAGCTCGCTTCCCAGAACAAAGGAGATTCACGTGGCCGTTCATTTACGACTCGCGCGCGCAGGGCGACATAAACTTCCCCTCTACCGGCTGGTGGCCGCCGATTCCCGGTGTCCCAGAGACGGCCGGTACATCGAGGTGCTGGGGACCTACAATCCGTTGAAGAACCCTGCCGTGGCGGAGATCAAGCAGGAGCGCGTGCTGGACTGGATTAAGAAGGGGGCCCAGCCGACCGTGACGGTGCGGACGATTCTCCGTCGCGCCGGCCTGTTGGCATCTACTCCTGCGCCCCGTGCCGCTGAAAAGCCTCGGTAGCTCGGTCGTCTCATCGATCAGGATTCGGGAATTTGGACCTTGAGCGCTTCCGGTAGTCAGCCGCCCGCGGGAGCCCGTGGGGATATTGGTGATGAAGGGACCTACAGATATCATGGAAGCCGAGTTGGTCGTGATCGGGGCAATCGAGCGCCCGTTCGGCGTCAAGGGTGCGATCAAGGTCCGGTCGCTCAGCGACGTGTCAAGCCGGTTCGAGTCGTTGGATCAGGTGGTCTTGACCTCTCTGGAAGGAAAACGAGTGGAGACGAGGGTGACGGAGGTGCGGGGCGGGGGCGACCGCTACATTCTGAGCGTCGAAGCCCTGCGCTCGCCGGAAGAGGCCGGAGCATTTCGGGGTGGATACCTCTATGCCGAGCGGTGGGCCGCGGCGAATATGGCGTTGCCGGACGCACCCTTGCAATGTGATCTGATCGGACTCTCCGTCGTGGACGAGCAGGGCCATCCGGTGGGGCGGTTAGAAGAAGTCATCGAGACGGCCGGCGGCCATCTGCTCGTCGTGCGGAGCGGCAAGCGGGAGGCGATGGTGCCGGCGGTAAAAGAGTTCGTCGCCCAGGTGGATCTGGCAAGTCGTCAGGTGACCATTCACGCCATTCCCGGACTGCTCGACGACCTGTATGAGGATGGAAAGGTCGGCGCCCATGCGTGGTGAGGTGCTCACGCTGTTTCCCGACCTGGTCTCGGGAGTGCTGGGGCAGAGCATGCTGAAGCGCGCCCAGGAGAAGGGCCTGCTGGCGGTCCGGGTGCGGAATTTGCGCGACTATACGGAGGATCGTCACAAGGTGGCTGACGATGCCCCCTATGGCGGCGGCGGCGGCATGGTGCTGAAGCCGGAGCCGTTTGTGCGCGCCGTGGAAGCCCTGCAAGCCGGTGCGGAAGAACAGGGGGAGCCCTCCGGTCTGCGGGTGATCATGCCGTCGCCCCAGGGACGGCCGTTCAGCCAACAGATCGCTCAGGAGTTGAGCGAGGAAGCACGGACAATCGTGTTTTTGTGCGGGCACTACGAAGGCATTGACGAGCGGGTGCGGCTCAGCCTCAAGCCGGAGGAAATCTCGATCGGGGACTATGTGCTCACCGGCGGCGAATTGGCCGCGCTGGTGATGATCGATGCCGCCACCCGGTTGATTCCGGGCGTTCTGGGTGATCCAGACTCCGCCTTGCGGGACTCCTTTCAGGAGCCGCTGCTGGACTATCCGCACTATACGCGGCCGCCTGAGTTTCGCGGGTTGGCTGTTCCGGAGATTTTGCTCTCCGGGAATCATGAGCACATTCGACGATGGCGACGGAAGGAGGCCTTGCGCAGTACCTACGTCAAGCGTCCGGATTTGTTACGGGATCGGGTTCTCTCAGCCGAAGACCGTAGGCTGTTGGACGAAATACTTCACGAACGAACCCCCTCGACGACGGTCGAGTGTGGGGAGGAGGGGTAGGAACATGAATCGCTTGGAACGGCTGAACCGGTCTTTGGTCAAGAAGGACCAGCCTAAATTTGAGATTGGCGACACGGTGCGGGTGCATGTGACGGTGAGCGAAGGCGACAAGGACCGCATTCAGGTCTATGAGGGCGTCGTGATCAGCCGCAAAGGGGGCGGCAACGCCGAAACGTTCACTGTGCGGAAGATTTCCTACGGCGTCGGCGTCGAGCGGATTTTCCCGGTGCATTCGCCGATCATCGCCAAGATCGACGTGGTGCGGCAGGGACGTGTCCGCCGCGCCAAGCTCTATTATTTGAGAGGCAAGAAGGGCAAGACGGCGAAGGTCGCGGAGCGGGAGTATTCGCCCGAAGGCAAGAGCGGCGTGGGGGAAGCGAAACTGGCCGCGCCCGCTGCGAAGGCATAGACTTGGCTTGAACGGCGGCGGCACCGGCCAATCTCCGGGGAAGCCGGCCCGACGCCGAGAGACGCTGCGTGGAGCCCACCCACGAATTCGAGTCCGAAGCACGCCGGTGCGGCTATCGCCTGGTCGCCGGCCTTGACGAAGCCGGCCGCGGGCCGTTGGCCGGTCCGGTTGTTGCCGCAGCGGTCATCCTGCCCGCGCGTGTCAAACTTCCCGGCGTCGCCGATTCGAAGTTGTTGACCGAACCGGTTCGGACGAAGCTCTTCGAGGACATCCGGCTCCGTGCCCTGGCCGTGGGAGTCGGGCAGGTGTCCGAACAGGAGATCGACCGCCTCAACATCCTCGAAGCGACGCGCCTGGCCATGTCCCGGGCCCTGCTCTGCTTACAGGCCGCCCCGGACTTTCTGCTCTTGGACGCCATCGTGCTTCCGAACGTGCCGATTCCTCAACGCCCCATCATCAAGGGCGATCAACTCTCCCTGTCCGTGGCGGCGGCCTCGATTGTTGCCAAGGTGGCGCGGGATCGGCTGATGGAACAGTATCACCGCCTCTATCCCCAGTATAATTTTCGCGACCATAAGGGGTATGGCACCCCCGAGCACCTCCACTTGCTGAAACTCCATGGACCGAGCCCCATCCATCGGCGGACCTTCGCGCCGGTGGAGCGGATCGAGACGGACCTGCTGCCGTTCGACGGGCCTGATGAACAGTGTGCGGCCCAGACACGTGCTCCCTTGTAACAGGCCGGGTAACAGGTCTGTCGCCGGCCGAGCCGATGAGCGGGTTGTGTGAATCCGAACCATGACGACCAAACAGGAGGCCCGGGGATTCGGCCAGCAGAGCGAACATCTGGCCGAACGCCATTTGCTCCGGAAAGGCTACCGTTTGGTCGCCCGCAACGTGCGGCTGCCGCAGGGCGAAGTCGATCTGATCGTCCGGCAGGGAGCCGTGTTGGTGTTCGTGGAAGTGAAGGCCCGCCGCTCCGCGGCGATGGGGGGCGCCGCCTACGCCGTGACGCCGGCCAAGCAACGCCGGCTCGCGCAACTGGCGGCCCAGTACCTGTCGATCCATCGGCTTGAGGATCAGGTCTGCCGCTTTGATGTAGTGCTCGTTGAACAACCCTGTGACGCTCCGGCGACGGTCACCCACATTGAGAACGCCTTTGAGGTGTCGGCACAGCATCTCCGGTGCTAGCCCACATTATTCATGACCGCTTCTACTGCAACCGCCAACACGCCGCTGCGACAAGCTTGGCTGCCTGTTTCCGGCAACCAAGCGGGCAGGCGCTCGCCGCTCGGTCGGTCGACATACTGTTTCAAGTATGCCTTCCTCCCTCGCGTCTCTGCGTGCCCGTCTCGCATGGCGTCTTGGCGGTTTCGTCACGAACCGTCATGAATAATGTGGGCTAGGAGCCTATCCGACATTGCCGTTCGTGACGAGGTGAAGGAGGTGCTGGCAGATGCAAGGCCGCAGGCCACGAAAACCCGGAAGCGTATTCGCTGGAATACGTTGAGGATGTTTCGGGGCCGAGAACGAAGCAGATGCCGGTACATCGTTCGCCGCAGTAGAAAGGTCAATGTCGGACAGGCTCCTAGGCCGGCATCCGGGTACGATCGGTCCGGCGCGCGGGCGTCTGCATGATCCAACTGTTCCACGTCTCCAAGGCCTATGGGCGATGCCAGGCGCTGTCCGATATCAATTTGGAGATCGGCAAGGGCGAGTTCGTGCTCCTGATGGGTGGCAGCGGAGCGGGAAAGACCACCCTCCTCAAGCTGCTGTTCGGAGGAGAACAGGCGGACGAGGGACAACTGCTGATTCAGGGACAGAATATCGGGAAACTGTCTCCGCGCGAGGTTCCGCTCCTCCGGCGCCGGATGGGCATCGTGCTCCAGGATTTCCGGCTCCTGCCGAAACGAACGGTCTACGAGAATGTGGCGCTTCCGCTGGTGGTGGCGGGCGCCTCGGGCGCGGATACCAGGCGGAAGGTGTCGGAGGCCTTGCGGTCGGTCGGCGTCGAGCACAAGAAGGAGCAATTGCCCCCCAGTCTGTCGGCAGGGGAACAGCAGCGGGTCTGCATCGCCCGGGCGATCGTGAACAGTCCGCTGATCCTGCTGGCCGACGAGCCGACCGGGAACCTGGACCCGCATTTGACGTCGGAGATCATCGAGCTCTTCAAAATGATCAACGCCCGCGGCACGACGGTGATCCTGGCGACCCACGACCCGCAGGTGATGAAGCAGGTCAACCGGCGCGTCGTCACCATGCAACATGGTAAGCTGGTCGGCGATCAACGGGACGGGGCATGAGACGACTCGGCTATCTGCTTCGGGAAGCCTGGGCGAACATCCGGTTGAACCGGACGACCAGCCTCGTCGCGGTCGTGACGACCGGCTTCACCCTGGCCTGCCTCGGGGTGTTCCTCTTGATCTATCTGAACGTGCGGGGAATGGCGGCCTCGCTGGCCAATGAAATCAAGGTCATCGTGTTCTTGCAAGAGAACCTGTCCGACTCTCAGTTGGCCGAACTGCGACAGCAATTGGAGCGGGAACAGGCCGTGGCCGCCCTCTCCTTCGTCTCCAAGGATCAGGCGCTGGCAGATTTCCGGGAGCAGTTCCCGTCCGACTTCGAACTGCTGGAAGGGCTCGGCGAGAATCCCCTTCCGGCGTCGTTTGCGGTCACGCTCGCCCCGCGCTTTCGCTCGCCTGAATTCGTGCGGCGGTGGGCCGAGCAATTCAAGGCGCTGCCGGGGGTCGCCCAAGTGGAGTATAGCCAGGATTGGGTGGAGAATTTGACGGGGCTGTTGCGGAATCTGGAGGGTTTGGCGCTCAGCGTCGGCTTGATCCTCTCCGTCGCGTCTGTGACGATTATCGGCAGTACGATCCGCCTGACCTTGCATGCGCGGCGCGATGAGGTCCAGATCCTGCGGCTGGTGGGGGCGTCCGGGAGTTTTCTCCGGCTGCCCTATCTGATAGAAGGAGCCATGCTGGGGGGAGCCGGCAGCCTCCTGGCTCTCGGCATTCTGAAGGGCGGTTTCGAGCTGTTTCGCCTGAAGCTCGGCACGGCCTCCCAGTTGCTGGGCCCGCAGCCCTGGCTGAGTTATTTCCCGGGACACGTGAAGGGTGTGTTGATCGTGGCCGGGGTGCTCTTGGGCGCTGTCGGGAGTTTTTTGTCCATCATGCGGATGCGGGAGGCGGCAAGCCTGTGATGCCAAGGTTGATCTCGGCCTGGCTCGGATTGGCGCTCTGCGCGGGATTGGCCGCGCCCGTTTGGGCCGGGAAGGAGGGCGACGGGCTGTCGCAGAAGATCGAGCGCGAGCGCCAGAACCTCCAGAAGCTCAAGAGCCGGATTCAAGAAGAAAAGCAGCATGCCGACGCGGCGGAACGGCAGCGCGAATCCGTGCTGCAAAATCTGCAACAGCTCGATCAACGAGTCGTCAAATTACGCCAGGAACGGCAAGAGGTCACTCGCCAAGTGGCCAAGAAAGATCAGGAGATCACCGAACTCAACGGCCAGTTGGCCGAACTCAGGGGCCGCACGACCGAACATCAGGAGGCGATTCTGGCCAGGGCCCGGCTGCAATACATTCAAGGGCAGTGGGGGCCGATGAAGCTCCTGCTGGCGGCCCAGTCGTACAGCGACTTCCAACGCCGTTTTCAGTATCTCTCCACGCTGTCCCGGCGGGAATATGCGATGGTGGAATCCTACCGGACGGATATGACCCGCCTGGAAGCGGCCGAGCGACAGCGGGCGCTGGTCCGGGAGGAGATGGTGGCGTACCAGTTGCTGACCGACAAGAAAATCCGCGAGATCCGGGACCTCCGCAGCCAGAAGCGCCAGTATCTGAAAAAGGTGACCTATCAAAAGGAGTCCTATCAGCGAGTGATCGATGAGCTGGAACGGTCCGCGGGCCGCGTCGACAGTCTCTTGAACGAGCTGGAACAGCGACGCAAGCTGGCGAGGGCGAAGCCGCCGGCGGCGCTGCCCGGCGCGGGGCGGAAGTTCAAGGGGGTGCTCCCATGGCCGGTACAGGGCGAGGTGGTGTCCCTATTCGGCCGGCAGAAGCATCCGACGTTTGAAACCTACATCCAACGCAAGGGGATCGAGATCCGGTCCGCCGAAGGCAGCGCGATCAAGTGCGTGATGCCGGGCACGGTGGTCTATGCCGATTGGTTGAAGGGCTACGGGCAGGTGGTGATCGTCGACCATCAAAACGGGTACTTCTCGCTGTACGCGCATGCCTCGAAACTTCTGGCCAACGTGGGCGACCGGGTCGAGACCGGGCAGGCGCTGGGCGAGACCGGGGATACTGGGATGACAGGCGACAGCACGTTATACTTTGAACTACGGGAAGGCGCGGAGGCGGTGGACCCCCTTCTCTGGCTGGCCAAACGCTAACGACGTTCACAGAAAGGATCGTGGGATGATGGAACAGCAGTCACGGCGCCGTTCATGGTTGCTTGGGCCGTTGGTCGTGGTGGCCTTGGTCGGAGGGGTTCTGATCGGCAAGGGGTGGGAACACACCGGCTACGCCACGGAAACGTATGAGGAGCTCAAAGTCTTTTCCGAAGTGTTGAGCCAGGTTCAGAAGCACTATGTGGATGAGACAAAGATCAAGGATCTGGTGCAGGGGGCCATCCGCGGCATGCTGTCCACGCTCGATCCCCACTCGGCCTACATGACGGCCGAGATGTACAAGGAGATGCAGGTCGAGACCAAGGGCGAGTTCGGCGGCGTCGGGATCCAGATCGGCGTCAAGGACAATCGATTGACGGTCATCGCCCCCATTGAAGGCACGCCGGCCTATCGCGCCGGGATCAAGGCCGGGGATTTCATTACCAAGGTGAACAATGAGCCGACGAAAGATCTCACGCTCATGGACGCCGTCCAGAAGATGCGGGGGCCCAAAGGCACCAAAGTCAACCTGACGGTCCAGCGGGAGGGCGCCGCCGACCCGCTCGTGTTCGAACTGGTGCGGGACACGATCAAGATCGAGAGCGTGAAGTCGAAGGTGATCGACAAGACCATCGGTTACATCAGGCTCACGCAATTCCAGGAATCAACCGGCCGGGACCTCAGCAAAGCGTTGAAGCAGCTCCGCGAGCAGAAAACGACCGCCACCATTCTCGACCTGCGCAATAATCCCGGCGGGTTGCTGACGGCGGCGGTGGAAGTCTCCGAACAGTTCGTCGGGCCCGGGAAGCTGATCGTGTATATCAAGGGCCGGGACGGGCGCAAGGACGAGTATGTTTCCAAGGCCAAGGACGGCATTGACGATTCTCCGATGATCGTCCTGGTCAATGAGGGGTCCGCCAGCGCGTCGGAAATCGTCGCAGGGGCGCTTCAGGATTGGGGCCGTGCCGTCATCGTCGGCGCGACCAGCTTCGGCAAGGGCTCCGTCCAGACGATTCTGCCGCTTCAGGATGGATCAGGCTTGCGGCTCACGACCGCCAAGTACTATACGCCGAAAGGGCGAACCATCCAGTCGACCGGCATCACGCCGGATATCGTCGTGAAGGCGGCGCAGCCTGCTCCGCAGGTCGCAAGCGCCAAGCCTGGCGACAAGGAGGCGCCGGAGAAGGGCGCGGCCGACAAGGGGGCCAAGGGAACGGGGAATAAGGAGAAGGAAAAAGATGCCGCCACGACTCCCCCTGCCACGAACGGTGGAAGCAAGGCTCCGATTCCCGCGGTTCCCACCGATGCGAACGGGGAGCCGTCGCTTGAAGAGGATGTGCAATTGCAGAAGGCCGTCGATATGTTGAAGACCTGGTCGATCTTCAAGGATCTCAAGCCCACGACATAAGTGGGAGGAGTGAACCGGGACCGAGTGACGGGTCAGGTCGAAGGAGGACGGGCGTCCTGACCGGCGCGCAGCGCGTCGATGGCTTGGAGCAGGCTCTCCTCGTCACCCCCGAAACTCGGCAGCGTGCGGAGCAGATGGGAGCGGACCAGCCCCGCCAGGTCGTCCAGGTCCCGAATGTTCAAGCGGAAATAGAGATGCTGCACCAGCGTCTCGGAGAGTCCCGGCAGGGATGTCCATGGCTGAACCTCCGGCGGCAGCGGGCGCTTGAGAGCTTCATAGGATTGGATCGCGCCGGTCCTGAGAAATTCCCGAATCTTGTTCGCGAGGTCCTTCCCGATTCCGTCGATCCGCTCCAACTCTCCACGCCCTTCAATCTGCGCGACATCTTCCACAATCGACGTTAAGGTTTCAGCCGCGCGCCGGTAGGCCCTGATCCGGTAGGGATTGGCCTGCTGGCCGCGCAACAGGTCGGCCATGCGGAGAAAGATTGCGGCCAGCTCTTCGTTTGCTCTCGTCATGGCCATGTGATCGGCTGGATTCCGGCAGTTCCGTCGGTTGACATTCCGGGAAACCGTCCCCTAGGATTACTTCGCCGGGTCTCCTGAATGCAAATCCACGTGAACGGGCAGGTGCGGGAAACGACGTCGGGCACGACCGTCGCCGACCTCCTGCGGGAACTGAACATCACGGGAGAACGGGTGGCGGTCGAAGTGAATCTGGACATCCTCGAGCGGGGACAATTCGGCCAACGGTTGCTCACGGAGGGGGACCGGGTCGAGATCATCAGTTTCATCGGAGGCGGGAGTCTCTGAAGAGGGAGCCTCGGGCTCCGCGAAGGTGATAGCCATGCAGGACGATAGCCTGATCATTGCCGGGCGGGAATTCCGGTCTCGCTTATGGGTGGGGACGGGAAAGTACAAGGATTTCGTGGAAACCCAGAAGGCGATTGAAGCGTCGGGCGCGGACGTGGTCACGGTCGCGGTCCGGCGCGTGAACATCACCGATCGGTCGAAAGAGAATCTGCTGGATTATCTGGACCCGAAAAAATACACGATCCTCCCCAACACCGCCGGCTGCTACACCGTCGAGGATGCGGTCCGGTATGCGCGGCTCGCCCGAGCCGCCGGGGTGTCCGATCTGGTCAAGCTCGAGGTCATCGGAGACGAACGGACGCTGTTTCCGGACACCGCCGGCTTGATCGAAGCCGCGAAGATTCTCGTCAAGGAAGGGTTCGTGGTCTTGCCCTACACCAATGACGACCCGATCGTGGCGAAGAAACTGGTCGATATCGGCTGTCCCGCGGTCATGCCCCTGGCGGCCCCCATCGGTTCGGGATTGGGCATTCGCAATCCCTACAACCTCAAGATCATCCTCGAAACCGTCAACGTGCCGGTCATCGTAGACGCCGGCGTGGGAACCGCCTCGGATGCGGCGCTGGCCATGGAATACGGCGCCGATGCGGTGTTGATGAACACCGCGATCGCGGGCGCGCAGCATCCCATCGCAATGGCGGAAGCGATGCGCTATGCGGTGCACGCGGGCCGGTTGGCCTATAAGGCCGGACGCATTCCCAGGAAGTTGTACGCGACGGCCAGCAGCCCGATCGAGGGCATGCTGTAATTCAGGATTGAGACGCGAGCCACGAGGGCTGCATGGTGACGGTCGATCGGAACGGATGACAAGAGTCCTGCCCTTGGTTCTCAGTCCTCAGCCCTTGTTGCACAATCTTGGCCGTCCATGCCTCCCGTTCAGTTCCGTCTCTATTTAGTGAGCGACCGGAGTCAGACCGGCGGGCGGCCCCTCGGCGAGGTGATCGCGCTGGCGAGTCAAGCCGGCCTGCCGGCTGTCCAAGTGCGCGAGCGGGACCTGCCGACGCGGGAACTGGCGGCGTTGGTCCGAATGATCCGCTCGGCGGTTGCCGATCGCCCCACCCGTGTGCTCGTCAACGACCGTGCGGATATCGCCCTGGCTCTTGGGGCCGATGGCGTGCACTTGCGCGCCAGCAGTCTGCCGCCCGGACGCGTCAGGGCCATGATTGGCCCGGACCGCTTGCTGGGCGTCTCCACCCATTCATTGGAGGAGGTCCGCCGGGCGCAGGATGACGGGGCGGACTTCGTGGTCTTCGGGCCGGTCTACGACACGCCGTCCAAACACGCCTACGGCAGGCCGCAGGGGATAGATCGGCTGGCGGAGGTCTGTAGAATCGCGCGGGTGCCGGTCTTTGCCATCGGCGGCGTGACTCCGGGGCGCGCGGTGGAGGCGCGGCGAGCGGGAGCCCATGGCGTGGCCGTGGTCTCTTCGATTCTCTCCGCGCCGGACGTGCCGGCTGCCGTCCGCGCGTTTCTTCGGGCGTTGCATGAGGCCGGTCCATCGGCATAAGGGGTTCGAGTTCGGACTACGTCGGTCGCAGCGACAGGAGCCGTCATGGGAATATGGCGGGGCCATGATACGTAGTAACACTAGACAATGCGCCGGAGCCCATGCGTGCGGCCGGTTCCGTTCTGTGTTCCAGTTGACCCTCGATAGACCGGATGTTAGAATCCGTGCAAGTCAGCAGTGGGGCGCGTTCGGCAGAGCCGTGGATGAGGTCGGCAGGGAGGATGCGGGAGCCAAAAAAAGGATCGGGGCGGCTCCGTTCCCTGCGTGAATCCGTTCAGAAGATCACCAAACGTCTTTCCGAAAAGGACTCGACCCCCGTGCAGAAACACGACGAGCATTCGCGAGAGATCGAGAAGCTCCGCGTCCAAATCCAGTCGATGGAGGAAGAGATCCACCGGCTGTACCAGTCACGCTATCAACTCGAACAGGCCAACCGCCACAACGAAAAGCTCGCCGCCACGCTGCAGGAAGCCAAGGCCCAGATCGAAGCGTTGCGGGCCGAGATCGACAAGCTGACCGCGCCGCCCTCCACCTTCGCCATTTTTTCCGGCGTGAATGACGACGGCACGGCGAACGTGTACGTGTCCGGCCGGAAGATGAAGGTGAGCGTGCATCCGGCCGTCGCCGTCAAGGGGTTGCGCAAGGGCCAGGAGGTGATCCTGAACGACGCGCTCAACATCATCGAGTCCCGCGGCTTCGACAGCCAGGGGGAAGTCGTCAGGCTTAAGGACGTCCTCGACGACCGCCGCGCGCTCGTGACGCTGCACTTCGACGAAGAAAAAGTGGCCGATCTTGGGGAGCCCCTGCTCAGCCAGCGACTGAGCGTCGGCGATCATCTGCTCTATGACCCCCGTTCGGGATATGTGATCGAGAAGCTGCCGAAGTCCGAGGCCGAAGAACTCGTCCTCGAAGAAATTCCCGACGTCAGCTACGAGCACATCGGCGGGCTTCAGAAGGAGCTCGAACAGGTGCGGGACGCGGTCGAGCTGCCGTTCCTGTATCCGCACCTGTTTGCCGAATACAAGTTGAGCGCGCCCAAGGGGGTGCTGCTGTACGGTCCGCCCGGCTGCGGCAAGACGCTGATCGCCAAAGCGGTGGCGAACTCGATCGCAAAGAAGCTCGGCCACCTGACGGGGAAGGAAGTGCGCAGCTTCTTTCTCCACGTGAAGGGGCCGGAGCTGCTGAACAAGTACGTGGGGGAATCCGAACGGCAGGTTCGCGAGGTGTTCAAGAAGGCGAAGGAGCGGGCGGCCAGCGGCCATCCGGTGATCGTGTTCTTCGACGAGATGGACGCCCTGTTCCGGACCAGAGGGAGCGGCATTTCGTCCGATATCGAGTCCACGATCGTGCCGCAGTTCCTCTCGGAGATCGACGGCGTGGAGCGGCTCCGCAACGTGATCGTGATCGGCGCCAGCAACCGGCAGGATCTCATCGATCCCGCCGTGCTGCGGGCCGGGCGCCTCGACGTCAAGGTGAAGGTGTCCCGGCCGGACGCCTCGTCCGCGCGAGACATTTTCTCGATCTACGTCACGACGGAGCTCCCGTTCGATCCGGAGGAAGTGAAGCGGCACGGGAACGATCCCGCCGCCTTCGTCGAGCATGTGATCGCCATGACCGTGGATCGGATGTACAGCACCAGCGACGAAAACAAGTTCATCGAAGTCACCTATGCCAACGGAGAGAAGGAAACCCTGTACTTCAAGGATTTTGCGAGCGGCGCGCTGATCGAAGGCATCGTCTCGCGGGCCAAGAAGTTCGCCGTCAAGCGCGCGATCGCCAATGAAGGACAGGGACTCCGGGCCGACGACCTGATTCGCGCCATCCGCGAGGAGTTCAAGGAACACGAGGACCTGCCCAACACCACCAATCCCGACGATTGGGCGAAAATTGCCGGCAAGAAGGGAGAGAAGATCGTCCATATCCGCACCATCATCGGTGGTGGCTCCGAGGCGCGCCAGATCGAAACCATTACGACCGGTCACTATCTCTAAGTCGGGTTCGTTTCAGTTCTATCTATGGCAACGGAAACAGGTCCCTTTCACAGGGTTCTGGGCACCGAAACGGAGTTCGGGATCGCCGTGCGGGATGCCGGCGCGGCGGATCCGGTCACGAACTCCCTGCACGTCATCGCCCACTATCCGTCCTTGCCGGCGCCGCAAGCCGTCTGGGATTACGAAGGCGAGAATCCGCTCCTGGACGCCCGCGGATTTGAAGTGGAAGGGGAACGGGAGCGGCCGGGGCCCGAGTACAATCGCCAGTTGAACAAGCTCTTGGCCAACGGGGGGCGTCTCTATGTGGACGGCGCGCATCCCGAATATTCGACCCCGGAATGTCTCGAACCGGCGGAACTGGTGGCCTATGAGCGGGCGGGCGAGTTGGTGCTGGCCAAGAGCTTGGAGGCGTTGACCCGCTCTCGCGGGTCGGACCAGTTCGTCCTCTATAAGAACAATTCGGACGGCAAGGGCAACAGCTACGGGTACCATGAGAACTACCTGGTCGCCCGCGCCGTGCCGTTCGACCAGTTGACGAAGGCGTTGATTCCGTTTTTTGTGACGCGCCTCATTTTTGTCGGCGCCGGGAAAGTCGGAGCCGAGAACCAGACCGCGCCCTGCGAGTACCAGATCTCCCAGCGCGCGGATTTCTTCGAATGTCTCGTCGATCTGAATACCATGGTTCGGCGTCCCATCATGAACACCCGCGACGAGCCCCATGCGGATCCGGCCAAATACCGGCGGCTGCACGTGATTGTCGGCGACGCCAACATGGCGGAACTCTCGACCTATCTCAAAGTCGGGACCATGGCGCTGGTGTTGGAATTGATCGAGGCCGGATGGCCGCTTCCTGTGTTCGAGCTGGACGATCCGGTGCGGGCCATCAAGCATGTGTCCCGGGACCTCGACGTGAAACAGACCTTGAAGTTGGTTGATGGCCGGCCCACCACGGCGATCGCCGTCCAACGGGCGTACCTGCGGGCCGTGACCGATTACGCCGCGAGCCACCCGCTCTCGCCCGCGTATCAGCAAGTCCTGTCCCGCTGGGGCGACGTGCTGGACAAGCTGGAGCGCGAGCCGATGGCGCTGGCCAGGGAACTCGACTGGGTCGCCAAGCGGCAGATGATCGAGTCCTACATGGACCGCAAAGGCTGCGGCTGGAACGATCCGCGGATCTTGCTGTTGGACCTCCAATACCATGACGTGCGCCCCGAGAAGGGGCTCTATTATGCCCTGGAACGGACCAATCGGATCGAGCGCCTCGTGACGGATGCGGCCATCAGCCGCGCCGAGCATCAGCCTCCGACGAGCACGCGCGCCTATTTCCGAGGCACCTGTCTCAAGAAATTCGCGTCCTCAGTCTACGGCGGGAGCTGGACCTCCGTCCTGTTCGATATCGGCAACACCTCGGTCAAGAAAGTCCCCCTGCTCGAACCGACCAGGGGAACGGAAGCATTGACGAGGGAGCTGCTGGACGGATGCGAGACCGCCGCGCAGCTCCTGTCCAAACTCACGGCGTGATCGAGCCCTGCCGATGCCCATCGCCACCGCCTAGAACATGAAGCTGCCGTTCTTCCCGCATGACGAAGGTTCGAGCTTTTTTGATCTCCTGCTGAAACAACGGCCGGAACTGGCGCCTGCGCCGGATCGGTGGAGTCAGCCTTCTCAACCGAGCGAAATTCCGATCCGTCCGGGCCAGGTCCCTCTGCCGACCGGGACCACGGTGCTCGCGCTCAAATATGACTCCGGGATTGTGATCGCCGGGGACCGGCGGGCCACGGAAGGGTTCCAGATCGCCGAACGCCGGATCGAAAAGGTCTTTGCGATCGATTCCCATTCCGCCATGGCGATTGCCGGGGCGGCCGGCCCCTGCATCGAAATGGCCCGGTTGTTCCAGACCGAGCTGGAGCATTACGAAAAGATCGAAGGCGTCCCGCTCTCCTCCGAAGGCAAAGCGAACAAACTCGGCCAGATGGTCAAGGCCAATCTCCCGATGGTCTTCCAAGGGTTGGTGGTCATGCCGATCTATGTCGGATTCGATCTGGCCCGAGGGGAGGGGCGAATCTTCAAGTACGATCTCGCGGGAGGGCGGTACGAGGAATCGGACTACCACGCCATCGGGTCCGGGGGGAAGGACGCCAGAAATACGATGCGTGAACATTATCGCCGGCGCCTTCCGGAGAACGACGCGCTGCGTCTGGCCCTGCTGGCCCTGTACAACGCGGCGGAAGACGATGTCGGCACGGGAGGGCCGGATCTCGTCCGCGGCATCTTCCCGACCGCCAAGCTGGTGACCATCCAGGGCATTGCGGACGTGGACACGGAACGGATTCGTTCCGCCTATACGGAACTCATCGCTCGCCGATCGCAAGAGGCCTCCTGATGCCGCTGCCCTACTACGTCTCTCCCGAGCAGATGATGCAGGACAAGGCGGAATATGCCAAGAAAGGCATCGCCAAGGGACGGTCGATCGTCGCGATGGAATATGCGGACGGCGTGCTGCTCACCGCGGACAATCCCAGCGCCTCGCTGCATAAGATTTCGGAGATCTACGACACCATCGCCTTTTCCGGCGCGGGCAAGTACAGCGAGTTCGAGAATCTGCGGAAGGCCGGGATCCGTCACGCGGATCTGAAAGGGTTCGCCTACAGCCGGGAGGATGTGACGGCCCGGTCACTGGCGAACACCTATTCGCAGGCGCTGGGGACCATCTTCAGCCAGGAGTTGAAGCCGCTGGAGGTGGAAATCCTGGTCGTGGGCGTGGGCTCGTCCGGTCAGCCCAACGAAATTTATCGGATTTCCTTCGACGGCAGCATCATCGACGAGCGGGGGTTCGCCGTGATCGGCGGGCGCGCCGAGGTGCTGCAGGGTTTTCTGAAGGATCGCCTGCCCGGCACCTTGCCCTCGCTGAGCCAAGCCCTGTCCCTCTCCCTGGCGGCCCTCGAAAGCGGCTCCACCCAGAAGTTGGCCCTGGAAAGCCTCGAAGTGGCGGTTCTGGACCGTACGCGAGACGGCCGGAAGTTCCGT
Source organism: Nitrospira tepida (assembly GCF_947241125.1). NCBI lineage: Bacteria > Pseudomonadati > Nitrospirota > Nitrospiria > Nitrospirales > Nitrospiraceae > Nitrospira > Nitrospira tepida. The sequence goes on along the minus strand of NZ_OX365700.1, from coordinate 3,221,900 downwards.
CGCATTCCCGTCCAGGACGTGAAGCGGCTGCTGGCCACGTAACACCTTTCTTTCGACCCCTCATCGACCTCCGTCGGTTGCAGTGCGCCCGGATGGCGTGTATGCTCAATTTTACCGGCCCAGAACCTCATGAGACCTCGGATTTTCGGCCTTGAGAACGAATACGGCCTCATCTTCTCTCCCAATGGGCGCATCTACCTGCCCATGGAGAAGGTGCTCGGCTATATCTTCGAAGGGTTGATTCCCAACAGTTGGCCCTCCAACGCCTTTCTGGTCAACGGGGCGCGCTTCTATCAGGACACCGGCTGCCATCCCGAATATTCGACGCCGGAATGCGACAGCATCGTGGATCTTGTCGTGCATGACAAGGCGGGCGAGCGCCTGCTCGAGGCCTGTCTCCCGGCGGCGGAGGAGCGGCTCCGGGAGGAGGGCCTGTCCGGCGAGATCTATATTTTCAAGAACAATACCGACTCTCTTGGCAACACCTACGGCTGCCACGAGAATTACCTGATGCGGCGGGACGTGGATTTCTGGAAAGTGACCGAGCAGTTGATCCCGTTCTTCGTCACCCGCCAGATCTTTTCCGGCTCCGGCAAGGTGTTGAAGGTCTCGGGCAAGCCGCAGTTCTTCATCTCGCAACGCGCCCAGCACATCCACGAGAAGACCTCCTCTTCGACCACGTCGTCCCGGAGCATCATCAATACCAGGGACGAGCCGCACGCCGACGCGGAGAAGTACCGCCGCCTGCACATCATCGTCGGCGATTCCAACATGTCGGAGTTTGCCACCTACCTCAAGATCGGAACGGCGGCGCTGGTGCTGTCGATGATCGAGGACGGATTCAACGTCACCGGCATGGAGTTGGAGGATCCGGTGAAGGCGATCCGGGAGATCTCGCGCGATCCGACGCTCAAAAAGAAAATCCGGCTGGACGATGGCCGGCAAATGAGCGCCATCGAGATACAGCGCGCCTATCTCGAACGGGCCCGCGAGTATCTGGGGACGCAGCCCTATGATGAAGTGATGGACGATGTGCTGTCGAAATGGGCCGTCGTCCTGGACCGGCTGGACGAGGACCCCATGCAACTGGTCCGGGAAGTGGATTGGGTCGCCAAGCGACATCTCATCCAGTCGTTCGTCGAGAAAAAGGGCTGCGGCTGGGACGACCCGCGCGTGTTCCTGATGGATTTGCAATTTCATGATGTCAAACGGACCCGGGGGCTTTATTATCTGATGGAGTCCAAGGGCATGGTCGAACGGATCGTCGGAGAAGAATCGATTCAGCGGGCGATGTCCGTGCCGCCGCAGACCACCCGCGCCAAGGTGCGCGGCGACTTCATCCGGTTCGCGCGCGCGAAGAACCGCTCGTATACCGTGGACTGGACCTACTTGAAGTTGAACGGCTATTGGGAAGAAACGATCCTGTGCATGGATCCCTTCAGCCCCATCAACCGGCGGGTGGAGGAGCTGGTCTCTCAGGTGGCCGGATTGAGGTTCTACCGATGAGGCTCCCGTCCGCCAGGCCGTCATTGGCCATGGGTTACGCCGAGCGGGTGACGCTCTCGGCCATTGTCATCCTCGCAAGCATCTTTCCGGTGGAATGGTTTCCATCCGGCCCGCAGGTCCTCCACGGCACCGACGGGCAACTCAGCGGGAAACAGGGACAGGTATTGGTCGTCAAGGTGCCGATCGAGGAGCCGACCGCGGTCCTGTCCGGAACTTTCATGGGACGAACGATTCCGTTCTTTCCCGAGTATCGGCCCGGGCAGGGCCAGGGCTTCGTGGCGTTGCTCGGTCTCGATTTGCAGGACGAGCCGGGGACGCATGAGCTGGTGGTCGAGGTCCGAAACGGGGAACAGCAGCGGCGTCTGAGCTACAACATCCTCGTGCTCAAAGAGAAATTCAACGTCGAGCGGCTGAAGCTGCCGAAGGAGAAGGTCGACCTCGACGAGGAGGGGTTGGCCCGTTACAAGAGCGAACAGGAACAGGTGCGGGCGGCGTTGGCGGAGGATTCGCGCATCCGGTTATGGTCGGTGGATTTCCGGGAGCCGGTGGGCGGCAAGCGGAGCGGACGGTTCGGGAGCGTCCGCGTGTTGAACGGCCAGCCCAAGAGCCCCCATCGGGGGGAAGACATCGCCGCCCCGGCGGGGACCGAGGTCGTGGCGACGAACGACGGCATCGTGCGGTTGACGGTCGATCACGTGTTCTCCGGGCTCGGCATCTACCTGGATCACGGGCTCGGCCTGTACTCGATGTATTTTCATCTCTCCGAAGTCCTCGTCAAGGACGGCGATCCGGTCAAGGCGGGTCAAGTGATCGGCAAGGTCGGCGCGAGCGGCCGGGCGACCGGTCCGCATCTCCATTGGGGTGCTCGGGTCAACGGGGCCTGGATCAATCCCTATGCGCTGGTCGGCCTCCCGTTGCTCAACGGCGCCGCCCCTCGATAACGTCCAGCCCCTTCGCTGATTTCCCCCTTCTATCGCGATTTCGCACGGCAGACCGCGCGGACTGAGCAAGCGCCCTACCATCCAAGACGGGTTTCCGGAGCCGGCTAGACGTTGGTGGGGCTGCTGGAGGGGGTCCGATTAAGCACGGAAGCGGCGGCCCGTGAGAGGTCCGCGTCGTGCTCGTGATCAAGCGCGTAAATGCGGAACTGGACCAGCCTGGTGGGCAGGAGATCGAGAAATTCCTCCAACGGCTCCCGAGAGACCCCTTTGGTCCCGGGGTCGTAGACGAACAGCGGCTTGCTGCTCAGGTCTTTCGGATCCGGGCGGGGATCCAGCGGAGCCATGTCGACGCGAAAGGCGATCCGCTGTCGGGAGGCGGGAAGCTCCTTTGTGATCAACTGCTCGAAGTGCGTATGGCTGGGGAAGTCGAGCCCTCGCTCCTGCCCCTTCTCCTTGAGCACCGTGCTGTAGGCCATTTTCCACTTCACATCGCGCCCTAGAATTCTCGCCCATTCCGCCGCGAGCCGGCGCCGGTTCCGATGGCGCGAGGACCGCCAGGTGCGGACTTCTTCGAGGAGCGACCAATCGGTCAGATCGAGGTAGCGGTCCATACGGCGCCGCGGATCGTAGGGAAACAAGAGCCTCATGCTGTCGCCGAAGATATCGCGGAGGTGGATGTCGATCGCCCTGGTGGTGCGATGGTAGTAGACGTTCGAGTACAGGTACATGCGCGTGGTGAGGAACATCTGAAGCGCGGGGAGGCCCGTCTTATGGATGGTGAACCCCTGTTTGGTCAGCATCGTGTAGTGGATCAGACGGTCCAGATCCACGGGGCCGACCGCCACCCCGCACATGTAGGAATCCCGCAGGACGTAATCGAGATTGTCGGCCGTATAACTGCCCGAGATGACCGGCTGGAGGTATGTCAACCATCGAGGGAGCCGGGAGTTGTCCTTCCCCTTCTCCTTCAGGATGATGTGGGCGATCTGCGCCGGGTCCAGTTCCTCGCCCTTGGCGAAGGGGCCGCTCGGGCTGCGGCGGATCTTTCTGATCGTCGGGCCGAGATGGTCGCGAATGATGATCTGGCCGATCCGTTCGTGCGTGAGATGGTAGGCCGCGAGGAAGTTGTCGTCGAAGAAATGGCAGAAGGGGCCGTGGCCGATGTCATGCACCAGGGCGGTCACCCGCAGAAACTCCTCTACAAAGTTGATGGACGGACAGTCCGGGGCCGCCTCTTTGAGAAAGGGATGGAGGTGCCGGGCGAATCGTCCGGCCACGTGCATCGTGCCGACCGAGTGGACAAACCGGCTATGTTCGGCCGAGGGGTAGACCCACCGGGCGCTTTGGAGCTGATAGATATACCGGAGGCGCTGGACCCAGGCCGAGTCGATCAAGTCCTTCTCCGTCCGCTCGGAGGCGTCGGGCGAATCCAGCGGCACGGTGAAGAAGACATAGTCATGGATCGGATCGGCGATGAGCGCGCATCCGTCGTAGGGCTTGGCCGCGGCGTCGTTCGAGGGCGTCATGCGTCTGTGCGGGATCGTCCGCATCTTACCCGAGGCCTCTGGAAGGCGGCAACGGGGCCTCCCGCACCTCGCCGCCCGCTCGTTCCCGATAGCGCGTGATCAGCCAATAGGCGATCGGATAGGCGAGCAGTCCTGCGGCCAGGCTGAGGACCGTCCCGCCGACGATGAAGGGCAGGAGATAGGGCTTCACCTGATTGAAAATCGCCGATGGGCTGGTATCGCCCCAATCGAGCGAGGTCGGAAAGGGGACGCCGAGCAGGAGGCAGCCCAGCCAGAGCGTCCCGCCAAGGACGGCCACGATCGTCCAGGGGGTATTGACGCAGAGGCCCGCCAGCAGCGCGACAAAGTTCAGCCGGAAGGCCCAGGCGCAGAACACGGCCATCATCATATGGAGTCCATAGGGGGGCGAGAAGGTGAAAAAGACGCCGAGGGCGAACGCAAGCGCGGTCCTGTGGGGAGACTCCTGCAAGTGGAGGAGCTGGCGCAACAGGCTGCGAAGTCGAGACGAGGAACGCATCGGTCGCGTGGAGCTGGCTCAGGTGAAATGTCGATAACTGGTGACGGCCAGGTCCTTCAGGCTGCCGTGGCGATCCCGCTCCTTCATGCCGAAGCGGGCTGGCATCATGCGGCCGATGTTGGTGACGGGCACGCGAAGTTGCCGGCCGAGACGCTGCACCGCGGCTTCATGCCGGGGAGACAGGGTGAATAACAGCTCATAGTCCTCGCCTCCCTGAAGCGCCAGAGACTCGGCAGAAGAGCCGGCCAGCGCGGCAAATCTCCTCAGGGCAGGTGAAAGAGGCAGGGCCGAACGATCCAGCAGGGCGCCGACGCGGCTTTCCTCGCAGAGATGGGCGAGGTCTCCGGACAGGCCGTCGGAGAGGTCGATCATGGCGGTCGCCAGCCGTCGCGACGCGAGCGCCTCTCCGAGTGCCACGCGAGGAGTCGGGCGCCGGTGCCGGCCGATCAAGCGAGCCCGGTCGGCCGGCGCGAGGCCTCGCCGAATCCCGCGCGTGAGGGCCTTCCCTAGCAACATCAAACCGGCCTGCGACTCCCCCAAGGTGCCGCTGACGTACAGGAGGTCTCCCGGCCTGGCTCCGGATCGAAGGACAGCGCGGCCTCGGGCAATCTCCCCGATGAGGGTGATGGTGAGGAACAGGCCGGCGCGGGAAGAGGAGGTATCCCCGCCGATCAGTGCCACATGGTGCGGGCGGCAGGCCCGATGGAGACCCTGGTACAAGCGCGAAAGGTCCGATTGGGACAGGGTTGTGGGAATGGCCAGCGCGATCAGGAGGTAGGTCGGCGAACCTCCCATGGCGGCGATGTCGCTCAGGTTGGCGGCCGCGGCCTTGTATCCGAGATCGTCGAACGAGGTCGTGTCGAGAGAAAAATGAACGTCCTCGGCGAGCAGGTCCGTCGTGACGACCCAATCCCGCGTCGATGGGCCCCGCACCACGGCGGCGTCGTCTCCGATGCCCATAGCGACACGGCGGGGGACGCGACCGAACCGGCGTTTGATCAGATTGATGAACGCGAACTCTTCGAGCCGTCGAGGTCCCTGCTGCCTCCGGCGAGCCGGCATGTTACAGGTGGACTGGGTGGATGCTCGGCGCCGGCCGGCTCGGTCGCCGCGGCGCCGGGACCGCCTGGCGGACCGGTTTACGGGTGGATTTCTGGGCGCGGGTGTGATGCGCCCCGTTGCCCCGCGTCAGGGAGACGGGCAGGCGCCTCAACCCGGCCTTGATCACGTCGTCCATCGTCTCGGCAAACACGAATTGCAAGCCCTTCAACAGGTGCTTGGGAATCTCGTCCAGATCCTTCTTGTTTCGTTTCGGCAGGATCACGGTGGTGATGTGGGCCCGCTTGGCGGCCAGAATTTTTTCTTTCAATCCTCCGATCGGCAGGACGCGTCCGCGTAGTGTCACTTCGCCGGTCATGGCCACGTCGCGGCGGGCCTGGAGATTCGCGAGCGTGGAGGCGATGGCGGTGGCCATCGTGATGCCGGCCGACGGGCCGTCTTTCGGAATGGCGCCGGCCGGCACGTGAATGTGCAGATCGGTCTTCGCGAACACGTCCGGATTGATCCCCAGCAGCTTGGCCCGAGACCGGACGTAGCTCAACGCCGCCTGCGCCGATTCCTTCATGACGTCGCCCAACTGTCCCGTGAGGGTCAGGTGCCCCTTCCCCTTCATCGCGGTCGCTTCGATGTAGAGCACGTCGCCGCCGGTCTCGGTCCAGGCCAGCCCGGTCGCCACGCCGACCTCGTCCTTTTCCTGCTCGGGGTCCGGCACGAACTTGGGCACGCCCAGGTATTTGTGCAGGTTCGCGGGCGTAATGGTCTGACACTGCCCCTTCCCTTCCGCCACCTTCTTGGCCACCTTCCGCATCACGTTGGCCACTTCCCGTTCGAGGTTGCGGACGCCGGCCTCGCGCGTGTAGTGGGAGATGATTTGGCGCAGGGCGGCTTCTCCGATTTGAATGTGTTTCTCCGAGATCCCGTGCTCGGTGAGCTGGCGCGGGACGATGTATCGCAAGGCGATGCCGAGCTTCTCCTCTTCCGTATAGCCGGGAATCTCGATGATCTCCATGCGGTCGCGCAAGGCGGGCAGGATCGGGTCCATCAAGTTCGCGGTCGCGATGAACATCACGTCGGTCAGATCGAACGGCACGCCCAGATAGTGATCGCTGAAGGCGTGGTTCTGCTCCGGATCCAGGACCTCCAACAGGGCCGCCGAGGGGTCTCCGCGGAAGTCCATCCCGACCTTGTCCACCTCGTCGAGCATGAACACCGGGTTGTTGGTGCCGGCCTGCTTGATGCCCTGGATGATCCGGCCCGGCAACGCCCCGACGTAGGTCCGGCGGTGGCCTCGGATTTCGGCCTCGTCGCGGACGCCGCCCAGGCTGATCCGGACGAACTCGCGCCCGAGCGCCCGCGCGATGGATTTGCCCAGCGAGGTCTTGCCGACGCCCGGAGGACCGGCAAAGCAGAGGATGGGCCCCTTCATCTTGTCTTTGAGCTTGCGCACCGCCAGGTATTCGAGAATCCGCTCCTTGACCTTTTCCAGGTCGTAGTGGTCCTCGTTCAGCACCTTGGCGGCGGCCTTGATGTCGAGGTTGTCCTTGGATTTCTTGCTCCAGGGCAGCTCCACCATCCATTCCAGATAGGTGCGCACGGTGGCGGATTCCGCCGTGTCCGGATGCATCTTCTCCAGGCGTTTGAGCTGCTTCTCGACCTCCTTCAGAACCTTCTCCGGCATCTTGGCGTCCTTGACGCGCTTCCGGAACTCGGCGATCTCCTCGGACCGTTCGTCGAGCTCGCCCAGCTCCTTCTGGATGGCCTTGAGCTGCTCCCGGAGAAAGTACTCGCGCTGGGTCTTGTCCATCTCGCCCTTGGCCTGCGCCTGGATCTTCTGCTGCATCGACAGGACGTCGATCTCTTTGGAGAGAATTTCGCTGGCCTGCTTGAGCCGTCCCAGCGGGTCCAGGATCTCCAGCACGCTCTGGGTGATGTCTACCTTGAGGCCGAGGTTGGAGACGACCATATCGGCCAGGCGGCCGGGGTCCTCCAGGTTCTCAATGACGACCATGACGTCCGGGATGAGCACCTTCCCCAGGCTGACCAGTCGCTCGACTTGTTCCTTGACGGTCCGCATCAAGGCTTCGCTCTCCAGGGTCGGGGCGACGGCCTTGTTCTCCACGACCTTTTCGATTCTCACGGAGAAATAGGGGTCCTGCTGGATGTAATCAACGACCCGTGCCTTCACGATCCCCTGCACGAGGATCTTGATGCGCTCGTCGGGGAGCTTCAGCATGCGCATGATGATGCCGACGGTGCCGATCCTGTGGATGTCGTCGGGCGTGGGATTCTCCACGTCCAGCGCCTTCTGGGTCGCGAGGAAGATCATCCGGTTGCCGGCCAGCGCCGCTTCGATGGCCTTGATCGACATTTCGCGGCCGACGAAGAGCGGCAGCACCATGTAAGGGAAGACGACGATGTCCCGGACCGGCAGGAGCGGAAGCTGGTCTGGCACGTCGGCGCTGGAGACGGATTCAACCGGCTGATCGTTGGACGCTGGCTCGTTCATCAACAGTCCTCTCGCACGGGCAGTGCCCGGTCCTGTGTCGCTCCTCAGTGATGCGGGGTCTTGCCGAGGCGCGGCTTGAGTTCTTTTAGATATTCGCTGAAGGCCGGTCCGAGGCGCGGGTTGCGCAGGGCGAATTCGACCGTGGCGACCAAAAAGCCGAGTTTGTCGCCCGCGTCGTGGCGGGACCCCTTGACCTCGACGGCGTACATCGGCGAGTGGACGGCGAGGGTCCGGAGTGCGTCCGTCAACTGGATCTCGCCGTTCTTGCCCGGCTTGGTGTCCCGCAAGATGGGAAAGATGGACGGCGGGAGCACGTAGCGCCCGATCACCGCATAGTTCGAGGGCGCATCCACGCGGGCCGGCTTTTCCACGATCGACTCCACCCGGAACAGGCCGGGCTTGAGCGCCTTAGGCTTGATGATCCCATACCGGTTGACCTCGCTGTCCGGGACTTCCTGGACGCCGACGACCCCGCCCTTCTTGCTGTGATAGACCTCGATCAGCTGCGCCAATCCGGGGACCGGCGCGTCGATGATCTCGTCGCCCAGTATCACCGCGAACGGCTCGTCGCCGATCAGATGTTGCGCGCAGAGCACGGCATGGCCCAACCCGCGGGCCTCCGGCTGGCGGACGTAACAAAAATTTGCGAGCTGGGAGATGCCCTCGACTTCCTTGAGCAGATCGAGCTTGCCGTTGGAGCGCAGGTTTTCTTCCAACTCGAACGACCGGTCGAAATGGTCCTCGATCGCCCGCTTCCCCCGGCCGGTGATGATGATGATGTCTTCAATGCCGGAGGCGACGGCCTCCTCCACGGCATATTGAATCAACGGCTTGTCGACAAGCGACAGCATCTCCTTGGGAGAGGCCTTGGTGGCGGGGAGAAAGCGGGTGCCCAACCCCGCGGCTGGGAATACGGCTTTGCGAACCTTCATGGGGTATTGAGATGGCCGAGATGAGAAACCGGCGGACATTCTGGATAGTATGTGATGGGGTACGCGAAGTCAAGGAAGTGACCGCTTCGCGCGGACGCGGGCCGCGCCGTGGGCGAGGAAACTCGCTTTACATTGTCCGCAGCGAAAATTATAATTCGTCGATTTTCTTCGACACTCCTCCTTTCGGTCCGGTCCGACGGCGGAACGGACCGGTTCAGATGGGCCTCGGCAGCCTGTAAGTCGAAAGAATCCCCTGCGACAGGCGGTGGAGGAAGTGGCACAAGGCTCTCGCGCCGCCGCGCGGCGAGACTTGCAGATCAAGTCTGGTGGACCAGTGGGGCGCCTACGAAGGGCACCGGTGAGTGATTCGCGCACGTCTTGCCTTGCTTTGGATAGGGCTGATCGGGCTGTTGATGGCGGGTCTCGCGGTCGTGGCGGCCGCGCAGGAGGCCGTCCAGAAGGTCACGTCCGTCGTCATTCGAGGCAACAGCCGGATTGAAACGTCGGCCATCCAGGGCCGCCTGACGCTCAAGGCCGGGGATCCTTACACGCCCGACGCGGTGCGGAAGCAGATGCGTCTGCTTTATGAGACCGGCTTCTTCGAGGACGTCCAATCGGAAGTCGAAGCGGTGCCGGACGGCATGGCGGTGTCCTTCATCGTCAAGGAGAAGCCCTTCATCACGGAGATCCTGTTCGACGGCAACGAGGAACTCAGCGAGGACAAGCTCAAGGAGAAAATCACCATCCGCGGCCAGACCTTTCTTGATCCGCAACTGGTCAAGGAAAGCGCGGAGAAGATCCGAGGCGCCTATCAGGAGGACGGATATTACAACGTCGAGGTCGTGCCGATCATTCAGACGCTGGATGAGGACCGCAAGCGGCTGACTTTCTATATCCGCGAAGGCGAGCGCGCCCGGATCAAGACCGTGAATTTCGAGGGGATGAAGTCGGTCACGAAGAAGGAGCTGTTGTCCGTCATGGCGACCCGGGAATGGGTGCCGTGGTATGCGCTCTTGACCCGGTTCACGATTCCCTCGGTGTTCTCCGACGCCGGCCTGCTCAAACGGGAGGAAGTGCCGAACGATCTCGAGCGGATCCGGGAAGTCTATATGAACAAGGGCTACCTCAATATGCAGGTGGGGTTGCCGACGATCGAATTGACGGAGGACCGAAAGTGGTTCATCGTGACCTTCGCCATTGTCGAAGGGGAGCCGTTCACCGTCAGCCAGGTGGGCTTCCGCGGCAACACGGTGTTCGAGGAGCCGGAGCTCCGCGAGGGCATGAAGATCTACGAAGGCGAGATCTTTCAGCGCGCCAAGATCCGCGACGAGGTCACCCGCTTGACGGACAAATACGGCGCCAAGGGCTACGCGTTCACCGACGTGAATCCGAACGTAACGCCCAACCAGGACGACAAGACCGCCTCCATCATTTTCAACATCAAGGAGGGCGAGCTTACCCGCATCCGGCAGATCCGAATCTCGGGCAACGACAAGACGCGGGACAACGTCATCCGGCGGGAATTGCGCGTGAACGAGTCCGACGTGATCGACACCGTGTCCTTGAAACGGAGCTTCCAGCGGCTGAACAATTTGAATTTCTTCGAAACCGTCGAAATTCTCCCCAAACAGGTGGAGAGCGACAAGGTCGATCTGGACGTCAAGGTCAAGGAAAAATCCACCGGCATGTTCAGCATCGGCGGCGGCTTCAGCACGTTGGACAAGCTGGTGGCGGTCGCCGACATTACGGAGGGCAACCTGGGCGGGTATGGCTATTTGGGCCGGATCCGGGGACAGCTCGGCCAGCGCCGAAGCCTCGGCTTGATCAGCTTCCGCAACCCCTACGTCAACGATTCGCTCACGTCGATGCAGCTCGACATCTACAGCACGTTTACGAATTATCTGACGTACTTCGAGGAAAAGCAGGGGGTGAGCGGGACGTTCGGCCGGTGGTTCTCCGAGTATATCTTCGGGAGCATCACGCCGTTCGCCGAGCAGCTCAACTACCGGGACGCGACCATCGACGCGCCCGAGTTCATCACCCAGCAGCTTGGACGGCAGACCACGACGGGTTTTCGAACGCTCCTGTCGCGGGACACGCGGGATTACTATCTGGACCCTCGGACGGGTCTCCGGACGGCCGTGGGATTCGACCTCGGTACCCCCTATCTCGGCGGGTCCAACGATTTTTACAAATACTATTTCGACGTCATCAAATATACCCCGCTGTTCTTCGACACGCGGTTCGCCGTGCGTGGACGGTATGGAGTGGTCGAAGGACGGCACGGGAAGCCGATCCCGCTGACCGAGCGGTTTTTCGTCGGCGGCATCAACACCATGCGCGGATTCGTCTTCGGCCGGGCGGGACCGGTGACGCCGAGCGGCTCCCTGCTCGGCGCGGCGAAGGAGCTCATCTTCAACTTCGACTTCATCTTCCCGATCTCGACCGAGGCCAAGCTGAACGGCGTGATCTTCTTCGATTACGGAAAGGGGTTCGATGAGAATGAGCCGGTCAATTTCAATTTGCGGAGTTCGGCCGGGTTGGAAGTCCGGTGGATTTCTCCCTTCGGTCCCCTCCGGGCGGCCTACGGGATCAATTTGGACCCCAACCCGAACGAGCGGAAGGGCGTGTTCGAATTTACGGTCGGATCGTTGTTCTAGAGCAAACGGTCGGGCGGTCTCCGCCCGCGTGAACCGGCGCCCCGGCTGCCGACTCTGCTGCGTATGGTGGGAAACATGACGTCTCGAGGCGGAATGCGGCGGCTGTGGCCGGTCGGAGCCCTCTTGTTGTTGGCCGGGTGCGCGGCGGCGCCCGCGCAGTCGGACCTGCGCATCGGCGTGATCGATGCGCAACGGGTACTCAACGAGAGCAATCCCGGCAAGAAAGCCAAAGACACCATGGCGACCTTCACCAAGAACCGGCAGGCGCTCATTGAGCTGGAAGAGCGGGAACTCCGGCGCATGGAGGAGGACTTCGTCAAGCAGGGGAGCGTCCTCAGCGCCAACGCCAAGCGCGAGCGCGAAGAGCAGTTCCGGCGCCGGATGGCCGAGTACCAGCAGAAGGCCGCGGAGTTGAATCGCGAAGTGCAGGAGAAACAGAAGGAAGTGCTGGACGGGTTTCACGAGAAGATGGAGCGCGTGGTCTCGAACCTGGCGAAGCAGTTGAACCTCCTGCTGGTGCTGGAACGGGGCCGCGGAGGGCCGACGGTCTACAGCGACAGCACGTTGGATCTCTCCAATCGGGTGATCGACGAATTGAACAAGGAATAGGGGCGACGATGACAGCGGACCAATCATCCCATGGGCTTGTTCGGCGGAAGTGGGTGGCGGCGGGAGCGGGCGTGCTCGCGGTCGTCGGGGCGATGCTGTGTTGGACGGCCGGCGCCATGGGGGCGGAGTCGTTTTCGGTCGCCGTCGTCAATCAGCAGACCGTCATGGATAAATCCAAGACCGGGCAGCGCGCGATCGAGGAGCTGAAGACCTTCTCCGCAACCAGACAGAAAATCGTCAGCTCGGACGAGGAGGAGCTCAAGGAATTGGAGAAAGTCCTGCAGGACGGAACCTTAAAGGACGAGCAGAAACAGGAGAAACAAAACCTCTTTCGCGCGAAGCTGGATGCGTACCAACGCCGCGTGCAGGATTTCAACCGGGAGATCCAGCAGAAGCAGAAAGAGCTGTTCGAGCAGTATTCGAAAAAGATCTCCGAGGCGGCGCTGAAAGTGGCGCAGCGCCGCGGGTTTGCCGCCGTCCTGGATACGGGCACGGAAGCCAGCGTGAAAATCGTCATTTACGCCAATCGGTCGGTCGATATCACGGATGAGGTCATCAAGGAGTTTGACCGTCAATTCAAGCCGTAGCCACGAGCGGCAGGCGCCGGGCCGCGATGCGGCCCAGGCGTTGCGACGGAGGAGGGGCGAGATCCATGCCGGAGCTGGACATCGGTGACATCCTGCAGTTGTTGCCACATCGCTATCCATTCCTGCTGGTCGATCGGATCAGGGAATGGGAGTCGGGGCAGCGCATCGTCGGCATCAAAAACGTGACCGCCAACGAGCCCTTCTTCCAGGGCCATTTCCCAGGCCGCCCCATCATGCCGGGCGTTCTGATCCTGGAGGCCATGGCTCAGGTCGGCGGCGTGCTGGCCTTCAAGTCGGCGCCGGCGACGGGCAAGCCGGTCGTCTATTTGACGGGGGTCGATCAGGCCAAATTTCGGAGGCCGGTGATTCCCGGGGACCAGTTGCGGTTCGAGATTGACGTGATCAAGCGCCGCCAGCCGTTTTGGAAGATGCAGGGACGCGCGTTCGTGGAGACCAATCTCGTCTGTGAAGCGGAAATTACGGCGATGGTGACGGACGAAAAAGCGGAAGACGTGAATCGTTAATCGTGAACGTGAAACGTAATATGCAAGATTGGCGCAAACAAGACGGTGAACGAACGACGGGTAACGATTAACGGGAGGAACGCGAGTGGAGATTCATCCAACGGCGGTTGTGCACCCGAAGGCCGAACTGGCGGACGATGTCGTCATCGGCCCCTATTGCGTCGTCGGCGAACATGTCAGCATCGGACGAGGCACGAAACTCGTGTCGCACGTGTCCGTGGACGGGTGGACGGAGATCGGCGAGCGATGCCACCTGTATCCGTTCGCCTCGGTCGGAGGCCCGCCCCAGCACCTCCACTACAAGGGGGAGCCCACCAAGGTGGTCATCGGCAACGATAATATCCTGCGGGAGTACGTGACCGTGAACCGCGCCACGGTGCAGGGCGGCGGGGTGACCAGGCTCGGACACCACAACTTCCTGATGGCCTACGTGCACGTGGCCCACGATTGCCATCTCGGCAATCACCTGATCATGGCGAACTGCGCCAATCTGGCCGGGCACATCACGATCGGCGATCATGCGATCATCGGCGGCTTGACCGGCATCCATCAATTCGTCCGCGTGGGGGCCTATGCGATGGTCGGAGGCTGTTGCGGCCTCACGCAGGATGTCGCCCCCTTCACGAGAGCGGCGGGCGGATACCGGGCCCGCATGTACGGCATCAACTACATCGGGCTCAAGCGGCAGGGGTTTACCAACGACCAACTGGCCGTGCTCAAGCGGGCCTATGATCTGCTGTTCCGGTCCGGCCACCGGTTGGCCGAATCCGTCAAGCTCGCGCGCAAGGAATTCGCGAACCACAAACACGTGATGGAGATGACGGACTTCGTGGACGGCACGAAGCGCGGGCTCTGCGCGTCCGTCGGGCGCGACGAAGAAACGGATGAGTGACATGAGCCGCGAGGCTGGGTCCGCGACCGAGGCGCGGCGCATCGGGTTGATCGCCGGCAACGGGCGCTTTCCGGTGATCTTCGCCGACAACGCCCGTCGGTTGGGCTATCAGGTCTACGCGGTCGCGCATGTCGGCGAAACGGAGCCGGAGCTGGCCGACCATGTCGATCGCATCCACTGGATCAAAATCGGCCAACTCAACAAGCTGGTTCAGGCGTTGAAGAGCGAGGGCGTGACGGAAGCGGTCATGCTCGGGGGAGTGAAGAAGACCCACGTCTTCACGACCGTGCGGCCGGACTTCCGCACGTTGGCCATGGCCGCCCGCCTGGCGATCTGGCGGGACGACGACATCCTGCGCGAGTTCGCCGCCGAGCTGGAGCGCGAAGGGATCATGATCCGGGAGTCCACCTTCGGCCTGGAAGGCGTGTTGGTGGAGGAGGGCGTCCTCTCCAGCCGGAAGCCGACCGACAAGGAATGGGAGGACATTCGATACGGTTGGGAGGTGGCGCGCGACATCGGCCGCCTCGACATCGGCCAATGCGTGGTGGTTAAGGACCGTGTTGTCGTGGCGGTGGAAGCCGTCGAGGGAACGGACGGGGCCATTCGACGGGGTGGCGAGCTGGCCGCGGGCGGGGCGGTGGTCGTCAAGCGAAGCAAGCCGCAGCAGGACCTGCGCTTCGACCTTCCGGCCGTGGGGCCGCGCACCATCGAGGTGATGCGGTCGGTCAAGGCGAACGTGTTGGCGCTCGAAGCGGGGCGCAGCGTGCTGTTGGACCGGGCAGAGATGCTCCAGGCGGCCAACCGCGCGGGTATCGCCATTGTGGGACTGCGCGGGGACGTTCATCGTTAAACGTTATTCGTTAACCGAGAAGATACTCTATAAGACAAGCTTCGCCTTCACGGTTCACGGTTGACGCTTCACGATTAACGGAGTCTATGCCAAAGATACGCACTGGAGTCATCGGGGTCGGGCATCTGGGACAGCACCATGCGCGGCTCTACGCCGCTCTCCCGGAGTCGCAACTGGTCGGCCTGTTCGATGCCGATCCGGAACGGGCGCGACTGATTGCGGAGCGTCACGGCGGCCTGGTTTTCTCCCGGCTGGATGAGCTGATCGACTCCGTCCAGGCGGTCAGCGTCGCGGTGCCCACCACCGCCCATTATGAGGTGACCAAACGCTGCCTCGACCGCGGCCGGCATGTCTTGGTCGAAAAGCCGATCGCGGCCCGCCTGGCAGAGGCCCGGGAGTTGGTACGGCTTGCGGCGGAGCGCGGCTGCATCCTGCAGGTCGGTCACAGCGAGCGGTTCAATCCTGTCATGCTCGCCGCGCGGCCCCACATCGATGCCCCGTCGTTCATCGAGTGTCACCGGCTCAGCTCCTTCGGAGAACGGGGCACCGATGTGGACGTCATCCTCGATCTCATGATTCACGACCTCGACATGGTCCTCTCTTTCAATCCCGGCCCGGTGGAAGAGGTGCGCGCCGCCGGCGTGCCGGTGCTGTCGTCCCATGTCGATATTGCGAATGCGCGCATTCAATTCGGCGGCGGGTGCGTGGCCAACCTCACGTCGAGCCGCGTCTCGATGAACCGCATGCGGCGCCTGCGCGTGTTTCAACGGGACCGGTATGTCTCGGTGGATTATCAGACCAGGCATGCGGTGGTGTACCGGCGGCGGACGGATCAGGGCGCGAAGCCCCAACTCGACATGGAACAGCTCGTCGGCTCCGATGAGGAACCGCTCAAGCTTCAATTGCAGTCGTTTCTCGCCTCCGTCATGACCGGCGCGCCGGCCGCCGTGTCCGGAGAGGCGGGCACCGCCGCGCTGGCCCTCGCCTATCAGGTCCGGGAGGCGATCGACTCGTTCTTGCGCCGTCAGCAGCAGGCATCTCCGTCCGGCAGCGCGTCGCGCGGAGCGGACGCGTAGGACTGAGGAACTTCGTCAGGAACGGGTCCGAACCATCGAATGGCCTCGCGGATGGCCCCGATCGCATGTCTCGACTCTTCATCGTGACAGGAGAAGCGTCCGGCGACGCGCACGGCGCGAATCTGGCCAAGGCCCTGCGCGCGTTGCGGCCCGATTCCGAATTGGTCGGGGTGGGCGGGCATCGCATGGCCGAGGCCGGCGTCGAGCTGGTCACGGGACTCAAGCGGCTGGACCATATGGGCCTGCCAGGACCTTCCGTGCTCCTCGGCGCCTACCACAACTACCGACGGCTTGCCGGCATCTTGAACAGGACCCGGTTCGACGCGGTCGTCTTCATCGACCATCCGGGATTGAATCTCCGGCTCGCCCGCGTCGCCAAGGCGGCGGGCCAGCGGGTGGTCTATTACATCGCGCCGCAGATCTGGGCCTGGGCGCCGGGCCGGATCACGCTGATTCGGCAGGTGGTCGATCAGATGCTGGTCATCCTGCCGTTCGAGCAGGCGCTGTATCAGCAGGCCGGTGTCCCCTGCGAATTCGTGGGCCATCCCTTGCTCGATCAGGTGGCGCCTTCATACAATCCACTGGAGCTCCGGCACCGGTTCGGCCTGGAGGGAGGAGGCCCGGTCATCGGCCTGCTGCCGGGAAGCCGCGAATCGGAGATTCGCTCGCTGTTGCCGATCCTGCTTGAAGCCGCGACCCTCATACTCAAACAGGAGCCGTCGGCCCGGTTCGTCCTGGCTCAAGCCGGGTCCGTTTCCGACGAGCTGCTGGCCTCGCAGCTTCAGGGTCGGGAGGTCCCGGTGACCGTGGTGAAGGATCAGGCGAGTGAAGTCATGGCCTGCGCGGACGTCCTCTTGGTGGCGTCCGGGACCGCGACGCTCCAGGCCGCGATCGTCGGGACCCCGATGGTGCTCCTCTATACGACCGCCTGGCTGACCTATTGGATCGTCCGGCTCAAGATTCTTGTACAATGGATCGGCCTGGTCAATATCGTGGCGGGCCGGAGCGTTGTGCCCGAGTTGATCCAACAGGAAGCGACCCCCGATCGTGTGAGCAAGGAGGCGATGAAGCTCTTGCGAGATCCGGAGGCGGCCATGGCGATGAAGGAGGCATTGCGCGAAGTTCGTGAATCCCTCGGCAAGCCCGGGGCCTCATCTCGCGCCGCCGAGGCGATTCTGAAGGTGTGTCGGGCATGACCCTGTACCTCCGGTTGCTGAAATATCTGGGCTCGTACCGGATCAGGCTGGCGGGGGCGATCGTCTGCGCGGCCATGGTGGCGGCTCTTTCGGGCGTCTACGCCTGGCTGGTTCGTCCCGTCTTGGACGGGATTTTCATCAGCAAGGATTCGACGCTGCTGATGGTATTGCCGCTCGCCATCCTGGCGGTGGCCGTGCTGAAAGGCCTGTTCAACTACGGGCAAAACTATCTGATGAACTATGTCGGCTTCCGGGTCGTGACCGATATCCGGCAGCAGCTCTTCGAGCAGATGGTCCGATTACCCGTGTCGTTTCACGACGCCAACAATTCCGGCCGGCTGGTGTCCCGCGTCGTCAACGATGTGATCCTGATGTCGAACGCGGTGTCCGGCGTCCTCAAGGACATCTTCCAGCAGGGACTCACGCTCGTCGTGATGCTCGGCGTCGTGTTCTATCAAAACTGGAAACTGGCCACGATCTCCCTGCTTGTGATTCCCTTCTCGATCTATACGATGACCAGCATGGGGCGGCGGCTGCGCAAGCTCGCAAGCTTCGGCCAGGAACGGATCGGGGACATGGCCTCGACGATTCAGGAGACCTTGGGGGCCATCCGCGTCGTCAAAGCCTTCAACCGGGAGCAGGTGGAGCGCGAGCGCTTTCGAACGCATAACCGGGCGGTGCTGGAAAACCTGATGAAATCCATCCAGGTGTCGTCCCTGGGCTCCTCGCACATGGAGGTGATCGGCGTGATCGGCATTGCCGGGATCATCTGGTACGGCGGGTTTCTGGTCATCCAGGGAGACATGACGCCGGGATCATTCTTCTCGTTCTTGACCGCCATGTTCATGGCCTATACCCCGATCCGCCGGCTCTCCGGAGCCAACAACACGATTCAACAGGCGGTCGCGGCGGCGGAGCGGGTGTTCATGGTATTGGATCTTGACGACGAGCACAAGGTGGATCGGGGCACGTTGACGCTGGAACCGGGCCCCCAGTCCATCGAGTTCCGACGGGTCACCTTTCGATATCCGGGCCATGCCATCGCCGCGCTGGAAGAGATCGACCTGCACGTGGCGGCCGGGGAGGTCGTGGCCCTGGTCGGAAGCAGCGGCAGCGGAAAAACCACCTTGATCAGCCTGGTGCCCCGTTTTTACGCCCCGACCTCCGGGACGGTCCTGATCAACGGACAGGACATCGCCTCCTATACGTTGCGATCGTTGAGGAGCCAGATCGGCATCGTCTCGCAGGAAGTGGTGCTGTTCGACGACACGATCCGCAACAACATCGCCTACAGCCGGGACGGAGCCTCCGAAGAAGAGGTGATGCGCGCGGCCCATGCCGCCCACGCCCATGAGTTCATCTCGAAGCTGCCGCAGGGGTATCAGACTATCGTCGGGGAACGAGGCCTCAAGCTGTCGGGAGGGGAGCGCCAGCGCCTGGCCATCGCCCGCGCGATCCTGAAGGACCCGCCCATTTTGATCCTGGACGAAGCCACGTCGGCCCTGGATTCAGAATCTGAACGAATGGTTCAATTGGCGCTCTCGAACCTCATGAAAAACAGGACGACGTTGGTCATCGCCCACCGGCTGTCGACGATCCAGAAGGCCGACCGGATCGTGGTCATGAGCCGGGGCCGGATCGTGGAATCGGGCACGCACGAGCAGCTTCTGGCCCATAACGGCACCTATCGCCGGTTGCACAGCATGCAATTCCAGGATGCCGACGTCATACGCTGATCGTGAAGCGGTATTCGTTCACCGCGCATGTTCGGGAGGCGAGGTCTTGCGAGTCACGAATCACGGCGCACGTTGAACGAGATGGTGAACTGGATCAAACTGTCGCTCGTGCCGCCTGTCGGCGCCTTCATCATCCGGCTGCTCGGGGCGCTGATTCGGTGGGACCGAATCGGCGATGAGGTCATGCGCGAATATTACGCCGGCGGGCGGGGGATGATCTTCGCCTTTTGGCACAGCCGGCAGTTGATGATGCCGCTGGCCTATCGGGGGCGCCGGATCCATGTGTTGATCAGCCGGCACCGGGACGGCGAGATCATTGCCCGGTTGATCGGCCGGTTCGGGTTTCACAGCGTGCGCGGCTCAACCACCCGCGGGGGGATGACGGCGCTCCGCAGCCTGATTCGAGCCGGCGAAGAGGGCGGCGATCTCTGCGTCACGCCCGACGGCCCGAAAGGACCGGCCCAGGTCGCCAAACCGGGCGTCGTGCATCTGGCCAAGGCCACCGGCCTCCCGATCGTGCCGGTGACCTTCGGCTGCTCAAAAAAAAACTCTGCGCGAGCTGGGATCGCTTTCTGATTCCTCTCCCCTTTTCCCGAGGGCTCTTTCTCTGGGGACAGCCGATCCTGGTTTCTCCCGATGCCTCAGATTCGGAGGTGGAGGCCAAACGGCGGGAACTCGAAGCGGCGTTGAACGAGTTGACGGCCCGCGCCGATGCCATGGTCTCCGGCCGTCCGCGCGCCTGAGCGGAAGGGCTGCCTGAGCGAGGGAATTCATCGGACAGGCGGGAGAGGCATCATGCTGGTGGCGTTGTACAACATGCTCTTCCTGTTGGCCTCGCCGGCCATCTTGCTGATCCTCCTGGCCAAACGGCGCTGCCGCCGCGGGTTGCCGTTCCGCCTCGGGTTGAAGTTGCCGGTCTTGCCGGCGGGGAGCACGCCGGGGGCCGGCTCCGTGATCTGGGTCCATGCCGTGTCGTTAGGGGAGGTGGTGGCGGTGACGCCGCTTGTCAAATCGCTGCATGCCCGGTATCCCGGCCGGCCGCTGATCGTCTCGACTATCACCGAAACCGGGCGTGAAGCGGTCGAGCAGCGGCTGGCCGGCATTGCGTCCCATTGTTACGCGCCGTTGGACTACCCCTGGGCCGTGGCCAGGCTGATCGACCATCTGCGGCCGGGCCTGTACCTGTTCGTCGAGACCGAGCTGTGGCCGAATCTCCTGACTTCGCTCGCCGCGCGCGGGGTGCCGACCGTCATGTTGAACGGGCGCATTTCGACCCGCTCGTTTATCAGGCAGCAATGGCCTGTCGTGCGGCAGATCTATCGGTTCATCCTGCGCCGGCTGTCACTGTGCCTGATGCAGTCCGACCGGGATGCGCAACGGATCATCGCCTTGGGCGCGGATCCGGAAAGGGTCCTGCGCACGGGCAACCTCAAGTTCGATCAGCCGCCGGTTTCCCTGCAAGAAGACCGGCTCGCGCCCTTGATCGGCTGGATCTCCCGGCAGTCGCATCCGCCGGTGTTGGTGGCGGGCAGCACGCATCCCGGCGAAGAAGAACTTTTGATCTCGGCCTGTGAACAGATCCGCAAGGAACGACCGCTCGCCCTGATCCTGGCGCCGCGGCACATCGAGCGGACGGAGGAGATCGAACGGATGCTTGTACAACGGGGCTTGCCGTCCATGCGGCGTTCGCGGCTTGCCATGGAAGCGGCTGGCCTCCAGGGAGCCCCGGAACCTTGGGTGCTGCTGCTGGATACGAGGGGCGAATTGGGAGCGGTGTATCACTATGCCGCGATCACCTTCGTGGGCGGGACCCTGGCTCCCGTCGGAGGCCATAATCTGCTGGAACCGGCCGCCTGGGGAAAACCAGTGCTCTTTGGGCCCCACACGGACCACTGCGAGGAGATTGCCGAGCTGTTGGAATCGGCCGGCGGCGGGATCAGGGTGCGGACGGTCGATCAGATGGTTCAAGTCTGCAGGCAGTTGTTGGACAGTCCCGTTGACCTGGATCGAGTCGGGCAGCGGGCCCGGTCCGCCCTCCAGGAGAACCAGGGGGCCTTGGAACGGAGCCTCAACGCGATGGAGGGCTTTCTCGACCGTCGCCCTGTATGGAGCGATGCGATGCCGTCGCCGACCTGCCCGGGCCATGCCGGAAACGGTTCGAGGTAAAAAGCGGTGGGAGCCCCGCAGTCACTGATGAGGCTGTTGTCGCTACCCTATGAACTGGCCTCCCGATGCCGGGCCGCCTGCTATCGTGGGGGACTGCTGCGCACCAACCGGTTGCCCGTGCGGGTGGTCAGCATCGGCAACCTCACGGTCGGCGGAACGGGCAAAACGCCGATGGTGATCTGGACCGTGCAACAGTTGGTGGAGCAGGGCCGGAGGGTAGCCGTGCTCAGCCGCGGCTATCGACGCAGTAGCCAAGAGGCTCATCTGTTGGTGTCCGACGGGCACCATCTCTTGGCCAACCCGCTGGAGGCGGGCGACGAGCCGTTTCTGATCGCCCGTCGGTGCCCAAGGGCCATCGTCGCCGTCGGCCGGGACCGGTATGAGCTGGGCCGTTGGCTGTTGAATCGCGTTCCGATCGATGACATGGTCCTGGACGACGGATTCCAGCACCTGTCGCTCTGGCGGGACCTCAATCTGCTGTTGATGGACGCGACCGACGTGGAGGGGCTGAAGGGCCACTTTCCGTTCGGGCGTCTGCGGGAACCGTTGACCGCCGCGGCGCGAGGTTCGACCCTGATCATCACCCGCGCCAGCGAGGGGAACGGAGGACAGAGGGTGGTCAGGCTCGTGGAAGAGGCGCTGGGCCATCGAATCGTTCCCGTGGAAGTCGATTTCGTGCCGGAGCGCCTCGTCAATATCCGGCAGGGCGCCGAGATGGACGGAACCGCCGCCAAGGGCAAGACCGCCGTCGCGGTCAGCGCCATCGGCAATCCAGCCTCGTTCGAGCGGGTGCTTCGTGAGATGGGCCTGGAGATCGTCCAGCACGTGAAGTTTCGAGACCATCACGCCTATCGCGCCGCAGAAGTCGAGGCTGCCCAGAGGCGGGCGGAGGCTTGCGGCGCCGACCTCATCGTGACGACCGAGAAGGACGCCTGCAAACTGGCGGAATTGGTCGGTCTCGGCCATACCTGGTGGGCCGTGCGGCTGGAACCTCGGTTCAAATCCGGCGAGGCGACCCTCCTGGCAATGTTGAACGAGCGGTTCTTCTGATGCCTGCCAGGACCATGACGTATCGCGATGCCGCGCAGATCCTGCT
Organism: Nitrospira tepida; assembly: GCF_947241125.1. Lineage (NCBI taxonomy): Bacteria > Pseudomonadati > Nitrospirota > Nitrospiria > Nitrospirales > Nitrospiraceae > Nitrospira > Nitrospira tepida. The sequence goes on along the minus strand of NZ_OX365700.1, from coordinate 3,199,521 downwards.
TCGCGTCCCCAATTGGCTTGGGGATGCGGTGATGTGTGAACCGGCGATCAGAGCCCTTCGCCGCATCTCTTCGGAGGCTCGCCTGACGGTACTTGGCCGGCCTTCCATCGTCGAGTTGCTGGACGGCCATCCGGATGTGGCGGAGTCGATGGTCTACGACCACCGGGGCCGGCATCAGGGGCTCTGGGGAAAATGGCAACTTGCCCAAGAATTACGCGGCCGGAAGTTCGACCTGGCGGTCCTGTTTCAAAATGCCTTTGAAGCGGCCTTCATCACGGCCCTGGCCGGGATTCCCAGACGTTACGGCTACGCGACCGACGGGCGGGGATGCTTATTGACCACCGCCGTGCCGAAGGTTCGCCATGTGCCTCATCAGGTGTCCTACTATCTGGAACTGCTGCGGCAACTCGGCTGTGAAACCGAACCCTGCGCGCCGAGACTCTATCTCAAGCCTGAAGAAGAGGCGGCGGCTGCCGCCCGGCTGGCCGAGTTCGGTCTGCAGGCCGGAGCAACCTTGATCGGGCTCAACCCCGGGTCAACCTATGGCACGGCCAAACGGTGGTTGCCGGATCGTTTTGCTGAAGCGGCGTCCAAGATCGCCGCGTTCTGTCGCGATCGCACCGGCCGTCCGGCGCAGGTGGTGATTGTCGGCGCTCCAGGGGAAGAGGAGCTGGGTGAGGCCATCGCGCGACAGATCGAAGCCCCGACGATGGTCCTGTCCGGCCGGACCTCGGTTCGGGAGCTGATGGCGATCACGAAACGATGCCGGCTTTACCTGACCAACGACACGGGGCCGATGCATATCGCGGCGGCCTTCGGCGTCCCGGTGGTGGCGGTGTTCGGCCCGACGGATTGGCGCACGACCGCGCCGTTCGGCGACGGTCGCGCGGTGGTGCGGACGTCGGTGGAGTGCGCGCCCTGCCTGTTGCGCGAATGCCCGATCGACCACCGTTGCATGACCGGCGTGACGGTGGAGCAGGTCGTGGCGGTCGCTCGACAGGCGATGATGTCCTGCCCCCAGACTGGCGATGTGACCACTCAGCACCCAGCACTCAGCACCCAGCACTCTGGACTTGATCCTGCGCACTCAGCGCCCAGTACTCAGCATTCACCTCTCAGCACCCAGCACTCAGCACCCAGCACTAATCTTCTAACCGGCGTGACCGTCTTCCTCGACCGGGACGGCACGTTGAACCGGGACACGGGGTACCTGAATGACCCGGAGGCGTTTGAGCTATTGCCCGGGGTCGGGGAAGCGCTCGCGCGCCTGTCTGCGGCCGGCGCCACATTGATCGTGGTCACCAACCAATCGGGCGTGGCCAGGGGCCTCATCACGGGACAACAACTCAAGGCGATTCACAAACGGCTTGGCGACCAGTTGGCGCAGCAGGGGGCGGTATTGACGGGCCTCTATGTCTGTCCGCATCATCCGGATGACGGCTGTCGTTGCCGCAAGCCCGAGACGGGACTGATCGAGCAGGCCTGTCGCGAGCACGACCTTGATCGGACGAGCCTGTATGTCCTCGGCGATCGTGCGCGCGACGTCATAGCGGGACAGAGGGTCGGAGCCGGAACGGTGTTGCTGTTGTCCGGCGAGGACAGCCGGCACGATCTGGCTCGGATGCGCGATGAGGGTCGGCCACCCGACCATGTCGCCGAGAGCATGGCCGAGGCTGCGGACTGGATTCTGCGCGATCGGCTCAGCCGCCGCGACCTGGCGCTTCAGCTCAAAGGAGAAGGGGATCGCTCCGGTGCCTGAGTCCATGAGAGAAGTCTCCCTCCCCGATGTCCGGCGCCTGCTGGTGGTCAAGCCCAGTTCGCTCGGCGATATTGTCCATGCCTTGCCGGTCATCCCATTGCTGCGCGCGCGGTTTCCCCAGGCGGAGATTTCCTGGCTGGTCAAGGAGCAGTGGGCCGGCATTCTTGAGCGGGTGGAAGGGATCGATCGCATCTGGAGGGTCAAGGATCGATGGACCGGCTGGCTGGCGATGATGCAACGGCTCCGATCACACCGGTTCGACCTGGTGATCGACTTGCAGGGGCTGTTACGTAGCGGTGTTTTGGCTTGGAGGACCGGCTGCCCGGTCCGGATCGGCTTCGAGAGCGCGAGAGAAGGGAGTCCCTGGTTCTATTCCCATCGCGTGCCGGTCCCCGATCCTGATATCCATGCGGTGGATCGGTATCTCTCCGTGGCGAAGTATGTCGGCTGTGTCGTTCCGGACCGGGTTCGCGTTCCCTTTGTGTTCCAGCCGGAGGATGAAGCAACCGTGAGGGCGCGACTCTCTCAAGCCGGCTTGGGACCGCGGAGCCGGTGGGCAGCCATGAACGTTTCGGCCCGCTGGCCCACCAAGCGGTGGCCGCGCGGGTCGTTTGTCGAGGTTGCGAACCGGCTGATACAGGAAGGTTGGGACGGGGTCATCGTGATCGGCGGGGAGGAAGATCGAGCCGAGGCCGAATCAGTCGTTCAGGCGGTGCGGGGTCACGCCGCCAACCTTGCCGGCGAAATCCCGCTGCGTCTGCTCCCGGCCCTGTTGCGGGAAGCCGGTTGCCTCGTCACGAACGATTCCGGTCCCATGCACGTGGCTGCGGCGGTCGGAACACCGGTCGTCGCCCTGTTCGGTCCGACGAGCGAGGTCCGCACCGGCCCCTATGGCCTGGGCCATCACGTCTGTTCAATCACCCTGCCCTGCCGCCCCTGTTTCAGCAGGACCTGTCGCCATACGGTCCATCTCGAATGTCTGACCCGCATCACGCCGGCGGAGGTTGCGCGGCAGGTGGATCGCGTGACGAGCGGCTCGGCGGTCTCGCTCACCTCATGAAACTGTTTGTCCTTGAATCGAGCACGACGGTCGGCGGGCAGGAACTGGCCGTGATCCTCCATGCCGAGGGTTTGCGGAAGCGCGGGCATCAGGTCACGATGATCCTGGAGCCAGGCAGCCCGATCATGGATATGGCCAAACGGGAGGGCATTCCCGTCGTGGGGCTCTGCATGAGGCGGTGGCGCTATCCCTCCGCGATCCTGACGCTCCGCCGGCTGTTGATGCAGGAACGGCCGGCCATCGTGCATGTCAACAGCTCGCGGGACAGTTGGATCGGATCGTTGGCCGCCCGGCTGGTGGCGCCGCGCCCGCCGGTCATCAGGACCAGGCATATTTCGACCCCGCTCAACCGCAACCTGACCACCGGGCTTCTGTATCAGCGGCTGCTCGACCTGGTCATCGTCACCGGCGGAGAGCTGACCCGCCGCGGGCTGATTGAGCGGGACGGGCTGGCGTCCGACCGTGTCGTGGCGTTCCCGATCGGCATCGACGTGGGGGTCTTCAAGCCGGGAGCTTCCACGAAGGATCTTCGGGAGGAACTGGGGCTCCCACGGACGCACCTCCTGGTCGGATTGATTTCTTATCTGCGCTCCTATAAAGGACATGAATACTTCATCGATGCGGCGGCCCGGATCGCGGCGCGCGATCGGGATGTCACCTTCGTGGTGGTCGGACAAGGGCCGGAAGAGGCGAGACTGCGGGCGCGCATCCAGGAACAGGGGGTCGGGCATTCGGTGCGGATGCTGGGCTATCGGGACGATCTGTTGAACGTCTTCCACTCGCTCGATGTCTTTGTCATCCCGTCTGTAGAGGGGGACACGATTCCGCAGGTGCTCATGCAGGCGATGGCGGTAGGGCTGCCGGTCGTGTCGACGACGGTGGGTTCCATTCCGGATGTCGTGAGAAACGGAGAAACCGGGTTCGTCGTGCCGCCCCGTGATGCCGCCGCGCTGGCGGACCGGATCCGCCTGTTGTTGAACGACCGCGAGCTGCGGGCGCGGCTGGGCGCGGCGGGGCGATCCCTCGTCGAGCGGCATTATTCCCTGGATCGGATGTTGGACGAGCTGGAGCGGGTGTACCGCCGCGCGGCTGACATGGCCGCTGCCAGGTCATGATGGAAACCGCGTCGCCGAAGGTTTCGGCCGTCATCATGGCCTACAACGACGAGCCGAACATGCGGGCCTGCCTGGAGTCGGTGACGTGGGCGGATGAAATCGTCGTGGTGGATTCCTTCAGCACGGACCGAACGGCGGTGATCGCGAAGGAGTTCACCGACAGGATTTTTCAACACGAGTTTCGAGGGTTCGGCCGGCTCCGGAACGAGGCCACGGCCCGAGCCTCGCACGACTGGATCTTCAGCCTCGATACGGACGAGCGCGCCACGCCGGAGGTGCGCGATGAAGTGCGGCGCACGATGGTTTCCGGTCAGGCCGATGCCTATTTCATTCCGCGCAAGAATTTTTTTCTGGGCCGGTGGATCCGCCACTGCGGCTTCTATCCCGACTACCGGCAGCCGCAACTGTTCCGCAAGGGGAGCGTTCGGTACCGGGAGGGGGATGTCGTGCACGAAGGGTTCGACATCACCGGCAAGGCGGGGTATTTCACCCAGGCGATCTTCCAATACCCGTTCCGCAATATCGATCACTACCTGGCCAAGATGGACCGGTATTCGGACCTGATGGCCAGGCGCATGGCCGCGCAGGGCCGCCGGTTCCGCCCGCACCAACTGGTCAGCCACCCGCTCTTTACGTTTCTGAAGATGTACGTCGGCAGAAGCGGCTGGCGTGACGGGATGCCGGGGTTGATCCTCTCCGGCTTGTACGGCTACTACACCTTCCTGAAGTACGCGAAGTTTTGGGAGATTCAGGTGAGTGGCTCAAGTAAATGTTTAGCTTCAAGTGGGAAGGGGTGAAGGCCAGCAAGTAATGAAGGTCAGCGGGTTCACATTCTGTCGGAACGCGGTCAAATACGACTATCCGGTGACGGAGTCCATCCGATCCATCCTGCCGATCGTCGATGAATTCATCGTCAATGTCGGGCGGTGCGAGGACGGCACCCGCGAGTTGATCGAGTCCATCAACGATCCGAAGATCCGGATCATCGACTCGGTGTGGGACGAGACCTTGCGGCAAGGCGGGCTGATCTATTCGCAACAGACGAACATCGCCTTGTCCCATTGCCGCGGGGACTGGGCGTTCTACCTCCAGGCCGACGAAGTGATTCATGAGGACCATCTGCCGGGCATCGTCCGTTCCATGGCCAGGCACGTGAACAATCCGGCGGTGAAGGGCCTCCTCTTTCGCTACCTGCATTTCGTCGGCGATTACTGGTCCCTGAACCCCTGGTACTACCATAAGGCGGTGCGGATCATCCGCAACAACGGCGAAGTCGAATCCTGCGGCGACGCGGTCGGCTTTCATGAGAAGGCGACGCAGCGCTATCTGCAAAACGGGCCGAAGGAATGGCTCGCCTCATCCGGCGCCCTGGTGTTCCATTACGGCTGGGTCAAGGCTCCGGTGACGATGACGGCCAAGAAGCGGGAACAGACCGCCGTCTACCACGGGGACGCGCCTCCGCCGTCGGAGTCACGTTGGTTTACGTCCGAGGCGGCCGAGTTCGAGCACTATGACATCCTCAAGGATTTTCGCGGCCGCCATCCGGCTGTGATGCAGGACCGGATCGCTGCGGCCCGGCGCTTGAAACCGAGGGTCAATCGATGGCTCAACTGGCGTTTTTATAGGGAGATTGCGCAACGTGGATTCCGAGGGTAAACCGATGCCGGCGGTCACTGCGCTGGTCATCGCCAAGAACGAGGCGCACAACATCCCGGCCTGTCTGGAGTCCGTTCAATGGGCGGGCGAACAGATCGTGGTGGACGCCCAGAGCACGGACCGGACGGTGGAGCTGGCTGAACAGGCCGGCGCCCGTGTCTTCGTCCGGCCTTGGCCAGGGTACGGGCCGCAGAAAAATTTCGGGATCGAACAGGCAAGCAGCGAGTGGGTACTGATCGTGGATGCCGACGAGCGGGTGCCGGACGCCCTTGCGCGCGAAATCCAGACGGTCCTCGCCGCGGAAGTCCCGGCGGACGTGGCGGCCTTCGAGGTCCCCAGGCGCAACTTCTTTTACGGCCGCTGGATCCAAGGGGGAGGGATGTATCCGGATCATCAAATCCGGCTGATCCGGCGAGCCGCTTGCCGGTACGACGATACCAAGTTGCATGAGCGGCTGCTGTTCCAAGGGCGCGTCCTCCGGCTGTCGAATCCGATGGATCACCACACGATGCCCACGGTGGCCCACCACGCGCGGAAGGTCGTCGCCTATTCCACGCTCGGCGCCGCGGAGAAGCTCAAACGCCGGTCCCGCGTGACGGCGGCTCAGATCGCCGGCCATCACCTCGGCACGATCGCCAAGACCTATGTCCTGCGGGGCGGATGGCGTGACGGGGTGCACGGCCTTGTGGTCGCGCTGTTTGCCGGCATGTTCACGTTCCTGAAATACGCCAAGGCCTGGGAGTCGATCGCGGCCGGCGACGGGGGGGACCGGTGAGGGTCGGAATCTATGCGACGCCGGCGGTGCGGGACCGGGGAGGGATCGGGTGGTACGTCTATTACCTCCTGCGCGGGCTTCTGCGGTTGAACGAAGATTTCGAGTTGGTCTGTTATGTCGATCGCGGCTCGCTCGATCTCGGCAGGCTCGATGCCTGGGCTTCCGATCCACGGGTACGCTGGCGCGAGACCCCGCGTTGGGCGATCAAATTCCGGGCGCAGCGGGACGGGCTGGACCTCTACCATGGGACCAACTTTCGCCTGCAAACGGTCGGGCGGTACGGAGGGGTCGTGACGATCTACGACGGATGGCTGGACCGCCATCCGGAATATTCCACGCGATTGTTCGGCCAGCGCAGCGCGGCCTCCCGGACCAGCCGCGCGGTCTGGCGGGCGCGCAAGGTCGTGACGATCTCGCAATTCTCGGCGCGGGAAATCACGGAGCTGTACGGCCTGCCTGCGGAGCGGATCGAGGTGGTCTATTGCGGCGTCTCGGAGGAGTTCCGCCCGCTGCGCGATCCTGCGGCGATGGCGATGTTGCGCGAAAAACTGGCGCTCTCCCCTGACGAGGGATTCGTGCTCTTCGTCGGAGGCGCGGATCCGCGCAAGAATCACCGGGTGTTCCTACAGGCGGCGGCTGGGCAAGCTGCGCGGCTGGGGCGGCGCAAGCTGATCCTGGTTGGGGACCCAGTCCACCGGTTCGGGAATTATCTGGAGACCGCGAAGGCCGTGGGGCTGGAGGGTCGCGTCATCTGTCCGGGACGGGTGTCGGGGATGGAACTTCGGCTGCTCTATTCCCACGCGGATCTGTTTGTCTTTCCGTCCCTCTATGAGGGGTTCGGCATGCCGGTGTTGGAGGCCATGGCCTGCGGGGCGCCGGTGGTGACCTCCGACCGCTCGTCCCTGCCCGAAGTTGCCGGGGATGCGGCCCTGTTGGCGAACCCGGACGACCCCGCGGAGTTGGGGCAGGCTATGGCGCGGGCCCTTGAGGATCGCGCCTTGCGGGACTCTCTGGTCGCAAAAGGCTTTGAGCGGGCCAAGCTGTTCAGGTGGGAGGAATCGGCCCGGCAGGTCATGCGCGTCTATCGGGAACTCTGCCCTCCGGCCTGCTCCTCCGGTTCCTGTTCGTCCGGAAACGCCGCGTCCGGCGACCCCCACCAGCACCGGCCGCGCATCGTGAGCCAGTCTCTCGCACCGGATCGTTCCGTTGGGCCTGCTCTGGTGCCGCGCCCGATGTCGATGCGGAATATTCTGCTCCTGAAGCTGCGCTACATCGGGGATGTCCTGCTCGCCACCCCGATCCTGCGGGCTCTGCGTCAGGCGCTTCCGGATAGCCGTGTGACGGTTGCGGTGTACCCCGGGACTGAAGACGTGCTGCGGCACAACCCTGACGTGGCGGAGGTCCTGCTCGTCGATCGAAGCCGCTTCGGCACGCAGGCGCAGTTCTATCACGAGGTCCGGAAGCGAGGGTTCGATTGCGTGATCGACATGACCGGCAACGACCGGGCCGAATTCACCTGCCTGTTGAGCAACATTCCGGTCCGCATCGGATTTCGTGAATCGCGGCGGTGGCGGGGCTGGCTGGCCTACACGCACGAAGTCGATTCGCCTCCGGAGGGCACCCATCGAATCAGCCGGGATCTGGCGCTGCTGGCCCCGCTCGGGATCACGGCCAAGCCGGAACCTCCGACGGTGTGGTTAACGAAAGAGGAAGAGGAGCAGGGCGGGCGGTTGCTCCAAGAATTGGGCATCTCACCGGATGGCCGGCTTCTCGTCATGTTCCATCCCGGCGCCCGATACTGGTTCAAGGCCTGGCCGGCCGAGCGGTTTGCCCAGTTGGCCGATCGGCTCTCTTCGGAGGCCGGTTGTAGGGTCTTGATCGGCGGCGGCGCGCGGGAGCAGGCCGTGGCGGCTCAGATACAGGAACTGGCCCGCTGTCGCCCGATCAATATCACCGGACGAGTCGATCTCAGGCAGTTCGCCGCCATCGTGAAATGCTGCGCCCTATACATCGGCAACGACAATGGCTCGATGCACCTGGCCGCAGCCGTCGGGACGCCGGTCATCGGGCTCTTTGGGCCGTCTTCCCCCTCGGAATGGACGCCGTACGGGACGGCGGAGGTGACGACCATCTACAAGGGGCTGGATTGCAGGGACTGTTACCATCCCACCTGCATGCGCGGCGAGCAAAGCTGCATGAGGCAGATCACGGTCGACGAAGTGTTTGAGACGGCACGACGCCTGTTGTCCATGCCGTCAGGAAGCCGGGCACAATCCGTCGGCGACGGCTCACAGGAGCGATCCGCATGACGGTCCGGCGCTTCATTGACTTGTTCGGGTAACGGCGAGCCAACCGGCCAAGGCGTGATTGGTAAAGATGACCAGGGAGAGCGGCAGGCCGGTGGTTCTCGATCTTGGGTGTGGAAAGAACAAAGTCGAGGGAGCCTGGGGAGTCGATGTGCGAAGGGAACCCGGCATTCATGTCGTGGCCGATATCGAGCACCGGCTTCCGATCAAGACCAGCTCGGTCGACGTGGTCTGGATGAGGCATGTGATTGAACATGTGCGCGATCTGATCGGTTTGATGGAGGAGGTCTCCCGCATTTGCCGGCCTGGCGGGAAGGTGGAAATCGTCGTGCCCTACTACACGTCCCGCGGCGCGTTTCGTGATCCCACTCACGTGCGGTACATCACCGAGGATACCTTTCAATACTTCGAGCCCCCGACTGACTATGGAATCAGGACCGATTTCCGGGTTGAGCGGATTGCCTATGATGTGCGCAAGCCGTTCCGGTGGTTGCCGGCCTACATTCAGAAACGGTGCCGCCGCTATCTGTGGAATGTGGTCGATAACATGCATGTCACGCTTCGCGTGGACAAAGTCGGGACGCCCTGAACGACAGGGCCGCCGGAAACAGGGGGCGGCGGAGGGGACGAAGCGATCCGGAGCGAGGCGATGGGAAGGGTGAGGGACTTTCTGGTGAAGATCGGATTGAGAGCGCCGCGGCCGTCTCGGACGATCATGGGCAACAATCCCGACTACCAGGGGTTCTCCATCGGCGAATGGAGCTACGGCCATCCCCGAGTCCCGCGGGGCGAGGACGGCACCACCTTGACAGTCGGACGGTTCTGCTCCTTTGCCTCCGGGGTGACGATCCTGACCGGGTTCAATCATCGGACGGATTGGGTTTCGACCTATCCGTTCCAAGTCATGGTGGGCGACAAGATGCGCTTGCCTTACCCATCGGTCTCGAAGGGAGATGTGGTCATCGGGAACGATGTGTGGGTCGGAACCGACGCGCTGATCCTGTCCGGCGTGACCATCGGAAACGGAGCCGTGATCGGGGCGAGAAGCGTGGTTACGAAGAATGTGCCTCCTTACGCAATCGTGGCCGGTTCGCCGGCCCGGGTCGTGAAATATCGATTCGATCAGCAGACGATCGAGGCGTTGTTGGCGATCGCCTGGTGGGATTGGCCGCCGGCGAAGATTGAGGAGGCGCTGCCGCTCCTGATGTCCTCCGACCTGAAGGCCTTTATCCGGCGCTACGGGGTGCCGCAACCGTGAAATCTCCGGCCTTGTTGTCCCGGCCCCGCGAGGGGCGACACACGAAGATCCTCTTCGTCCACGGCATCGGCGAGATCGGCGGGGCCGAGCGGGAGCTGCTGGCCTATGTCGAGCACTTGGGATCGTTCGGGTATGTTCCGGCCGTGATTTGTCCGGAACGCGGCCCCCTGGCGATGGAGCTGAAGCAGCGCGGCATCCCGGTCCACGGCGCTGATTTCCCCGCCTGGAGAAAGATGTGGAGCTTCCCTCGCCGAAAGCCGGCGGTTCGCCTGTTGCGGCATCTCATCGAGGACCTCAAGCCCTCCCTGATCCATGTCAACGATCTCTGGTGGGTCCCGCAGACCCTGCGCGCCCTCCATGCCGCTCGCGTTCCGGTGGCGGCGCATCTCAGGCAGGACCTGGACGTGTCCAAGGTCGCCCAATATGAACTGGCCAGGTTGGACTGTGTGTTGGCGGTATCCACCCAGGTGGCCGGCACGTTGGAGGCGGGCGGCGTGAAACGGGACCGCATCCGTGTGCTGCACAGCGGACTCGACGGCCGCTGGGTGGGCGCGGAGATGGACGGAGCCGGGTCCGCTGTACGGCGCCGGCTGGGGATCGCCGACCACGCCGTCGTGATCGGCACCGTGGGCAACATTTTTCCGCGGAAGGGCTACGACATCATGCTCCGCGCGCTGCCCGAAATCCTGGCCGCAGTGCCGGATGTCCATTATCTGGTTCTCGGACAGGGCGATGAGGAACATGAGCGGAGCTTAAGGCTCCAGTGCCGCGATTTGGGCCTGACCGGCCGCGTCCATTTCCTCGGGTTCGAGCGGCAGGTCCGAGCCCTTCTTGACGCCATGAACCTGTACGTGCAGCCCTCCCTCATGGAGGGATTCGGCATTGCGGTGCTGGAAGCGATGGCGAGGGAAAGGGCGGTGGTGGCCTCCCGGACCGGGGGCTTGCCCGACATCGTCGTGAACGGAGAGACCGGGTTATTGGTGCCGCCCGGGGATGTCGGCGAACTGGCGCGGGCCGTCACGGCCCTGCTGAAGGACCCTGACGGTCGCAAGGAAATGGGACGGAAAGGCCGGCAGCGGGTGATGAAGCAATTCACCGTGGAGGCCATGATGAATGGCCTGTCCTCCGTCTATGCCGGGCTCATCCAGGGGCCGGTGGAACCGTCTTCCATCGGAGCCCCGCTGTGAACCCCGGCCCGGTGGTTGCCGGGGAGCCGTCCGCGACGGCGGGCTCCGGCCTGATGACCAGTCTGGTGATCCCGGTCTACAATCAGCTCGACTATACGCGCCGGTGTCTGGATTCCATTCACCGCTGGACCGATGTTCCTATTGAGGTGATCGTCGTGGACAATGCCTCGGCGGACGGCACGCGCGACTATTTGAAGACGGTGCCGGCGCAGGTGATCGCCAACGACAGCAACCTGGGCTGCGCCAAGGCCTGGAACCAAGGGGTCCGGGCTTCCACGGGCCAGGTCATCGGCATCCTCAACAACGACATCGTGGTGACGCCGGGCTGGTTGAGAGGCTTGCTGGCGTTCATGCAGAGCGGCCGCTATGGCATCGTGTCTCCATCGGCCCGCGAGGGGCCGCTCGATTATGATCTGGAACGGTATGCCGCGGAGTTTACCCGCCGGTGCGCCGGGGCCATTCGAAAGGAGATCTACGGGGCCTGCATGCTGATCGACCGCCGGGTTTTTGAGCAGGTCGGACTGTTCGACGAAGCCTTTACCTACGGCGGCTGCGAAGACGTGGATTTTCTCTGGCGCGCCCGTGAAGCCGGATGGCAGGCGGCGATGACCGGCTCGGTGCTGATCCACCACTTCAGCATGGTGACGCAGGACGCGATCAAGAACAAACAGAGCCGGACCTATCCGACCGCCAACCTGGCCCATTTCACCGCCAAGTGGAACCGGACTGTCCGCGGCAATTGGCTGGAGCGCCGCTGGACCGGCTTGCGGAGCGTTGTGACCGCCCGCTATGAGCGGCTGAGATACGGCCATGCCTTGATCGAAAAACCGACGCCGGCGGGCGCGTCGGCCTCAGGGATCAAGCCGACGCCGTAGCCGGTCGCGACGGGGATTTTCTCCATCATGAAAATCGTCATCGCCGCATGGCACGTGAGGGACTTCAACGTCGGGTTGGGCCGCTACGCGCGGGAGCTGATCGAAGCCATCGGCCGCGTCGATCGGGAGCACGACTATCTGGTGTTGATGCCGCCTTCGGCCTGTGCCTTCACGGCCCGTCCCAACATGGTCTATCGCACCGTCCGCATTCCGTTCTTCCGGCGGCGCGTGTGGGAACAGGTGGCGCCGCTGGCGGCGGGAACCTACGACGTGTTGCATTTTCCCTATGATTCCTGTATCGCATGGAAGCGCGGGAAGTTCGTCGCGACGATCCATGACTTGAAACCCCTGGTGCTTGCCCATCATCGTCCTCGGCCAAGCTTCAACGAGCGGCTGTTTTCTCTGGTGATCGGAGATCGTTGGGCCCGTCTCGACCACGTGGTGACCGATTCCCTCTGCTCGCAGGGCGACATTCTCCGCCTCCTCCCGGTTGAGGAGGACCGGGTGACGGTCGTCTATCCCGGCGTGGACCAGCAACGGTTTGCGCCGGCGGCGCGCTGTGAGGAGAGGGAAGGGGCGAAGCCCTATGTGCTGTGCGTCGCGGGAAAGGATCCGACCAAGAATGTGGAGACGCTCATCGACGCCTTCGCGCGTTTGCCCCAGCCGATCCGCCAGCGCCACGATCTCGTGCTCGCGGGAGATGTGGGAAAGCGCGCCGACGTGGTTGACCTCGTGACCCGATTGGGCCTCACGGACTGCGTGCTGTTTCCCGGACCCGTGTCGGACGACCGGCTGTTGCGTCTCTATCGGCAGGCGCGGCTTTTCGTCTTCCCCTCCCGCTACGAAGGGTTCGGCTTGCCGGTGTTGGAAGCCATGGCCTGCGGCTGTCCGGTGATCTCCTCCAACGCCTCTTCCTTGCCGGAGGTGGTGGGCGATGCGGGGGCGCAGGTGGACCCGGACGACGTGGAGGGACTGGCTCGGGAGATGCGCAGCCTGCTGAGCGATGAGAGCCGCTGGGAAGAGCTCCGGAAGCGCGGTCTCGTCAGGGCGAGGCAGTTCTCGTGGGATGAGACGGCCCGCCGGATGGTCGAGGTCTATCGCAAGGTGGCGGCTCAAGCGTAAGCCGTCCGCGGAGATGGCCGTCCGAATCGCGGCCGGCTGGTCTCATCCATGAGTCTGATCAAACTTCGAGGGGGAAACTCATGAAAGGCGTCGTGCTGGCTGGGGGGCTCGGAACCAGGCTGCTTCCGTTGACCAAGGTCACCAACAAGCATCTGCTCCCGGTCTATGACCGGCCGATGATTTACTATCCGATTCAAACCCTCGTGAACGCCGGCATCAACGAAATCATGCTGGTGACGGGCGGCAACAGCGCGGGAGACTTCCTGCGGTTATTGGGAAACGGCAAGCAGTTCGGCCTCCGGCATCTGAACTATACCTATCAGGAGGGCGAGGGGGGGATTGCCGATGCCTTGCGGCTGGCCGAGCACTTCGCTGACCGGAACCCGATCTGCGTCGTGCTCGGAGACAATATCATCGAGCGCAATATCCTGAAGGCGGCGGAGGCCTTTCGCGCGCAGCGGACCGGTGCCAAGATCCTCCTCAAGGAGGTCAAGGACCCCCAGCGGTTCGGCGTCCCGGCGCTGGACGGCGACAAGGTGATCCGGATCGATGAGAAGCCGAAACAGCCGGCCTCTCCCTACGCCGTGACGGGCATCTATTTTTACGATGCGCAGGTGTTCGAGATCATCAAGACGCTGAAACCGTCGGGACGGGGAGAGCTTGAGATCACGGACGTGAACAACGCCTATATCCGACAGAATGAACTCACCTGGGACAAACTGGAGGGCTGGTGGACCGACGCCGGGACGATCGAATCGCTGTTCCTGGCGAACCAGTTTGTCGCCCAGACGGGAGCCAACAGGATGGGATAGCCGCGCGTCCGCGGACAGAAGAAGAGGCGGGATGGTGGAACAGGCTCAGGCTGACATACGTCGGATCAGCGCGCCGGGCATCTTCGAGAAGGTCATCGAAATCCTGTCCGCCCGGGGACCGTTGGACGGCAAGAGAATTCTGGACGCGCCGGCCGGTGAAGGGGCCTTTGCCCAAACCTTGCTGCGGCGTCGGCTCGGGCTGGAGATCTCCTGCGGCGATCTCGATCCGCAACAGTTCAAGCTTCGGGAGGTCGCCTGTGCGAAGGTGGATCTCAACCGGACCTTGCCCTTTGCGGATCGCAGTTTTGATCTGTACACCTGTATCGAGGGGATTGAGCATCTCGAAAATCCCTTTCATCTGGTGCGCGAAGCCAATCGGGTCCTGCGGCCGGGAGGCAGCCTCGTGGTGACGACGCCGAATGTGGCCTCGATTCGGTCTCGGCTCCAGTATCTTCTCTATGGAGCACCCAACACGTTCGATTACATGGCCGGGCCGGCGTGGCACATCAATCCGGTCAGTTACATCGAGCTCAGACATATCCTGGAGAACAACGGCTTTGTGGTTCAGACGGTTGAGACCAACGAGCTGTCCAAGACCGGATCGTGGCTGCATCAATGTCTCAAGCCCTTGATCCGATCGCGGGGGAGAAGCTGGGTGAAGAACAATCCCAAGGCGGCCCAGGTCCGGTCGGTCCTGTTGGACGACAAGCTTCTGTTCGGCGACATCCTCATCGTGCAGGCCGTCAAGATCGATGCCGTCCCGGGATTAGTGGCGGAAAAGGGTATAGTCGCCTCGGAGGTCCATGTCAGCCCGCATGATTCACGGTAACTTCTACTGTATCCTCCGAAGATGACCCTGAACACAGATACGTGGAGGTTTGAAGTATCATCCGAGCAGTAGATTCCCTCTTACACACGCCATCCCGCCTAAGCCGCTGAGGATCTCCCATAACGGCCAAACGACCACGTTCGTCTATGACGGGGATGGTGGGCGAGTGAAGAAGATTGCGGGCACCACGACGACCCGCTACATCGGCAAGCTCTATGAGTGCGACAATACGAGCTGCACGCGATTCATCTTTGCAGGAAATACGCGCATTGCGACTGTGGCGGTCAATACCGGTGCCATCCATTATTGGCATCAGGACCATTTGGGTTCCAGCAGCGTCATCACGGATAACACGGGCGCTTTGGTGCAGAGGCTGGCGTACTATCCGTACGGAGCGACGCGCACGAATCAGAGCAGCGCCAATCCGACGGTGGATGTCCCGTACAAATACACGGGCAAGGAGTTGGACAGCACAACGGGGCTCTACTACTATGAAGCTCGTTACTATGACCCGACCCTGGGGCGGTTCATCTCGGCGGACACGATCGTTCCGAATCCCCGCGATCCGCAGGATTTGAATCGTTACACCTATGCGGGGAACAATCCATTCAAATATACGGACCCAACAGGACACTTCAAACTCAAGAAGTTCCTCAACAAGACGTTAGGGGACAAGGGAATCACTGCATTAGGGCTTGCCATCCAAATCTTTGGCGGGCCAGTGTTTTCCGCTATATTGCCTAGCACATGCGGAATGCTAAACAGTTGCGGTTTTGTAGTTGGCGGGGCAGTTCTTACTCAATCACGATCGGGAAGATATGTTCTCGCTGGTGAAATCGTAGCTGGTTCCATTATTGCCTCAATACAGTGCGGGGGGTGTGGAGCAGGTCTCGGCATGGCACTCGGATCGACACTGGGAGGAGGATTTGGAGGGTATAGTGCAACAAAGAGGGGTGGAGATCTTAGTAGCGGCATTCTATTCGGGGCAGGGGTCGGGGCTATAACGGGAGCGATCCAAGGGATGGCGTGGGAAGTACCTTATGGAGATAGTTTCTTTGACTTGCTAACCATTGCCGCTGTTGGGAACCGTATCGGAGCCGGTGCACTGGTAGGAGGAGGGATGGGCGCCACCGTTGGATACGGCGGTGGAGCCGGGGACTGGGACACAATCTCTGTCAGCGCATTACGGGGTGCCGCTACCGGAGCTTCTCTGGCGGCGCTTCTTTCTGGGGCAGAGTACTTTTTAGCCAATACGATTCCAGCTGGCGAACCAATTCTTGGTCCCGGTAACGTTCTGCAAATCGAGCCGTTAACGAAATCAAGCGGAAGCAAACTCGCACTTGGCATCCCAGGAATGCCGGAGGCCGCGTTGGCGGTCGGTTCGGGGATGGAAGTTATGGAAAGTACATTGTCGAAATTTCTTTCTCGGGAGATACCAAAGTTTTTTGAGAAAGGCTATCATTGTATCTTGGGTATAGACGGATCGAAGTGCAGAAGTGGTTCTGGTGCAGTTGTAAACAGTCCTCCCCAGCAAAGAGGCGAGCCATTCTAGCCTTCTTAGCAAGGTCAAGTCCCCCGCTTGCTGGAAATTGGTGAGCGGGATGCGGATTGAGTGACTCGATGTTTCTCCGTGAATTCCCGGTCGAGTTCCTCCCGAAGCGTGAGCAATTGTTTTCGCTCGAAGTCGGTGAGCGCCACCCGTTGCCACGTGCCGCTGGCTCGCTGGAGCGCCGCATACATGAGCTTCAGGACGGCGCGTTCGCCAAACGCATGCGGGATCGTGTGGCTGCGGCGGCGTTCCTCCAGAAACAGTCGTTCCAGTAAATTGGTCGTGCGGGTCGCCCGCCGGTGCGCCACGGGCAGACGCAAATAGGTGATGCACGCGGCAAAATCATCATCGAAACATTTCACGCCGCTGGGCAGCTCGTTCGCGTAGGTGTGCCGAAACTCGTCGGCGGCGAGCTCGGCGGTCTTCGGGCTCGAGGCGTGATAGGCGGCCAGCGCCATCGCCTTCACCTCGCGCCACCGCTCGGCCGGCACCTTCGTTTCAAGGTTTCTGAGCTTGTGCGCCAAACAGCGCTGCCGCAGGGCGCGCGGCAAACATTCTTCCACCGCGCGAATCAGCCCGGGCGCGCCATCGGTGACGACGAGCACGGGATCCGCGAGGCCGCGGGCTTTGAGGTCTCGCAAGAAGTCGCTACAGCACACCGTGTCTTCCTTGGTCCCCGGTTGCAGTCCCAGGAGCACTTTGGTGCCGGTCATCGTAATCGCCCAGGCCGCCAGCACCGCCTCGCGAGGTTGCCCGAGATGGAGTCGCTCGGCGACGCCGTCGATGAACAGATAGGCGACCTCGATGCCGGAGAGATCGCGGCGGGCAAACTCCTGATAGTCGGCCCACAAGGCCTCGCACACGCGGCTCGCGGCGGAGCGACTGAGCAGGCAGCGCCCATCGGCGCCCGTGAACGCCGCTTCGATATCGCGCATGGAGAGCCCGCGGGCATACATCTCTACGGCGAGCCGTTCCAGTTCCTCGCTCTTACCGCCCAGCGCCGCGCGAATCTCTGATTGCCAGCCCTCGATGCCGCGCACTTGCGGGACACCATACTCAATGACGCCTTCGGCAGTTTTCAGCCGTCCGACTCGTACCCCATTGCGATACCCGCGCGGGGTTCCGGGGGCCTCTGCCATCGGTCCGCGCTCATAATAGCCCCGGCTCAGGCGCTCACTGACTTCGGCCTCCAACGCTTCTTCGATCATCAGGCGGACGGCTTGCCGCACAAACACACTGGTGTCGATCTCGCCCGGGTCGCCTGCCAACATCTCTTTCAGCCTCTTGCGCGTGCCGACGCTGCTCGGTACTCTTGCCATGGGGATGCTCCTTGTTGGTTGTGATTCGAACGCCGCCAGACGTTCAAACCGGTGAGGATGCATCCCTCTCACTTTTCCAGCAAGTCTAAGACTTCACCCTTAGCAACTCAAAATGGGCTTAACAAATGCCTTCGCGACCTTATGTTCTTTAGTCCTACTCGAAAGCACAGCTTGGTCTCTTTATTGGGTACCGTTGTTCAATCATTGAGCCTCCTCAAGCCGATTGTGGCCTTGCTGGTCGCCGTGCTACTGATGTCTAGCCTAGGTTGCGTAGGAATAGTAAATTCTAGTCGCAGCGTGCCCCATGTAAGCGCCCAAGGCAAGAGTACAGGCGTTCTGTCCTGTTCATTGAAGCTCAACGTGATTCCGCTCAATGCTGAGGTGTTCGGAATGATGGGTCTGATTCTGCCTATTATTCCAATCTGGCACAATCATGCCCAAGATCATTTTTGGGTTCTGCTAACATTGAATTCCACGGATGGAGCGATTCGATTTGACCCGAAAGACATCGTCCTGGTCACCGAAGAGGATAGGCATTTGGTCGCTGTCTCAATGAGCGGCCCTCATCCAGTTCAGAAAGGTCGTCATACCTCGCTTGAGGCGCTCCTTGACATGAAGAATCCATCCTATATCGTCGACTCACTCATTATTTCGGAGGAGGTGCTGGTCGGCTTGATGTTTCAAACCCCAACACTCCCCCCAGATCGACAATTTAAAGTGATCATAGACAGAACTCAGCGCCATGACTGTGCACACGATCCAATCCTGATTTCATTTGAAAGGAGACAAAGTAGGGAGTTCTATTTTTCGATTCTCGATCCCGTTACCATTCGCAAAGAATGGGTGATAGAGAATCCGTAGCACTGGTGCTAGGAGCTTGTCCGACATTGACCTGAGCACAGCATGGGCATTCCGGTTAATCCCATCTACGCACAGCTACAGACGGATTGACCTGGCGACTTTCGACTACCCCTGGGTTTTCCGCTCCGCCTTCCGGCTTCTGCCCAAGGCCCGCAGCCCCTCGCCGGGGCGTTGGCGACGATGGCGCAGGGCAGTCCAGAGTTTGAGCACATTATGCGTGGTACAGATGAGCGCCCATTCCCCGCGCACCTGCCGCATCCCGCGCAACAAGAACTGTCGATAGCCGCGGCCCTGCTTGATCTGGCCGAAGACCGGCTCGACGATCGCTTTGCGCCGGGCGTAGAGTCGTCGTCCGCGTGTGGTCCGGAGGGTGCGGCGCATCCGATCCGCCACCGACAGGCCCGCTGGCGGTCGGCCCCGGGGCGCGGCGGGTATCGCCTGGCTGTGGCGGTGGCGATCCGGCGGGATGAGTGGCCGACACCCCAGCGCCGTGAGGGCCGTGACGTTCGCCTCGCTGAAATAGCCCGCATCCATACTCACGGTCCGCGGGACCTGACCGGTCTGGGCCAGTACCTGGGTCAGCATCGGCTGCGCTTGCTGCTTGTCATTCGCTTCATCGGTGACGTCGGCCGCGACAATGATCTGCGTCCTCGCATCGACGGCCGCTTGGCAGTTGTACCCTTGGACGACGCTCCCCTTGGCGTTCGACGCCGGCATAATCCGGCTCTCGGGATCCGTGAAGTTGCGCTGCGCCTTCGGATGGGGCACCGGGCTGGGGGGCTGCGGCGGCCGTCCCCGGCGCGGTCTTTCTGCCTTGCGCCCCTCGTGTGCCGCCTATGTGAGGGCGGCCTCCGCCTGGGCCTCCTGCTCCAGCACCGCCTTGGCCGCCCGAATGGTCTCCAGCCGTTGCTCCCGGCGCGCCAGTTCGGCGGGCAGTTCATCACCCCGCCGGTCAGGGCCATACGCCGCATCATCCCGCGCATCCGCCGCCTCGGCCTGCGTCAACAGCCGCTGGACTTCCGCCGTGAGCCGCGCCTCTTCCGTCACCATCCGTCCATAGCTCATCGCCTTATGCTTCGACGCATTCGCCTTGATCTTCGTCCCATCCAGCGCGATATGCCCCAGCTTGACCAAGCCCGCCCGCTGGCAGAGTTTCAGGACCTGCACAAACAGATCGGCCAGCGCCGTCAGATGCTGCTTCCGAAAATCACTGAGGGTCCGGAAATCCGGCCGCTGATTCGCCGCCAGCACTCGAAAGGCCACATCCTCCTCCAACTTCCGCGCAATCTGCCGCGAGGCCGGAATCCCCACGGCATAGGCATAGAGCAGCACCTTCACCAGCAGCTGCGGGTGATACGGTGCCGTGCCGCGCGTCACCCCACCATAGGTCGCCAGGATGGGTTGGAGATTCAATTCCTCCACCAGATCAGCCAGGAAGTACGCCAGGTGGTCTTCCGGCAACCAGTCGCGGGGTGACGGCGGCAACAGCCACAGCTCATCGGGATCATAGGGACGAAAGGTCCGAGTCGTCATCACGCAGCCTCCTCGCTCATCACGATGCTGCATGGCTGATACACGAGTCAGAGCCTGCACACAAGTGCGTTGGGGCTAATGTCGGACAGGCTCCTAGTGCGGGAGAAATAAGGAAGCGGGGGTCCGCTCAGGTCTTGTAATCACGCATTGGCTCGAAGTGGGGTGGACCCTTTCCCCTCTCCCTCCTTCCTGAACTTCTTAACGCCGTCTATCACCTGACTGGTCGCGGTCATGCTCGTCATGGGTACTGGTCACTAGACCAGACTCTGTATTATCCAGATTTCCCTGCGGCCGCTGTTCGTCCCTATTCTTCAGTCTTCGATCCAGCCAGCCTAGACGCCTGCATCAACCGTGCTACTCTTTTCTAGGTGATTGCCCGATAGAGGTGGGATGTGCTGTGCCACCAAGTAGTCGACTCCATTTGGAAACGTGTGGCCACGTGTGTTGGGAAATCGTTTCGTATGCTGACGTGGTGTCTCCCAATACGAATCTTCCGGTGCTGGGCATGGCTCGTGATGATGAGCCTAGTCCTGTTGTCCTGCACGACCAGTCAAGTCCGCATGGCGGAGGACCTTGCGGCGGCTGGGCAATGGGACGAAGCCGTGGCGATCTATCGGCAGGCGGTCAAAGCCAACCCCTACGATCGCGAGCTGGTCGCTCGATTGGATGAGGCCAAGCAAGAAGCCGCGGCCGCACACTATGAGGTCGGGCGAGAGTACCTGGCCGAGAGACAGTTGCCTGAGGCGCTGACCGAGCTGAAGATGGCGATGGGCTACGATCCATCCAACCGCGACTATCAAGCGGCGCTCGCCGACGCGCTGCGGCTCAAACAAGCGCAGGATCAACTGCAGCTCGCCAGAAAGTTTCAGGGCATGGGGCGAACCGATGAGGCCTTGGCCATCTATGAACGAGTAGTGGAACTGGACCCGTCTTTGATCGAGGCTCTGACGGGAATCACGACGCTCAGCACACAACAGCGCGCGGCCCAGTCTGTGGGGCAATCGACCAAGCCGATTACGATGCGCTTCCAGAATGCGAAGTTGAAGGAGGTGTTCGAGATCGTGGCGCGGACGGCCAATATCAACGTCGTGTTCGATAAAGACATCCGCGATGACCCGATCACGATCTTTTTGAAAGACATGTCGTTCGATGAAGCCCTCACCTTAATCCTCAATACGAACGGACTGGTCTCGCAGAAGGTCGGACCGGACACGCTCTTGATCCTGCCGAACAACAAACAGAAGCTCGCCCAATATCAGGATCTGATGGTCCGCACGTTCTATCTCTCCAATGCGAAGGCAAAGGATGCCGTCATGGGCGTGATCTGAAGTTACCCCCGTTTTTTGGACAGGTCGTGAAGCCAAGAAATTATGGTAGAACGACCGTCGCAAAAACCGGGAGACACCTATGGCCCCAAAACGGAAGACCCATTCGGAGGAGTTCAACGCGCGGGTGGCAGTGGAGGCGATCAAGGGGGTGCGGACCCTGAGTGAATTGAGTGCCGTCCATGGTGTGCACCCGACGGTGATTGCCCATTGGAAGCGACAGTTGCTAGACGGGGCGCCGGAGGTGTTCCGGCGAGGTCTGGCGGGCACGGGGCGTAGCGAGGAGGTGGTGACGGCCCCGCTGTACCAGGAGATCGGCCGCCTGAAGATGGAGCTGGAGTGGCTGCGAAAAAAGCTCTGAGCGTGCCGCGGGAGACCCGCCGCGGATGGATCCACGCCGACCCGGGTGCCGTGTCGATCGTGCAGCAGTGTGTGGTGGCGGGCCTGGCGCGCTCGACCTACTACTACGAGCCAGTGCCCGAACGGGCCGAGAATCTGACGTTGATGCGGCTGATCGATGAACTGTACTTGCAACGGCCGTTTTACGGAGTGCCCCGGATGACCGATTGGCTGCAGCGATTGGGCCACGTGGTCAACCACAAGCGGGTGGCGCGGCTGATGCGGGTGATGGGGTTGCAAGCGGTGCTGCCGGGCCCGCACACGAGCCGCCGGCAGCCCGCGCATCCGACGTATCCCTATCTGCTGCGGGAGCTGGCGGTGGAGCGGCCGAACCACGTGTGGTGTGCGGACATCACGTATGTGCCGATGCGGCGCGGGTTCCTGTACCTGGTCGCGGTGCTGGACTGGTACAGCCGCTACGTGCTGGCGTGGGCGCTCTCCAACACGCTGGACGCGCTGTTCTGCCTGGAAGCGTTGGAGAACGCGTTGGGGAGCGGGCAGCCGGAGATCTTCAACACGGATCAAGGGGCGCAGTTTACAAGCGACGAGTTCACGGGGCGGCTGGAGGGCGCGGGCGTCCGCATCAGCATGGACGGGCGCGGCCGGGCCTTGGACAATATCTTTGTGGAACGGCTGTGGCGGAGCGTGAAGTACGAGGAGATCTACCTGCGGGACGACGCCGACGGAGCCGAGGCCTGGGCCGGGTTGCAGCGGTATTTTCTGTTCTACAACACCGAACGACGGCACCAGAGCTTGGGCCGACGGACCCCGGCCGAGGTGCATTTTGGCTGAGTCGAGGGGGCTACTCCGGTATGGACCGACAGGCGATCGCCCCGTATAACCGATCCTGGAGCGAAGTGTTGAAATGCCCCTGCACCCAAACCACGCATTGACGGTTTGTGGCCCGCGCCTCTGGGGAAACAGGAGTCAGAAGAACTCTAAAAGAAAGGAGGGAAGGAGGGAAAGATCCATTAGCTTAATTCAGATGAAAACCTGTCCAAACAATGGGGGGAAGCTCAATCGGACGGGGCGCACTCGGGCCTGCCCGGCTGGAAGGGCAGACACGAAGGGGTCGCGTCATGGCGGGCCCAGGGCGAAGGACGGCTGAGATCGGTGCCGCCGCGACGGCGTGACGCTCCGGCGTCGCCTCACAGTCGCGGTGGCTCAGCGTACGCCCAGGAACGGCATCCTGATGCCATCGCATCATGACGCAACCTGGAGAGTCTGTCCTTCGTCAGCCGGGGTCATCGATTGCACTCACACGATTTCCGGAAGAGCCATTCTTTCTTTGTCCGCGCATCATCATAGGTCGCCACTTTGCCAGCGGTGTTGTCAGTGAGCGCAGAGATTCAATTGATCTTTAGCGCGGAGGCGTGTAACCTCCACATTTATAGCGAGAGGCGGCCATGACGAAAACGCATGAACAGGCGCTTTTAGACAAGCTCAGGAACTTGCCCCCGGAACGACTGGCCGAAGTCGAAGATTTCGTCGACTTTCTGGCGCATCGTCAGGCGGAAGAGCGAGGTTTAACACAGGCCGCCGGACAACTTGCCACAGCGGCCTTCACACGTGTCTGGGATAACCCCGCCGACGCCGCTTATGACCGGCTATGAGTTCGGGGATCTCGTTTTAGTTCCCTTTCCCTTTACGGATCAGTCAGCCACCAAACGCCGCCCTGCCGTGGTCGTCAGCAGCTCCGCCTATCATCGGGCACGCCCGGATCTCCTCATCATGGCCGTCACGAGCCAACAGCCCTCGACACTGTCAGTAGGCGAGGTTCAGGTCCAGGACTGGCGGGGCGCGGGGTTGCTCAAGCCATCCGTCATCAAACCGGTGCTCACCACCATCGATCCAGCTCTCGTGCTCAAGAAACTTGGACGACTCATGTCAACCGATCAAGCCGCCCTCCGACAGGCCTTCACCACTATTCTGGGATAGCCCACTCCTGATTGTCAGAGGACATGATGTTGGCTCTGGCTCGGCGAATGCTAGCGCGCATTGTTCATGAGCGCTTCTGCTGCAATCGCGGATTCGCCGCTGCGCCAAGCCGGCCATGTGTGTGATGCCGTTGATCAGGTCGTCGCTCTTGTCGCCAATCAGCGCTAAGCGGTGGGCGACTTCGCTCTCTTCGTTTTCCTCGTCCTCATCCGTCAGCTTGCTGGTGAGGATCCGACACAGTCTTTGAATGTGGCGGACCTCCGCGAGGAGGGTCTCGGCTGCACTATTACGGCACGCGCTACGACGACCCGGCCTTGGGCCGCTTCCTCTCGCCCGGCACGATCGTGTCCGATCCGCGGCGGCCGCAAGATCTGAATCGCTTCAGCTATGACCGCAACAGTCCCTCCCCCGATACTGACCCAACCAGCCATGAAGGAGAACAGGTCTGTCAGAGATCCTCCGAAATTCTGGAACGACCCGTAATCAGTCCCTTAACTCCCACCGGCAGATGTTTTCAACCATTGCCGCCGGCATCATCGGTGTCAGTTGTGACGAGGAGCATTATATTCCTTTCTGGGGCTCGGCATGCTTGGTAGGATCAACCCTCGTCTGAAATCAAACCCCATTCCAGCGCCTTCTTTCAGATCAGATCTTCGCGGCTGTCGCCATGGTTGCGTCATCTCGGTAGGCCAGTGCATCGGCCTGGAAATAATCCCGTGACGTGTCGGTCGCGAGGCTCTTCAGCCACAGGTAGGTCCGGGAATATCGCTTGAGCGCTTCATTAAAGTTGAAATAGTTGTCATTTATGTAGCGGATCGTCCGGACGATGGGATTGGGATATCGGTCCTTGCTGACTTCGATCGGTCCCGGCTGAGCAAGTAGCTGAACCTTATCTTGTTCTTGTTGTTGCTTCGCCTGTTGCCCGGTTTGTGATGCCTGGTCCTGGGTCGGGCGGTGGTCTGTCTGTTTCGACAGCACGGTCAGGATATTGGCTTGGCTGGCGCCGATCACGTCGTTCAAGCAGAGGCCGAGGATGATCCCTTCCACCGGCTGTGTCGGCAGGATTGTTTCCAGGACATTGGCGTAATCGGCGAGGTTATAACCGGTGACCGAGGCGTTGAGGATGCGCACATCTGGCCATGCCTGCTACAACCGAGAGGGGTAGGTGTCACCGCCGGCTCGGGCACAGACGTAGCGGCATTAGATACGCCAGGTGCCCGAGCGAGCTGTGTAGGAAGCCGGGGCGGTTCGGATCTTCTTCCCAGCGGGCTCATGTATGTGCTAGAAGGACCCTACTCGCGAGGCATCTTCCGGTTGACTGTTTCTCCGTTGCTGCAACGGGTGCACACCACGAATATCGTGAATCATGCGGGCTAGCAGCGCTGGTGAGTGGAGATCTGTGCCACACCTGCATATGGAGAGATCATGCGCATCCTGCTGACCGGCGGGGCCGGGTTCATCGGCTCGCATCTGGTGCGGCGGTTGCTGAAGGGCTCGGACGACCAGGTCGTCAACCTCGACGCGCTCCGGTATTCGGGGAACCTCGAGAATCTGGCCGACGTGGCCTCCCATCCGCGCTATACGTTTGTTCACGGCGATATGGCGGACGCCCCTCTCGTCCGGCGCCTGTTGCGCGAGCATCGCATCGAGGGCGTCATCAACTGCGCCGCGGAGACCCATGTGGACCGGTCCATCACGGACCCACTGGCCTTCACCAGGACCGACGTGATCGGAACCGCCGTGCTGCTGGAGGAGGCGAAGCAAGCCGGAGTCCGCCGGTTTCTGCAGGTGAGCACCGACGAGGTCTACGGCAGCGTGGAGCAGGGGCATTCCACGGAGGCGGACCCGCTGGCCCCGCGCAGCCCCTATTCCGCGAGCAAGGCCGGCGCCGACCTGCTGGTGCAGAGCTACTGGACCACCTATCAATTTCCCGTGGTGATCACGCGGGGCAGCAACACCTACGGGCCCAACCAATACCCGGAGAAATTCATTCCCCTGTTCATCACCAACGCGCTCGACGACCAGCCGCTCCCGCTCTATGGAGACGGCCGCTACCGGCGGGATTGGCTCTCGGTGCTCGACCATTGCGCCGGCATCCACCATGTGTTTCTCCATGGCAAGCCGGGCGAGGTCTATAACCTCGGCGGGGGCAACGAACGGGAAAATATCGACGTGGCCCGCGCGATCCTCCACCATCTCGGCAAGCCGGCATCGTTGATCCGTTTCGTCCAAGACCGGCCCGGCCACGACCGGCGCTATGCGGTGTCATGCCGCCGCCTGGAGGCCTTGGGCTGGAAGCCGTCGGTGCCCTTCGAGGAGGGTTTGCGGGACACGGTGCGCTGGTATCAATCTAACGAAGCCTGGTGGCGGAAGATCAAGTCGGGTGAATTCGCCGCCTATTACCGGCGCATGTATGAGCGGCGAATTCAAGAAGGGGCCGGCTTGCAGGCCGAGCAAGGGACATCGCGATGAAAGTCAGCGGGTTCACGTTGATCCGCAACGCCATTCAATTCGACTTTCCCGTGCTGGAGTCGATCGCCTCGATCCTCCCGATGGTTGATGAGTACGTCGTCAATGTCGGACGGTCGGAGGACGACACGTTGAACCTCATCCGGTCGATCGGTTCCCCGAAAATCAAGATCGTCGAAACCGTCTGGGACGACAGTTTGCGCACGGACGGCAAGCTCTTCGGCATTCAGCAGGACATCGCCCTCTCCCATTGCACGGGAGATTGGGCCTTTCTGCTCCAAGGGGATGAGGTAGTGCACGAGGACGATCTGCCGGTGATCCGGCGGGCCATGGAACAGTACCTGCCCCAACAGGAGGTCTTGGCCCTGGTCTTTCGCGTGCTGCACTTCAAGGGCGATTATTGGTCGCTTGATCCCTGGATGTACCACCGCGCCACCAGGATCGTCCGGACCGACGGCCGGGTGCGGTCGGCGATCGACGGGTTCGATTTTGAAGTGCCGGGCCTGCCCGGCGTCATCAAGAACGGCAACCTTGGGAAACTGATCAAGGCCCGCATCTTTCACTACGGCTATGCCAGAAACCCGGGCGCGCTGCGTGAAAAGCGCCGTTACCAGATCCGCCGCCACGAGGGCGACCGGCTGACCGAGGAGCGGATCGACGCCTGGGCCGCCATGGATGCGGAGTTTCCGGACTACGGCATGTTGAAGAACTATTCGGGCTCCCATCCGAAGGTGATGGAGCAGCGCATTCAGGCCGCCAGGCGGCTGCGCCCCTTTCGCAATCGCTGGCTGAGCCTGCAGTTCTATCGGACGGTCATGCAAAAGGGGTTCAGGGGCTGACAAGAGATTTCGCGAGGATACCATGACGAAACGCGCGCTCATCACAGGCATTACCGGGCAGGACGGGTCCTATCTGGCGGAGTTTCTGCTCGAACAAGGCTACGAAGTCCACGGCATCGTCCGGCGGATTGCGATCGAGGACCCTGCCCACCGCCTGTGGCGCATTCTGGCGATCAAGGACCGGCTGCATCTCCATGCGGCGTCGCTGGAAAGCTTGCCGAGCATCTATCGGGTGTTTCAGGCGGTCAAGCCGGACGAGTGCTACCACCTGGCGGCCCAGAGCTTCGTCTCCTATTCGTTCGAGGACGAATTCTCGACGCTCAACGCCAATATCAACGGGACCCACTACGTGCTCGCGGCGCTCAAGGACTGCGCGCCTGCCTGCCGCTTCTATTTCGCCGCCTCCAGCGAAATGTTCGGCAAGGTGGCAGAGGTGCCGCAAAGGGAGACGACCCGGTTTCATCCCCGATCGGCCTATGGGATTTCCAAAGTGGCTGGGTTCGACTTGACCAGAAACTACCGCGAGGCCTATGGCATTCAGGCCTCCTGCGGCATTCTTTACAACCACGAGTCGCCCCGCCGCGGCTTCGAGTTCGTGACGCGAAAGATCACCTCCCACGCGGCGAGGATCAAGCTGGGGTTGATCCGGGAATTGAAACTCGGGAACTTGGAGGCCAGGCGCGACTGGGGCCATGCGCGGGAATATGTCCGGGCCATGTGGATGATGTTGCAGCAGCCGCTGGCGGAAGACTATGTGATCGCAACCGGCGAGCAACATACGGTCCGGGAGTTTGCGGAGGTGGCGTTCTCCTGCGTCGGCCTGGATTATCGGAACTATGTCACGATCGACCCTCAACTGCTGCGGCCGGCCGAGGTGGAGACCCTGCTGGGCGATGCGAGCAAAGCCAAGCGGGAGCTCGGGTGGACCTCGAAAATCTCCTTCAAGGAGCTGGTGGCGGAGATGGTCGAGGCCGACATGAAGCATTTTGCTGCCGGGAATGAGAAATGAGGAATGAGAAATGAGCAGTGGGAAAGGACCGGCACGATGCGCGTGTTCGTGACCGGTGCGAACGGCCAGGTGGGGCAAGAGGTCGCTCGCGTGCTCAAAGGTGAATCCCTCTATCTGGCAACCCATGGGACAGACGATGTGTCGGACCGGCGGATTGTCGAGACCATCGTGCGGGAACAGCCCGACCTCGTCATCCATGCCGCGGCGATGACCGACGTCGATGCCTGCGAGCGAGATCCTGATGCCGCCTATCGCGTGAACGAGGAAGGGACCAGGCTGGTGGCGAGGGGTGCGGCCCAAGCCGGCGCCTTTCTCATCGCCATCTCCACCGACTATGTGTTTGACGGAGACAAGGGAGCCCCCTATGTCGAGTCCGATCGGCCGAACCCGATTAATGTCTATGGCCATTCCAAGTTGGCCGGGGAGCAGGCCGCGTTGAGCGAAACGGACCGGGTCTGTCTCGTGCGGACGGCGTGGGTGTTCGGCCTTGGGAAGCATCACTTCATCACGATGGTGCTGAACCGGTTGCGCCAGGGGGAGCCGGTGAGGGCGGTGATCGACAAATACGGGAGCCCGACCTTGGCCAAGGACCTTGTCGCAACGATGCTGCGGCTTGCCGAACGGAAGGCTACCGGCATTTATCACGTGGCAGGAGCCGGCTCCTGCAATTGGTTCGAATATGCGGAGCACATTCTGAAGTCGGTCGGACGCTCTCACCCATTGGAGCCGATTCAGTTCGCCGACCTGAACCGGCCGGCCAGGCGGCCGGCCAATACCGCCCTGGCGAGCGAGCGGCTGCCGGCGCTTGGACTCTCGATGCGCGGGTGGCGGGAGATGGTGGAGGACTATCTGCTGACGCACGAATCGACCGCCGCCGGCCCTGTCGCGACTTAACCCACATTATTCATGACAGTTCGTCGCGAAATTGCGGAGTCGCCACGCGAGACGGGCGCGCGGAGCCGCGAGGAAGGGAGGCAGACTTGAAACAGTCTGTTGACCGATCGAGCGGCGAGCCCGCCCGCCAACGGGCCGTCGAGGCCGCATGTTGGCTAGTCGCAGCGGCGAATCCACAATTGCAGCAGAATTGCTCATGAATAATGTGGGTTAAGATGGCCGCGCCCGTTTTGACGCATGCGGAACTGCTCTGGCGGCATCGGGTCTGGACCGCGCAGGGCATCGGCCTGGCCGTCCTCACGTTCCTGAATTTCATCCCGCCGGCTCATGGTCCCGCGCGGTACCTGTTTTTTTCGCTCCTCCTGATCGCGGCGGCGGCACGGTGGAAGGAAGGGGCCTCGCTCTGGATTCGGACGCCGCTCGACCTGCCGCTGCTGCTGTTTCTCGGGTGGATTCTGCTGAGCATTCCGTTTTCGATCGATCCGGCCTACAGTTTTCGGGAATGGCGCAAGCTGGCAGGGCAGGCGCTGGTGTTCTACTGGGCGGTGGCCGTGTTCCGGGCGCAACCGGACCATCGTCTGGTGAGGCACGTCATGATCGCCGTGCTGCTTGGGACCGTGACGAGCGCCGGTTACGCGATCGTCGAATTCATCCTGCAGGGCGGAACCTGGCGGGATCGTCACGTGCGGGCCGGCGCGCCCGGCTCGGACTACAATTGGCTGAGCACTTACATGGTCATGGCGATTCCGATGGTGCTGGCGGCGGCGGTCGTCGTGCGGACTCGATGGATGAAAGGGCTCTCGCTCGTAGTGGCCGTCGTGGCCTTGGCCGCCGAGGTCGTGGCCTATACGAGAGCCGGCTGGGCCGGGCTCGCGGCCGAGGGCCTCGCGGGCGGTTGGCTCTCCGGGCGGCGCTGGCTGTTGGCCGGAGTGATCTTGGCCTTGACGGCGATCGGCTTCGGCTTCGTCCTCGCCTCGGATAGGGGATTTCAACGAAGCACGGCGGATCCCTGGACCTTGGAGGCCAGGGTAGCCGTGTGGAAACTGGCGGCGGAGGACCTCGTGCACCATCCGCTCGTCGGGATCGGCTACGGCAACAGCAACTTTGTGAAACGGTATGCCGGACGGCCTGAATTGGAGAAGGCCTATGGGCCGCACAGCACGTTCGTCGTGGTGGGGTTGGGCAGCGGGGTGCCGGCCTTGGCATTCTTCGCCTGGCTGTTGATCCGGATATTCCTGATCCTGACTCGCGCGGTCGGAGCGCTCTCGGACGGCGCGTCCCGAGCAATACCGTTCGGCGCAGCCCTGATGGTGGTGGGATTCGCCGTGCGGAATGTATTCGACTACATGTTCATCGGGAGCCTGGCCAATCTGTTCTGGATTCTGGTTGCCACCGGTTTGTTCTGCGTGAGCGATCAAGACCGGGCCGAGCGTCTCGCGTCGATCCCTCAGGACTCTCCCGCGACGGTACGCGCCTGACAAAGTCTTCGCCCTACCGTCTTATGGCCTGGTCCACTTTCTTTACAAGCGACTGGACAACGGGATCACACTTCCGCCACAATCGCCCTCGGGGTCCATTCAACTGTCTTTATCGACACAGCCCATTCTCCCATTCGGTTGAGCGCGGCACCGACTGCCAGCCGGAGGCGAGCCATCACCACGGCATCGGCGGACAATGGGAGTTGTGCTTTGACTTTGGAAACCATGTCGATTCTGCATGGAGGCGCCTCGGTGGCGGCGGTCATGCGAAGCGCCAGTGACGGCGATTCGGACCTGGAGGAATCTGCCGATTTGATGTAGGATCGGCCGACCAGGGGTGTCTTGTTCGAGTTGGACTAAAGAGACCAACCTCGGCGCGGTTCCTCCTCCTCGGCGGCGGAGAGAGTTTTCCACCATCGGTCGGTGCACAGCGTCCTGCCGATTCGGCGAGTTCCCTCTATCCAACCTCGCGAGGAGACGCTAAGGTCTGCGACTACATGGAGATGAATTGCCGGAGGTAACCTGATGCAAGCAGCACCGCCCAACGAATCTGCCGCGCGCCGGCCGCGCATTGCGGTCATCGGGTCCGGCTACTGGGGCAAAAATCTCGTACGCAACATGCACGATCTCCAGGCCTTGGAGATGATCTGCGACACGCATGACGAGACACTGGCCTCGCTCGGCGCCCAATACCCCTCCTGCCGGCTTGTGCGGGCGTATTCGGATGTGTTGCGGGACAAGACCATTCGCGGCGTCATGATCGCCACGCCCGCGGAGACGCACGCCGGGTTGGTGCGGGAGGCGCTTCTTGCCGGAAAAGACGTGTTTGTGGAGAAACCGCTCTGCCTGTCGGTCTCGGAAGGGCGGGCTCTGGTGGATCTTGCCAGACACCAGAACTGTATTCTCATGGTCGGGCATTTGCTCTGGTACCACCCTGCGGTCCTTAGGATTCAGCAGCTCATCGGGGACGGAGAGCTGGGGCGCATCCAGTACCTCTACTCGAATCGGTTGAACCTGGGGAAGATTCGGCGTGAAGAAAATATTCTGTGGTCGTTTGCCCCCCATGACCTTTCGGTGATCCTCGGTCTTGTGAAGGAGATGCCTGATACCGTGCAGGCCCAAGGCGGCAATTTTCTGCATCCGGGGATCGCGGACGTGACGACGAGCTTGCTGTCATTCAAAAGCGGGATTCGCGCGCATATCTTCGTGTCCTGGCTCCATCCGTACAAGGAGCAAAAGCTTGTCGTCGTCGGCGATCGCAAGATGGCCGTGTTCGACGATACGGAAAAGAAGGACAAGCTGCTGCTGTATCCGCACTCGATCGACTGGAAGGACAACTTCCCGGTCCCCACCAAAGCCGAGGCGCAGACCGTCGCCTTGGATCTCCGCGAGCCGCTTCGAACGGAGTGCGAGCATTTTCTTGATTGCATCGAAACCAGGAAGACGCCCCGGACGGACGGCGAGGAGGGACTGCGCGTCCTCGCCGTGCTCCAGCAATGCCAGGAGGCCTTGGAGCGCAAGCAGCCCCCGGCACCGGCCGCGAAAGCCAAGCCGGCCTACTTCGCCCATGCCTCGGCGTTCATCGACGAGGGGGTGGACATCGGGGAAGGGACGAGCATATGGCATACCTCCCATATCCTGAAGGGCACAACGATCGGGAGGAATTGCAAGATCGGGCAGAATGTCGTGGTGGGGCCCAATGTGAAGGTGGGGGAGGGGGTCAAGATTCAGAATAACGTCTCGGTCTATGAGGGCGTGACCCTTGAGGATTACGTGTTCTGCGGGCCCTCCATGGTGTTCACCAACGTGTTTAATCCGCGCAGCGAGATTCCGCGGATGAACGAATTGCGTCCCACCCTCGTCAAACGCGGAGCGACCCTCGGTGCCAACTGCACCATCATTTGCGGGACGACCATTGGCCGGTATGCGCTGGTCGGGGCGGGTGCCGTGGTGACGCGTGAGGTGCCAGATCATGCCCTGGTGGTGGGCAGCCCGGCTCGTGTGAAGGGT
Organism: Nitrospira tepida; assembly: GCF_947241125.1. Classification (NCBI taxonomy): domain Bacteria; kingdom Pseudomonadati; phylum Nitrospirota; class Nitrospiria; order Nitrospirales; family Nitrospiraceae; genus Nitrospira; species Nitrospira tepida. Next base: position 3,167,144 of record NZ_OX365700.1, on the reverse strand, counting down.
TGGATGTGCCGTTGCGGCGTGAAGTTGCGCCTCAAAGCGGGGCGGGCGATCTGCGAGGCCTGTAGATCGGTGTTTCGCAAGACTCCCCACGGGGTGGTACCAGTATCAGCCAACGCAAAGCATGGAGAGCGATAATGACGATTCCCTTGCTCGATCTCAGCGCCCAGCATCAACCGATTCAGGCGGAAATTATGGCGGCGATCGAACAGGTGCTGTCGAGCCAAGCGTTCATTCTCGGACCTGAAGTGACGAAGCTGGAGGAGCGGGTCGCGGCCTATTCGCAGGCCCGCGCCGGCATCGGCGTCTCCTCCGGGACGGACGCATTGTTGGTGGCGCTGATGGCGCTCGACATCGGGCCTGGGCACGAGGTCATCACCAGTCCCTATTCCTTTTTTGCCACGGCCGGCGCGATCGTCCGGGTGGGAGCCCGACCGGTCTTCGTCGATATCGAGCCCGAGACCTTCAACATCGATCCGGTCAAAATCGAGCGGGCGATCCGACCGAACACGAAGGCGATCATTCCGGTGCACCTCTACGGCCAGTGCGCGGAGATGGCTCCGATCATGGCCCTCGCGAAACAGCGAGGGCTGCACGTCATTGAAGATGCCGCGCAGGCGATCGGAGCGGACTATGCCGATGGCCGGCGGGCCGGAAGCGTCGGGACGGTCGGGTGTTTCTCGTTCTTTCCCAGCAAGAACCTCGGGGCGATGGGCGATGCGGGCATGGTCGTCACGAACGACCTCGATTTGGCCGAACGGATTCGAGTGCTCCGCGTCCATGGGAGCAAGCCCAAGTACTATCACAAGCTGATCGGTGGCAATTTCCGGCTCGACAGCGTTCAAGCCGCCGTCCTGAACGTGAAATTGAATTATTTGGACGAATGGACCAGGCGACGCCAGGAGAATGCCGAACGGTACCGGACGCTGTTCCAACAGGCGGGACTCACGGACAAGCCGGGCGTCGTCCTTCCGGAAGCCCGATATCGGCGCGCCGGGGTGAAGCATCATCACATTTACAATCAGTTCGTGATTCGGGCGCCCCGGCGCGATGAGCTGATGGCGCATTTGAAGCAGCAGGGGATCGGCAGCGAGATCTACTACCCGGTGCCGTTCCATTTGCAGGAATGTTTCCGGCCGCTGGGCTACAAGGAAGGGGACTTTCCGGAATCCGAGCGCGCCGCGAAGGAAACGCTGGCGCTGCCGATCTATCCCGAATTGACGCCGGAGCAGCAACAACAGGTCGTGCAGACCATCCAGCGGTTTTATTCATCTTGAACCGTGCGGGTTCTCATTCAGCCCTCTACCTTCTGAGCCATTTCGGCCTGCTTCTGCGCATCTCGCGGACGGAAATGGCCGCCCGTTACGCCGGATCTCTCTTGGGTGTGGGATGGGCGCTGGTCGCCCCGCTGGCGATCCTGGCCATCTACGCGGTTGTCTACCTGTATATCTTCGCGGTGCGTCCCACGCAGATGTCTCCCCTGGAGTATGTGTTGTACATGTTCGCGGGGCTGGTCCCCTTTCTCATGAGCGGCGAAGCGCTCAACGGGGGCGTTTCGTCGGTGGTGGCCAACCGGTCGGTATTGAACAATACCGTCTTTCCGATCGATCTGGCGCCGGTAAAGCCCGTGTTGATGAGTCAAGCGGTGTCGATCGTGGGATTTGCGACGATCGTGCTGCTGTCCGCCGCGACGGGCCGCGTGACATGGGCCATTCTGGCATGGCCGCTGCTGTGGGGGCTCCAAGTGTTGTTCCTGGTCGGACTCAATTGGATTCTGTCCTTGATCCATGTCGTGTTCCGGGATCTCCAGTACGCGATGGGCATTGTGCTCATGATCATGTTGATCGCGTCGCCCATCGCCTATACTCCCGACATGGTGCCGCTCACGTTGAAGCCGCTTATCCTCTTGAACCCGTTTGCGTATTTCGTCATTGCCTACCAGAAAGTCTTGGTCCTGGGGCAGTTGCCGCACTGGTGGGAGTGGGCGGCGCTGGTGATCCTTTCCTGCGGAATATTTGTCAGCGGAGGGTGGATTTTCGCGAAAGGCAAGCGAGTCCTTATCGACTATGCCTGACGCAATGGCCATACGCATGGCCGGGGTGGCGAAGATGTACAAGATCTTCCCGTCTCGGGTCGACAATTTTCTTGATGCGATTGGTCTTCCCCGATGGGGGTGGCGCGGACGCAAGCGGTACAAGGAGTTTTGGGCTCTGAAGGGGATCGATCTTGATCTGCCGGTCGGCAGCCGGACAGGTATTCTCGGCCGCAACGGCGCGGGAAAGTCGACGCTGCTCAAATTGATCACGGGCAACATCCCGGCAACCGAAGGCACGGTGGAGGTGAACGGCAAGATCCAGGCGCTGCTGGACGCGGGCGCAGGCTTTCATCCCGAGTTCACTGGTTATGAAAATATTCACGCCTCGCTGACCTATCAGGGATTGACGACCGCCGAGATCGAAGCCGCCGTCGAGGACATTGTGGACTTCACCGAATTGGGGGACTTTCTGGCACAGCCGTACCGGACCTACTCGTCCGGAATGCAGGCTCGCCTGGCGTTTGCAACGGCCACGGCGATCAAGCCGGAGATCCTTATTATCGACGAGATGCTGGGCGCCGGCGACGCCTACTTTGTGGGCAAATCCGCGGACCGCATTCGGCAGTTGGTCGACGGAGGAGCGTCGGTGCTGCTGGTGTCCCATTCGCTGGATCAAATCGTGAAGCTGTGCGACCGGGCCATTTGGATCGAGCGAGGCAAAATCGTGTGCCGAGGGTCCAGTCTCGAAGTGGTAAAGGAATATGAACGATACATCCGTTTCTTGGACGACGAACGGCTCAAAGCAAAAAACCGCGTTGCGCAGGACCCGGGATTGCACTCTTCGCAGCGCGGAGAGACGCGCGATGCGCTGGACGTGCAATTCACGGCGACGGCCGGGTCGACGTGCGATATATGCGAGGTGACTCTGTTCAAGGGCGAGGTTGCCGGTGCGGGGGTTCGGGTGGGAGACGCACAAGACGTCAACACGTCGCATCTGGCCTATGTCAGTCTGGAGGGCGGACATTGGTCTGAACCCCAAGAGTCGGGGGGCGTGCTGTTTCGCAGCGTGACGGATGCTGGAAAAGGCGCTACTTCCGGCACGGTCGTCTGCCGCGCCTTTCATTTGTACCCGGAGGAACGGTATCGTTGCCGAGTGGGATATCGTACTCGGGGAGCAGGCGAGGTCTCGTTGACGATCCGTTGGAACGGGACCGTTCATGGCCATTATATTCTACCGAAGGCTCTGACGTGGGGAACACACGACGTGGAGGTCAAGCCCTTTTCCGTAGCGGAGGCGGGCGGCCTTGATAGAGGTCCGGTGTCCACTCAAGCATCTCTCGGGCCGACCGGCGAAGTGCGCACGGTGAGCCGGTGGCCCGGGGAAGGATCCTTGGCGATCCAATCAGTGCGGCTGCTCAACGCCGAGGAGAAAGAGCAGGCTGTCTTCGAACCGGATTGTGAGCTGCGGGTGCGGATAAGGTTTCTCGCCAAAGCCGCCGGCAGCTATCCGGTAATACCCGTCGCCGTGCTCTTCAGGCTCGACGGCGTGGTCGTTTCGACCCACATCGGACCCACGATGCATCTGGAACTGAACCAGGGCGAGACGAGGCAAGCCGATCTCGACTACGGACCGATTCGCCTGGGCAACGGTAGTTACGTGTTCTCGGTGGCGCTCTATCGTCAGCTCTCTTCGGTCGGACCGACGGAAGTGTACGACCTGCTCGACCGGAGCTACGAATTCGCCGTGGTTGGGAATCCGCCGCTGGAGAGTGGCATTATCCGCCATCTTGCCACGTGGAGCATCCGGTGAAGCACGACTATACTGAGTTTTGTATCTGCCCCGCCTGTCGAGGATCGCTCACAGCCTCGGCGTCCTCGTTGCAATGCGCGACCTGTTCCGTTCGCTACGAGATACGCGACGGAATCCCTATTTTTCTTCCGACCTACGGCGATGCCGAACGCAGCCGCTATCTGTGCTGTTATCAAGGGCTCGCGCAGGACGATCTGGCGGTTCCGCTCGAGGGCAGGCGGGAGGCGAGGCATTCGGTGCTCCTCGATTTCGTGGGAGACGTCCGCGGTAAGCGCGTGTTGGATATCGGGTCCAGCAACGGCATCTATCTGCGACAGCTCGATGCGGCGTTCAAGGTGGCCTTCGACCTGGCGTGGCCATTTTTGGCCGCCATTCCAAAGTCGGAAGGCATGGCGCCCGTCTGCGGCGACGCCGAAACGCTGCCGTTCAGGCCCGGGTTCTTCGATGTCATCATCATCTCGGACATTCTGGAACATCTGCTCAAGCCGGAGCGTCTCGTGGAGCACCTCAGGACCGTCTGTACGGATGACACGCGGCTGATCGTGCACGTCCCGTGGCGCGAGGACATTTCGCACTACAAGCAATCCAAATACGAATTCGCCCATCTCCGCAGTTTCGGACCCTACACCTTTGCGCAGCTCTGGACCGACGGGTTCCGCATCGTGAAATCCAAGCCGACCTATCCCTCGCTGGAAGAGCCGATTCTGTTCCACTTGGAGGAGCGCGTACCGACGTGGTTATATAGCCTGCTGGTCCGGCTGTATTACCACAGCGCCTACCTCAGCCAATACGAAGCACAGAGGCGATCGGTATGGATTCATGAAATTCCCAAACGAGAACGGTGGCTCCTGCGATGGTATCCGGCAAAGTTTAAGATGTTTGAACTGAGGCGCTATCATGGCTCCTTGACGGCGCGGCTGGTCGACCGACTCTTCTTCCAGAGCGGGATGCTGAAGCTGCACTAACCCTATATGATGGGTGACGAGTGATATGCGAACGCGAAAAGTTACTCTTGTTCACATGGGCGACTCGATCACGTTCGGACAGTATATCGACCCGGCCTTGCGGTGGACCTCGCTGATCGCCGACCGACTCCGCCGGCACGCCGTATCCCGATGCCTGGAGATCGATTCGCACAATCGGGGGATCTCGGGGGAAACCACTCGGATGGGGCTCGAACGATATCCCAAGGATGTCCAAGAGCTCAGTCCAGACGTGATGACCTTGCAATTCGGACTCAACGACTGCAATTGTTGGCAGACTGATAGGGGGGTGCCGCGCGTCTCCGAGTCGGCATTCAAGGCCAACCTGTTGGAGATGATCGTCCGCGCACGGCGGTTCGGCGCTCGGCACATTATCCTGTCCACCAATCATCGGACGCTTCGGCGAGATCCAATGATCAGCGGCGAGGTGTACGAAGAAGCCAATGCGCGCTACAGCGATCTGATTCGAGCGGTGGCGCGTGAGGCGGCGGTTACGCTGTGCGACATCCAAGCGGTATTCAAGCCGTTTTCCGACGAGGAACTTGCGCGCATGTTGTTGCCGGCACCCGACCAACTTCACTTGAGCGTCGAGGGAAATCGGGTCTACGCCGATGCAATCTGGCCTTTCATCCTCGCCGCAGTGGAAGCCGCCGCAGAGCAGCCAACGAAAGGAGATCCCCGGATATGAAAAGCGCGACGGATGTGCATTGGAACGAGCGGGCGGCCACGGTCAAGGACGATGTCGAAGTCAATATCATGGACATCTTCCAACGCGAGATTGAATATGACTATGTGTGCCGCTATCTCACCGCGGAGATGAGGTTGTTGGAGGTCGGCTGCGGGAACGGGTTTTCGACCGCTCGCTTTCGCCCGCTGGTGCGACACGTCGACGCGTTCGACTACGCCGAAAACATGATTGATCGTGCACGTGCCAGGGTGGGTGAGACCAACAACCGGTTTTTCGTTGATAATGTGCTGGCTCCGGCGTCGATGGGCAGCGCGTACGACGGAGTGGTCTGTATCCGCGTACTCATCAATCTTCGCAACCTCTCCGAACAGCGGGCTGCCCTGGAAAACCTGGACCGTGTCCTGAAGCCGGGGGGGCTCTTCATACTCGCCGAGGGGTTCCGCGAAGGATTCGCCGCCTTGAGCGAGCTTCGGCAACGCGTCGGCTTACCGCCGGTACAGCCCGCCAGTATCAACGTGTACTCCGCGCAGGAAGAGCTGCTGCCATTTTTCCGCGCTGGCTACGAGCCCGTGGACGAATTTCACCTGGGATCGTACGACTACCTGACGCGTATCGTGTATCCGCTGATCGTGGGAGCCGAGAACGCCAAGCACAACACCGTCTTCAGCGAAAAATGTGCCCAGTTGGCTCGGCAGCACAATCCGGAGTGCATGAAGGAGTTCTCTCGGATGCGAGGGTTCGTGTTTCGAAAGCGCAGGTAAACATGTCTGACGCGAAGTAGGTTCATCCTGATGTCTCTTGCCGATATCACAAGGCCGGCCCGGCGGTTGTCCATTCTGTTGCTCTGCGACGACGATCGCGGTCACGCGAATACGATCCTGGATCACGTGTCGGCGTTTGTGGACTACTCGCGCCACGAGATTCATCTGCTCAATCCCCGAGGGCTGGAGCGAATGGGTGCCTTGAGGCTGGAGCAATTCGATGTCGTGATCATCCACTACTCGCTGTGCGTGCTCTATGAGACCTACCTGCCTCGGGTGATGAAGGAGGCTCTGCGCCGGTTTACCGGCTTGAAGGTGCAGTTCATTCAGGACGACTATCGATGGGTCGACGGGATCTGCGCAGTCATGCGCGACATCGGGATCGACGTCCTGTTCACCTTGGTGCCCCCGGCGGAAATCTCCAGGATCTGGAACGAGAACCGTCTCCCGGGCGTCTTGAAAGTGACGACGTTGGCCGGATATGTGCCGGAGCGTCTTGTAGGTCTGGTGACTCCGCCCGTCGAAGCGCGGCCCATCGACATCGGGTATCGCGGACGGATGCTGCCGTTCTGGTTGGGGCGAATCGCTCAGGAGAAAGCGTGGATTGCGCAGGGGGTGCTTGCGCGAAGTGCCCAGCACGGACTCCGGTGCGACATCGCGTGGCGCGAGGAAGACCGCGTGTACGGGAAAACGTGGGATGAGTTTCTCAGCTCCTGCAAAGCAACGCTCGGAACCGAGAGCGGCGCCACCATTGCCGATTTCGACGGCTCCATCGAGGCGGAGGTGCGGGCGTACCTGAATCGGAAGCCAGAGGCCGATTTCGAGGAGATCTTCGATCGGATTCTGCACAAGTACGAGGGGAACGTGCGGATGAACGTGATCTCTCCCAAGATCTTCGAATCGATTGCCTTGCATACGACTCTCATCCTATTCCCCGGCGACTACTCCGGAATCCTGTCCCCGTGGGTGCACTACATTCCCCTCGAAAAAGACTATTCCAATATGGCCGAGGTCGCGGCGAAGCTTCGCGACGGAGAGTTTCTGCGCGAGATGACGACGCGAGCCTACGACGACATCGTGGCGTCGGGACGATACAGCTATCGGACGTTCATCGGTCAGTTCGACGATCTGGTGGATTCGTGGCCGAAAGTCGGACATGTGGCGGCCGAGCGGAGACAAGGGGCGGGCGCTCGCGCCGCGGCGCGGGGCACCCGGGCCGAGCGGCACGTCCGAATCCGGGTGACCCTCGCCTGCCGATGTCTGGAAGACTATCGGCCCTCTCGCCTCCAGGGGCGAATCGGGACATTCCTCTCTGAAATCATGGCGGGGTCCCACGGCGAAGCGTTGCTCGTGCTGCGCGCCTTGGGCGGCAGCGCGCCGCTCCGAAGAGTCGTCCTGAGTTATCTGCGCGGAGGTCAGCGGAGGACGACTGTTTCTCTTAAGGGGTTGCTAAAAGAGGTACTCTTGTGGCGGGCCTTACAAATAGCCTATCGTGAGAGACCCTCGGTGCGCCGGCCCTTTCGGGTGCGTGCAGACGTGAAGTTGGAGGAGGGAGAGGTGTCCTTCACGAGTGTCCCAACTGATCCATCCCAGGACGAATTCGATGGGTCCGCGGCAACCCTGACGCAGTCGCCGGACGACCGGTGGTCCGAGATCTGCAACGCCTTGATCGATGGACGACTGAAACGCGTATTGTGGGATCACTCGCCCATCGGCGTCTATATATCCTGCCGGGTGGGACCGTTGGTGTCGATCGGGGTCGGCGTAGGCGATCGGGGACAGCGGATCTTCACCAACATGATTGAGCTCACTCGCGGCGAATGATGATCGAGGGGTAGAGGGGGGATCGATGTGCGGAATTGCCGGTAGCATTCAGCTTCAGCGCGAACGCATTCCGGAATTGGGGAAGCGCCTCGGATTGATGAACGACCTCATTCGTCATCGCGGGCCGGATGGCGACGGCAAGTGGGAGCATCCCAGTGGGACCGTAGGATTCGCGCATCGCCGGCTCAGCATCATCGATCTGCAAACCGGCCAGCAGCCGATGCGCGACGCCGGCGGCAACTGGATCACCTATAACGGGGAAATCTACAACTACCTCGAGCTGCGCAAAGAGTTGGGAGAGGAACACTTCCGAACCCAATCCGATACCGAGGTGATTCTGCATGCCTACCGCCGGTGGGGCCGCGAATGCCTTCTGAAGTTTCGAGGGATGTTCTCCTTTGCGCTCTGGGACGAAGCGACTCAGACGCTGTTCTGCGCCCGGGATCGGTTCGGCATCAAGCCTTTCTATTACTGCATCGCCGATGACGTGCTGTATTTTGCCTCGGAGGTCAAGGCACTCCTGCCTTTCTCCTTGGAGATCGACACCGATCTGGAGGCATTCAAGGAGTATCTCTCATTCCAGTTGTGTTTGGGGGACAAGACCCTGTTCAAGGGAATACGCGAGCTGTCCCCGGGACATTCCCTGATCGTCCGCAACGGGGCGTTCCGCGTGGAGCAATACTGGGAGATTTATTATCACCCCGATTTCCTGCATACCGAACGGTACTTCGAGGAGCGCATCCACGCCTTGCTCGACGAATCCGTCGCGCTGCACCTGCGGAGCAACGTTCCCGTAGGGGCCTACGTGAGCGGCGGCCTGGATTCCAGCATCGTGGCGTCGCTGGCGGCCCTGCACCAGGGAGAGGGGTTCAAAGGATTTACTGGAAAATTCTCAGGTGGAGACGCTTACGATGAGAGTCGGTATGCTCGTGAGCTCTCGCGGTTTCGATCATTCGAGCTGCACGAAATCGACATCTCGGATCGGGATTTCGTCGACGAACTCCAGAACGTGATCTACCACTTGGACTTCCCAGTGGCTGGGCCGGGGAGTTTTCCGCAGTTCATGGTCTCAAGACTGGCCAGCCAGTACCGCAAAGTGGCTCTGGGAGGGCAGGGCGGCGATGAGATCTTCGGCGGGTACGCGCGTTATCTGATCGCCTACTTCGAGCAGTGTATCAAGGCCGCCATCGATGGGACCATGCACTCCGGCAGCTTTATCGTGACGTACGAATCCATCATCCCCAACCTGGCGGTCCTGCGAAGCTATAAGCCGCTGCTGCAGGAGTTTTGGAAAGAGGGATTGTTCGAAGACCTGGATCGGCGGTATTTTCGGCTGATCAACCGGGCGCCGGATCTTGGCGACGAAATCAACTGGGTGGCGCTGGATCGATTCTCGCCGTTCGAAACATTCCGGGACATCTTTCAAGGCAGGAATGTCCGGAAAGAATCTTATTTCGATCGAATGACCCATTTTGATTTCAAAACGCTGTTGCCGGCGCTGCTGCATGTCGAGGATCGCGTGAGCATGGCGCACGGACTGGAATCGCGGGTGCCGCTGCTCGACCATCCCCTGGTCGAACTGGCCGCCACGATTCCATCCAACATCAAGTTCAAGGACGGCCGGCTGAAGCACGTGTTCAAGAATGCCTTGGCTCGTGTGCTGCCCGAGGCCATCGTGAACCGGACGGACAAAATGGGATTCCCCGTGCCCTTGCAGGACTGGTTGCGGCAACCCGGTCAGGTGCGTAACTTTGTGCTTGATGTGCTGAGTTCCTCCAAGGCGGCGACCCGTCCGTTGGTCGACAACCGGCGGGTCATCGACGGTCTGGGACGGGAGCCGAGATTCGGCCGGAAACTCTGGGGCCTGCTGTGCCTGGAGATCTGGCAGCAAACGTTCCACGATCGGGCGGCTCATTTCCGACAACTCTTGAACGCGGAGGTGCCTTCATGAAAGTGCTGATCACCGGCGGGGCCGGATTCATCGGCTCCCATCTTGCCGATCGCCTCGTGGCCGACGGAGCAGAGGTCTGCGTGATCGATAATTACGCGACCGGACGGCGGGATAACCTGGCGGCGCATCCGCGCCTGACCGTCATCGAAGGCACCATCGCCGATGCGGATCTGGTCGCCCGCGCGTTTGGGTCGTTCCGGCCTTCGCACGTCGTGCATGCGGCGGCCGCGTACAAGGATCCGGACAACTGGACCGAAGACGCCCTGACGAACGTGGCGGGGACCGCCAATATCGTGCGGGCGTCGAAGACTGCCGAGGTGCGGCGATTGATCTACTTCCAGACCGCACTGTGCTACGGCTTGCGGCCGCTGGAACAACCGATTACGCTCGGCCATCCCCTGCGGCCGGACGGCAGCAGCTACGCCATCAGCAAGACGGCCGGTGAGCACTACGTGATGTTGAGCGGGCTGGATGCGATTTCCTTTCGCTTGGCCAACGCGTACGGGCCCAGAAATCTCAGCGGGCCGCTTCCCACGTTCTATCATCGCCTGACGAACGGGAAGCCCTCCTTCGTGATGGATACGCGCCGCGATTTTATCTATATCACGGACCTCATTGAGGTGGTGATGCGGGCTTTACACGGGAAAGGGGAAAAGGGCGCTTACCACATCTCGTCCGGTTCCGACTTTTCGATCAAGGAACTCTTCGATGCGACGGTGAAGGCGCTGGGCGTCAAGTTGGAGAAGGAGGTCGAGATCAGGCCTCGCAATCCGGACGATGCCTTTACGATTCTGCTGGATCCCTCCAAGACCAACCGGGATTTCGGATGGCGGACCTCCACGGAGCTGGAGCCGGGGGTGCTGGCCGCCATCGAGTGGTACAAGAAATTCGGGATCGCGCAGACCTATACCCACCTGAAGCCGCTGGAGAGCAAGGGATAGCGGTTTCCGTGCGTCGGCGGAGGCCGGCTTGTGAGGAGGAATTCGATGAATGTATGGAACAAGAAGGACGTGTTGGTGGTCGGCGGTGCAGGGTTTGTGGGCAGCAACCTCGTCAGGCGGCTCCTAAGCGAAGGGGTGGGTCGGGTCGTGGTCGTCGACAATCTTCTCTCTGCGGAGCGCGAAAATCTGCCCGATCATTCAGCGGTAGTCTTCATCGAGGGATCGATCGCTGATGATGCCGTACTGAAGCAGGTGACCGACGAGTTCGACTATGTGTTTCATTTGGCCACCTATCACGGCAACCAAAGCTCCATTCACGACCCTTTAGCCGACCACGCCAATAATACGTTGACGACCCTCAAGCTGTTCGACTGGATCAAGAATCACCGCCGGCTGATAAAGGTCGTCTATGCGTCGTCCGGATGCACGGTGGCGGAGAAGACGTTCGATCAGGCGAGAGCTACGACGGAAGAGGCGCCGGTTTCGCTGTATCTGGACAGCCCCTACCAGATTTCAAAGATCATCGGGGAACTCTACGGCAACTATTACTTCAAGCAATACGGGTTGCCGGTGGTGAAGGCGCGATTTCAGAACGTGTATGGTCCCGGGGAAGTGCTCGGTGCCGGGCGATGGAGGGGAACCCCAGCCACCGTCTGGCGCAATGTCACGCCGAGCTTCATCTTTCGCGCCATTCGGCGGATGCCGCTCATCGTGGAAAACGGAGGAGTGGCCACGCGCGATTTCATTTTCGTGGACGACATCGTGGAAGGCCTGGTGCGCTGTGCCTCGCATGCCGACCCCGGTGAGGTGTTTAACCTGGCGAGCGGGGTGGAAATCTCCATCGGAGAATTGGCCAAGCTGGTCAACGACCTGACTGGGAATCCGGTTCCGGTGGAACTCGGTCCGACGCGCTCCTGGGATCTTTCCGGAAAACGGTACGGCAGCGTCGAGAAGGCGCGTCTCCGATTGGGCTTCCTGGCGCAGGAACCGATCAAGCGGGGCCTCGAGCGAACCATCGAGTGGACACGAGCCAATCTGCCGTGGATCGAGCAGTGCATCCGCAAGCATCGCCCGCATATGCCGGACCTGACGGTATGAAGGCCGCGGGATGAAGGCACCGAGTCGCCCGAGCCATTCCCACACGCCGCTTCTCCTCCGTATTCTTGGTCAGGTTGTCGGATGAATGTGATGTCCATTGTGGGCGCCCGCCCGCAGTTCATCAAGGCGGCGGTGGTATCCCGGGCGCTTCGGCGGTCGTCCGTGCTGCACGAAACACTGGTCCATACGGGCCAGCACTACGATGACAACATGTCGGCGGTCTTTTTCGACGAGCTCGGCATTGCCGCTCCGGACCATCATCTCGGGATCGGGTCTCACAGTCAGGGCGTGCAGACCGCGCGCATGCTGGAGGCGATCGAGTCCTTGATGGTGAAGGCGCAGCCGGACCGAGTGTTGGTGTACGGAGACACCAACTCTACGCTTGCGGGAGCTCTGGCGGCGGCCAAGTTGCACATTCCCGTCGCCCATGTCGAAGCCGGACTCCGGTCGTTCAACCGCCGGATGCCGGAGGAGATCAACCGAATCGTGACTGATCACCTATCGACGATCCTGTTCGCGCCGACGACGACCGCGGTCGAGCATCTGCGCTGCGAGGGAGTTCCGGGGTCGGCGATCAAGCTGGTGGGGGACGTCATGTACGACGCCGCGCTCTACTATGCGGAGCGGGCCACGGCCAAGAGTGCGATCCTGTCCATATTGGGGCTGAAGCCGGGAGAATATTGTCTCGTCACCGTTCACCGCGCCGAGAACACCGACGCGCCCGATCGATTGCGGGCCATCGTGGAGGCCTTGGCGGAGGTCGCGGGGGAGATGCGGGTGGTGGTGCCCCTCCATCCGAGGACACGGCAGGCCTTGGCTCGGATCGACTTGTTGGCAAAACTGGAAGCCGCAGTCACCGTTCTCGATCCCGTCGGCTACCTGGATATGATCTCGCTTGAAAAGCACGCGCAGGTCATCGCTACGGATTCCGGGGGGGTTCAGAAGGAAGCGTTCTTCTACCGCGTCCCGTGCGTCACCCTGCGGGATGAGACCGAATGGGTCGAACTCCTGGATCTGGGATGGAATCGGCTGGCGCCGCCGTCCAGCCCGGCGTGCATTCGGAACGCGCTGTTGGCGCCGGATCTCCGCGCGCGCGGACGCCAGGCTCCCGTTGATTTGTACGGCGGCGGGGAAGCCGTGGCGCGGATCGTGGCATGTCTGGAAGTGGCCGAGGGCTGGTCGCGCCCGTCAGGGCGGCGTCGCGAGGATCTGTTCTGACGTGAAGCCCACCAAGTCGATGGGGATTCTATCCCTTTCCGACATCGCGAATGACCCGCGGGTTCGCCGACAGGGGGATGCGCTCCATCAGGCTGGTTGGTCGGTGTTCGGCGTCGGGCTTCCAGGCCGGCCCGCGCCGCAACCTGCTTGGAAGATTTTCACGGAACCCGAGCTATCGTACGACGCCGAGCCTCAGGTCCCTTCCAGCGGGGCTCGCCTCGCCGGCATGATCCGTCGGGTCCGCAGCCGGTTCAAGCGCGTCCCGTTAGCGCGGAAGCTGTGGTCCGTCGTGCGCGCGGCCAAACGGCTTGCCGACCTTCTGGCGATATGGTGGCGGCCCGAACATGCGCAACGGCTCTATTGGACCTGGCCGGAACCGCTCCAACTCTACCGAGCCTGCCAAGGCCGGACCGCCGATATTTGGCTGGCGAACGACTGGATCACGCTGCCGTTGGCGGCGCGCCTCGCGCGTGAGTGTGGAGGTGTCTACGTCTACGACACACACGAGTTGGCCCTCCATGAATACTCGGAGCGGCTGCAATGGAGATTGTTCAAGAGACCGGTCATCGCGGCCATAGAGAGGGCGGGAATCCAAGGAGCCAGGCACGTCTCTGCCGTATCGAACGGCATTGCGGCGACGCTGAAAGCGGAATATGGTCTGGCCCAGCTTCCGACCGTGATCCGCAATATGCCGAGCTACCAGGAGGCCACTTTCCAGCCGGTCGGATCATCCATCAAGGTGTTGTACCATGGAATCCTGGTCCCGAACCGCGGTCTGGAGGAAGCGATCGAAAGCGTCCGGAGCTGGCGCAGCGACTTGTGCCTCACCTTGAGGGGGCCCGGGAATGCCGCGTATCTGGATGCCCTGCGCGCGCGCGCGGACGCCTTGGGGGTAGGGGACCGGGTGATCTTTGCAGCCCCGGTGGCGATGACAGACCTGGTCAGTGAAGCGCGGCGATTCGATGTCGGATTCTTTGCGTTGCCGGGCCATTCGCGACATAACCGATACGCGTTGCCGAACAAGTTCTTTGAGTATGTCATGGCCGGGCTTGCGTTGTGCGTGAGCGATCTTCCAGAAATGAGCGCCCTGCTCAAAGAACACGACCTCGGCGTCGTCATCCCCGACACCTGTCCGGACACCATCGCCGCGACGGTCAATGCCCTGACTCCCGCGTCGATCGAAGGCTACAAGCGGAACGCCCTCCGCGCGGCCCAGGAGTTGAATTGGGACTGCGAATCGCGGAAGCTCATCTCCGCCTATGATGCGCTCGTTGACGACGTGCGTCGAATGGAGGTGTAGCAGTGTGTGGGATCTGGGCTTCGGTTGGCATATCGGTGGACTCGGCGGTCATCGATCTGGTGGCGCATCGCGGCCCCGACGGATGCGGGTGGAAGGTCTTCCCCGGCCCCCTCGGCCCGGTCACGCTCGCTCATCGCCGACTGGCGATCATCGACACAAGCGTCCACGCCGCACAGCCCATGTGCGATGCGGGCGGACGCTATTGGATCGTGTACAACGGCGAGGTCTACAACTATCGCGAACTCCGGTCCGAATTGGAGACCCTCGGCCGTCGCTTCGCCACGCAATCGGATACGGAAGTCATTCTGGCCGCCTACGCCGAATGGGGAGAGACCTGCCTCGATCGGTTCGTCGGCATGTTCGCCTTTGTCCTCTATGATTCGCAGATGCAGAGGATCTTCGCGGCGCGGGATCGCTTCGCGATCAAACCCCTCTATTACATGGTGCGGGGTGACGGCCTGGCTTTCGCTTCAGAGATCAAGCAACTCCTCAGAGTGCCGGGGTTCGTGCCCCGGATGAACCTGCCGCGCCTCTATGATTTTCTCTCCACCGGGATTACCGACCATACGGCGGAAACCACATTTGCCGACGTGCGCCAGCTTCGCAACGGCGAATGTCTCACGGCGGATTTGCACACGTTCCGCTGGACCGATCCCCTGCCGGTTCGACGATGGTACCGGTTGCCTCAATCCGGGACGATCGAATGCTCGGCGGACGAAGCGGCCCGGAGGTTCCGTGAGCTGCTGACGGACTCCGTTCGCCTGCATCTGCGCTCGGACGTGCCGGTCGGCTCGTGTTTGTCCGGGGGACTGGATAGTTCGGCGATCGTAAGCCTCATCGATCGGCAGTTTCGGCTCGACGGAAGCCAGGCCGCCGTTAATACGGTCAGCGCCTGTTACGAGGAACGCGCAGTCGATGAGCGCCCGTTCATGCGCGCCGTCAACGCCGCAACTCGCTCGGCGCCGCATTATGTGTTTCCCAAGCCGGAGGATGCGTTCGGCCGTGCCGAGCAGATCACCTGGCATCAGGATGAGCCGTACGGCAGCACCAGCATCTTCGCGCAGTGGTGTGTCTTCGAGGAGGCGAAGCGACAGGAAATCAAGGTGATGCTGGACGGCCAGGGTGCCGATGAGCAGTTGGCTGGGTACCACGGGGGATTCGGCTATCACCTGGCGAGTTTGCTGAGGAGCGGCCGCTGGATGGCATTGGCCCGCACGATGTGGGAACGACGGCAGTTTCACGGTGTGGCTCTGAGACAGCAGATTCGTGCTCTCGTCGGGCCGATTCTGCCGGGACGGTTGGCGGGACTGCTTGCGCGGTCCCGGCAGACTCTCGTCGAGCACGATTGGCTGGCGTCGGGGCGCTTTCGAGGGGACGCGTTCCCGGCCAACCCCTTCGGGGCGATGCTCCGGGCCGAGGGGCTTGGACCTATTCGCGACATCGGCGACTTGTGCGTGGCGATGACGCAAGCCACCAACTTGCCGATGCTCCTCCATTACGAGGACCGCAACAGCATGGCGCACAGCGTCGAGGCTCGTGTACCGTTTCTGGACCATCGTTTGGTGGAGTTCTCGATCGGGTTGGGCGCCCGGCACAAGATTGTTGGGGGCACGACCAAGTTCGTGCTCCGACAGGCGATGGCGGGTGTGATGCCGGACGTGGTGTGCCAGCGCCGGGACAAGATCGGATTCGCGACCCCCGAACTCGAATGGTTCCGGGGGCCGTTGCGACGATCGCTTGAAGTCGCGGTGGAGGATGTGCTCTCGGGATACCCGGGACTTCTGAACACCGGAGGCACGCGCCTGTTGGTGAAGGAGATGCTGGACGGCTCCCGTCCGATCGACTTCCGACTGTGGCGAATCGTGAATGTGGGCATTTGGGGCCGGGTCTTCAACGTGAACCTATGAGAATGACCCAAGACTTCAGGCATTGGCACGGCGGCCGGGCGCCGGATGCAAACGAACCCCCGGCCGGGGGGACGCGTTCTCCCTCCATGGACGCCCAGGGGAGGCCATAGCTACTTGCGCATTCTGATTGTCTCCTATGCCTTTCCGCCGTACAACGACATCGGCCATGTGCGAGTCGGGAAGACGGCGAAGTACCTGGCCAGGTTCGGCCACGAAATCCGCGTGCTCACCGCTCGAAACCAACCCCATCAGACCTCGCTTCCGGTCGAGATTCCAGCCGAGTGGGTGATCGCCACGGATTGGTGGAATGTCAACAAGCCGGCCGAGTGGGCCTTTGGAGGGCGCGCGGCGGTCGCGGACCGGGGCCTCGTCGTCAAGGGTCGCCTGCGGCCGGCCATCGAGGCGATCCGGGCGCTCTATCGCAGAGTCTACAAGCAAGGCGTGGGTTTCCCGGACGATCAGATCGGATGGTTCCCGTTCGCAGTCCGCGCGGCGTCACGGCTCATGGCGGAGTGGAAACCAGATCTGATCTACGCCAGCGCGATGCCCTACACGTCGCTGCTCGTCGCCTGGCGGGTTTCGCGGCGGTGTCATATTCCCTGGGTCGCGGAATTGCGGGACCTCTGGGTGGATTTCCACCGCTATCGATTCGGGGCGCTTCGAAAGAGGATCGAGCGCCGGGTGGAACGCATGGTGCTGTCCTCCGCCGTCGGATTGGTGACGGTTTCTCCGCCGTTGGCTTCGGTGCTGGAACGGAAATACCGGAAGCCGACCTTGGTCATGCTGAACGGATATGATCCGGACGATAGTGGCGAGCCGGTTGAAACCCTATGTTCGTCGCAGCTTCGCATCGTCTACACGGGCATGATCTACGAGGGAAGGCAGGACCCCGCGCCGTTGTTCGAGGCCCTGAGAAATCTGAAATGGCAACGCCACCAGGTCAGCGTGGAGTTTTATGGACGCTACCTGGAAGTGGCCCGCGAGTGCGCGCAAGCCTACGGAGTTGCCGACCTCGTGCATCTCATGGGGCAGGTGACCCATCAGGACGCCCTCAGAATTCAACGGGAAGCGGATGCGCTGTTGCTGTTGTTGTGGCAGGATACAGGCGAGAAAGGGATCTATACCGGCAAGCTGTTTGAGTATATCGGGGCCGGCCGGCCCATTCTGGCCATCGGGCCTTCGGACAATGTGGCCGGGGACTTGATCCGGGAGCGCGGCGCCGGCACGGTCTGTCAGGATGCCAAGGAGGTCGGCCGACAGCTTTCAGCTTGGATGGCGCGGAAATGCCGCGGAGAACCTGTGGCGGCTGTGCCGCGACAGGCTCGGACAGGATTGACGAGAGAAGATCAGGTCAGGCGATTGGAAACGTTTCTGATGGAACTCGCGCCTGCCCGCACGAGATGACCATGCATGTCGTGATCGTCAACGACTTTGCCCATGTCGAAGGGGGGGCTAGTCATGTGGCGCTGCTCGGTGCGATCGGGTTGGCTTCCCGAGGCCATGATGTGACGCTGCTGGCCGCGGTCGGACCCATCATGCCGGAACTGCGCGCAAGCCGGGTCCGGGTGGTCTGCGCCGCTCAGCATCAAATCGCCCAGGACCCGAAGCGCCTGCGGGCCATGGTTCAGGGATGGTGGAACCTGCGGGCCCGCCGGCTGATGGAATCCATTCTTGCCGACCGTGACCCGCGCACGACGATCGTGCATCTCCATGGCTGGACCAAAGCGTTATCTTCGAGCGTCGTGGGCCCCGTCCTTCGCCGGCAATTCCCCCTGGTCTGCACGCTGAATGATTATTTTACGGCCTGTCCCAACGGAGGGTTTTTCGTCTATCCGAAAGGGCATGTCTGCCGGCTGACTCCCATGACCTCGGCCTGCATCCTGACCCAGTGCGACAAACGTGGCTATGGTCACAAGCTGTGGAGAGTCGCCCGCCAGGGCGTCCAGCGGCGGTGGGGTATGATTCCGAAGGGGATACGGCATTTCGTCGTCGTTTCCGAATTCAGCCGGAGGATTCTGGCTCCGTATCTCCCGCACGACGCCGTATGGCACGACGTGCCGAACGTCATCGATGTTCCGAGAGCGACCCCGATCGCGGTCGAGCGCAATGCCACCTACGCGATGGTGGGCCGTCTCAGCCGGGAGAAGGGCGCGGCGTTGCTGGCGCAGGCGGCGGAACAGAGCGGGCATCCGCTGGTCTTCATCGGCGACGGGGAATGCCGCGACGAGGTCAATCGGGTCAATCCAAGGGCCGTCGTGACCGGCTGGGGTCCCACGTCCGAAGTGCTGGAGCGCCTGCGCCAAGCCCGCGCGCTGGTGTTTCCCTCTCTGTGGTACGAGGCCCAGCCGCTGGCGGTGCGGGAGGCGGCGGCGCTCGGTATTCCTGCAATCGTGTCGGATGGCTGCGCGGCGCGGGACGAGGTTGCCGACGGGGTCACGGGCCTGTGGTTTCGGAGCGGCGACGTCAACGATCTGGCCGCGAAAATGTCCGTGCTGAACGACGATGAGACCGTTCGACGTCTGGGACGAGCGGCCTATGAGCGCTATTGGGCTCACCCGGCGACAATGGACGACCACGTCTCACGTCTTGAGGCGGTCTATCGGCAGGTCCTTGAGAAGCGGATCTCGTGACCGGTGCTCCTGTGGATCTCACGATCATCATCGTGAATTACAACAGCCGGAAGGACTTGGAGCGTTGTTTGCAGTCGATTGAGGAGGCAGGGCTCTCCTGCCCCCATGAAATCGTCGTGGTGGACAATGCCTCGCACGATGGCAGTCAATCCTCCGTGCGCGACGCCTATCGAAAGGTCCGTTTGCTGGCCAGTTCGACCAATCTGGGATTCGGACGGGCCGTGAACGAGGCCTTCCGGCAGACTGTGGGCGCCTATGTCCTGGTGCTCAACCCCGATATCGTCGTGCGTCCGGATTCCATCGAGCGGCTGCATCGTTATATGGCATCCCATCAGGATGTCGCGCTCTGCGCGCCCAAGCTGCTCAATGAAGACGGGACCTTGCAGTACTCCTGCCGCACGGACTACAGCCTCGGGGTGTACCTGTTCCGGCGGACTCCGTTAGGGAGATGGTTGCCCGGCCACCGTATTATCAGCGATCATCTGATGACCTCCTGGGACCACGCCGCTCCCAGGGATGTGGATTGGGTGTTGGGAGCAGCCTTCATGCTCCGTCGCAGCGCCTTTCAGGACAGTCTCGTCATGGACGAGCGGTTCTTTCTCTATTTCGAGGACGTGGATCTCTGCCTCCGGCTGCGGCGGGCCGGCTGGCGGGTCGTCTACAATCCGGAGTCGGTGATGGTGCATGCGCATCAACGGGCCAGCGCCGGCGGGCTGCTCAGCCGGGCGAAGGTCGAGCATCTCAAGTCGTGGCTGAAGTTCGAATGGAAACATCGGGTGGCCGGGCGGTTGAGCGGTCCGCCGGATCAGGGCATCGTCCGGTACGGGGGAGCAGGTTTCCATGCTTAGGGAACACTCGCGATTGCTGATCTGGCGTTGCGTCCTGGTCGATATCCTCGCCCTCGTGTTGTCGTTCGAAACGGCCTATTGGATTCGGAGCCATATCCTGTCCTCGGTCTTCGACCAGTGGTTTCCCGCTCCGCTCATGTCCGCGATGAAATATGATTGGATGTACGGGTTTATTTTCCCGATTTGGCTGGGACTCCTGTACTCGGCCGGGCTCTATCACCCGGCCAGGTTGAACACCTTCCGGCGGATGCCGATTGACCTGATCAAGGTGAGCGGGACAGGCCTCCTCCTGCTCATGGGGGTGACTTATGTCCTGAAGGTTCCGGATATCAGCCGGGCCTTTCTGATTCTGTTTTCCGCGCTGACGGCAGTGACGTTGATGGCGGGGCGGCTGGCGGTCCGGGCCTGGCTGCGCCGCTCTGGTCGGGAGGAACTCCAGTGGTGCAATGTCATCGTCGTGGGCACGAATGAGAAGGCCCTGGAGTTCGCCCGGCTGGTCGCGACGAACCGGAAATGGGGCTTTCGTCTTCTGGGCCTGGTCTCGGAGAACCGCGTGGGACCCTATGATCAACGGGTCGGGGGCTACGAGGTGATCGGAACCCTCGACGACCTCGAGCGGATCTGCAACCAGCGCGTGGTCGATGAAGTCATTTTTGTCGTGCCGGGCAAGATCGTGAGCGAGCTCGAGGACGTCTTTCTCATGTGCGAGGAATTGGGCGTGAATGCGCGGATCGCCGTCGGCATGTTCCCGCATCTGATCGCGCGGGCGTCGCTGGACGAGTTCGTCCACATTCCCCTGTTGACCTTCACCACGAAGCCGACGAGCTGGTTTGCCCTGGGCGTCAAGCGGGTGATGGATCTGGCTATCGCCTGGACGACGGTCTTGGCGGGACTGCCCTTGTGGCTGTTGATCGCCGTGATCATTAAGGCGGATTCGAAGGGTCCGATTTTCTTCTGCCAGGAACGGTGCGGTCTGAACGGACGGCGATTCACGATGTATAAGTTCCGGTCGATGGTCGTGGATGCGGAATCGAGGCTCCAGGAAGTGGCCAAGTTGAACGAACTGTCAGGCCCCGTCTTCAAGGCGAGGAACGATCCCCGCGTCACGCGGGTGGGACGCATCTTGCGGAAGTGCAGCCTGGACGAGATACCGCAATTGCTCAACGTCATCAAGGGCGACATGTCCGTCGTCGGCCCGCGTCCGCCGTTGGCCGTGGAGGTGGACAAGTACGAGCGATGGCAGCGCCGCCGGCTCAGCATGAAGCCCGGGCTCACCTGCCTCTGGGCGATTCGTGGGCGGACCTTGATCCCCTTCGAGCAGTGGATGGAAATGGATCTGGAATACATCGACAACTGGTCACTGGCGCTGGATCTTCAGATCCTCGTGAAGACGGTCCCGGCCGTCTTTTCCGGACGCGGAGCCAGTTGACGCGCCCCGCCCCCGTTCGCCCGCTCCTACGGTTACCCGATATCGGTCCATCCCCGGTGCAAGCTCCCGTCCTTTTTATTGTCTTGCGCGGCACGCATTGTTAAGATCACATCGCGAGCCACATGAACTGAATACTGACGATCATCATGCCCCACGCGCGTTCGCGAACCCGTTCGCCCAGCCAGACCCTGCTCAGGTCCATTCGCCTGGTCGCCACCGATGTGGATGGCGTATTGACGGATGCCGGCATGTACTACACGGAATCCGGCGACGAGCTGAAAAAGTTCAACACGCGCGACGGGATGGGGATCAAGCTGCTTCAGAAGGCGGGTTTGATTACCGCGATCGTGACGCAGGAGCGCACCAAGTTGATGGCGAGGCGGGCGGACAAGCTGGCGATACCGGAGCTCCATCAAGGGGTGATGGACAAACTCTCCTGTCTCCGCGAGATGGCCCACAAGTACGGATTGACGCTCAAGGAAGTCGCCTATATCGGCGACGACGTTAACGATCTGGAGGCCTTGCGGGCGGCGGGCTTTTCCGCGGCCCCGGCCGATGCGCTGCCGCCGATCCGGAAATCCGTGCAGTATGTCTGCCGAAAGAAAGGCGGGGAAGGGGCCGTGAGGGAGATCGCGGACCTCATCTTGGCGGCTCAGGCCGCCAAAGCCGTGAAGCGGTAGTCGTTCAACGTGAATCGGTCGGCGACTCAACGCCTGGAGAGTGGTTGCGATTCACGAATCACGGTTCACGTCGCACGAATCATGGGAGTGTTATGAGCGCACATCTCTATGCCGTCATCCTCGCCGGGGGAAGCGGAACCCGCTTCTGGCCGCTCAGCCGCCACCTCTATCCCAAGCAGTTGCTGCGCATCATGGGAGACGACACCTTGATCCAGCAGACCATGCGGCGGGTGCTCGGCTCCGTGGACCCCGGCCGCGTGTTGATCTCCACCAACCCGGCCCAGGCCGAATCGATCCGCGTCCAACTGGGCGAATGGAAGGATCGATTGGAGGGAAATTTTGTCATCGAGCCGGAAGGCCGCAACACGGCCCCGGCGATCGGCCTGGCCGCGCTCGAAGTCGTGCGACGGGATCCGGATGGGGTGATGGTGATTCTTCCCGCGGACCATGTCGTCAAAGGCGAAGCCAGATTCCAGGCGGCGGTGCGCCTTGGAGCTACGCTGGCCGAGGCCGGACACCTGGTCACGTTCGGGATCAAGCCGATCAGGCCGGAGACCGGCTACGGCTATATCCAGCCGAAACGCGCGCCTCGGCTGGGGAAGGAAGGCAAGCTCGCCGGCTATCCGGTCGCCCGGTTTGTGGAAAAACCAGACGCCAGAACAGCCGCCCGCTATCTCAAGGCCGGCACGTTCTATTGGAACAGCGGCATGTTCGTGTGGAAGGCGGCGACGATCCTTGAAGAGATCGACAAGCATCAGCCGGCCTTGGGGCGCGGGCTGGGCCGGATCAAGCAATTGTTGGATGCCGGGGCCTCCCGCAGCGATATTGATGGGCTCTATCGCGGGCTGCCGTCGGTCTCGATCGACACGGGCGTCATGGAGCGGTCGGCCCATGCCGCGATGATCCCGGTCGATTTCCAATGGTCCGACGTGGGCAACTGGAGCAGCATCGAGGAGGTGGCGCCGCAGGACCAGGCCGGCAATGTCATCAACGGCAAGGTCGTCGATCTGGACAGCCGCAACTCGATCATCTACGCCGATCGGCGGCTGGTTGCGACCATCGGCCTGTCCGACATGGTCGTGGTCGATACGCCGGATGCCACCTTGGTCTGTCCGAAAGAACGGTCCCAGGATGTGAAAAAGGTCGTCGAGATCTTGCGCAAGCAGAAGGCGCCCGAGCAGCTCGAACACCTCACGGTCTACCGGCCCTGGGGGTCCTACACGATTCTTGAGGAAGGATCCGGCTACAAGGTCAAGCGCGTGACGGTCAATCCGGGCGGGCGCCTGTCGCTTCAGATGCACCATCAGCGCAGCGAACATTGGGTGGTCATCGCCGGGACCGCCCGGGTGACGAGGGGGGAGGAGATCTTCGATTTGGTCGTCGGGCAAAGCACGGCGATTCCGACCCAGACGCGCCATCGGCTGGAAAATCCAGGGCGGGAGATCCTCCATATCATCGAGGTCCAAAATGGCCCCTATCTGGGCGAGGACGATATTGTCCGGTTCCAGGATGACTATGGCAGGAATGTTAAACGTTAAATGTGAATCGTTAAACGAGAGTTCACCGGGATCGTGGCAGAGAAGAATGATAACACACTCAAAGACAGACGAGGTCCGATTAAGACTTTTGAAGATCTCGACGCATGGAAAATCTGTCGCAAGCTCAGGTTCGAGATAGCCAATTTGGCACGTAGCTTTCCACGGCACGAAAGATTTCGCTTGTCCGATCAACTGATCCGAGCCGCCCGCTCAGCCACGGCTAACTTGGCGGAGGGATATGGCAGGTTTCATTATGCCGAGAACGTTCAATTTGCCCGTCAGGCAACAGGTTCGCTCTATGAGGTATTGGACCATTTGACTGTGGCACTCGATGAGGGATTGATCAAGGACGATCAATTTAAGTCCGTTCGAGAAGATGTGATTCGAGCTGTTTTGATTGTCAATGGGTACATCCGATATTTGGTCGAAGCGAAATCTCATTCCTGTGCTTCTTGACGGTTCACGATTCACTTTTAACGGATAGCGCCATCCATGGGACTTTTCCGCGAATATGACATCCGGGGCATCGTCGGGAGCGAACTGACCGACGATCATGCCGAACAGATCGGGCGGGCGTATGCCACGCTGACTCGTGGCAAGGGCCTCAAGACCGTCACGGTCGGGCGAGATGGTCGCCTCAGCTCGCCGGCCCTTCGCGAACGGTTGGTGAAGGGGCTGACGGAGGGGGGACTTGATGTCGTCGATCTCGGGGTCTGTCCCACCCCGCTGGTGTATTTCTCGCTGTTCCACCTGCCGGTGGACGGCGGGATCATGATTACCGGCAGCCACAACGCGGCCGACTATAACGGGTTCAAATTGTGCGTCGGCAAGGAGGCGCTGCACGGGAACGGCATCCAGGAACTGCAGCGGATCGTGGAGCGGGGCCAGTTTTCGTCGGGACAAGGCACCGTCACGAGCCGGCCGATCATCCCGGACTATCTGGCCTATCTCAAGCAAAGCTTCTCCCATGTCCAGGCCGGTCATCTGCGGGTCGTCGTCGATGCGGGCAACGGGGCCGCCTCGCTGGTGGCGGGAGAAGCTGTCGCGCAACTGGGCTGTCAGGTCACGGAATTGTACTGCGATCTGGATGGACGGTTTCCCAACCATCACCCGGACCCGACCGTGGTGGAGAATCTCAAAGATCTGATCCGAAAGGTCCGGGAAACCGGCGCCCACCTGGGAATCGGATACGACGGGGACGCGGATCGGATCGGCGCGGTCGATGAAAAGGGCAACATCCTGTGGGGAGACCGTTTGCTGGTGATCTATGCCAGAGATATCTTGGCCGCGCAGCCCGGCAGCACCATCATTTCCGAGGTCAAGGCTTCGCAGAGCCTCTACGACGATGTCGCGAAGCGAGGCGGGAAGGCCATCATGTGGAAGACCGGCCATTCGCTGATCAAGGCCAAGATGAAGGAAGAGCAGGCTGCGCTGGCCGGCGAGATGTCGGGCCACATGTTCTTCGCCGACCGTTACTTCGGGTACGACGACGCCGTCTACGCCTCCTGCCGGCTGATCGAGATCCTGGCCAAGGGCAGGAAGCCGCTGTCCTCGCTGGTCTCGGACCTCCCTCCCTCCTGCGTGACGCCGGAGATCCGGGTCGATTGCCCGGATTCGGTCAAGTTTCAACTCGTGCAACAGGTGCGATCCAAGCTCGTGGCCACGGCCCAGTCCCAACAGCCGTTGGATCACACGGGTTTGACGATTCGCAATGTGGTCACGATCGACGGAATTAGAGCGGTCTTCGACGACGGGTGGGGATTGATCCGCGCGTCGAACACGCAACCGGCCCTGGTTCTACGATTCGAAGCCAGTACAGACGCTAAGCTCCAGGCTATCCGCGCCGCCATCGAAGGAGAGGTGAATCAGGCGCGCCAGGCCCTGAGGTTGTAGAGGGGATGTGGGCGATGAGGGGACCCGTCTCTCCGCGATGGCCTCGTATTATCCTGGGGCCGGGACTGTGGCTCGTGCTCCTTCTGCTGTCGGTCGTTTTTCCTTCCACGTTTCGATCCGATTCGCTGGCGGCCCCTGATCGAGCCCTTCATCCCTTCACGGTGGGCGAACACCTGACCTATCGGTTGTCCTGGCTGGGTGTGACGGCCGGTACCGCTGCCCTTGGAGTGGAGGGTTCAGAGCCGATCCAGGAACGGCCCGTCATCAAGCTGGTGACGACCGCGCGATCGAGTCCCTGGATCACTCGCTTCTATCCGGTCGATAATCGGGTGGAATCCTGGGTGGACGCGGAACGCCTCGTGCCGCAACGGATGACGTTCCGCCGGCGGGAAGGGAAGCGGAAGAACGATTTCGAGTATCGGTTCCGTCACGAGGAGGGGAAGGTCTCGGTCGTCAAAGACGGTCAGCCGGTGGAATTGGATATTCCCGTCGACACCCAAGATGCCCTCTCGTGCCTGTATTTTGCCCGGTCTTTCGTGCCGCTGGTCCCAGGCCGGACGGTGTTCCTGAACGTCCATCACGATAAAAAGAACTATCAGCTCGAACTCCGGGTCGAGGGGATCGATCGCTTGGAAGGGCCTTGGGGCAAACGAGAGGCGGTGCGGGTGCTGGCCGTCATGCCGTTCCAGGGCATCTTTCTCAACGAGGGGAACGTGCGCGTGTGGTTTTCCAACGATGATCGGCGGGTGCCCTTGATGATGAAAGCCAAGGTGATCATTGGATCGGTGGTCGCCGAGTTGGTCGAGGGATTCGGCCCTGCGGACCTGTCGTAATGCCGCCTTGCAAATTGGACCAAATGGCGCCTCCCCCTATTCTCCGGCTAAGCTCCCAACCGTGATGGACACGGAATCGGTCTGGACGCATGAGCAGCAGGGGACCGCATGGCATCAGCCTTGCGAGGTGATTCACCCAATGGGTGATTCGCCAACCAAGGAGGAGGTTGATGCCTGAGAAGCCGTTTGCGAGTCCTCGGCTGCCGTTCGAGATTGACGACCGCATTGATCCCCGTCTGGTCACCGCGCATGCGGGCGTGCCCTTGGTGATCGAGCTGTTTCGCCGCGTCGGAGCGGCGCAGGTCGTCGATGAGCAGGTCCGGATCAAACAGCGGCAGCGCGGCGTGACGTCGGCGCAGTGGGTGGAGACGCTGATCGCGCTGTGGGCGGCGGGCGGGGACCGCTGCCAGGACCTCACGACCCTGCGCGCCGATGCCGCACTGGCCGCCCTGCTGGGCTATGAGCTGCCCGCGGCCACCACGATGCGCGACTTCTTGGAGGCGTGTCATGTCGAGGATCTCCCGTTGCTGCGTGCTGGCGAGCAGACGGCCGTGCCCGAGGAGTCGGCGCCCTTGGCGGGCGTGGGGGCCGCGAACCGGCGCATCCTCGCCGCGGTGCAGCAGCAGATGCCGCAGCGCACCGCCACGCTGGATGTGGATGCCACGATCCTGGAAGCCCACAAGCGCACGGCGACGGTGACGTACGAGGGCACGTCGGGCTATCAACCCGTCGTGGTCGTCTGGGCCGAGCAGGACCTGGTCGTCCACGACGAATTCCGGGATGGGAACGTGCCGGCGGGCTGCGGCAACGTGCGCATCCTGGAGCGGGCCGTGGCGGCGTTGCCAGCCGGCGTGGAGCAGCTCTTCGTCCGGGGCGACAGCGCCCTGTATGAACAGGAGGTGCTGGCGTGGTGCGAGGAGCCGGCGCGAGGGATCGGCTACGCAATCAGCGCGGACATGAGCCCGCCGTTGCGGGCCGAGATCGAGCGGCTGCCGGGGACCGCCTGGCAACCAGACCGCGACGAGCCGGATATGATCCGCGAGTGGGCCGAGGTGCCCTCTGTCCCCGATGATAAGGACTACCGGAAGGGTCGGCCTTGCGCGCGGCGCTACTTGGCGATTCGCGTGCGACACCGCCAAGGCGAGCTGTTCGCGGATGGCAGCACCGCGAAACACTTCGCGATCGTGACCAACCGGGAGGGCGACGGTCGCTCCCTGATCCGCTGGCATCGAGAGAAGGCCGGGACGGTGGAGCATGTGCATCATGTCCTCAAGAACGAGTTGGCGGCAGAGGCCCTGCCCAGTGGGAAGTTTGGCGCCAATGCCGCCTGGTTCCGGCTCAACGTGCTCACGTATAACCTGCTCAGCGCGTTGAAGCGCCTCGCGCTACCCGGAGATTTCTCCGACGCCCGGCCGAAGCGGCTGCGATTTCTGGTGTTCAATACGGTCGGCACAGTCATCCATCATGCCCGCCGCACGCTCTTGCGCCTCACAGCAGCGGTCCAACAGACCCTTTTGGCCTTGGCGCGAAGCAAAATCCTGGCGCTCAGCCCCGCTTAGCCGGAGAATAGGGCCTCCTCTCTTTCATTGCTCGTCCCATCCGAAGTCGCTATAATGAACCCCTTACGACGGATTTTGTTCAGCTATGAGTCGGTTTCCGGTCACCCTGACTCGGCATATTCTGGAGCAGCAGGCCGCCCATCCCGGGGCTAAGGGAGATTTCTCCCTGCTGATGGCCCACATCGGTCTGGTCGGCAAGATGATCACGAGCAGCCTGCGGCGCGCTGGGCTGATCAATATCCTCGGCCTCAGCGGCGAAACGAATGTGCAGGGCGAGGCGGTCAAGAAGCTTGACGTGCTCGCCAACGAGACCTTTATCAAGGTCTTTCAGACCAACGGCTTGGTCTGCGCCCTGGCTTCCGAAGAGGAAGAGAAGGCGCTGGTGCTGCCCGAGGCTTGGACGCAGGCCAAGTACATGCTGTTGTTCGATCCTTTGGACGGTTCGTCCAACACCGATGTGAACATGCCGCTCGGTACGATCTTCTCGATCCTCCGCCACCACGATCCGCGGCAATCTCCCCAAGAAACCGATCTGATCCGGCGCGGACGAGAGCAGGTGGCCGCCGGGTACCTGCTCTATGGGTCCAGCACGATGCTGGTCTATACCACCGGACAGGGGGTCCATGGGTTTACCTTAGACCCCCAAATCGGCGAGTATGTGCTGTCGCACGAATCGATCAAGATGCCATCCCGCGGATCCATCTATGCGGTGAATGAAGGGAATTATCACAAGTGGCCGGCCGGCATGCGGCGGTACATCGATCAATTGAAGGTCAAGGACAAGTCTAAGGGGCGGCCCTATACGGGGCGGTATTCCGGCTGTCTGGTTGCTGATGTGCACCGTGTGCTGCTTTCCGGCGGCATTTATTTGTATCCGGCCGAGGTCGAAAGGCCGGAAGGCAAGCTCCGGTTGCTGTACGAAGCCAGTCCGTTGGCGATGGTCGTGGAGCAGGCCGGCGGGCTCGCCAGCACCGGGACGGAGCGGATCCTGGACCTGGAGCCCTTGACCCTGCATCAGCGGGTGCCGCTGCTGATCGGAAGTCGGGAGGATGTACTGGAGGCCGAGGCAGCCGTCAAGGCGACGGCATAGGATGCTTTTCAACTGGAACATCGGGGCTTCTGCGGAGGGTGAACCATGACTAATCGTGTAGCGGACATACTGAGCTGGTACGAAAGCGACTCACCGGGCACCAAGGCCAATCTGGCCCGGATGCTGAACCATGGACGGTTGGCGGGAACCGGAAAGCTGGTCATTCTCCCGGTCGATCAGGGATTCGAGCACGGCCCAGCCAGAAGTTTTGCGCCAAACCCCCCGGGCTACAATCCGCATTACCATTTTGATCTGGCGATCGAGGCGGGATGCAATGCCTACGCGGCGCCGCTGGGCTTTCTGGAAGCCGGAGCCGGACAGTATGCCGGCCGGATTCCGTTGATCCTCAAACTGAACAATCATGATGTGCTGCATGAAGAGAAGGATCCGCTTCCAGCCGTGACCGGCAGCGTCAAGGATGCGCTCAGGTTGGGCTGTTCCGCCATCGGATTCACCATTTATCCCGGTTCCTCCCATTGCACGCACATGTATGAGCAGCTTCGGGCGCTGGGAGAAGAGGCCAAGGCCAGCGGCCTCGCCGTGGTCGTCTGGTCGTACCCGCGCGGCTCGGCCCTCAGCAAAGAGGGAGAGACGGCGATGGATGTGGTCGCCTATGCCGCGCAGATTGCCTGCCAACTTGGCGCGCACATCGTCAAGGTCAAGCTTCCGACCGCCCATTTGGAACAGGCCGCTGCTAAGAAGGTCTATGAGGGCGAGCAGATTCCGATCAAGACGCTCTCGGAACGGGTGCGACATGTCGTGCAGAGTTCGTTCAGCGGGCGGCGGATCGTCATTTTCTCAGGGGGGGCCAAGAGCGAAGACAAGAACGTCTTCGAGGAAGTTCGCGCCATCCGCGATGGAGGTGGGTTTGGTTCGATCATCGGCCGGAATTCGTTCCAGCGACCAAAGCCCGAAGCGCTCAAGTTCCTTGGCACGGTCATGGGTATCTACGCGGGAGAGATCCCGTAGGCCCCCTCGTCACACATGGTGCAGGGGCGACCGCGGCGTTCCGAGAATTGGTTCTAGGACGAAGCCAAGGGCTCGCGTCCGGGTTTGCCCTTTCCCCGCCGGTTCCCGACCTTCCGGACATGTTGCCATCCAGGTCCGCCTGTACCGGATCCGGGACACGCGCATCTCGTGGACGCAGAGCCAGGCGCGTTGCGCGATCGGTGTGTCGGCGGGAAGTCGTCCATTGGGTCGGAGAGCAGGAGGGGGCCGGAGGACGGGTTGGATCGATTCGGTATAGGGGTGATCGCGACGAATCGGGAGGAGGTGAACGTATGGTCACAAGAACCATCTTCGTCCTTCTCAGCGGGGTAGCTGGATTAGCCCTGTTTACTCGAGGGGGCGAGTATCAACCAGCGAGCTTACTGGGTGGGTTTGCCATCGGCGCCGTCACAGGATTGATCATCCTGCTGAGCGAGTACGTCTTACAGAAATTATCGTTTGGGATCATCTTGGGCGGAACGGCGGGATTGGGCGTCGGATTGCTGTTGACCGGTCTCACCGAATGGGTGGGCAGCGCGGTCTTCGACGTGCAGACCGTGCTCTTTCATGTCGGAGGGTTGGTCTTTCTTCTCGGATTTCCCTACCTCGGCATGGTGCTGGGCGCGCAGTTCGGAAAGGAACGGTTCGTGATTCGGCCGGACGGTCCCGTGTCCCATACGAACGGCTCCAAAATTCTCGACACCAGCGTAATCATCGACGGACGGGTGTCGGATCTGTGCGAAACCGGCTTCCTTGAAGGCCCCTTCATCGTGCCGCATTTCATCCTGCAGGAACTGCAACATATCGCCGATTCGTCCGACACGTTGAAGCGGGCGCGGGGCAGGCGGGGGCTGGATATCCTCAACAAGATCCAAAAGATGCCGGATTTGGAAGTACGGATCGTCGAAGACGACTTCCCCCACATTCGGGAGGTGGACGCCAAGATCGTCGCCCTGGCCAAAAAGGTCCGCGCCAAGGTCGTGACCAATGACCTCAACCTGAACAAGGTGGCCGAATTGCAGGGCGTGCGGGTGTTGAATATCAACGAGCTCTGCAATGCCCTGCGGCCGGTCGTGCTGCCCGGCGAGGCGATGCGGGTGTTCGTGCTCAAGGAAGGCAAGGAACCGGGCCAAGGCGTGGCCTATCTCGACGACGGTACGATGATCGTGGTCGACAATGCCCGGCGCTGGATCGGACGGAATGTGGATGTGGTCGTGACCAGCGTGCTGCAAACCACGGCGGGCCGCATGATCTTCACCCGGTTGAAGGACGAGAACGAGCGGGAGGAGCTGCAAGTCGCGCGTGGATAGGCGGAAGGTCGTCGCGCTGGTTCCGGCCGCCGGCCGCGGCCTGCGCATGGGCACCAAGACTCCGAAGCAGTTTCTGGGGCTCGGCGGGGTCCCCCTCCTGGTGCATTCCTTGCGGGTGTTCGAGGCGTCGAGGGTCATCACGGAAGTCATCCTGGCGGTGCCGGCCGAGGACCGGGACTATTGCCGGGACGAGATCGTCGCCCGCCACCGGTTCTCGAAGGTCCGGCGGATCGTGGCGGGCGGCAAGCAACGGCAGGACTCCGTGCGGCATGCGCTGGCTGAAGTCGAGCCGGATGCCGAACTCGTGCTGGTCCATGACGCCGTCCGTCCCTTCGTCACCGAGGACATGATCGCCCGCGTCACCGACGCCGCCGACCGGCACGGGGGCGCCATTATCGCCATTCCCTCCCGGGACACCCTCAAGCAAGTCGGACCCGACCATATCATCGAACGCACCGTCGATCGCGCGCCGCTCTGGCAGGCCCAAACCCCCCAGGCCTTTCGGCGGTCCGTGCTGCAGAAGGCGCACGACCATGCCGTGATCAAAGGGTATGTGGGGACGGACGAGGCGGATTTGGTCGAGCGGATCGGCGTGCCCGTCGTGGTCGTCGAAGGGAGCGGGGAAAACATCAAGATCACCAGACCGGAAGATCTCATCATCGGGGAGGCCATTCTGGCGGAGCGCACGAGACGTGACACGTGAATCGTCAAACGTCCCACGTGAATCCTTGGCGAAATGGCCGCCTCATGGTCCGTCTTGGTCTCAAACGCGGAACGAATAAGGACAACAATCAACGAGGCTAGCAATGAGGATCGGCATGGGCTATGACATCCATCCCTTGGGAGCGGGGAGAAAATTGATTTTGGGAGGCGTCGAGATCCCCCACGACAAAGGCCTTCTGGGCCACTCGGATGCCGACGCGCTGGTGCATGCAGTCTGCGACGCGCTCTTGGGCGCGATGGGGGAGGGTGATCTCGGCCGACACTTTCCCAGCTCCGATCCGAGGTACAAGGATATTTCCAGCCTGACACTGCTGAAGGAAGTGGCGGGTCTCTTGGCACGGCGGCAGTACCGACTGGTCAATATCGACAGCACGATCATCGCGCA
This sequence comes from Nitrospira tepida, assembly GCF_947241125.1. NCBI lineage: Bacteria > Pseudomonadati > Nitrospirota > Nitrospiria > Nitrospirales > Nitrospiraceae > Nitrospira > Nitrospira tepida. Next base: position 3,134,726 of record NZ_OX365700.1, on the reverse strand, counting down.
GGCGCCTCGCCTCGGTCCCCATCTGTCGGCCATGGCCAAGACGATGGCCGAGGTGTTGGCTGTCGATCCGAGCTGCATCAACGTAAAGGTCAAGAGCGGCGAAGGCCTGGATGCGATCGGGCATGAGCAGGGGATTGCCGCGCAGGCGGCCTGTTTGATCGAGGGCCTGCCCGGCAAGTAAGATAGCGGCATCGTGCCGCTCGGAGGGGCGGCTGGCATGTTCAGGACCATCCGGCAAGATTTACAGGCGGTGTTCGATCGGGACCCGGCCGCCACCAGCAGGCTGGAAGTGCTCCTCACCTATGCGGGCTTCCATGCGCTCCTGGCCTATCGGCTGGCCCACTGGCTGCGAGGCAAGGGTGTCCCGTTCATCCCACGGGCGATCTCCCAGGTCGCTCGCTGGCTGACCGGCATTGAAATCCATCCCGGCGCCAAGATCGGCCAGGGGTTCTTCATAGACCACGGGATGGGGGTCGTGATCGGCGAAACGGCCGAGATCGGCGATTTCGTGACCCTGTTTCAAGGGGTCACGCTCGGGGGCACCGGCAAAGAGCGGGGCAAGCGCCATCCTACCATCGGCAACCATGTGGTGGTCGGGGCCGGAGCCAAGATCCTCGGCGCCATCCGGATCGGCGACAACGTGAAGATCGGAGCCAACTCCGTCGTGCTGAAGTCCGTGCCGCCCCATTCCACGGTCATCGGCGTGCCGGCCCGCATCATCAAGATGGAGGGCGAACGGGTGCCCGAAGCCACCATGGACCACACCAACATCCCCGATCCCGTCATCGACCGCTTCGAGGCGCTCGAACAGGAGCTGATCGAGTTGCGCAAGAAGCTGGAGAACCCGACCAACCCGCGGTCCTGATCAGACCTTTTTTAGTAGTCCACGCGGACCAGGTACAATCCGTGTGCCGGAGCGGTTTTGCCTGCCGCGGACCGATCGCGGGCCGCGAGGCTGTTCTGAAGGCTTGCCTCTGTCCGTTTCCCGAGCCCGACTTCCACCAACGTTCCGACCATGGCCCGAACCATTTGCTTGAGAAACCGGTCGGCGTAAGCTTCGATCCGGATCAGGTCCGATTCCGCTCGGATCGACAATTGCCGCAGGTGGCAGACGGGGTTCTGGTTGTCGGTCGGCGAGCCTTGAAAGGACGAAAAGTCCTGCCGGCCGATCAAACACTCCGCCGCCTTCCGCATCGCATCCTGGTCGAGTTGTTTTCTCACGTGCCAGGCCCGGTCGCGATCCAGCGCGGACCGATGGGGCCGGTTGAGAATGCGGTATTCGTAGAGTTTGCCGACGGCGGAGTACCGGGCATGAAACTCGTCCGGCACGAACTCTACGGAGCGGACGCAGATATCGTCGGGTAGGAGGCCATTCAAGGCTCGCGACCACTCCTCGGACGAGAGCTGTCGCTCTGTCCGAAAACTAGCCACTTGTCCCAGCGCGTGGACGCCTGAATCGGTGCGCCCGGCCCCCACGACTGCCAGGGTGGCCTGAGCCACTTGTCCGATCACCAGCTCCAGGGCCGCCTGAATGGTCGGTTGATCGGCCTGCCGTTGCCATCCGGCGTAATGCGTGCCGTCATATTCCAGCGTCAGTTTGATCGTCTGCATGGGCGGCTCTTGCGCGCATGACGTGGTGGGAAGACAGGCCTGCGTCGATTGAATGGCGGGCCATGGATCGGGGCCGCGCCCGCTATCGGGAGGTTGGCAGGACGGGATCGAGATAGGACTTGATGCCCTGGAAGAGGGCTTCTGCCACGTCGTCGATAAAGGAACTTTGGCGCATCAACTGTTCCTCCGACGCATTGGACATGAACGCGATCTCCGCCAGGATGCTCGGCATGGCGGTATAGCGCAGCACATAAAACGGCGCGGTCTTCACCCCGTGATCGACCGTTTGGTATTGCCCGTTGAGGTGCTTGACCATCGCCTCCTTGGTTTGCCAGGCCAGTTCCAGCGACTCCTCGATGCGTTTTGTCGTGAGGAGGTCGGCGACCAGATATTCCCACCCCACGCCGTTGCCGTTGATCGGAGTGCCGTTTTCCCGAGCCGCCACCTCCAGGGCCCGTTGATCCTTGGCCTCTCCAAAATGATAGATCTCGATGCCCTTGACCGAGGGTTGGGGGTGCGAGTTGACATGCACGGAAATAAAGAGGTCGGCCGCGTTCGCATTGGCAAATTTGGCCCGCTCTCCGAGTTCGATGAAGTCATCCCGGTCCCGCGTCATCAAGACCCTGGCGCCGAGCCTGGCTTTAATGAGGTCGCGCAGCCGGAGGCTCACTTTCAGCGTAATGGCCTTCTCTTCCAACCCGCGCCGGCTGATCGTGCCTGCATCTTTGCCGCCGTGGCCGGGATCGATCACGATCGTCCGGATTTGGTTGGCCGTCCGACGTGGAGTGGATGGAGCGGCGGGAGCGTCCGCAGCCTGCGGCGAAACAGCCGGAGACGAGACCGGCGGCGGCGTTTTGGCATGATCGGTCGATGCAGAGGGGGACGAATCTTTCGACGCCGGTGAGGCCACTTGAACCGGGGTGAAATCCAGCACGAACCGATTCGGCGTGCCGAGAACGAAGTAATTGAACCGGCTGACCGCCTTGCGATTCAGGGACAGTCGGAGGAGCGACGGCTGCTGCTGCAGCGTGATCCGCACGGTCTGGGGAATCATGGTCGCCTGGACAAGCTTCTCCGCCGCGGTCTTGGTCAGTTTGGTGTTGAGGAGGTCGATGATGAGCCGTCCGGAACTCTTCTCGCGGCTTTGCGTCACCCGAATCTTGCGATCCAGATCGAAGACGAGGCGAAACGACTCGTTCTCCTGGCTAACCCGCAAATCCTGGACAATCGCGGAAGTCGACGCATAGGTTGGCAGACGCTTGGCCGGGATGGTGTGATGGGAGGCCGGGCGGGTCTGGCGCGTGGCCGAATCCGATTCCGCAGAACAGGGGATGGCGGAGGCTCCGACCGCCAGCAGTCCGACGGCCAGCCAGGCTGAGACGTGAACCATAAAGCGTCGCATACAGTGACCGTTGATGGTCGAGAAAAGGGGAGTCTGGCGGTTGCTGCCTGTCATTTAGTCCCAGAAAACGAGGCTTGTCAAGGGAAAGCGGCTCGGGATGGGGCCTTCTGCCGCCGGTTTGACTCGCCTGTGCCCGTTCGATAGGCTCACCTCATCATGGCGCAACATGTGATCGTGGACGGGTACAATCTGCTCGGGTTTCTGTACGCGGGAGCCGCGAAGCCGGCATTTGCCGGCGACGCGGTCCGTGAGGAATTGGTAGGAGACCTGAGCGCCTATCACGCTCGGAAAGGCCATCCGCTCACGGTCGTCTTCGACGGATGGAAGGAGGGCATGCCGGTCGAGCGGCGGGAGTTCCGAAGCGGCGTGGAAATCGTCTACTCCCGCCGAGGCGAGCGAGCTGACCAGGTCATTCAGCGGCTGGCGATGCAGTACAGGCGGGACTGCGCCGTGGTCTCCTCCGATCGGGAAGTATCGGATTGCGCGAGGCAGGCCGGAGCCTTTGTCATGGGGGCGGCGGAGTTTGCCGCGAGGCTCCGGACCGGAAAGCCGACCCCGGCGTTTTCAGCTTGGCAAAAGGATGGCGATGGAGATCAAGACGATCGGCGGCGGCGCCCCAACGAGAAGAAGGGGAACCCGCGCAAGTTGCCTAAGGCGGTTCGGGTCAGACAAAGAAAGCTCAGGGGATTTTGAACAGGCGCCGGGCGTTGTCCGAGGTTAGGCGAGCCACGTCTTCTATCGACCGCTGGGCATCACTGGGTAGAAGCGACGCCAGTTGGTCGGCGACGTATCTCACGAAGGCCGGTTCATTGCGCTTGCCTCGATGGGGGACAGGGGTGAGATAGGGGCAATCGGTCTCGATGAGCAGACGATCGGCCGGCACGGTTTTGGCGATGTCGCGGAGCATCGTCGCGTTCTGAAAAGTCAGGATGCCGGAAAACGACAGGTAGAATCCAAGGTCCAAGGCGTCCTTCGCCAGCCAGGCGTCCCCCGAAAAACAGTGCAAGACTCCCCCGACGACTGAGGCCTGTTCCTCCCTGAGAATCCGAATCGTGTCTTCCTGGGCTTCTCTTGTGTGAATCACCAACGGAAGGCGGAGTTCCTTGGCCAGGTTCACCTGTTCACGGAACCGACGCCGCTGCTCCTCCAGCGGTGAGTTGTTGTAGTGATAGTCGAGCCCGATTTCTCCATAGGCCACAATCTTCTTGTTGCCGGCCAGCTTTCGGAACTCGTCATACCAGTGGTCCTCGATATGCTTGACCTCATGGGGGTGAACGCCCACGGATGCATAGACGAACTCATAACGGCCGGCCAGATCCAGGGCGGCCCGGCTGGTCTCCAGGTCGCAGCCGATCGTGATCATGGCCTCGACGCCGGCCTCGCGTGCCCGGGCGATCATCGCGTCCCGGTCGTCGTCGTATCGCTCGTCGTCCAGATGGGTGTGGGTGTCGATCAGCATGAGGGCCGCATCCTAGCACGCGCATAACGGCGGTGACGAGGGCGTTTCAGACCCGAGGGCTGCTTGACAGGTCTTTGTCTGAAATGTTAAATGCAAGTGAATTGCAATTAGATCTTTGTCGGCGATGGCGATCTCAATTCTTGACAGGCTCAAGTCCGGCGGCAAGAAACTCACGAAGCCGAGGAGGGCCATTCTGAACATTCTGGATCAGAGCACGCTTCCGATCACGGCGGCCGAGGTCCATGAACGGCTGATGAAAGCCCGGGCGCCGGTTGACCTCGTCACGGTCTATCGGAACCTGTCCATGCTGCAAGAGCTTGGCCTGGTCAGTCCGGTGGCCTCGCCTGATGGGCAGATGCGCTACGAAGTTCGGCATGGCCGAGCGCACCACCACCACATTCAATGCCGTGGCTGCGGGCGGATCGTCGATGTGATGTTGTGCCCGCTGAGAAAACTGACGGATCTCGTCGAACGGCAGACGAAGTTTGCCGTGGACGACCATGTCTTGGAGTTCTTCGGATGGTGCCCCCAATGTCGCTAGCGCGCCGCGCCGCTTCGGGAAGCCGGTTAGTCCTGGCGGCTTCCTACGTGCTCTTGGTACTGACCCTCCAGCCGTTGCTCCTGGATCACGTCTTCGCAACCGGCTCATCCCACACGCACTCCGATCAGGATGTCTGTGCCTGGTTGGACCATGCGGCCAGTGCCGGCGTCCATTCCTTGACCCCACCTGTCGCCCTTTGCCAGGAAGGCGCCTGCGCCATCAACGTGTCTGCCTCGTTTGTCCGGCCGGTTGATCGATCCCACGACCCAGTCCGCGGTCCGCCCCACCTTGACTAGATAAGCACACACGCAATCTCCGGCCTCTGCCGCGTTTGCGGCCTTTGTTCAGAAGGATCAGGCTGTTGCCTGCTTGCCGCATTCATGGCGCAGGCGTCCAGGGTCATCACCCGTTGGTCATGGCGGCAGCCGTCCTGATCTATTTCTGTGGACATTGCCGGCCTGGCACCAGGTCAGTATCCGAGCAGAACAGGGAGGAAGCTATGGGCACAGATGTCATGACGCCGGTTCCGGTGACGGTCTTAACCGGATTTTTGGGAGCGGGCAAGACGACCTTGCTCAATCGCATTCTAACCACCGAGCATGGCAAGCGCGTGGCGGTGATCGTCAATGAGTTCGGCGAGGTGGGCATCGACCATCAACTCGTGATCGGCGCCGATGAAGAGATTTTTGAGATGAACAACGGCTGCATCTGCTGCACGGTCCGGGGCGATTTGATCCGCATCATCGGGAACCTGCTCAAGCGCAAAGATCGGTTCGATTATCTGGTGATCGAAACGACGGGCTTGGCCGACCCGGCCCCGGTCGCGCAGACCTTCTTTGTCGATGACGACATGAAGCGGCGGTTGGCGTTGGACGGGATCGTGACCGTCGTGGATTCAAAACATATCCGGGGACATCTGGACCAGAGTCCGGAGGCCAAGGAGCAGATCGCCTTCGCCGACGTGATCCTCTTGAACAAGATCGACCTCGTGCCTCCGGCCGACGTGGACCGGTTGGAGGCACGCATCCGGGCAATCAACGCGGTGGCCACGATCCACCGGACCAAGGATGCCCAGATGGAGATCACCCGCCTCTTGAACATCGGGGCGTTTGACCTGAGCCGGAAGCTGGAGATCGATCCGAATTTCCTCGGCGAAGCGACGCATCAGCACGACCCCAGCGTGTTCTCCGTGGCCCTCGTCGAGGACGACCCGGTCGACGAGGACAGGATGAACGAGTGGTTCCGCGAGGTGCTGTCCACGATGGGGACGAAGATCTATCGCATGAAGGGCATTCTCAACGTCAAAGGCCGCAACCATCGCTTCGTTTTTCAGGGCGTGCATATGCTGTTCGACGGACGGCCTGACCGCCCTTGGAAGACCGGTGAACGGCGGCGTAACGAACTGGTCTTCATCGGCCGGGATCTGGATCGGGAACAACTCGCCAAGGGGTTCCGTTCATGCCTCGCCTGATCCGCTCGGCACCGAAGGTGCAGTTGAAGGCGCAGGGCATCCTTCGCCTTCAGGACTATGTTCACCGGGCGGCGTTTTCGCCGGATGGGCGCCACCTCGCGGCCTGTTCGGCCTCCGGGCAGGTTGTGGCTTGGCACATGCCGGGGCGGGCGCGCGCCTGCGGTTTCAAGGGGCACGACGGTCCGGCCTTGACGTTCGCGTGGGATCGCCGGAGCAGCCTGCTCGCCTCCGGTGGACAGGATGGAACGGTTCGGATCTGGGACGTGGCCACCGGAGCGGAACGGGCTGTGCTGCCGGTCGGCGCTCAAGGAAACTGGGTCGAACACCTGTCTTGGGACAGCAGGACGGATCGCCTCGCCGCCTCTGCAGGCAAGGCGGTCCAGGTCTGGTCGCAGGGGGAGGGCGGATGCTTCCTGCCCCAGACAGAGATTCCGAGCCATAAGACGACGGTGTCCGCGCTGGCCTGGATGCCGCAGGGAGACGGACTCGTTTCCGCCTGTTATGGAGGCGCCTGGCTGTGGCGGATTGGAGAGGAGCAGCCACTGCGCACGTTTCCCTATGCAGGCGCAGTGCTCTCGATCGCCGTCACGCCGGACGGGCAGTACCTCGCATCAGGAAACCTGGATGCGTCGGCGCACCTCTTCAAGATCGCCGACGACCGCAACTGGCACATGTCCGGCTATCCCGTGAAAGTCAGGGCGGTCGCGTTTGACCGCACCGGGTTGAACCTGTGGACGGTCTCCGGCCCTTCGCTGATCGCTTGGAACATGAAGCGGTTCGAAGGGAACAGCGGCCGCCTGTTCAAGGGGCATCTGGGCTGGATTCAAGATCTGGCTTGCCATCCGACGCTGCCGACCGTTGCGACGGTGGGGGAAGACGGGTTGTTGTGCCTGTGGGCGGCGGAAACGACCAAACCGCGTCTGTTGCAAGAGGTGAACAAGACCGGGGGCCTCTCCTGTGTCGCCTGGAGTCCGGACGGAACGTGGCTGGTCACCGGAACGATGGAGGGGACTCTCTCCCTTTTTCAGGTCGAGGGTCTGCCATGAGTCTCTTCAAGGACCGCCCACGTCTCGATCTGGATCATGCCGCCAGCATCAAGGCCTGGGTACGAGCCCGCTGGGGCTTGTCCGAAGACACGACGATTATGGTGACGGAATTGGATTGCCGCGAGCCCGGCTGTCCTCCCATCGAAACCATCATCGTCGTGCTCGAAGGGCCGGGGAGGACCAAACGATACAAGATTCATAAGGCTGCCGCCGAGGTCACTGGACAGGACGTTGAGGGACTCACAGATGAAAGTCACGCCGACCGGCACTGAGAGGCGGCGGCCGGAAGGAGGAAAGAATGACCAAAGCTATTGCCGACAAGGCTGGCCTCAAGGATTGTCCGGCCTTGATGGACCACCCGGTAGCTCGGGCATTGGTGCGAGACGCCCATCACCGCATGTACAGGTGGCCGGCTGGATTTGCCGGTTATCGAGCCGACCTGACCCTCAATGACGAGGGCCGGATTCTGAAAGGAGCGGTCCAGTTGATCCCGCGGAAAGACACGACGGTTGAGCTCCCGGGCGCCGATCCCGCCAACCAGGAATGGGTCCGGGAGCGCCTCTGGACGCAAGGCATGCATCTGGCCCATACGACCTTCGAGGAGGGCGATGGACGCTATGTCCTGTCGTTCGATCCGGAAGAAGATCCGGCTGGTCTCCATCCTCGCGGTCGACGGGTCCTGTTGACCGGAGGCCGGCTCGATTCCTGGTATCGCATCAAGCATTGTCAGTATACGCAGATCGGGCGGATCACCCCCATGACCGAACGCCGTGTGAACACGATCGAACGATACGGTCAGGCTCCGGACGGCAGGCAATACTCAAGCCATTACGTGATGACCTATTTCACGCTGGATGGGGCGTCGGTCGTCGGGATGGAAAGCTACGTGAATGAATACAAGGATGTGCAAGGAGTCTGGTTGCCGCTGTGCCGACGCGTGTCGTTCGGCGAACGGGGATTGGTGAGGACGCGCGTGATCGAGCTCTCAAACCATGAGGTGCTGGCATGAATGCCGAGGAGAACCGGCCGGACGAGCCGTTGCGCGAGCTGGGCATCGCGCCGATAGAACATTCGGCGATGGAGGATGCCGAACCGGATTGCCCTCGCTCGGCGTCCATCGTGCCTTTGTTGGTGCTCTATCAGCAGGCGTGGAACTTGGCGCAGCAAGGCGAGGTCTCGCTTGAACAGCTCGAACATGCGGCGGAAGCTTCCGCCTTGGCCCGGGCCGTGAGCTGTCTGCTTGCAGAGGTTGGAGATCCGGTCGAGCAGACCCGTTGGGCGGTCCGAAGCTCCGAAGCCGGGCATCTGATGGCCGTGATTCGAGACGCATTGACGCAATCGGAAGGGACAGGCCCATGACCGGCGTTCACGCAGGGGGGACGGCGGTGGGGGTGGCCGTCCTCACGGTGTCCGATACCCGCACCCGGGAGACGGATACCAGTGGAGCCGCGATTGTCGATCGATTGCTGCAGGCGGGGCATCGCGTGGTCGATCGTAAACTCTGCCGAGACGAGTACCAGCAGATTCGGCGGATCATCTCCGACTGGGTGGGCGACCCGGCCGTGGAGTTCGTGATCGTCACGGGCGGGACCGGTCTCACGCAACGGGACGTGACCCCGGACGCCGTCCGGTCGCTGTTCACGAGGCCGATTCCCGGTTTCGGCGAGCTGTTCCGTTGGTTGAGCTACGGCGAGATCGGCTCGTCCACGATTCAATCCAGGGCCGATGCCGGGGTATGCGGCGATACGGTCGTATTCCTTCTGCCCGGCAGCACCGGCGCCTGCCGGCTTGGGATGGACAAGATCATCCTGCCGCAGCTCGATCTCAACCATCGGCCCTGCAACCTCGCTGAACTCCTGCCGCGGATTAAGCAGGAGCACCCGCCTCGCCGAGATGAGGGAGGGGGAGGCGGGTCCGTGAGCGAGGAGATGAAACGGCCATGAGTGGGTGGGGTCTTACGCATGGCGGCGCGATGCAAGGTCCGCCACAGTGAGTCTGCCCGGCGAATCGACTTGGTGGTTTGTGTTCTGGATGGGCCTGCTGGGCAGCCTCGGAGCCCTGTTGCCCGCCTGTCTGGTTCTCTTCATCCCGGACGGCTGGCGCCATCGGGTCATGCCCTATCTCCTGAGCTATGCGACCGGGACGATGTTGGCCACCGCGATGATCGGGCTCATCCCCGAAGCGCTGGAACGAGCCCCGGTTCACGAAGTCGGGATCGCCATGCTGGCCGGTCTGGTCCTGTTTTTCGTCCTCGAATGGACGGTGATCTGGCGGCATGCGCACCATGATGAATCGGGCTGCCCCCACGGGCATGGAGGTGATCATGGCATGGAGAACAAGGCCGGCATGCTCGTGTTGATCGGGGATGCGGTCCACAACTGCGCCGACGGGATTGCCATTGGCACGGCCTGCGTGGCCTCGCCGGCGCTTGGATTGGTGACGACCCTGGCCGTGCTAGGGCACGAAGTGCCGCAGGAACTCAGCGACTTCACTATCCTGCTGTCGAGCGGATTCTCTCGCGGCCAGGCGTTGTTCTGGAACACCCTGTCCGGTCTCGGAACGTTGGTCGGTGTTGTGGCGTCCTTCGGGGGATTGGCCTTCGCAGAGTCGATTGTGCCCTATGCGTTGAGCGTCGCAGCGGCCAGCTTTCTCTATATCGGATTGGCCGATCTGGTGCCTGGACTGCACGGACGAATGGGGGCTGCCAAGGGGGTCTGGCAGTTTGCCATGATGATCGCCGGTATGGTGACCATCGGCGCCCTCACCATGTTGCCTCACTAGGATGCGCGATGACGCCAAGGGATGAGTCTGTAGGACGGAGCGCACGGTTGGGAGAGGAGCGGATATCCCTCTTGGGACGGATGCCGCGCCCCGGCGATCGGCTTGTGGCCGACTTCGTGATCCCGCCCGCCCGCCTTGCACAGGAGCCCTTGACGGCCTCATGTCTTCGACAAGGCCTCGTCGTCGTGTCAACACTCCCCAATATTCAGAAGCAGGCTTGCATCGCACAGATCGTTGATCTGGAAGAACAGGTGCATGAACAGCGGCCGGCGCTCCGGATCATGCACGTCTCGGCCGATCCAGCGGAGTATTGGCACGAAGTCGATCAGTTCCATCCAAGCATCCGTGCGGCGGGGTATTCGCTCGATCGTGCGGATCCGATCAGTCGGGAGGCATTTGTGCAGGCCTTTGGCGTGGGGGTGGCGTCTCAGCGGCGAATCGCCCACGGTCTGTTCGGGTTGCAGGAAGGCGTCTTTCTAGCGGCGGAGATTCCAGACGATCAGATGCGGCCGGTCGGAGTGCAGGACTTTCTCACGGTGTTCATGCAGCGAATTGGGGCGTCTCCGTCCGGGACGCCCCGTCACGATCCTGAGCGGTAAGTGCTACGCGAGTCGAACGGCGCCATGGTCGTCGCAATGCGCACCATGTGCAAAATGCAGGTGACCGTTGACGAGATAATCGACATGGTCTCCGTGCGGCACTGCCTCATGGCCGCAGCCGGACCCGTGACGATGTCCGGCTTCATGGCCGCGACAGGCGTGGGTCGGCGTGCAGTCGGCGGGGTTTTCCGGCCCGACGGACAGCACGTGCTCGTCCACATGGTCTTCGTGCAGGTGGTGCAGATGACCATCGTGCAGGTAATCCTGATGGTCATCATGGTGGATGGCGCGGTGGCCGCAATTGGGTCCGTGCCGGTGCGTATGGGCGTCATGCACGTGATGAGTCGCCATGCAAGCCTCCGGGGTGAAAGGTCAAAAACATGAAAAAATTGTAGGGCGGTCGAGGGCTGGGAATCAATTACAAATCATCGGCCGGCGTGGCAGGATGCGTTGGCACGAAGACGGAAGGCAGCGTTCGATGCGGCCAACGGCGGTTTGCGGGCGGCTGATGGATGGCCGATCACCACATTGTCAAGGCAACCAGCTACACTGGGCGGACGGCCGGGCTGGCTGCCAGATCATGCAGCAGCGCTTCGGTATCGCTCCAGGAGAGGCAGGGATCGGTGATCGACATCCCATACGTCAGCGGCTTGTTGGGTTCCCAAGTCTGGCGGCCAGGCTGAAGATGACTTTCCAACATGAGGCCCATGATGGACCGCCGGCCCTGCTCGAACTGTGCGACGACCTCACGGGCCACTTCGACCTGGCGTTGATGGTTCTTGCCGGAATTGTCGTGGGAGCAATCGACCATGATCGGCCGGGCCAGTCCCTCCCCGGCGACGGCCGCCTCGGCGCGCGCGATGTCCTCGGCGCTGTAATTCGTCCGGCCGCCCCCTCCGCGGAGGACGATATGACGGTCGGGATTGCCGGTGGTCTTGATGATGGACGTGGCGCCGTCGGCGTTGATGCCGACAAAATGATGCGGTGTGCGGGCCGCCACCATCGCGTTAATCGCCACCTGGAAGCTGCCTTCCGTCCCGTTCTTGAAACCGATGGGCATGGACAAGCCGCTCGCCATCTCGCGGTGGGTCTGGCTTTCCGTGGTCCTGGCGCCGATGGCGGCCCAACTCACCAGGTCGGCAATGTATTGCGGCACGACTGGGTCGAGCAGTTCGCTGGCGCAGGGCATGCCGCGGTGGTTGATGTTCAGCAAAATCGTCCGCGCCAGCTCGATGCCCAGCGCGATGTCGCAGGTGCCGTCGAGGTGCGGATCGTTGATGAGGCCTTTCCATCCGACCGTGGTGCGGGGTTTCTCGAAGTAGGTGCGCATGACGATGAGGACCCGCTCGCGCAGGGCGTCGGCGACAGTCTTCAGCCGGTCGGCGTATTCGTAGGCCGCGTCCGGATCATGGATGGAGCAGGGGCCGACGATGACAAGCAGCCGCTCCCGGTCGATGCCGTGCAGGATGTTCCTGATGGCCTGGCGGGTTTCATATACCAGCGACGAGGCCTGCTCGGTCAACGGCAGCTTGGTTTTGACTTGCCTCGGCGAGGGAAGGGGTTTGATTTCGATGACGTGCTGGTTATCAACCGGCCTGAACATGGCTCACAGTCCTTTCTCGTTCATGAAGGCACCCGTGCAACGTGCCGAACCAGGCGCAGAAGAACAAAGATAGCGTCATGACTCTACGGGCGCCGGACATTCGGTGTATGGTGTATGATGCGGCGCCCGTATATGAAGGCCGAGACCCTCAATGAACGGGTTAGGATAGCGAAACTTTTCAAAGAAGTCCAACAACGGTGGGCCTTTGACTTCCTCTAACCCTGTGCACGGCGATCCTTGTCGTTCATGCCGATCTATGAATACATAACGGAAGAATGCCGGCTGGCCCCCCCTTGCGCCGGGCGCCGGGCGTTTTTGCAGGGGATCAACGACGCCCCCAAACAGGCCTGCCCCGAATGCGGCGCGCCGCTGAAGCGGGTGCTTTCTTCATTCGCGACGGGTGGCGAGCGTCGTGACCAACGGGCGGAGGGCGGCGGGACCCAGCGGTCAAGCCAGCCGGGACCCACAAGCCCGGCAGGCTCGGCTACCTCGAAGGGAGAGGCGGCTCCTCCCCCGACCATGAAGAATATCTTCGGCGGCGGACTCGGCATCTCCGGATGCGGACATTGACAGACCCATGGCGACTAGGTTACGGTCCGGCCCCTCGATGATTCCCTCGATCACGTCTCGTCCCCGTCCCTTGGGTCGTCTGGCTGCGGGCGTCACCGCGCATGCCCTCATTCTGCTGCTGCTGGCGATCATGCCCTTTGCAGCGGCGCTGGGCGTGCACCATGAGCTGGCCGCGGCAGATCACGATGGGCATGAACATTCCGATTCGGACCTCTGCCAGTGGGTTCAGCACCATACTGGACAATCGGTCCTCGCTGTCGTCTCCCCCGTTCAACGGTTTCTGGTTCCGTGCGAGGCAGTCGTCTCTTCCATCGCCGTCCATGTCGAGTCGGCGCTAATTGTCACCGCTTCTCCCAGAGCTCCTCCGGTCCTCTGATTCCCGTCAACACAACCCAGTCCATGCTGTCGAATTCAGGCCGGATCGCGTCGCGATCGACCCTGACTCGCAGTCGTCCGTTGTGGTCGGTGATGAGGAGGACATCATGCATCGTGCTGCCAGACGTTCGTTCGGGATGGTCACCGTCTGTTGCCTGCTGGCCGGGGCCGTCATTCCGCTGTTGCCTGTTCACGCCCAAGAGCAGGCGACCGGTCCGCAGATGAGTCAGATCAACGGAGTCGTCCAAAACCAGGATCTGCGCCGAGTGCCGCAAGCGATCGTGCAGGTGAGAGACCAGGAGGGCAATACCGTATCCAGTGCGGTGACCAATGATGCGGGGGAGTTTCAAGCGGAGATCCCCGAGGAAGGCACCTTTTCGGTCAACGCGGTACTCGATACCTATCGGAGCGAGTACGTTGTGGTGAAGATGGGGACGGCCTCTCCTCAACCGGTCGTACTCACGCTCGCGCAGACCAAGGAAATTGCGCTGGAGATCGTGTCTCCCCTGGCCCCGATTCAGTACAAGGCTTCCAGCGAGACCTATGCCGTCAGCCGGCGGGAGATCGAGGAACTGCCGCGCGGCAACAATAACGAGTTGCACGACGTACTCCTGACCATTCCCAGCGCGGCCTACGGCGCACTGAAACAGGTGCACATCCGGCAGGACCATGCCAATCTCCAATTCCGGATTGACGGCGTGCCGATCCCTGATACGGTCTCCTCGACGTTTTCCGATGTGATCACGCCGCGGGCCTGGGAGCGGGCGGACATCATCCTTGGGGGTATGGAGGCCCAGTACGGGAACAAGACGGCGGCGGTGATCGACATTACGACGAAGAGCGGCACCAAGCCGGGATTTGGGTCCCTCCAGATGTTCGGCGGTTCCAACCAGACGATCAATCCGTCGTTCGAGTATGGGGGCACGGTCGGCGAGAAGTTCCGCTATTACATTCTCAACAGCCATACAGCGACCAATCGCGGCATCGAGCCTCCCACGTTGGGCCATTCGATTTTTCATGGCCAGAGCGAGCGCAACCAAACCTTCTTTCGCGGCGACTATCAGATGGATAACAAGAACAACCTCAGCCTGGTGTTCTTGAACTCCATCGCCAAATACCAGATTCCCACCTTGCCGGGCCAGGAGGTCGATCCGAGCGGTGAGATCCTTCCCTTACTAGAGGCCAGCCGTCCAGGATTCGTGCCTGTGCCGTCGCAAGCCATCGACGAGAACCAGAAGGAAAACAATCAATACAGCCATCTGGTCTGGCGGCATGACGTCAACGCGAGCAATTTTTTCAGCCTCTCGACCTATTTCCGCCATACCAGAGCCACGTTCAAGACCGATCCGTTCAATCTGTTGGCCTACACGGCCGATCCGGAGGAGCCCTTTTCGGCGGCCGATCAGGATCGGATGGCCTATTCAGCCGGTGTACGGTTCGACCATACCTACATTCCGAATAAGCACCACTTGATCAAGGTGGGTTTTCAGATCGATCGGACGCAGGCGGTCAACAAGACCGGGATCTATGCGTTCGATCGCGATCCCGCCACCGGCGAGCCGATCGGCGATCTCCGGAACATCCGCTCCGACAACCGGCTGATCGGCTGGAGGCAGGAAGTCTGGATTCAGGACCAGTGGTCGCCGGATGATCACTGGACCTTCAATATCGGCGTCCGCGGCGATGCGGTCCAATACCTGGTCAGCGAAGGCCAGGTCAGTCCGAGGATCGGGGTCACCTATAAGGCCAATCAGGCCAATGTCTTCCATGCCTTTTACGGCCGGCAGTTCACGCCTCCAAATCTTGAGGCGATCTCCTTCGCAAGACTGGGAGTGTTGGGTACGACGGCTGAGCCGGAGAACCTGACGAACAACAACGTGCGGGCGGAGCGGGCTCATTATTTCGAAATCGGCAGTTACCATGCGTTGACCAAGTGGGCCACGTTAGAGTTAACCGGATACTATAAGTTAGCACGCTATCTCTCTGATGCAGGACAATTTGGGACGACCCCGATGCTGAACTTTTTTGCCTTCGAGCGGGGCTGGCAACGGGGGATCGACGGGGCCCTCAAGGTCAAGTTCACCGACAACCTCACCGGCCGCGGCAACGTGGCCTGGGGACAATGCAAGGGCTACGGGCTCCACTCGGGCCATTTCCTGTTGGAGCAGAAGGAGATCGACGACATCAACTCGAAGGGCGGGGTCTTCTGCGATCACACGCAGATGGTCACCAGTTCGGCGGTGCTGAGCTATCGCTTTTTGCAGCGGACGACTATCACAGGGCAAATGTTGTACGGGTCCGGCCTGCGCACCGCGGAGAACGAGGAGGCCAAGACCAATTCAACTCATGTGCCCTCCTATACAATCTACAATCTGTCCCTGACCCACACGATTCCGTTGCCCTGGGATCGCCAGAAGTTATTGTTGGGGTTCGACGTGATCAATCTGTTGGATCAGAAATATTTCATCAACCAGGGAGAAGGGAGCATCGGCTTGGGCGTGTCCCATGCCGGGATGCCGCGATCATTTTTCTTCCGCGCGCAATGGTTCTTTTAGTACAGTGCTGATGGCTGAGGGGACCGCGGAACGCTCAGTTCAGACGAGAGGCCAGAGACCAAGATTCCCTCCGGATAAAGGAGCGTAGGAGGTCATGGGAGAAAAGGATCTCACCTTGTTGGCAGCGACGATTGGGAAGCTCGTCCTTTGCTGTGTGGCGTGCGTCTGTCTGTGGCCGGTCGCCGCGGTGGCGGCGACCGGCGCCGAGGCCACGCACGAGACCGACCATGCCGAGGACATGGAAGTGCTTGAACTCCAGGAGGTGCATGTCCATGGCCTGCCGCTGAACAAGGATCAGCAGCTCGGGCCGGTCCCGAAGTTGACCCCTTGGCCGAAGATTCCACCCCAGCTCGACGGGAAAGTGATCGACGACTGGATGAAGGCGCGGTTTCTGGTCAGCAAGGATGCTACGGCCACCGTCGTGGTGCTGGAACCCTGCAAGCACCGCGAGCTGACGCAAGCGGGCCTCCAAGCCCTGAACCGGTGGACCTTCGATCCGCAAATGAAGGGTGATGAGCCGGTGGACGGGGAGATCACGGTTCGTATTCATTTCCGGACGCAGTGAACCAAATACACGTCATTCGTCATTGGTCAACCGTCAATCGCCTCCTCTCCCAGCCCTCAAGGGGGATGCCGAGGTCCGCGATGGATTGCATCCGACGTTTGACGCTTGACGCATGACGACTGACGACTGACGAATGAACTGGGACGCCGCACTGTTCTATGCGATCAACGGCCTTGCCGGCCGCTTCGAATGGCTCGATGCCGCCATGCGGTTCTTCGCGCATCCCAGCCCTGGCTATCTCGGCATTGCCGTCGCGGTGGTGTGCTGGGTCTGGTGGTCCTGGTGGGAGGCGATGTTCGCCGTGCCGACCGTCGCATCGGCCGTGGGGATCGCCGATGCGATCGGCGCACAGCTCAAGCATTGGGTCGAACGGTTGCGGCCCTGCGTGACCCTGTCTGATGTGCACCTCCTCGGCGATTGCGGACGGCTCTTCGGTTTTCCGTCCAACCATGCGATCAACACGGCCGCCATGGCGGCCTTTCTCCATGCGCTCTACCCCAGGACCGGCTGGATCAGTTGGCCGATCGTCGCGCTGGTGGGGCTGGCCCGGGTCTATACCGGCGTCCATTATCCGGGCGATGTGATGGGAGGCTGGCTGGTTGGAACGATCATGGGAGCCGGGGCTGCGTTCTTGCTACTGCGCTGGCATCGCTTCCGACCGATGGTGTCAGCCCGGACCGCGCCGGACGCATCCCACCCACATTCCAACGAACAAAAGGACGAGGCCCTGTCTGGGCCTGTCCGCTGATCGATTGGCTTACTGTGCCGCTTGCTGGATGGCCCGTAGGTGCGGGAGCAGGGCCTGGCGCCAGACTAAGGCGATCCTCCGATTGCCTTCCCCGTTGGGATGGATGCCATCCCACGTCATGCCGGCATGGTCGAAGCCGGTGAAGTGATCCACAGCTTCAACGGGAGATGCCACGGTGCGCGCGGTGGCGGCCAGGGCCGAGATGGCCCTATTGAGTTCCAAAACATCCGGCGGGCCGTCCGCCCTCATCGGAATAATCTGGGCGAGTAGGATATGGATGTGCGGGTTGACGATGCGGAGCCGGTCGATGATGGTCGTCAAATCCTGAACCACGTCCGACGGGGGTTGGCCTTGAGCCAGGTCATTGGTGCCGAGATGGATGAGCACGAGGTCGGGCCGTGCTGATCCGGCCCAGCGCTCGATGTTGGCTGCCACTTCATCGGCTCGCCATCCGGGATGGCCTTCGTGGTCCGAGTCGAACTCCTCTGGGTTGGACACCGCTCCTCCGATGCCGGTCATCGATCCAACGAAGTCCACGGCGAATCCTTCTCGCGTCAACTCCTGCCACAAGTAATAGCGATAGCTGCCGAAACCGCTGGAGGCCTCGGTAATCGAATCGCCGAGCGGCATGATGCGAATCGCGACAGATGGAGCGGACGCGACCGGCATCAGGGGCGTCGTCGCCGGGGAAGAATGTTCGTTCAGCCGCTCGATGGGACTGACCTCTGAGGCCGGCATCCCGATCTGGAAGCCGAGGAGAACGGACAAACAGACGCCGGCAGCGTGACCAGCGCGTAGGTGCATGGTGAGGCCTTCAATCCGCAGCCCGTTCGGGCGCGGGGGATTCCGCACAACCCAGCAAGGCGGTCCGGCAGGCCTCTTGGTCGTAGTTCCGGCCGATGAGGACAACCGCATGGGGAGGCTCGTCCAACAGATGAAGCGGCTCCACCTGGCTGACCCCTGGCGGCGCATATTGAAACTCCTGGAGCGACGGATCATCTGTGAACCGCAAGAACCCCTTGGCCCGTTCCAAGCCGATCGGAAGCCGGTCCATCCAATCGAGAAACTTGCGCCGGTTCACCGGACCGGGCAGCCGTACGGTCATGACTAGCGGATGATAGGCGGCGCGTGTTTTGGATTGGGTCGAGGGCGGATGGGCGTCGACTGTCACGTTCGGTGACGGTTGGTGCAATGGCGACCGTTCGCGCGTTCGAAGCAGCTCGTCCGGGTCGAGGCGGGCATGGCTGGCCTCCCAGAGCCGGGCATAGGGATTGCGGGCCACGATGGCCTTGGCCGACGCGTCCCACATCGTGCTGAGAAACAGATCGCGCTTGTTCAAGATGATGTCGTCGGCACACCGAAGCGAATGGGCGATCACCGGATCGCTGTAGGCCTGTTCCGGGTCCGCTGTCGGTTGGACCAGCGCGATGGTTTGGCGCAGGGTCACCATGCGGGAAACGAACGCGTCCGTCACCGCATCGATGACTTCCGCCGGGTTGGCCATGCCGGAACATTCGAGCACGATCAGGTCGGAACGGAAGTCGGTGATCAGTTGTCCGATGCCCCAGGCCAGATCGTCCTTCGTGTCGCAACAGACGCAACCGCCGGCGAGATTCACCACCTGGCCGGCGACGGCGCCGGCCCTCGGCCCATCGATGCTGACCTGGCCGGACTCGTTCATGACGACCCCGACGGTGCGGCCCTGCTTCTTCCAATATTCCAGCAGGCGCAGCAGCAGCGTGGTCTTGCCGGTCCCCAAGGGGCCGGCCAGCATGTAAAACGGAACGGGCGAGATCTGGTGCATGTGATCCTCGCTGGCACAGAACGCGACAGGTGATCTGTGACCTGCCGTGGCGACAGTCTACACAATCGATGGGCTTAAGTGTAACGCTGGCACGGCTCCGGCAGGAGTTGATATGCTGGCCGTCTCCGGGAGATAGCCGACCGTAGACTTGTTCAGACTCCCGGGGGAACACCGACGGAGACTTCGATGAGCGAACCGACCATCATCTGTCCCACCTGCAAGACGGAAATCAAACTCACGGAATCCCTCGCCGCCCCGCTGCTAGAATCCACCAAGCGGGAATATGAGAAACGGCTCGCCCAGAAAGATGCGGATGCGGCGAAACGAGAAGCGGCCTTGCGCGAACGGGAAGAGGCCGTTTCGAAGGCACAGCAGGCGATCGAGGAGCAGGTGGCGGAAAAGATGCGCCTCGAACGAACCAGGATCGCGGCTGAGGAAGCGAAGAAGGCCAAGCTGGCCTTGCAGACGGATCTGGACCAGAAGACGAGGGATTTGTCTGATCTTCAAGTGTTGATTCAACAGCGTGATGCCAAGTTGGCGGAAGCCCAGCATGAACAGGCGGAGCTGATCAGGAAACAGCGAGAGTTGGACGACGCTAAACGTGAGCTGGACCTGACGGTCGAAAAGCGTGTGCAAGAGGGGTTGGCGGCCACGCGCGAACAGGCCAAGCGGGAGGTAGAAGAGGGACTGAAGCTGAAGGTGTTGGAAAAGGAACAGACCATCGCCGCGATGCAGAAACAGATCGAAGAACTCAAGCGCAAGGCCGAACAGGGTTCTCAACAACTCCAGGGGGAGGTGCAGGAACTGGAGATCGAAGCCCTGCTCGGCGCCACGTTCCCGCGCGATACGATCCAGCCGGTGCCGAAGGGCGAACATGGCGGCGATGTGCTTCAGATCGTGACAGGCCCGCTCGGCCAGTCCTGCGGGACGATCCTCTGGGAGTCCAAACGGACCAAGAATTGGAGCGACGGGTGGCTGACCAAGCTGCGCGAGGATCAGCGGGCGGCCAAGGCGGAGCTGTCGGTGATCGTCAGCCAGGTCCTGCCGAAGGGAGTGGAGATCTTCGAACTCGTGGACGGCGTCTGGGTAGTCCATCCCAAGGTCGTGCTGCCGGTGGCGGTGGCGCTCCGGCAGATGCTCATCGAAGTGGCGTCGGCCCGGCAGGCCACCGAAGGCCAGCAGACCAAGATGGAAATGATCTACGAGTACCTGACCGGACCGAGGTTCCGCCATCGGGTCGAGGCGATCGTGGAGGCCTTCTCCACCATGCGGGAAGATCTGGATAAGGAGAAGAAGGCCATCACCAAACAATGGGCCAAGCGCGAAGAGCAGATCGAACGAGTGATGCAAGCCACCGTCGGCATGTACGGCGATCTGCAGGGCATCGCGGGCAAATCGCTCAAGGAGATCGAGGGGCTGGAACTGACGGCGATCGAGGGGCCGGCAAGCGAGGGAGTAGGTCCACCTGAAGACAGGCAATAAATGACGGCCCGACTTGATTCTGCTGTTAGACCTTTCCATGAGGGATAAGAAAGATTTATATTTGATCGACAAAAATAAAGTGCACTTTATATTAGTTTCATCGGAGGTGCTCTGTATGATCAGGACAAGCGGGGCTGGCGGTTTGTCTTATGCAGAAGTTCCGCTCGTAAGCTGCGTCAGACGGGCGCGAATCTCTTGCCGGGCCGCAGTTTCCTGCATCGGCTTTATCCTTTGACCTTGGTCGAACATCCTCCTCTGAATCGCCCTCCTGCTCATGCCGATTCACCGCTCCCATGGCCGGGCGCCTTCCCATCCGAGCCGCTCTTCCCGGCCTGGGATCTGGAGTCTCGCCTGGCTCACGGTGCCTTGCCGGGCATAGTGGCGAGCGACGAGCCGGATCGAATCGAGTTGCTCCGCGCCTACTCGCACATTCACCTGGAGGAAGAAATCCGGCGTGAGGCGTTGGTTCGGGACTGGGGCGCGTTCGTTCGCTTTCTACAGTTGGCCGCGCGGGAATCAGGACAGATCTTGAACTATGCCGCGATCTCGCAGGAGACGGGCATCTCTCAGCCGACGGTGAAGAGTTACTATCAGCTCCTGGAGGATATGTTCGTGGGGTTCCAGATTCGGGCCTTCGGCAAGAGCCCACGTAAGAATCTGGTGTCCACACCTAAATTCCTGTTCTTCGACCTGGGGGTTCGGCACACGGCGGCCGGATTGTCTCCTTCCCTGGACCTCGCCCGAGCCAACCCTGGCCCGCTGTTTGAGCAATGGGTGGGCATTGAACTGTGGATTCGTCTTCAGTATCTCGGCAAGGGGGGACTCTTCTACCAGCGGACGCGTGGCGGGGCCGAGGTGGATTACATTTTCGAGTACAAGGGGTGCCTCACTCCCATCGAGGTGAAATGGACGGAGCAGCCGTCGCTCTCGGACACGCGGCACCTGCTGACCTTTCTTGATGAGCATCCCCGGCAAGCAAGACAAGGCTATCTGATCTGCCGGTGTCCCCGTCCTCTGCGCCTGCATGACAAGATCATGGCTCTTCCATGGTGCTGTCTCTGAGGGTGCCCGTGCAGGCGTGGCGGCCTGCGTCATCAATCTCAGTGCGATGATCGGTGGGAAAGATCGGATGCATCATGCAGGCTGGGTCGGCATGTACGGCGATCTGCAGGGCATCGCGGGCAAATCGCTCAAGGAGATCGAGGGGCTGGAACTGACGGCCTTGAATCCGCCCACAGAGGAAGAGCAAGACCCGCTACGCTTAGGGTAATGCATGTTCGCGCAACTATTGCCTCTTGGTGCCCTGCTCTTGCCGGCGACAAGAGTCTCAATGGTCTCATTTTTCAGAACAGGCGCTTTCACCGACCTGTCGGAACTATCAGTTGCGGCAGGAGCTGTTACGTCGTATAGGTTGCAACAGAACGGGATCATGGAACCGTTCTGTTGAAGTATTAAAGAAGGATACGTCTCGCAACACGCATTCCAAAGGTTTGGGCAGGTGTGGCAAACCATTTAGGTTTGATTCCAGAGATATAACCGGGAGCGCGACTAAATTAGACACTGGGATATCGGAGTCCCGCCCCAGTGTCGTGAACAACACTCAACGCGGTGGTTTGATTTCAGGGAAGTACTCCAGTCAGTCAAACAGGAAAAATATTGAATAAGTACAGGGTGCTTGAGTAGACTTGCCCACGATGCGATTTCAGGTTACTGGGTACTGTTGCGTGGGAAGGCCCCATGCCGACTTATAGTTAGCTACTCCTTATGCCTTGGTGCGTATCATTCGAGATTTGGGGCGACGAGTTTCGACCGAGTCGAGTCCCATTCCAATTTACGGACCAGCACGATCCAGGCATCATCGCAACGAGTGGGCGTTACCGAGGGCAGCCCTTTCCTTATGGGCGAGCGAGTTATGTCGTTCCACCGTCGGTTCCCAACGCCGACAGGATCAGGCATGTTGTTCATACCTTTGAACCACTTCTTGCACACATCCGCGCGGCCGGTGCGACCGATTGGCACATCAGCATTGGCCGTTTCTACCACACCAGGAATGCTAGAAGTTCTCCCTTTCCTATAGTCTGTACCAAACCCATCGAGTACGCTAACTTATGAGATTCACAAGGTCGGGTAATACTCGAACGTCAAAGTTTAGTGCTAGAACTTTTCACCTGCATCACGCGCTGCCACGAACAGACTGAATGAGTGGAAGCCGAGCGCACGTTATTCGGAGAAAGAAATGGGGATGGCCGTCGCGAAACACTCCGCTACCTACGATTCGTGTTTTTATGCGACGCACATCACCGATGCACGTGCAGCGGCTCGGTGGCGTGGTCGGTGGTGAGGTGGTGGAGGTTGCAGTGGACCTCCGTCCCATGGCAGCACTGGGTTTCCATTTGGATCGTCAGGTGCTGGATGCCGAATTCAGAGGCCACTTTTCGGCGAATAGTATGCAAGAGTTCGTTGGTGAGGGTGGAATCGTCGCCTTCGACCATGACATGACAGGTCAGCATCACCAGGCGCGGTTCGACGGCCCAGATATGCAAATCGTGCACGTTCTTCACGCCTGGAACCTTTTCAATCGCTTCCACCACGTGCGCGGTCTTGATGCCGGGCGGCGTTGACTCCAGCAGCACCTCCATCGATTCCCGCAAGATCGGCCAGGCACCCCGCACGATCACCACGACCACCAGCAGGCTCACCATCGGATCGAGCACGGTCCAGCCCGTCAGCAAAATAGCCCCGCCGCTCGCCACGACGCCAAGCGAAACCCAGGCGTCTCCCAACATGTGCCAGAAGGCGCCCCGAATGTTCAGGTCTTCTTCCGCGCCGCGCTGCAGGAGCAGGGCGATGGTCAAGTTGGCGATGAACGAGAGGAAGGCGACCCCCATCACCCAGCCGCCTGGGACCGGCACGGGGACAAGGATGCGCTTGACGGCCAAGGCCGCGATCGCCAGCGCCGTCAGCAGCAGCACGGCCGAGCTCACGAATGCCGAGATGATGCCGGCCCGGTGATAGCCGAATGTGCGGGCTTCGGTCGCCGGTCGCGCGGCCAAGAGGTGCGCGTAGAGCGCAAGAAAGAGCGAGCCCTGGTCGATGAGGTTGTGGCCGGCATCGCTCATGAGCCCGATGCTGTTGAGCCACCAGCCGGCCCCAAACTCGGCCAGAATCACGACGGCGTTGAGGCCGAGCGAGAGATAGAGGCGTTGCCTGAGCTCCGAATATTGAGGATGTGCAATCGTCATCGCTTGTAGTGTCGCATGAGCAGCGTTGCGGAGCAAGAAACGGGAGTCTCTTGTCTCCACTGTGCCAATAGTAAGAGTCGGCATCCGGTCAAGGAGCGGCGGTCGGCACGAATTCCAAGAAGTACTGCTTGGGCAGGAACGAGTGTTCCTTGATCAGTCGGTAGCCGGCCTTGGTCATCTCCTCGATCGTCGTCTCGCGGGGGACCAGATGCCGTTTGGGGAAACCCAGGTCGCCTGAACGTTCGTCGTGGTAAAAATCCACGATCGCGATGCGGCCTCCCGGTTTCAGCGCCGATTTCAGGTTGGCGAAATAGACAACTCGGTCCTCCAGGTGGTGAAAGGTGTTGCAGACGAAGATCAGATCCACGGATTCGACCGGCAGTTTGGGGTTGTCCGGCCTGGCCAGAATGAACTCCGCGTTGAACGCGACGTGCATGTGCTCGACGCTCTGTTTGGCGTACTCCAGCATCTCCGGCTCGACATCCACCGCATAGAGTTTTCCGGTTTCCGTGACCGCTTCGACGAACCGTCTGGTGAAGTAGCCGGAGCCGGACCCAAGATCCGCGACCGCCATGCCGGGCTTGAGTCCCAGCGCCTCAACCACCTGCGCAGGCTTCTGATAGGCGTCGCGTTCGGGCCGCTCCAGGTGTTCGAGGTAGTCCTTGATGTCGCGCGGCTGGCGATGCTGATGTCCCTCTTGGGCCAGCGCGCCGGACGCCAGAAGACAGGCGGCAGCCAACAACCCTGCAAGAAAACCGCGACGCGTGAAGCAGACGCTGTTCATGGAACGCCTCCTCTGTCGGTGCCGCCATCCATGCTACAGGCGGATCACAGCGCGATAGCGGATGCGATTCGCCCGCAGTTGCCGGATGGCCTCGTTGACCTGGTTCAAGGGAAAGGGCTGGATGACCGGCAGAATCCGATGGCGCGCCGCCAGAGAAAGCGTCTCCTCGATCATGGCCCGGCCGGCCGTGGGGCTGGCCATGATCCGTCGGCGGTGCGACAGGAGCCGGTCGACGTTGATGGAGACATTCTCGGCAGGGGTGGCGGCGAAGGTCAGGGTCCCGTCCGTGGCCAACAGCCCGAGCAGCTTGTCCCAGGCGAACGAATAGGGGACGGTCACGATGATGAGATCCAGCGGCTCCGACGGCCTGGTCGTCGGGCGGCCTTCCTTCATCAGGACCACCTCCGCCGCTCCGAGCGACAAGGCATCGGCCTCCTTGCTCCCGCTGGTCGTGAACGAAGTGACGCGATTGCCCAACCTGGCGGCGAATTGAATGGCCAGATGCCCAAGCCCGCCGAGCCCGATCACGCCGATGTTCTGCCCGGAGGTCATGCCGGCATAGCGCAGCGCCGCGTAGACCGTAATCCCGCCGCAGAGCAAGGGGCCGGCCCGTTCCATATCCAACTCTCTCGGCAGAGAAAAACAGAACCGGCTGTCGATCACCAGATGGTCGGCGAACCCCCCGTAGCCGTCGGCGATCAGTGCGCCGGACTGCGAACAGAGGTTCTCGTTCCCGCGGAGACAATCCCGGCAGGCCAGACAGGCGCTCTGTTGCCAGCCGATGCCCACCCGGTCTCCCGGCTTGAACCTCGTGACCTGTGGGCCGCAGTCGGCGATCGCCCCGATCACTTCATGGCCCGGGACCAACGGATAGCGGGAACTGCGCCAGTCGTTGTCGATCATGTGCACGTCGCTGTAGCAGAGCCCGCAGCTCTCCACCTTGACGAGACAGTCGAAGGGCCCCAATGGCGAGCATTCCATGATCCAAGGGGTCAGGTCGGCGCCGCGGCTCAATGCGGCCATTGCGTGGATCTTCATCGGTTGGTCACGGCATCGGCGGAGCCCAGGCGCAAGGCCTGGACGATCTCGCTCGGTGAGTCCAACAGGCGAGCCGCGCCCATCGCCAGGACCGATGCAGCGAACGACGCCTTTTCTTCCGGTCCCTTGGGCCAAACCGCGGCCCAGAAGGTCATGCCGATCGCCCGCGCGGCCTCGGCGTCGAGCAGGGAATCTCCGATGTAAAGGGTTTCGCCGATTTCTCGTCCGAGCAGACTCACGGCCTTCAACAGACCTTCCGGGTCCGGCTTGGGGGTGGCGATGTCGCTCTCGGTCACGACCGCGTCAAACGGCACAAGTCCGGCTTGAGTCTCGGTAATGGCCCAGGCTTCCCGGCTCTTTCCGGTCACGATCCCCAAGACATAACGGTGTGTCCGCAACTCACGCAACATGTCCAGGATGCCGTCATAGGGACCATCGAAATGCGATTGGTGCAGCGAGCGGTACTGCGACAGGAACAACTCAAAGGCATCGAGCTGGGCTTCCGCACCCAGGAGGTTGCGCAGCAACCAGGTCTCGGAGCGAGGTCTGCGACCGAGCAGTTCCAGTGTTTCTGACCGGTCAAATGGTCGGCCGTAGCATTCCTCGAAGGTCCGTGTGTAGGCCTCCATATAAAGGCGCCAGGAGTCGATCAACGTGCCGTCGAGATCGAACAGGACAGAGGTAATCATGCGGGCGCGCCTTGACCTGAATGGGATTCGCTGAGAATGGCTTTCAACTCGTCGCCGGAGATGACTTCTTTGGACAGCAGCACCTGCGCGGCCTTCCGCAGCGTGGGCTCGTGCCGGCGGAGCACGGCGCGGGCCCGCTCGAATTCGGCGTCGATGATTTCCCGCACCTCGCAATCGATCTCGCGCGAGGTTTCTTCGCTGTAATCGCCCTGGGACGTTTGGCCGGTCTGAAGGAACAAGGGCTGCCGATCCCTCTCGAAACTGACCTGACCCAGCTTGTCGCTCATCCCGTAGGACTTCACCATGCTCTTCGCGATGTCGGTGGCCTTCAGCAGATCGTCCTGCGCTCCCGTGGAGACTTCCTGATAGATGAGTTCTTCGGCGGCGCGGCCTCCCAAGAGCACGGCGATCTTATTCTTGAGCTCGCTTTTCGTCATCAAAAAGCGGTCCTCGGTCGGCAGTTGCATCGTATAGCCGAGGGCGGCGATGCCGCGCGGGATGATCGAGATCTTGTGGACGCTGTCGGCGCCGGGAATCGACAGCGCCACCAGCGCATGGCCGACCTCATGGTGCGCCACCCGCTCCTTTTCCATCTTGTTCAACACGCGGTTCTTCTTTTCAAGACCGGCGATGACCCGCTCGACCGCCTCCTGCAGTTCGGCCAGCTCGACGACATCCTTGTTGCGGCGCACGGCCAGCAGGGCCGCCTCGTTGAGGATGTTGGCCAAGTCCGCCCCGACGAATCCGGGGGTCATGGCGGCGATGACCTCCAGGTCCTGCTCCGACTTGAGACGGATGTTGCGCGCGTGCACCTTCAAGATCGCGAGCCTCCCAACCTTGTCCGGCCGGTCCACCAGCACTTGTCGGTCGAAGCGGCCGGCCCGGAGCAGCGCTGGGTCCAGAATCTCCGGCCGGTTGGTGGCGGCCATCAGGATGACGCCGACCCGAGGGTCGAAGCCGTCCATCTCGACCAGCAGTTGATTCAGGGTCTGCTCTCGCTCCTCGTGCGCCATCGGGCCGATGCCGCGCGCCTTGCCGAGGGCGTCCAATTCGTCGATGAAAATAATGCAGGGGGCCCGTTTCTTGGCCTGCTCGAACAGATCCCGCACGCGGGCGGCTCCCACGCCGACGAACATCTCGACGAACTCCGAGCCGCTGATGGAAAAGAACGGCACGGCTGCCTCGCCCGCCACGGCCTTCGCGAGCAACGTCTTGCCGGTTCCCGGCGGCCCGACGAGCAGAATGCCTTTAGGGATCTTGCCGCCGAGGCGCTGGAATTTTTCCGGCGTTTTCAGGAACTCGATGACCTCCTGCAATTCCTGTTTGGCTTCGTCCACGCCGGCCACGTCGGCGAAGCTGACCTTGACCTCCCGCTCCATGTAGATCTTGGCCTTGCTCTGGCCGACAGTCATGAACGTGCCCTGGCCCTGTCCCATCCGGCGGAGAATCAGCCACCAGAGCCCGACGAACACGAGCGCGGGAATGACCCAAGAGAGCACGTCTCGCCAGAAGGTGCTCTCGATCACGCCCGTGACCGTCACATGGCGCTGCTCCAAATCCTCCAAGAGCCGCGGGTCTTCCACCCGGATGGTCTTGAAGAGATCGCCGCCGTCGCCGAGCGCTCCCTCTTTGGCCCTGCCATGGATGAGCGTCTGGGAGATGGCGACTTCAAGAATCTTGTCCTCCGCCACCGCCTTCTTGAACTCGGTGTAGGGCAGCTCCTTGGGGCCGATGAGCGGGGTCACGAAGGTTTGAATCAGCAGCATCAGCCAGATGGCGATGAAGACGTACCAGATCGAGAATTGCCGTTGTTTGGGATCCATCGGGGTTCCCTTCCTTGCTCGATGCGGAGGAGGCGGCTTACCGGCGTTGCGGGCGAAGCCGTTCCGACAGCACCGGGAACTTGGCTTCGCCCACGGCCATGTTCCCATCGGTCGCATGGACGGCCACGACCCGCAGCGTCAGGCCGTCCGGCGCGTCCTTGGGAGTGGGGACGAAGAAGGATGACTCGAAGAGTCCCTTCTCGCCGGAATAAAACATCTGGAGCCGTTCGGTCACCTGGTCGCCGACCACCACTTCCCCGTAAATGTGCACCTGGCGAGCGTCCCAGTCTCCATGGGGCCGCACCGGAGTGCCGGCGAGCGTACGGACCGATACGCGCAGCGGCTGATCCTCCTTCGCGATCAACGAGTCCCCCGCCTTGGGTTCCACGATCTGCACGATGTAGCCGTAGAGGTGCAAGACGATCCCGTCGCCCGTCATATGTTGGCCGGGAATCAGCCAGACCGTCTTGGATGCCCGTTGCGAAGCGGCCGGATAGGAGAGCGGGCCCTGCGCCGTGATCTCGACCTGCGTGGGGTGGGTCAGGTACAGGGTTGTCGAGTAGGAGGCGGAGGGGCTGGTGCTATAGAGCGGCTCGCGCATGTAGTGCGGCGTGTGCATGATCTGGTTTTGATCCCCTGCCTCGCCCTGTTGCAGTCCGGACGCGAGAATCCGACCGGTGGCAAGGTCGGTGATGGTGACTCGCGCGCCCCCGACCTCCCGTCCGAGCACGAGCGATCCGTGCCCGACCACCCGGACGGTCACATTCGTGGCGAGCGCTTCGTTCAGGGGCTGATCGGTGGGGGGAGTCCCTTGGGAGAACGCCTGCGGGGGATGAACAAGCCAGAGAACGAGCGCGCTCCAGAACCAGACGATCCAATAGCGGCCGGCGTTCATTTGACCTTCGTGCCGGGGTCCACGTCTTCGGCGATCCCGACGAGTCCCTTCACCTCCGCATCGCCCGCCGCCAAGACCATGCCCTGTGACTCGATGCCCATGAGCTTGGCCGGCTTGAGGTTGGCGACGATCACGATCGTGCGGCCGACCAGTTGTTCCGGCTCGTACTTCTTGCCGATGCCCGCGACGATCTGCCGCTGCTCCGCGCCGAGATCCACCTGGAGCTTGATGAGCTTCTCGGAGCGTGGCACCCGCTCGGCCGTGAGCACCTTGGCGGTCTTGAGCTGAATCTTCTGGAATTCCTCGATGGTGATCTGGGCCGGCGCTGCGGGAGCCACGGGCGCTGCAACCGGTGTCGCGGCGGGCGTCGTCGGTTGGGTCGTGGCGGCTGCTGGTGTCGATGAGTCGGTCACGGGCTTGGCTCCTGTGAGTTTGTTCGGTTCGATGCGCGGGAACAGAGGGTTGCCTTTGTTCACTTTTGTGTTGGCAGGGAAACGATTCCAGAATAGCTCGGTGACCGGAGTCTTCTTAAACTTGTCCTCGAAGCTAATACTGAGTCCGAGTTGGCGCGCCATTTCCTCCGCTGTCTGTGGCATGAAAGGATAGATATGAATGCAGAGAAGCCGAAGCGTATCAGCTGCTCGGTAGAGTACTCGATTGAGTTGGACCTTCTTGTTTTGATCCTTAGCGAGAACCCAAGGAGCAGTCTTTTCTATATATTGATCGCAGGCTTGCACAATTTTCCATATGAGTTCGAGAACGCGGTTGAACTCCAGAGAAGAGAAATGGTTATCCGAATAAGCATGTGCGTCGTGGCCTGCTAAGTTGAGGTCTTCGGTGAATTGGTCATCTGGGAAACGGCATTCTGGGACTTGTCCTTCGGAAAAGCGCTCAATAAGAGTCAATGTACGGCTTAGGAGATTGCCGAGGCCGTTCGCCAAATCGCTATTGATGCGCCCAACCATGGCCGCTTCAGAGAAATCGCCATCCTGCCCGAATGGCACCTCGCGAAGCAGGAAATAGCGGAAGGCATCCGTGCCGAACCGTTCGATCATGACATTCGGGTCGACGACGTTGCCGCGGCTCTTCGACATTTTTTCGCCGTCCACGGTCCACCAACCGTGCGCGAAAATGGTCTTGGGCAGGTCGAGGCCGAGCGCCATGAGGATCGTGGACCAATAGACCGCATGGGTTGTGAGGATGTCCTTGCCGACCAGGTGTACATCGGCCGGCCAGAAGTGGTTGCCGGCCGGTTTCTCCTCCGGGAGATACTCCAGCGCCGAAACATAATTCACCAACGCGTCGAACCAGACATAGGTGACATAGTCGGGGTCAAAGGGCAGCTCGATGCCCCAGGAGAGCCGTGACTTGGGGCGCGAGATGGAGAGGTCGCCGAGCTTCTGGGATTCGAGGAAACCGAGCACTTCATTGCGTCGGGATGTTGGAAGAATGAAGTCAGGATGTTGCTTGATGTGCGTGATGAGTCGATCCTGATACTGGCCCATCTTGAAGAAATAATTGCGTTCGCTCAGTTGTTCAACGGGCCGCTTGCAGTCCGGGCAGAGTCCGTCCACCACGTCCTTCTCCGTCCAGAACCGCTCGTCGAAGGTGCAGTACCAACCGGTGTATTGATCGCTGTAAATCAATTTCCTCTCGAACAATTCGCGGAGATATCGTTGAACGATCTCTTGGTGCTGTTTGTCGGTTGTGCGGATGAAGGCGTCGTTCGAAATGTTGAGGCGCTGCCAGAGTCGCTCGAATTGCGGCGCGAGCTTGTCGCAGTAGGCCTGCGGATCGATCCCGGCCTTGGCGGCAGCCTGCTGGACCTTTTGCCCATGTTCATCGACGCCGGTGAGGAAAAAGACCTGTCTGCCACGCAACCGGTGATACCGCGCCAGCACGTCGGCGGCAATGGTCGTGTAGGCGTGCCCGATGTGCGGCACATCGTTCACGTAATAGATCGGCGTCGTGATGTAAAACGGGCGGTCCATGTGATGGATGGCCCAAGATAGCAGGACCGTCCTCGCGAAAGCTAGCACGCTGGTTTATCGTTTGGCCGGCGTCCGAGGGGGAATCGCAGCAGGGCCGGACGGCGCAGGGGCAACGGCCTCCCGGAGACAGAGCAAGAGGTGTTCGAGCACCAGTTGCGCATTCAAGTTGCGGTTGCTGTTCCGTTGGAAGGAATCGATCTCTTGTAGCAGGTCCAAGAGCCGATGACTGTCCGCTCGTTTGGCGATGGTCTCTAGCAGAGGCCGATGGGAGGCATAGGTCAGAGATTCGGCGCGGCCGCCGATCCCCACCAGGACGAGATCGCGCACCCACCTGGACAGCCGGTCCAGGCTGTCGCTCAACCGTTCCTCCTTGGAGAGGGCTTCCGCGGCGGTCAGGATCGTTGTGGCGGAGCGCAGGGCTTGGGGGGCAAGCAATGTTGCGAGACCATCGTGCCGCTCCTGAATCGACGCGAGGTCGGTCATGAGCGCTTCTCCCAAACGGCCCTCGGTGAGGGTCGTCATGAGGGTGGCGTCCTGCTCCGACCAGCCGCGCAGGCTCATCAAATGGCGCACGCTCTGATCGAAGGGCGGCGGGGTCAGCCGAAGGCTCTGGCAACGGGAGCGGATCGTCACCGGCATCGAGTAGGGCCGGCTCGACACCAGAATGAGCAGGCCATAGCCGGGCGGCTCTTCCAGCGTCTTCAACAGCGCGTTGGCGGCGGACAGGTTCATTGCGTCCGCGTCGTCGATCAGGCAAAACTTCCGCGGGGCGATCAACGGGCGATAGATCAGCCGGCTTTCCAACTCCCGGATGTCCTCAATCTTAATTTGCGGGCTGGCTTGCTCAGGATCGGGCCGGATCAGCGACAGGTCCGGATGGGTACCCTGGTCGAATTGATGGCAGGATCGACATCGGCCGCAGGAGTCCGGTTCACCGGACGGCGGGGAGGCCTCACAAGCCATGGCCTGCATGAATCGCAGCGCCAACAGCCGCTTTCCGATGCGGTCCGGACCGTGGAACAGATAGGCATGGGCCACTCGCTCGTTAAGAATGGCCGAGCGCAATAAGCCCTTGGCCCGCTCATGTCCGATGACGTCAGCAAACGGCATGGAGCTTCCCGATGTGCGGCGTGTTGGTGGAGGCTGTTGGCCGTTTCATCAGCCTGTTCTTCCTATCAAGCGGCCTACGAGCCAGTACTTCGGTCACCAGGTCTCTCACGTCGGCATGGATCTTTTCCGGAGTCTTCCCGGAGGGGATCACCTGGATGCGGGAGCGATACTTTCGCGCCAGGTCACGAAAGCCTCCTCGGACGCGATTATGAAACAGCTTGGTTTCTTCGTCCAAACGGTTCGTCTTCGTCCCCTCTTCCCGGCGGCGGCGCAGCCCCACTGCGACCGGGACGTCGAACAGCAACGTCAAATCCGGCATCAGATTGTCGGTCACCTGCCGGTGCCATCGCAACAGCACGGAAGCCGGCAGCCCCCGGCCGTAAGCCTGGTAGGCCAAGGTGGAATCGAGATACCGATCGCACAGGACAATGGCGCCTCGTTCGAGCGCTGGACGGATCACCTGCGCGACATGCTGCGCGCGCGCGGCCAACACCAGCAGCACTTCAGTCCAAGGGGTCACTGGTTCATCTGTTGCGTTCAACAACGAACGACGCAACGCTTCTGCGAGCGGGGTCCCGCCCGGCTCACGGGTCCGGACGACCTCATAGCCTTGCTTGGTGAGCCATTCAGCCAGCCTGACGGACTGGGTCGTCTTGCCGCTTCCTTCGATCCCCTCCATGGAGATGAAGAGGCCGCTTCGGCGACGAGGCCTGAGGCCGGAACCGGACGATGATGTGCGCCTGGATTTAGCCACGGAAGAGTGGCCGGCATCCTAGTCCAAGTCGTTGAAATTAGCAAGAAAAGGCTTGCGACGGCTCTTTCGATCTGGGTATGATGACCAGTCATCCCGCTGATCCCCGATGAAACCAGTTAAGGCCGCGATCAAACGCTACTTTTTGACCGGTCTCCTCGTCATTACGCCGATCTGGGGGACGATCCTCATCCTCAAGACCCTGTTCGTCACCGTGGATGGGATTTTGGGCGATGTGCTCGCGCGGTTGGTCATGCCCCAGTCCTATGTCCCGGGCTTGGGGATCATCACGTTGGTGCTGCTCATTCTCGCCGTCGGGCTCTTTACGACCAACGTTATCGGGCGGCAGGTGGTGAAGTGGTGGGAGGGCCTGCTGAACCGCGTGCCCGTCGTGCGCGGGATCTATTCGACGATCAAATCCATGATGGATGTCCTGTCCGTGAGCGAACGGGGGCGATATAACCGGGTGGTGCTGATCCAATTTCCCAAGAACGGCCAGTATTGTTTTGCCTTCGTCACGGGCACGACCCAGGGAGAAGCTCAGTCCGTGACCGCGGAGCCGCTGTTGAACGTCTATGTGCCCACCTCGCCCAATCCGACGTCGGGCTATTTCCTGTTGGTGCCGGAGAAGGATGTGACGTCGGTCGATATCTCGGTGGAGGAGGCGATGAAGTTGATCGTCTCCGGTGGACTCTATTCGCCGGAACAGCCCGGCGGGCGGGCGGGAACCGATGGCGCCTGGTCGAAGGTGCGACAGCCCGAGATCGGAGTGCCCATCGGATGAAGCGAGCATCCCTTTCCTCTTATCGCGATGCAGGTTCCGCTGAGATGCGGGACCGGCCGACGGGCCCAGGCGGCGTCGGGGTCATCATCATGGCGGCCGGCTTGGGGAAACGCATGCAGTCGAAGGTCGTCAAGGTGCTCCATCCCGTTGCCGGGCGGCCGATGGTCTTGTACGCCTTGGATCTCGGGCGGCGGTTCGGAGACCAGGGCGTGGCCGTGGTGATCGGGCATCAGGGCGATCAGGTGCGGGCCCTGTTGGAGACGCAAGCGAAGGGAAGCCTGGGCCAACCGCGGCTGCACATTGTGGCGCAGGAAAAGCAACTGGGCACGGGGGACGCCGTCCGGCAGGCGCGTCCGGTCTTCGTCTCCGATCGAGCGAATACACCTTCGACCTTCTTGATTTTGAATGGCGACACGCCGCTCTTGACGGAGGAGACGGTCGAGGAACTGCTCCGCGTGCACCGCCAGGACGGGGCGACCGTGACCCTTTTGACCGCCGTACTTGATGATCCGACTGGATATGGGCGGGTGGTCCGGGCCTTGTTCGAGCGAGGCGCCACGCATTTGCGGAACCAGGCGGTGTTGCGCATTGTCGAGGATCGGGATGCGACGCCGGAGGAAGCCGCGTTGCGGGAGATCAACGTCGGGACCTATGTCGTCGACGGCTCGTTTCTGTTCGACGCGCTGGATCAGCTTCGCCCGCAGAATGCGCAAGGCGAATATTACCTGACCGACATCGTCGGCTTGGCGGTCGCGCAGGGCCGTCCCGTGGCCGCGGTGCCACTGCAACAGGCTGTCGAAGGACTCGGCGTCAACACGCGGGCGCAATTGGCTGAGGCTGAACGGACGATTCGTGAGCGGATTCGAGACAAGTGGCTGGCTGCGGGCGTGACGATGAAGGATCCCGCCACGACCTGGATCGACACCGATGTGAAGCTGGGGCGCGACACCGTGCTCTATCCGCACGTGACACTGGAGGGCGGCACCACCGTCGGCGAGGACACGGTCATTCACTCGGGAACCCGCATCACAGATTGCACGATCGGCAGTGGAGTGGAGATTCTGGATCACTGTGTGCTGCGCGAGTCCCAGGTCGAGGACGGGGCCCACCTCGGACCGTTCGCACATTTGCGGCCCGGCACGGTGGTGGGCCGGCAGGCCAAAGTCGGGAACTTTGTTGAAATGAAGAAGGCTGAATTGGGAGAGGGATCGAAGGCCAACCACCTCAGCTACCTCGGCGATGCGGTGATCGGAAAAGGCGTCAATATCGGCGCGGGCACCATCACCTGCAATTACGATGGGGTCAAGAAATACCGGACCGTCATCGAAGACGGTGTGTTTGTGGGCAGCGATACGCAACTGGTCGCGCCCGTGAAAATCGGTCGCGGCGCCTTGATCGCCGCCGGCACGACAGTGACACAGGATGTGCCGCCGAATGCGCTGGCCATCGGGCGGGCCTCCCAGGTCAACCGCCCTGAATGGGCCGTCAAGCGTCGCATGCTCGCGGAGGGCAAGGCAGTGAACGGCGCAGGGCCATCCCTCTCCGGATCCGGTTCAACGCCTCATCGCGCGAAGTCTCATGCCTCAAAGTCCCAAGCCTCGAAATCCGTCAAGAGGAGGTAGCCCATCATGTGCGGAATCGTCGGATATGTCGGTGACAAGGACGCGGTCCCGATTCTGTTGGGCGGGCTCAAGCGGCTGGAGTACCGGGGATACGATTCGGCGGGAGTGGCGGTGCACCAGGGCGAACGGATTGAGGTGCGCCGCAGCGTCGGCAAACTGATGAAGCTCGAGCAGGCGCTGCTCGGCAAAGAACTGCACGGGCACATCGGCATCGGCCATACCAGGTGGGCCACCCACGGCAAGCCGTCGGAACAGAACGCGCATCCGCATCGTTCGGAAGGCTGCGTGCTGGTACATAACGGGATCATTGAAAATTATGTGCCGCTCCGCCAGCAGTTGGAACGGGACGGATACAAATTCGAATCGGAGACCGACACCGAAGTGGTCGCGCACCTCATCAACAAGTTCGTGAAGAAGGGGATGCGCTTGGGTGAGGCAGTCCGGGCCGCGACCAAGGAGATCCGAGGCAGTTACGCGATCGCCGTGATCTCGGAGCGGGAGCCCGACACGATCGTCGCCGCCCGCTCCGGCTGTCCGCTGGTCGTCGGGAAATCCGAGGGCGCCGCGTTCGTCGCCTCCGACGTCATGGCCATGCTCGACCATACTCGCGACGTGTTGTACCTGGAGGAAGGCGACGTTGCGGAGGTCGGTCCCTCCGGCATCATGCTGACCGACTGCGAGGGGCGGGCTGTGTCCCGCCAGACCATGAAGGTGACCTGGGACGCGGCGGCGGCGGAGAAGAGCGGGTTCCCCCACTTCATGCTCAAAGAAATTTACGAGCAGCCCCAGACCATTCTCGACACGATGCGCGGGCGCTATTCGTTCGAAGAGGGCGAGGCGGATCTGCCCGATATCGGCTTGACGAACGAGCAATTCGCCGCCGTCGGCCGGATTTGGATCGTCGCCTGCGGCACGTCCTGGCATGCGGGGCTGGTGGGGAAATATCTGTTGGAGGAAATGGTCCGGACGCCGGTGCAGGTGGATATCGCCTCGGAGTTCCGGTATCGGAATCCGCTGGTCGAGAAGAACGATCTGTTTATCACGATCTCGCAATCCGGTGAGACCGCCGATACGTTGGCGGCGGCGCGCGAAGCCAAGCAGAAGGGTGCCCGAGTCGTGTCCATCGTCAATGTGGTCGGCAGCACGTTGGCGCGCGAATCGGACGGTATCCTCTACACCCATTGCGGGCCTGAAATCGGGGTGGCCTCCACCAAGGCCTTCACGGGACAGTTGACCGCGCTTTACATGCTGGCCCTGCACCTGGGCCGTGTCCGGGGGGTCCTATCCAAGGCCGACGGGAAGGCCTGGCTGGAACGGCTGGTGACGTTACCGACTCTGGTCAAGCGCATTCTGGCGCGGGAAGCCGAGGTGGTGGCGATCGCCAAGCGGTTTTACAAGAAACGCAACTTTCTCTATCTCGGGCGGGGCATCAACTATCCCATCGCGTTGGAAGGCGCGCTCAAGCTGAAAGAAATTTCCTACATCCACGCTGAAGGATACGCGGCCGGAGAGATGAAACACGGCCCCATCGCCTTGATCGATCGGGACATGCCCGTGGTGGTGCTGGCTCCAAGGGACCGGCTGTACGAGAAGACCGTGAGCAATCTCATGGAAGTCAAGGCTCGGCGGGCCCCGGTCATTGCGTTAGTGGCCGAAGGCGAGCGAGAATTAGGGATGACGGCCGATGCCGTCTTTACGGTCCCGGATACGCATCCGTTGCTGTCTCCGATTTTGTTCGCGATTCCGTTGCAGTTGTTGGCCTATCATGTGGCGATCCTGCGCGGGGCCGACGTGGACCAGCCGCGGAATCTGGCGAAGAGCGTGACGGTGGAATAATCCGCAAGGAACGAAAGGAACGGAGGGAGGCCGGACGGTGTCAATCACGACGGAACAGGTCGAGCATGTGGCGAAGCTCGCTCGCCTTCGCCTGAGCGAAGAGGAGAAGGCCTTGTTCGCGGGGCAGTTGAGCAAGATTTTGGAATATGTCGAGCAGCTCAAGGCCATCGGCACGGAGGGCGTGGACCACACGGCCTCGGGGCTCGACCAACCCGGACTGTTGCGCGAGGACGAGGTTCGGCCGTCGTTGGGCGCCGAAGCGGCGACGGCGAATGCACCGGAGGCGGAGGGGGGGACGTTTCTCGTCCCCAAGGTCATTCAGGAGCGATAGGGAAACCGAAGCGCCGGCCGGGGCTGTTTGGGAACCGGCCGCGAAAAAAAGGATAGACGCATGTTTCGACAAATGCTGCGGTCCAAGATTCATCGCGTGCTGGTCACCGATGCCAACCTCGAATACGAGGGCAGCTTGACGGTGGACGAAGACCTGCTCGAAGCGGCCGGCATTCTGCCCTATGAGTTCATCATGATCTCCAACCTGAACAACGGGGAGCGGTTCTCCACCTACGCCATGGCGGGAAAACGGGGGAGCGGCGAGGTGGTGCTCAACGGTCCGACCGCCCGCAAGGCCGTAGTGGGCGATAAGATCATCATTTTCTGCTACGAGTATTACGGCGAGGAAGAAGCCAAGCGGCACCATCCACGGATCATTCTCGTGGATGAGAAGAATCGCATCGTGCACAAGACGAAACCGTCATGACGCCCCTCCACAAGTTGACCCTCCAACAGCTCCAGGCCAAGTTCACGGGTGGCGACGTGAAGGCCCGGGAGATCGTCCGCGCGTATGACCTCCGGATCAATCACGTCGAGCCGAGGGTCCACGCCTATATCACCCGCGCCGGCAAGGAGTTTCTGGCGGCGGCAGCCGAGGCGTTGGATGAGAGCCTCAAAGGCTGGCGCAAGACCCAGCCGATGATGGCGATGCCCATAGCGATCAAGGACAATATCTGCACCGAAGGGATGAAGACGACCTGCGCCTCGAGGATGCTTGAGAACTTCGTGCCTCCCTACGATGCCACGGTCGTGGCCAAGCTGAGGGCGCAGGGATTTCTGTTGATCGGCAAAACGAACCTGGATGAATTTGCCATGGGGTCGTCAACCGAAAATTCGGCCTTTGGCCCCACGCGCAACCCCTGGAACCCGAAATGCGTTCCGGGCGGGTCGAGCGGTGGGTCCGCGGCGGCCGTCGCGGCCGACGAATGCGTGGCGGCCTTGGGGTCCGACACGGGCGGGTCGATCCGCCAGCCGGCGGCGCTCTGCGGCGTGGTGGGGCTCAAGCCGACCTATGGGCGCGTGTCGCGGTACGGGCTGGTCGCGTTCGCCTCCTCGCTGGATCAGATCGGTCCGATCACCAAGGACGTGGCGGACGCCGCCATTCTGCTCAACGTGATCGCCGGGCATGACCCGTTGGATTCCACCTCCGCCGCGGTGCCCGTTCCCGACTATACGCGGGTGTTCAAGCGCAAGGATTTGCGGAAGGTCCGCATCGGCGTGCCGATGGAGTATTTTGCGGAGGGGCTCGATCCTCAGATCGAGCAGGCGGTCGGTGTCGCGCTCGGCGAATTACAAGAACTGGGGGCGGAGATCAAGGAGATCAAACTCCCGATGACGGGCGCGGCCGTGGCAACGTATTATCTTATCGCGACGGCCGAAGCCAGCTCGAACCTGGCCCGGTATGACGGTGTGCGGTTCGGCCTGCGCGGCTCATCGAGCAAGGACCTGCTCGACCTCTACCTGACCACGCGCCAGGAAGGATTCGGTCCGGAGGTCAAGCGCCGCATCATGCTCGGCACCTATGCCCTCAGCGCCGGCTATTACGAGGCCTACTATGGCAAGGCCCAGGCGGTTCGCACGCTGATCAAGCAGGATTTTCAGGCCGCCTTCAAGGAGGTGGACCTGATCGTCACGCCGGTCACGCCGACGCCCGCCTTCAAACTGGGGGAAAAGACCGCCGATCCACTGCAGATGTACCTGTCGGACATCTATACGATCTCGGTCAACCTGGCCGGACTGCCGGCCTTGGCGCTGCCCTGCGGTTTGAGTTCCACGGGGTTGCCGATCGGCATGCAGATCATCGGACGGCCGTTCGAAGAGGAAACCATTTTCCGCGCCGGCTACGTGTACGAGCAGGCGACTCCGTGGCATACCAAGCGGGCGAACGTGCGGTGACCAGACCAGGCTGGCCGGCAGGGAGGATCAGATTATGAGCGGAGTTGAAGTGGCAGCCATCATCGCAGCCGTGGCGTTCGCCGGGTTCGTGGCGTTTCTCGTGCCGACGCTGCTGCAACTCCGGGAGACGGTGCGGGAACTCTCGCAAGTGTTGGTTCGACTCAACACGGAATTGCCGACGCTGCTGAGCGAATTGCGGAAGATGACGGAAAACATCAACCAACTGACGGAACAGGCGCAAAGCGGCGTCTCCCATGCCTCGACCCTGTTGCATGCCATGGGCGAAGTCGGTGAATCAGTGCAGCAGGTTCATAATCTGGTGCGGGGCTCCGGCGGATCGCTGCTTTCCAACGTGGCCAGTCTGGTCGCCGGGTTTCGGGCGGCAACATCGGTGGTGAAAGAGCGGTTGCATTCACAAGGAGGGAATCCCAATGGCGGATGATCGTGGACCGACAGCAGGGGCGGTGTTGTTGGCGTTTTTGACCGGCGCGACGATGGGGGCGGTGGCGGCCTTGCTCCTGGCCCCTCGTTCGGGACAGGAGACGCGGGATCAGTTGCGCACCTATGCCCGCCGGACGGAAGGGGAGCTGCGGGACCTGGCGGGAAAGGCCGGCGAGGCTCTGGAGGAAGTGGCCGAGAAGGGCCGGCATTTCGTGGAGTCGCAGAAATCGCTCTTGACGGAGGCCTTCCAAGCGGGACGGGATGCGATGCGGCGTGAACGCGAGCGGGTCGAGGGAGGGAAAGGGAGCGCGTGACCTACGAAGTGGTCGTCGGGGTCGAGGTCCATGCGCAGTTGCGGACCCGCTCCAAGATGTTTTGCGGGTGCGGCACCACGTTCGGCGCCGCTCCCAATACATTGGTCTGTCCGGTCTGCCTCGGGTTGCCCGGCTCCTTGCCGGTCGTCAACCGAACCGCGGTCGAAATGGCGATCCGGGCCGGCCTCGCGCTGAATTGCACGATTGAGACGGCCAGCCGATTTGCCCGCAAGAACTATTTTTATCCAGACCTGCCCAAGGGGTATCAAATCTCGCAGTATGAGTCGCCCATTTGCGCCAACGGCTGGCTCGACATCCAGACCGGGACGGCGACTAAGCGGGTGCGCATCCGGCGGGCGCATCTGGAAGAGGATGCCGGAAAGAACGTGCACGAGACCGGCACCGTATCCAGCCGGATTGACCTGAATCGAGCCGGCACGCCGCTTTTGGAAATCGTCACCGAGCCGGATCTCCGGTCGCCCGACGAAGTCGTGGCCTACCTCAAGGCGCTGCGCGACCTGTTGGTGTACCTCGAGGTGTGCGATGGAAATATGGAAGAGGGCAGCTTTCGCTGCGAGCCGAATCTCTCCCTGCGGCCGGTCGGACAAGCGGCCTACGGAACAAAGGTGGAACTCAAGAACATCAATTCCTTCAAGTTTGCGAAGGATGCGATGGAATATGAGATCAAGCGGCAGGCCAAGGTGCTCGACGAGGGAGGAACGATCCAACAGGAAACGCGGCTCTGGGATCTGGAACGGGGCCAAACAGCGGTCATGCGGAGCAAAGAAGAGGCCCACGACTATCGTTATTTTCCGGACCCCGATCTGCTGCCCCTGACGATCGATCCGGCCTGGATCGAAGCCCTTCGCGCCACCCTGCCGGAGCTGCCGGAGGCCAAACAGATGCGGTTCGTGTCGGACTACGGCCTTCCCGAGTACGATGCTCAGGTGCTGACCGGGTCCAAGGCCCTGGCCGATTATTTCGAGGCCTGCGTCAGATTGTTCCCCCAGTCCAAGACGGTCAGCAACTTCGTCATGGGAGAGCTGCTGCGGGAACTGAACCAGTCCGGGCTGTCCGCCGACCGTTCGCCGGTCACCCCGGATCGCCTGGCCGCTCTGCTGCAACTGGTGGAGCGAGGGACGATCAGCTTGAAGGTGGCCAGAGATATTTTTCCCGATCTCTATCGTTCGGGAGCATCGCCGGAACGGTTCGTGCAGGAAAAGGGGCTCATGCAGGTGTCCGATGAAGGGGCGCTCGGGCTGATCATTGACGAGGTGTTGGTGAAGAATCCTGCCCAAGTCGGACAATACAAGAGCGGCAAGACCCAGGTGTTGGGTTTTCTCGTCGGGCAGGTGATGAAGGCGTCGGGGGGGAAGGCGAATCCCGGCAAGGTGAACGAATTGTTGCGGGAGAAGCTGGCGGGATGAGAGGTATGAGATTGGGGGATGCCTGAACTCGCGTGTGTGCTCGCAGAGCCCGCACGCTCAGAAGGTGCTCGCTCCAGGCGCGCAGTAGACGCGAGTTCAGGCATCCCCCAAAAAGGATTCGAAGGACGCCAACTTCAAGAGAGAATAGAACGCTGGTCAGGAAGAGAAGAATGAAAGGAAAAGGGGAATGAGTGCCATTCGAGAGATCAAGGGGCGGCAGGTGTTGGATTCGCGCGGAAATCCCACGGTGGAAGTGGATGTGGCGCTGGAGAGCGGGGCGCGCGGGCGAGCGGCCGTTCCTTCGGGGGCATCGACCGGAGCCAAGGAAGCCATCGAGCTTCGTGATGGGGACAAGAAACGCTGGATGGGCAAGGGCGTGTCGAAGGCCGTCGCCAATATCAGCAAGCTGTTGGCGCCCAAGTTGTTGGGGATGGACGCGCTGGATCAGGTCGGCGTGGATCGAACGATGATCGAGATCGACGGCACGAAGAACAAGGGGCGGGTCGGCGCGAATGCCATCCTCGCCGTCTCAATGGCCGTCGCCCGTGCGGCGGCGCAGGAAACGGGGCAGCCGCTCTATCGCTATCTGGGCGGGACCAACGCCCGGGTATTGCCGGTGCCCTTGATGAACATCATCAACGGCGGAGCCCATGCCGACAATCGGCTGGATCTTCAGGAATTCATGATCGTTCCGGTGGGCGCGGATCGTTTCAGCGAGGCGCTGCGGATGGCGACCGAAGTCTTTCATACCCTCAAGGGCATCCTGAAAAAGCGGGATCTGAACACCGCGGTGGGCGACGAAGGCGGGTTTGCGCCGGACCTCGGCTCCAACGAGGAGGCGTTGGCCCTGATCGTGCAGGCGATCGAGGAGGCCGGGTATAAAGCCGGCAAGGATATCGCCCTGGCGCTCGATGCGGCGGCCAGCGAGTTCTACGACAAGGGCGTCTATCACCTGGCGGCGGAGAAGAAGCCCGAACGGTCATCGGAGGAACTGATCGACTACTATGCCAAGCTGGTCGATCGGTATCCGATTCTCTCCATCGAGGATGGGGTCAGCGAGCACGATTGGAAGGGCTGGAAACTCCTGACCGAAGCGCTGGGCCGGCGGGTCCAGTTGGTGGGCGACGATGTGTTCGTGACCAATGTGGAGATTTTCTCCAAAGGCATTCGCGAGGGCATCGCCAACTCGATCCTGATCAAGGTGAACCAGATCGGGTCGCTCACGGAAACATTCGACGCCATCGAACTGGCCAAACGATCCGGCTATACCGCGGTGGTGTCCCACCGTTCCGGTGAAACAGAGGATACGACCATTGCGGATATCGCGGTCGCCATGAACACAGGACAAATCAAGACAGGCTCCTTGTCCCGAACGGACCGAATGGCCAAGTACAATCAATTGCTCCGCATCGAGGAGGAACTGGGGGCTTCCGCGACGTACCTCGGACGACGGGCGATCCCGGCCGGTTTGTGACGCATGCACGTGATTAAGCGCAACCGCGGGCGGTCGGATCTCGACCGCCAACAACGCGCGTCGGAGTGGGGCAAACTCATTGCGGTGGCGGTGGGGCTGTTGCTCGTGATGTCGTTTTTCTTCGATGACATGGGCATTCCGCAA
The DNA here is from genome assembly GCF_947241125.1 of Nitrospira tepida. NCBI lineage: Bacteria > Pseudomonadati > Nitrospirota > Nitrospiria > Nitrospirales > Nitrospiraceae > Nitrospira > Nitrospira tepida. The sequence continues at coordinate 3,091,523 of NZ_OX365700.1, read as the reverse complement.
TATTGGGCCATGCGCAACCAGGAACAGCAACTGGAGCGGGAGATCCGTGAGTTGAAGGTCAAGAATGCGGAGCTGCACCTGGAGGTCGACCGGCTTCGCTATGATCCCGAGCGGCTGGAGGAACTGGCGCGCGAGCAACTGGGGTTCGTGCGCAAGGGAGAAACGGTCTATCAATTGGCGCCGTCCGTTCCTTCGGTTGGCGCCGGAAGCGTCGTACCGCGATGAAGTCGGGCACCGTCGTCATCATCGGGCGGCCGAATGTCGGCAAGTCGACGCTGCTGAACCGGCTGCTCGGCGAGAAGGTGGCGATCGTCTCGAACAAGCCGCAGACGACGCGAACCAGAATCTTGGGCGTGGCGCATTTGCCGGAGGCGCAAATTGCCTTTCTGGATACGCCAGGCCTGCACCGGCCGCAGGATCGGTTGAACACCCGCATGGTGCAGACGACGCTGGACACGGTCGATGCCGGTGACGTCGTGTACGTGGTCGCGGATGCGGCTCGACGAACCGCCCACCTTGACCAGGCGGTGGTGCAGGAAGTCCGCCGGGCGCTGAAGAACCATGAGCGCCAGGTCCTGCTCGTGCTCAACAAGATCGATATGGTGCGCAAGCCGCTGCTGCTGCCGTTGCTGGATGCCTACAATCGGTTGTATCCCTGGACGGCCTTGATTCCCATTTCGGCTAAGACTGGCGACGGGGTGGACCGGCTGCTGGCCGCCACTGTCGAGGCGTTGCCGGAAGGCGAGCCTCGCTATGAGGCCGACATGTTGACGGATCAAACCATGCGGATGCTCGCCGCCGAGCTGATTCGCGAGCAGATCTTGCACGAGACCGAGGAGGAAGTGCCTCATTCGGTGGCGGTGGACATCGAGGAATTCAAGGAAGAAGGGGGGCTCGCGCGAATCGGAGCGACGGTGTTGGTCGAGAAGGACTCCCATAAGGGTATTTTGATCGGCCAGCATGGAGCCCGCCTGAAACGGGTCGGCACGAATGCCCGCCTGGGGATGGAACGGTTGTTTGGAATGAAGGTCTTTCTTCAACTTTGGGTGAAGGTGCGCGAGGAATGGCGGCAGGATGAGCGCCTGCTGGCCGAACTGGGTTATTAGCATCATGTCCACACTCCCGACCGAGAAAGACACGGTTCGAGACACGCCCGCGCAGTCCGGGCAGGGCCCCGGATCGTCTCCCGCTCGGGAGGGCGGGGAGCGAGGGCCATCGAAGTTTGACCTGCTGCTGGCCAGCGTACAGAAATTGCTGCGGCGCGGGGCGATCACGAATCTCACCCGGATGTTGGGGCGCATGCACTCGGCGGACATTGCCCGGGTGATCGGCCATCTGTCTTCGCCCAAGGACAAGCGAACGATCTTCGAATTGGTGCGAGGAGAGAAGCAGCGCGGGCTTGTCCTGAGCGAACTCGACGCCGATAGCATCAACGCAGTCGTGGCGGACTTGCAGGCCCCGGATCTTGCCTGGTTGTTGAAAGATCAAGAATCGGACGACGTCGCCTATATCTTGGGCGTTCTGCCGCCGGAGCGGGCCCAAGATGCCTTGGCGTTGATGAAAGCTGACGTGTCGACCGAGGTCGCCGGCATTCTTCAGTATCCCAAGGATACGGCCGGCGGCATCATGACCACGGAGTTCTTCTCCTTGCCGGAGGACGCGACGGCTCAGGAAGCCATCCGTCGGCTCCAGCAGGCCAGCGACGCCGAGAACGTGTTCTATATTTATGTAACCGACAAGGACGATCATCTGGTCGGAGTCTTGTCACTGCGGCAACTCTTGACGGTCCCGCCCGGGACCCCGCTCAAGAACATTATGACGCGGGATGTCATGAGCGTGATGGTCGATATGGACCAGGAGGAGGTGGCGCGGCAAGTCGCGAGTTATAACCTCCTGGCGATCCCCGTGGTCGATCGGGAACATGTGCTCGTCGGGATTATTACGGTGGATGACGTGGTGGACGTGATCCGGGAAGAGGCGACGGAGGATATGTTGAAAATGGCCGGGGCGTTGGAAGAGGACGTGTTGTCCAAATCATCCAGCCTGGCGGCGGCGAAGCTCCGGTTTCCGTGGCTGTTTACCAATCTGTTCGGTAGTCTCTTGTCCGGCGCGATCCTCTGGTATTTTCGCTACACCATTCAGGAAGTGGTTGCGGTGGTCAGCTTCATCCCCGTCATTGCGGCGATGGGTGGCAATGTCGGTCTTCAGTCATCCACGCTGATTATTCGGGGGTTGGCGACCGGCTTAATCGAGCAGGCCGACGCCTGGAAGGTGTTTTTTCGCGAGATCCGTGTCGCAATTCTGTTGGGATTGGCCTGCGGCCTCCTTTTGACGTTTGTCGGGTGGGCTTGGCATGGACAGGGATATCTCGGAATGGTCGTGGGGATGTCGTTGATCGTCGCGTTCCTGGTCTCCACCAGCATGGCGACGTTCATGCCGATTCTTCTCAAGCGGAGCGGCGTCGACCCGGCGGTGGCGGCCGGCCCGTTTGTGACGACTGCCAACGACATTACGGGGATCACCATCTATTTGACCTTGGCGACGCTCCTGATCGATTACCTGCGCTAAGTCCGCCCATGTGCTTGCACCGTCCGGCGACTTGTGCCTGACCCATGCCGCTTGTTGATACCCTGGCCATCGCGCTCAAGAGTCGAAAGTGGGGTGAGGCGGACCGAATCGTCACGTTCTTTACCCTTCGGGTGGGGAAAATTCGCGGCGTGGCCCGCGGAGCCCGCCGTCAAAAGAGCCAGTTCGGAGGCGGGCTTGAGCCGTTCGTCTTGTCCCGCCTGTCGCTGTTCGAAAAACCGAACGACGCGCTGTATCGCATTCGGCACGTCGATATCGAAGAGCCGTTTCTCGCCCTGCGGGAGAGCCTCGATCGGATGGCCGCGGCGGCGCGTCTGGTGAATATCGTGGCGGCGGTGACGGCGGAAGGAGACGCGGATGCGAGAATTTTCGAAGCGCTGAAGGCCGGGCTTCAAGCCGTCCAGTTGAGCCGGGATCCGATGATGATGGCGGTCCTCTTTCAAATCCGGATCCTCGGGCAAACAGGATTTCGCCCCCAGATCGATCTCTGTGCCGGTTGTGGCAGGCGGTTGGAGCAAGTCAGCCGCCACTTTTCCGCCCGGTCGGGAGGGATGGTCTGCGCGGTCTGTCTCGCTCGTCAATCGGCCCCGTGCCTGCTCCTTTCTGCGGGTACGCTCGCCTTGCTGCAACAGGCGGTCAGGCTGCCGATTCCGCTCATGTCCCGCTTGCGAGCGGAAGGAGGAGTCCGCGCCGAGTTGGAAGCCGCGATCGACACGTTTGCCACCGTGGTCGCGGGGAAAAGATTGCCGGCGCTCGATGCATGGAGGCCTCGTGTGTGAATGCGTTGTGAGAGAAACTTCACGCTCATCACCGTGCGTCGAATCGTCGCGGAGTAAATAGGAATCAGGCTATGAGCGCGCTGGCTCTGGAACCGCGAGACATGCAGTGGCTGGAAAAGGGCGTGCTCGGGATCGAGTGGACCGACGGCCATCACGGTGTCTATCCCGTTCGTTTCCTGCGGCAACACTGCCCATGTGCGGCCTGTGTCGACGAGTGGACCGGTGAACGGCGACTCCAGCCGGATGATGTCCCTCTCCTCATCATGTTGCAGGATGCGGAGCCGATCGGGCGCTATGCGTTGAAATTCACCTTTAGCGACGGTCACGAGAGCGGGATCTATTCGTTTTCGCTGTTGCGTCGATTATGCCAGTGCGATATTTGCCAGCCGGTGAAGCCCGGAGAACCAAAAAGTCGCCGACTGCTGTAAACGACTCGATCGCGCAAGGACGAAGGAATGACACGTCAGAGGCTCCATGGTCTGCGACTCCATCCGATATGTTGGGTCATGGTCTTGAGCGTCGGTTGTCTGGGCTGCAGCGGTCTGCCGTCAATGAGCGAGCAGCGGCGTCTCATCGTCGAAGGTGGGCTACCGGTGCACAAAGTGTCGCGACAGGCGGTGCTCTTCGAGTGGGGGCCGCCGACCTATCAATCTGTCCAGCCGACTCAGTTCTTCGTGTTGTCCGATGCGAGTTGGATGCCTCATTTTCGTGTGAAGGTCGGCGAGTCTCCCCCCAATTGGGACCTCTCGACGGTGTACGGGGACGCCATCTTTTTGGCTTATGAGGAGCGGGAGACAGTGCTCGGGTTTTATCAGGAGCGCCTGGTGTATCGTGAGTCACTGGGGAGGGATCACATCCGAGCAATGGGAAAAATTTGGCAGCGAGAGGCCTTGTTCAAAACTCGTTTGGAATCCTCCGCGCCCTAACCATCCATTTCTGCAGGCGGACAGGCCGACCCAAACCCAATGAATATTCTTATGGTGACATCGGAGGCGGTACCCCTTGCCAAAACCGGAGGGTTAGGGGACATGGTCACCGGTCTTTCGAACGAACTGGCTCGTCGGGGACACGATGTCAAGATCATGCTCCCGGGCTATGCCTCGGTGGACGACCATGCGGTTTCGAAAGAGCCGCTCCGCACGGTCGACATTCCCATTCTCGGCAAGACCCAATCCGCGACCATTGAGCGTCTCCTGGTTCGGCGAGAACGGGCGGGCGGAGTCCTCAGCCCCGATTATGTGGTGGTTGGTCACGACGGGTTCTTCAATCGCCGAGGGTTGTATCAGGAGGGCAATCGAGACTATCCCGATAATCTCGCTCGTTTCGCCTTTTTTTCCCGGGCCGCGGTTGAATGGGTGCGAGCCTCCGCGGAATCTTCCGGATGGGTGCCGGATATTATTCATGCGCATGATTGGCAGGCGGCATTGGTTCCCTTGTACCTGCGTGCAGACAGGAAGCAGCGGGCCGGGCTAACGGAGATCCGGAATATTCTCACCATTCACAATCTTGGCTATCAGGGGATTTTCCCTGCCTCGGAATATGCGGAGCTAGGATTGCCTCCGAAGTGGTTCAGCCCGGCGTGGCTGGAATTTTTTGGATCCGTCAATCTGCTGAAGGGCGGCATCGTGGCATCCGATTGGCTTACCACGGTCAGCCCGACCTATGCCCGAGAGATTCAACTGCCGGAACTGGGTTTTGGGTTGGATGGCGTGTTACGTGAACGACACGATCGCCTTCTCGGGATCACGAACGGAATCGATATCGATCTGTGGGATCCGTCACGTGATCCGTGGTTGCCGTCCCGATACTCCGCCCAGGACCATTCAGGGAAGCGATTGTGCAAGACCGCGCTGCAACAGGAGATGCAGTTGCCGGTTGGCGACCACCCCTTGATTGGAGTCGTATCGAGACTTGTGGAACAAAAGGGGATCGACCTCGTTGTCGATGCTCTAGAGGACATGCCGTCCATTGATTTTCAGTTGGTCGTGCTGGGGACGGGCGACCCTCTCTTGGAGCGACGGCTAAGAAACTTGGAGGAAGCGCGTCCGACCCGCGTACGTGTCCGGCTTGGATTCAATGAGGAATTGGCTCATCGTATCCAGGCCGGCGCCGATATCGCCTTGGTTCCTTCTCGGTATGAACCTTGCGGGTTGACCCAATTGTGCAGTTTACGATACGGAACTGTTCCGGTCGTCAGGAAAACAGGAGGGTTGGCTGATACTGTGGCCGGATATCCGGGTGACGACTCTCAAACCCCGACGGGTTTTGTATTTGACGAGCCGACTCCTGATGCGTTTGCTCGAGCGTTGGGTCAGGCCCTACAGGTTTACAGAGAATCGGACTGGAAGAGATTAATCGAATCGGGCATGAAAGTGCAGGTCGGATGGGAAGAACCAGCTCGGCAGTATGAGGAGCTTTACAGGAAGTTGTGCGCTATCTAACGTACAATGGGCAATGGGAGACAGCCCGTAAATGGGTTAGTTGGGAAAAGATGAGGGACGCGACTGGTCTGCTGTTGCCTGCAAATCCTGATCGATCCGAAGAAGTCCGAATCGTGCCGCGTCGACATAATAACGCAACTCAGAGTTCTGAAGGTCTCTTAAGACTCGGCCAAACATGTCCTGCGCGAGGATAATGTGTCCTTGCCGATAGGCAATTTGTCCGGTGTGGAGGAGGCAATCTGCATTCATAGCGTGGGGATCGACAGCCAGCCTGGTTTTGAGTGGCTGGATGAATTTCGTCAACGTCCCCTGTGAAACTGAATCGTGATCGCCAGTTAGTACACCGCGGTCCCTGTGAAGGATCATCTCTTCCACCGTCCGAGCATGCCCGACAAGCTCATCTAGCCTTTCAGCCGACCGGCATGCCTGATAGGTTCTCCACATCTCCGCAAAGCTTGATCGATGGAGGAAGCTTGGGTCGGACTGACAGCCGGCAATGACGCCTACGAGCGACGCTAAAACGATGCACTGTATCCACATCCATTTGGAATTCGGGATCATGAGGGAAGAAGTGAGCAAGGTTCAGGCCATGGTGGATCATTCACAAGCCATTGAAATTAAATGACAATAAATACAACTGGCGCTGGATTAGCAATAAAGGTGGTGCGTTTGAACAACAGGTGTGGTTTATCGGAGACGGGGAACGAGTTACGAGCGGAAAACTTGGGCGAGGATACCGGTACGGGTGGTGGAATTTGTTTTGCGCATAATATGTTTGATGTGTTCTTTAACAGTTTGCTCCGTAATATTCAGGGCATTGGCAATCTCTTTGTTGGTCCAGCCCTTTGCCAAATGCTCAACTACGGCGTGCTCCCGGTTGGTTAATTGAAACCGTTCCTTGGCTTGCTCCGTATTAAATTGTTGACGGCGCCCAATTTCTTCCATCGTGATAACAAGGCGGGCGCTAGTAATGCCGCCTCGATCCGGGAGCCCAAAACCCCGGAGGAGAATTGGTTGCTCGGAGTTTCCGGCTACACGCTTCACTTCAAACTGTTCCCAGTCTTTGGCTTCGGTGCGAACCGTCAGTGCCTTAATGATCTCGGAAGACAGCTCGGTGAGCGCTGAAGGAAGGACGCCTTGTGCTTGCTTGCTGTTCTGTTTGCCATGTTCTGCTTCGTTAATCTTCCGGCACAGCTCCGATGCTTGACGGTTCATGTGGAGTAATTGCATTGATGAGGACAATACAATTATTCCGGGACCGGCTCGCTGTTCTGTGATCGCATCAATCTGGGGCTGCGATGTAGCGTTGCCTGGATAATCCTCAGGGGCCATGGGGATATTTGTTTACATTCGTTGTTGAAATGGGTAAGTTCGACTCTATGCCGAACATCAAGCATCTGCAGTGCCAATGGAAATAGTATCTAACACTTTCGAGGTAGTCAACTTGCTACTTTCGTATAGAACGGTATACATATAGGTTATTGTGCAGGATTGCCCCAGATCATAGTGTCTCCAATGTTTGTTGCCGCTTGACTCACACTACCTAGAAACCACAGATCATTAACCGATCTGTGGTATTGTGCGAATTTACTTTTTATATTCAATAACTTGAAAGGCGTTTCCACAAACCGTATTCATAAAGCTTCAATCGCGTCGCCTTGTCGTTCGATGTTATTTGTCGCACGCTTCTTGCACATTAATCAAGTTTTTAGCCATTTAGTAGAGTTTAGAGTTTATTCATTTGGGGAACCAAGAGAAATTAGAGGGAGTTATAGGCGTGGCTGCTGGTGATTGGGATTGGACAATACAGGATAACAATAGAGACCACAGCGAGCGAGTCGCCCTTCTGAGGCCCATTTCTTATGAGATCACGGCGCCCCTCAACGTTTCTCATGAAGGTCTGGTGCTTCAGGGGAAGGCCCTCTCACTGAATATCAGCTCCGGGGGCATGCTCGTTCTCATGGATCGAGAACCTCTCCTGGACCAGGTCCTCAAAGTATATGTGCCTACTCCTATTACTCAGGCAGAAACACCCACGCTGGCAGAAGTGCGTTGGACGCGACGGATGCCTTTTAGTAAGTCAACCGGCAATGGGGCTTTCTTCGTGGGGCTGAAATTTATTTTTTGATCGATCGTAAGGTTCACGTGCTGAAGAAAATTTACGGTCTTGGTGAGTCCGGATGGCTTTACGAACAAGGGCGCTTCACTGGTCATGGTTTTAGGCTTAAGGACTGAGCAGATCATCTGTGAAGGAATGCTTTCCTGCAATCGAAAGATGGGCAGAAAATTAGTAGGAAGGCATGACGTGGGGGATGCAATGAGGCTTTTGACAAGCGGTTTGATTTTCTTATCCCTTGCCGCATTCTGCGGAGTGGCGCATTCTGAAACCGGAGGAACCGCAGCGGCTTCAACAAGCCAAGCAGATGCTAAAACGCGGCATGTGAATGCTACGGCCGAGAATTCACAATTGATTGTGACCCCTGACTATATCTTGGGACCTGAAGATGTTTTGGAAATCGCCGTGTGGAAGAACAATGATCTGTCGAAACAAGTCCAAGTGAGGCCTGACGGCAGAATATCATTACCTCTCGTCGGCGATGTTTCGGCTGTGGGGAAGACTCCTTCCCAGCTAACCGATGAAATCTCGTCCCGGCTCAAGGCCTACATGGAGAATCCCACCGTATCGATATTGGTAAAGGAAGTTAAGAGTTATCAAATCTATGTCCTGGGCGAAGTGAATAAACCGGGAAAATATCCCCTGACGAGTAAATTGACTCTGTTGCAAGCAATTACCGTTGCCGGTGGATTCACACAGGTAGCGGCTCGCAATAAAATTGTAGTCTTCAGATACGGTAAGGATACCGAAGCGCTTACTAAAATAAAGGCCAGCTACGATGATATGGTGATTCGCGACGGGTCGAATCAGAATATCGAGCTAAGGCCTGGTGATTTGATTGTCGTGCCTTCGGAAACCATGGTCGTGCTCCCAAGCCGCTGATCCACTGTTTTTGTTGAGATCCTGTGCCAGCAATCGTCAAGGAGCAAGAAATAAGGTGATGCGAGTCGTAGCTATGATGCGCCTATGTGGTGGTTTTCGAGCGTCATCCAGGCTCGATGGGAGAGACCGGTGGTGTATTGCCCAGGTGAGTCTGCTGGTATGGATGCTTGTGCTCAGTGGGTGCTCGGGGACCCAGGTTGAGTACCCGGTGAAAGGGGCTACCCCAACAGAATTCCTCATTGGACCTGAAGACGTCCTGATCGTGAATGTGTGGCGCAATCAGGAGTTATCCAAGGAAGTTATTGTCCGGCCCGATGGGAAAATTTCGTTGCCGTTGATTGGAGATGTCCAAGCGGCAGGAATGACCGCACAAGCGCTATCAAAACGCATTGCAGACGGTCTTGCCGAATATATAGCGAGCCCAACAGTTTCCGTTCAAGTGAAGGAAATCAATAGCTACTATATCTATGTGCTTGGAGAAGTATCTAAGCCGGGAAAATACACCCTGAAGTCTTTTGCCACCGTCCTGCAGGGTATCTCCTATGCCGGAGGATTTACCACATTTGCATCGAGAAACAAGATGCATGTGCTCCGGATGGTCACCAATGGTCATGGAGAGCCGAAGCAGATTCAATTTCCTGTTCCATATGAGGATATCGTGCTCGGGAAAAACTTGGAGGCGAACTTCATACTCAAGGCTGGTGATGTCATTGTGGTTCCGTAGGCCAGCCTGGAGGAGGGCCGGGTGGATAATCGTCATTCAGTGCTCGGTGGCCTTGGCGACAATGATCGAGGTAGCAAGCGTGTCTGCGGAGACACGTCTGATTCCTCTGATTTCAATCACCGAAACCTACGATTCAAATGTGTGGTACGCGCCCAAGGAAGCGCTTGCCCCTGGTTTGAAATTGGACGATTTCGTGACCCTGGCGAATCCTCAGCTCTTGTTGGCCCATACCGGAAGATCCTTTAACGGATCCTTAACGTTGGCCGGAGTCTTTGCGAAGTATGTAAACAATTCGCAACTCGATTATGCCGGGTTTAATGCATCGGCCATGATGGATTTTCTCCAGTTGGGAAAGCGGATGTCTCCAAGAGTGAAAGCCTTGAATGTGTACGGAAGCTACCAATTCACACCGAGCGCCTCTGCTTTCGGAGGTGGAGGAGTCGGTTTTGCAGGGGTAGGGTTCGGTACAACCGGAACCGTGGGAACCTTAGGTCCGTTCGACAGCGGACTTGTCACCAATCGAGTGAGAATCACGTCATATACTGGGACGGCAAACACGGCCTATGCCCTGACTCCTCGAACCGACCTTCAGATGAGCTATTCGTATTCGCAGATCAGCTTCGGCGGTCAATTCGGTGTATCCAGTCCTGATGTCCAGAATCAATTGTTCAATACCACCACTCACATGGGACAGGTTGGGATCAATACGCGGCTCTCTCCAAGGGATTCTCTGACCACAAACTATTCGTACTCCATCTTCCAGCAACCACCGCTTGATGATTTTGACCTTCACACAGCAAGTCTCACCTGGTCTCGGACCTGGACCAGACAGCTCACGAGCAGCGTCGGTGGCGGTGCTCAGCTCATTCCTGGTTTTACCGATGTGAGTAGCGGCCGTCCTATCACGACCAAAGCCACCATTGGTCCGACGGCCACTGCGCTGATCACATGGAGTTCCTTCTCTTCCACCCTCCGCGACATTGGCCCTTATGGGGCATCGTTTGGTAGCGGATTGTTCGGTGGCTTGCCTCCGGTGCCTTGGAACGTCGGACAAGGGGGATCATTTAGGCCTGGCCAATACGCAATTTCGTTGAGTTACAACTATGCCGTCTTCCCAAGCTTTGTCGCGCAAGCTGGTCCTATGCACAGTCATGTGGCGGGCGCCCAGGCTCAAGTCGGAGTCATGGACAGAATGACCTTACAAGTGGGACTCAACTTTGCCAGAAGCGTTGGAACTCAACAGGCGACCACCTTTGCGTTCGATACATACGGAACAACGGCCTCGCTCAACTACTTAATTACTCCATCCTTTAGAGCGGCTCTTACGCACACCTGGCTTGAATTTGCAGATAAAAGTCCCGTGGTTATTTCGGAGCAAGGATTGTTCGCATTCTCCAAGCATATGGTGATGGTTTCGCTTTCCTATGCCTTTACTCCTGCGAGAGGTTTTTTCAGAAGCGGGGCTTTTCAGGATGTGGGATCCGGTAGTTCTGGCGGATCCCAGCGAGATGGCTCTCAATCGTCTCCCGGAGGAAGCAGCGGAGGAGAAAAATGAATGCCCGCTTGCTGACTCCTCAAGATTACATAAGGGCGCTCGCCAGTCATAAATGGCTGATAGTCGGCTCGGTGATCATGTGTACAGGCATCGCATGGTTGCTTTGCTTGTATCTCCCCAAAAGTTATCGCTCCACTACTCTGATGCTGGTAGAAGAGCCGAAAGTGCTGCATGTCCGGGGAGTGGATTCAGCTACTGATGGTCCATCCGCAGATAAGCTGGCTGCCCTCCACGAGCGTGTAACGGCCATGCGTCAAATTCTACTCAGTCGTAAGTTTCTAGCCCAAGTTGCGCATGAGCTTCACCTTTATGGATATGATAAGAATCTCACGACACCGATGGCTGAAGACGGTGTCGTGAAGGGTATGAGAGGGCTGATCAAAATCGAACTGTCCAAAGATCGGTCATTTTTGAATCTCTCCTTTGCTGACGAAAATCCGAAGATCGCCAGAGATGTGACGGCTCGGTTGGCCGAACTGTTTATTGAGGAAAATTCGCGCACGAAGGAGGAGATCGCGGAAACTTCCACCGAATTCCTGCAGCAAGAACTCGATGCACTCAAGATACAACTTGAAGCCAGAGAAAAGGCCATAGCGGAATTCAAAAAGGCCAATTTAGGCGAATTGCCCGAACAACTTGAGAGCAACCTCCGTGCCGTGGACAGACTTGAGGCTGAACAAGTTTCGCAGCGTGAAATGGTCAAAAGTTTTACGCTCCGGCTGGCCTCCTTGGAAAAGAGCATCCGAGATTATGAGGAGCAGGATGGTGATGAGGCTGGTCCGAGGCGGATTCGCGATCTCCGCTTGGCCCGTATCAAGGAACTAGAGAGAAGCCTTGTAGGGCTGACTGCCGTCTATAAGGAGACATATCCAGATATTGTTCAGATAAAAGAGGAAATTAGAAAGTTGAAGTCTATGACGACCGAAGAATATGTCGGGCAACTTCCCGAAGGAGATGATGGGAAACCGGAATCGGTCGGCAGGAAAAAAGGCAAGGGCAGGATTTTGGACCAACATCATGCCGACTTGTTACGGCAACGGGATGAATTGCTTCAACAAATCGAAATGGCGAAGACCAGGGAATCGCGCATCGCAGCGGAGATTCAGCGTTATCAGGTGAGACTTGATCGAGCCCCAATTCATAAGCAGAAGTTAATGGCGCTGGAGCGAGACTATGAGAATTTGCAGAAGAATTATCAGGCGCTATTGGAAAAGCAGTTGCATGCTGGAATTGCGGGCAATCTGGAAAAACGACATAAGGGCACTCAGTTTACTGTTATTGATCCTGCTAACCTTCCTGTCCTTCCCGAAAAGCCCAACATTTTTATGATCATGCTAGGAGGGATTGGGATCGGATGCGCTCTGGGGATAGGTGGTGCGATTGGTCTCGAGTTGTTGAGAAGAGGATTTTCCTCGGCTGACGAAGTGGAGTTGGTATTGGGATTGCCGGTTCTTGTTTCGATTCCCACCTATGAGAGCGCTTTGGGCGGAACCGTTCAACAGGTGGGGGGGGTGCTTCGTCAGCGTAAGAATCAACCTCTCTTGCATCAGAGCGGAGCTAGGCCACTATTGACTCAATATAAACTTGAGGGAGAGATTAAGAATGGGAAAATAAAAGGAGATCCATTGGCCGCAAGCAGAAATTCCCCAGGCCTCGAGTTGGTTACGATGTGGCGTCCCAGATCTCTTGTCGCAGAGCAGTTCCGAGTAGCGGCTACTCGCTTAGAGCTTATGGTCGGAGAGAGGAAAACGACCGTCATTGTGGTGACCAGTGCGCTCATGGGAGAAGGGAAATCATGTACGTCTCTCAACTTGGCCTATATTCTTGCACGTGATCTTGATAAGAAGACGGTCCTTGTTGACTGTGACCTTAAACGGCCCATGCAACATGTCTATGTCGGGACGGAATCGCGGCCGGGGCTCGTTGAGCTACTACATGGCGAAAGTACGCTGGAGGAGTGCCTCAAATTTCAGGAGGGGCTCGGATTTTGGATTCTTCCATCAGGTGCAGTTGGCGATGGCCCTCCAGCCTTATCAAAAATGCAGCAACTAGCGGATCTTCTGACCAACCTGAGGTCACAATTTGAATACATCATCGTTGATGCACCACCGATTTTGCCGTTGGCAGATATGAATGTGCTCGCCAGTATGGCTGATCTCGTGACCTTAGTCATTCGAGCGGGAACTACCGGTCGAGACGCGGTGCAGAAGGCGCTCAAGACAATTGGAGAGCAGAATCCATTGGCGATTGTCTTAAATGGCGTGGAGGTCCAGGACACTCCTTATTACATGCAACAGATGTACTATCACGAAGCCCCGCATGAGCAACTCAAGTAAGTCGGATCAAGGGCTAGAAATAGTCTCGCCTGATCTTTCGCACTCGTATCTGCCCGTCCCTCTTCGCTGGCCGGCTGTGAAGCGACGTGTGCTGATCCTTGGGGTTGGTCAGCTTGCCAAAGACCTATGTCAAGTTCTGGTTTCACGGGGAACCTGGTTCACTGAGGTTGTAGGATTTCTCGCTAAAGATCAGACACATGTGGGGGAATGTTTGGTTGATCTCCGGGTGATTGGGACATTTGACCAACTCTTTGAGGTTACTGAGCGATATCAGATCGATACGATCGCCGTGTGTCTTGAAGATCGACGGACTGTATTGCCCGTGCAAACTCTCCTTGATATGAAAGCTATGGGGTTGGATATCGTTGATGGGCATCATCTGTACGAGGAAGAATCGGGACGTCTCTCCATCGATCTGTTAAAGCCAAGCACGTTGATCTTTTCCACGGGCTTCAAGAGGCGTGTTGTCACAATGACCTTGAAGCGCTCTTTGGATGTCATGGTTGCCATAATGGGACTCATTGTGCTGTTTCCACTCATGGTGCTGTTAGGTCTACTTATCCGGATAGATTCGCCGGGTCCCGTTTTTTATAGACAGATGCGCGTTGGGCTGCGCGGTCAGCCATATATGATTTGGAAGTTTCGTTCAATGTCTCAGGACGCTGAAAAACATGGGGCAAGATGGGCGTCAGAAATGGATCCTCGAATCTCGCGTGTTGGGAGATTTCTGAGGAAATGGAGACTCGATGAGGTGCCGCAGCTCATAAATGTTCTGAAGGGAGAGATGAGCCTTGTAGGACCCCGCCCAGAACGTCCGGTTTTTGTTCAGGATCTCAGAAACGTGATCCCCTATTATGATTTGCGTCATACTGTGCGACCAGGAATCACAGGATGGGCGCAAACCCAATTTCGTTACGGCGCCTCTGCTGAAGATTCTCATGTGAAGCTTCAGTACGACTTATACTATGTAAAGAATCTTTCCCTGATGCTTGATCTGCGCATACTTGCCGGAACAGTGAAGGTTGTCATTTTCGGTGAAGGGGCACGATAAAGATCCTACTTATATGCCGAAGGAATTCAGGCCAGTGCACTGTCTTTCGTTTGACATCGAGGAGCATTTCCAGGTGTCAGCATTCGAGTCGCCGATACGAAGGCACAATTGGGATCTTTTTGAGAGCCGCGTTGAGAGGAATACGGATAAGATTTTGGACTTGATAGAGTTTAAGGGACTCAGAGCAACCTTCTTTATTTTGGGATGGGTGGCAGAACGTTGTCCTGCGCTTGTCAGGCGAATCTGTGCAGGTGGTCATGAGATAGCCTCGCATGGGTATGCTCATGAGCTGGTTACTTCGCAAGCTCCTCAAAAATTTCGAGAGGATATCAGGAAGACTAAGGCTATTCTTGAAGATTTGACCGGGCAGCATGTGTGTGGATATAGGGCCCCAAGTTTCTCCATTACAAACAAAAGCAGTTGGGCGCTGTCCATTCTTTGCGAAGAAGGATATGGATATGACACCAGTATAGTCCCGATCATTCATGATCGATATGGCATGCCAGAAGCTCCGAGCGTCGTGCACCAGCTTAAGACGGAATCCGGAATTATCTGGGAAATTCCACCTTCAACCGTTAGTATCTGTGGAATGAGAGTCCCAATAGGGGGGGGAGGATATTTTAGGATTTTCCCGTATTGGATGTTCAAGGCTCTTTTTCAGAAGGCCGAAGGAACAAATTCTCCACTTGTCACATATTTTCACCCGTGGGAAATTGACCCCGACCAACCTCGAATGAAGGGTTCACGCCTGTCGCGCTTCAGACATTATACCAACTTACATCGGACACATGAACGGCTTACGAGACTTCTAGACGATTTTGCATTTGCTCCGATCAAAGAAATAATCATCCCGGTACGTGAGATCTATGCGCGTATGGCGAAGAGGAACGAACCTAAGGGAATGGTCCGAGGGGAGCGGCAAGAAAATGATACTCTGTCTAATGTGGGTGCGATTCTGTGACCATCAATTGGGCACATAGCGTATTCAAAGCCACAATACGGACACGCATCTAGAACGAGTTGGCAGAGTCGTCTGGTGCCTAAATCAAGAGTGAAGTGATCCAGCTCGGCATGCAATTGGTGCAATTCATGCGCGAATATCGGGCTGCTGTGTTGCCGGCTACCCCACAGCACACCGCCAAGTAGCTACTGTCGAATTCTTCTCTCATCCTCATAATAATGTGTCGTAATTCCTGCGAGGAGTGGCTTCAACCTCAATAGGCTCAAGGGGCTACCGTATGGAGAAGGTCGAAACAATGCAAGTGCCCACCGTAATCATCGAATCCAATAAGCGTGTTCTAAGCTTCGGACTTGAGTCGCTGTGGAAATATCGGGAGCTACTCTATTTTCTGGCTTGGCGAGACTTGAAGGCGCGTTATGCCCAGACGGCAATCGGATTAGCCTGGGCCGTTCTCCAACCGCTCATCATGATGGTTGTATATACGCTCGTGTTCGGACGGCTTGCAAATATGCCATCGGATGGGCTGCCCTATCCGCTCTTTGCATATGCGGCGCTGGTTCCCTGGAGTTATCTTGCGAAGAGCTTAGATAGGAGCGGTTTCAGCGTTGTGGCAGAATCGAATCTCATCACCAAAGTGTATTTTCCTCGTATTGTGGTCCCACTCTCTGCCACGCTCGGCGGCCTCCTCGATTTTGCCATCGCGTTTGCTTTGTTGCTTATTCTGATGGCGTGGTTCGGTATCACTCCGACATGGGGCGTGTTGCTAGTGCCGGTTTTTATGCTGCTGACAGTCGGGACCTCTTTGGCCGTTAGTCTTTGGCTATCTGCCTTGTATGTGCGATATCGAGATGTCGGCGCAGCCGTTCCACTTATCACTCAATTATGGATGTTTGCGTCTCCTGTTGTTTATCCGTCCAGTCTCATCCCTGAGACGTGGCGGACGTGGTATGCATTGATCAATCCGATGGTAGGCGTGATCGATGGGTTTCGCTGGGCATTGCTTGGAACGCATCCGCCCCATATCGGAATGCTCTTGGCCAATGTGAGCACCATCTTTGTCGTGCTCTTGGGCGCCACTGCATATTTTAACCGCGTAGAACGAACATTCGCTGACGTCATCTAGCCCGCATTATTCATGAACGCTTCTACTGCAACCGCCGATATGCCGCTGCGACGAGCCAGCATGCGGCTTGCAGCGCATGCTGGCGGGCAGGCTCGCCCCTCAAGGCCTCGACATACTGTTTCAAGTATGCCTCACCCTCGGTGGGGCTCCGCGTGCCCGTCTCGCCTGGCGTCTTGTCGGTTTCGTCACGAACCGTCATGAATAATGCGGGCTAAGATGGACAAGGCAGCAGAGAACCTACGTGAAGTTGCCGGAGCTTGGAACGAGCCGCGCATAGAGCTGAGAATGCTATCTCAGTTCGGACGAAGTGAAAATTTGGATACCATTATGAACCGATTTTGAACATGGGCCGCTAGAGACTGAAATGGGAAACATTGCTGTCAAGGCCGAACGCCTCTGCAAGAAGTATTCGATTACAGTAGGACACCGCGCTGACCAATCTCTCGCCGGCCGTCTCGCAGACAGTGTGCAGCGGCTGATCTCCTTTGAACGATCCAGCCGGAGGATACATTACCAGAGAGAGGATGTGTGGTCGTTGAGGGACGTTTCCTTTGAGATTGCCAAGGGCGACGTGGTCGGAATTATCGGCCGCAACGGAGCCGGCAAGAGTACCCTGCTCAAGATCCTGTCCCGTATCACTGAACCGACATCTGGGAGAGCTGAAATATTCGGGCGCGTGGGCACTCTGTTGGAGGTAGGAACGGGATTTCATCCGGATCTGACAGGGCGCGACAATATTTATCTCAGTGGCAGCATTCTTGGTATGGGAAAATCGGAAATCACGAGGAAATTCGACGAAATCGTCGCATTCGCGGGGATTGAGCAATATATTGATACGCCGGTCAAGCGATATTCCACTGGCATGTATGTCCGGCTGGCTTTTGCGGTCGGCGCGCATCTGGAACCGGAGGTGCTTATTGTAGATGAGGTACTCGCGGTTGGTGACATGCAATTCCAGAAAAAGTGCCTGGACAGGATGCACTATATGGGTGAGCAGGGGCGAACCGTGATTTTTGTTTCCCACAATATGCAGGCCGTGACAAGATTGTGTAGGCGGGTCTTATACCTTGAGAGAGGGCAGCTTGTCGGAGATGGTCCGACTCATCAGGTTGTTAGTTCATACTTGCATTCAGGAGTGGGAGCACGATCAAGCCGAGAATGGATCGATCAGCGATCGGCTCCCGGCGATGATCGTGTTCGCCTTCGAGGGGTTCGCGTCAGGCTCAGTGACGGACGAATTGACGATGTAGTCGATATAAGGCAGGGATTTGCGATCGAGATTGAATTTGAGGTATTAGAGGAGAGCCCAGCACTCACACCGTCGTTGAAGCTGATAGGGGAAGACGGCATAACACTGTTTGAGGCACTGGACCTAGACCCAGACTGGCGTCGGCGCAGTCGACCGCAAGGTCGATACGTGAGTACCGCGTGGGTACCAGGGAACTTCTTGGGTGAGGGAACGTTTTTTGTCAGCGCTTGGTGTCTCTCATTGGACCCATACGTCATTCACTTCGGGACAGAAGAGGTGATAGCGTTCCAAGTCATAGATAATCTGGAGGACGGTTCAGCTCGCGGTGATTACATGGGAGAACTTGAGGGAGCGATAAGGCCTATGCTGAAGTGGAGTACTCAGTTCTTTCCTGTCATTCACAGTTGAAATGGTGTGAAATTGAAATGGAACATCTGAGACCCGCCGTCGATAAAACTGCAGTCGTAGGATGTGATCCACCATCAACAGAGCAAGAGTATTACGCGAGGAGACTGTAAATGTCTGCGAAGCGGATCGTAAGGGGGATCATCGGCGGTCTACGAAGCTGGCTTACTGAAGAACTGCCTCAGGCCAGGCCTTCCACCTCAAACAGCGAGATTCCATTTGACAATAGCTATACATGGCTCTGGGGGACAATGGATCGGCTTATGAAGGATCCATTGTGTTGCAAACGGCCCGCATATATATGGGGTATTATGCAAGGCGCAGCGCTCAGCAAGGTTCTTGGGCTCGAGCGGATTTCCATTTTGGAGATCGGGGTCGCTGGTGGAGCCGGATTGGTGTCGATGGAACGAACGGCTGAACTCTGTTCAGATATTGTGGGAATTAGCATAGACGTGTACGGGTTTGATACAGGGGTTGGATTACCGAAACCGCAAGACTATCGAGATAATCCCTTTAAGTGGCGGGAAGGATACTATCCATGCGACAAGGACGAATTGCTTAGGAGACTAAAGCGGGCCTCACTCCGATTTGGATTGCTCAGTTCTACGGTTCCTGAATTCTTAACGGGCTCTCCTGCCCCAATGGCTTTTGTTGCGGTAGATCTAGGGATGTATACCTCAACTCGGGATGCCTTACGATTATTTGATGGACAGCACAAACATGTGATTCCACGCATGCCCTGTAGTTTCCGCTGCGCGGTTGGTAAAGATTTCAGTGAATTCTCAGGAGAGGGTCTTGCTATTACAGAGTTCAACGAAAGTCATGCGATGCGCAAGATTTCCGCTATCAAGGGCTTAGCTCATTATGTCCCGGCTCACTACCGTTGGTGGTGGACGGACCAGATGTATACTCTTCATGTCTTCGACCATCCGCTCTACAATGAGCCGGATGCCTATCAGCTTTCTGCCGTCATTGATATCAACGACAACGAAGTGTTTCAACGGTCCTGATCGAGCTAGTGCCCGGTACAAGGGGGGCGGATCATGAAAGCCGTCATTTTGGCTGGAGGAATGGGGACACGTCTCAGCGAAGAAACGCAGTTGCGCCCGAAGCCGATGGTGGAGATTGGCGGGAAGCCGATCCTCTGGCACATCATGAAGATCTATGCGGCCTACGGAGTGAGGGAATTTATCATTGCACTCGGCTACAAGGGTGAAATGATTAAGGAGTATTTTCTGAATTTTTACGCATTCAATAGCGACATCTCGGTCGACCTGGGGACTGGCCGGACAATTATCCAGGATTGCAAACGTGCAGAGGATTGGAACGTTCATCTGGTCGAAACTGGTTTGCACACCCAGACGGGTGGTCGCCTGAAGCGCTTGAAAAAGTGGCTAGGAGAAGACGAAACGTTTTTGTTTACCTATGGAGATGGAGTGTCGGATCTCGATGTCCAGGCGTCGATCAAGTTCCATAAGGCTCACGGCAAGTTGGCGACGGTGACGACGGTGCTTCCACCTGCGCGGTTCGGCAGGCTTCTCTACGAACAGGATCGAATCACTGAGTTCAAGGAAAAGCCTCATGGTGAAGAGGGGTGGATCAACGGGGGATTCTATGTGCTGCAGAGAGCAGCGATTGATTACATCGATGGGGATGAAATGGCATGGGAACGTGAGCCCATCGAGCGGTTGACCAAGGCGGGCCAGTTGATGGGATATCGGCACGAGCGGTTTTGGTCCTGCATGGATACGTTGAGGGAGAAGAATTACTTGGAAGAGTTGTGGGCCTCTGGAAAGGCTCCCTGGAAGGTCTGGTAGCGTCCGCGGTACTCGATGCACACACCTTTTCGGAGTAAGGCATGAAGACAAAGCGGCGTTTCAAGTGGCATCTGTCGTCGAACAATCTCTCGGAGCTGTCTGCTCAGGCACGAGTCTGGCTGGCTGACGATTGGATGCGGGTCGAGCAAGCCTTGGGCGATCAGGCCAGACAGTTGCAGGGGAAGCGGATCCTGCTGACCGGTGCGGCGGGTTTTCTTGGCTTCAACTTTCTGCATTTCTTCTCCTATCTAAACGGGCTTGAGAGGTCCGGGGAAAGAGGGAGGAGCAAGGCCATCCGCGTCGTGGCGGCCGATAATTTTCTTCGTGGATATCCCCGGTGGCTTGCGGAACTGGCCATGGCTGACGCCAACATCGAAATCCGCCGACGGGATATTGTGAAACCTTGGCTCAAACAGGACTCGCGTTTCGACTACATTATCCATGGTGCCTCTGTCGCCAGCCCGACGTTCTACAGGCAATATCCATTGGAAACGCTCGACGCAAATGTGACGGGCCTCAGGAACATGCTGGAGTTGGCACTGCGTGCCCACGTGGACAGTATGCTCTTTTTTAGTTCGAGCGAGATCTACGGTGATCCTCCTCCGGACGAAATTCCGACAAAGGAGTCGTACCGCGGCAATGTTGCCTGTACAGGGCCTCGTGCGTGCTATGACGAATCAAAGCGGCTAGGGGAGACGCTTTGCTATATCTATGCTGAAAAGTATCACGTACCGGTTAAGATCGTCCGTCCGTTCAACAACTACGGGCCTGGTCTCCGAATAAACGACCGGCGAGTGCTGCCTGACTTTTGTTCAGATGTTCTTGCCGGCCGCAATATCGCCATTTATTCTGACGGAAGCCCGACTCGGACCTTCTGTTATTCTTCGGATGCCCTCACCGGATATCTGCTGACGCTGCTGTCTGTATGTAGCGGGGAAGCCTTTAACATCGGAACAGACGGCCCTGAAATTTCAATGCGGGACCTGGGCCGCCTTGTGGCCAAGCTTGCCGGCGAGGATAGAGGTGTGGAATGTCGCACGAGTACAGACGCGGCCTACCTGAAGGATAATCCTCAGCGCCGATGTCCCGATCTGTCGAAAGCTCGCCAATTGTTGGGATATCAGCCTCAGGTGTATCTGGAAGATGGGCTCGACCGCTTGCTGCAGTGGTACCGACGGTTCCTTCCTCTTGAGGAAAGTATTCAATGAGAGGGGGACCTGATCAATCGGTGACCGGGATAATGGAAACAGAATGAATCTCTCGATAGTCGGGACAGGGTATGTGGGGCTTGTGACGGGGACGTGTCTGGCCGCTGCCGGCCATCGTGTGGCCTGTGTCGATGTACGGGCGAACATCGTAGAAATGATTAACAGTGGCCGACCGCCTATTTATGAGGCGGGGCTGGAGCTTCTGTTGTCGCAGGTCATCCGGGATGCGATGCTGACGGCCACGACCGACCTGGATTCCGCAGTGGCGAATAGCGATGTCACCATGCTGTGCGTTGGAACTCCCACGGTCAATTCCCAGACGGATTTGTCGCAGATTCAGCTGGCGTCTCAGTCGATTGGCGGCGCGCTTCGGAAGAAGACCGCCTATCATGTCGTGGTGGTTAAAAGTACTGTCCTCCCCGGTACGACGGAAGATCTCGTGCAGCCGTCCATCGAAAATGCCTGTCAACGAAAGCTTGGTGAAGGATGGGGTCTCTGTATGAACCCTGAATTCCTGCGGGAAGGCCAAGCCGTGGAAGATTGTCGATGGCCGGACCGTATTGTCATTGGTGTGTCCGACGACCGCGCTGCGGAAGTAATGCGCCAACTCTACGCGGGCTCGCACTGCCCACTGGTGGTGACGACCCCAAAGACCGCAGAAATGATCAAATACGTGGCCAATTCCTTGTTCGCGACTCTGATTTCCTTCTCGAATGAGGTGGGCAATTTATGTGCATCAGTGCCAGGTGTGGACGCGAGGGAAGTATGGCGAGGAGTCCATCTCGACCGCCGCTTGACGCCGATGCGTGCCGAGCCAGGTAAGCCAGCGGAGGTCGTTCATTATCTCTGGCATGGGTTGGGGTTTGGCGGAAGCTGCTTCCCCAAGGATGTGGCTGCACTCCGTGGATTCGGGAAGCGCAATGGAGTGGCCACGGGTCTTCTGGATTCTGTCCTGACCACGAATGAAACTCAACCTCTTCGGATGATCGATCTTCTTGAAAAGGAAATGGACGTGCCTAACAAGAAGGTGGCCGTGCTGGGGCTGGCATTCAAGCCCGGCACCGACGACCTGCGGGATTCGCCCGCGTTTCCCGTTATCAGGGCTTTAAAGAAACGAGGGGCGAAGGTCGTGGTTCATGATCCCGTTGCCATGCCGCTCGCACGGCGACACGATGAGCTGAGCGGCGTCGACTTTGCTTCCGATTGGCAGGATGCTTTGAAAGAAGCCGACGCCTGCTGCCTCGTAACCAGTTGGTCTGAGTATAAGGCGATCACGCCCGAACACTGCCTCCAATTCATGCGCCAGCCGGTGATCCTGGATGGGCGCGGATTCTTTGACCCCACGAGCTTTACACGGGCGGGTGTGATCTGGCGCGGTATTGGATACACGCCGATTGTACCGTTGCCGGCAGTGCCCAAGTGGGACTAGATTCAACGGCGAAGTTGTGAAGAAACATCCCGTGAAGGGGAAAAGTATGTCCCGATCCAAATGCCGTTTGTGTGCGTGTGATCTCGAGCACACATTTGTCGATTTAGGGATGTCGCCCTTGGCGAACAGCTATTTGCAGCCAGCTCAGTTGGGTCACATGGAGCGGTTCTATCCCCTGCATGTTTACGTATGTCAACACTGTTTATTGGTCCAGTTAGAGGAATTTCAAAGTCCCGAGGACATTTTTGGCGACTATGCATATTTTTCTTCCTACTCTGACAGCTTCCTCCAACATGCCAGATCCTATGTTGACACCGCCGTGGAGCGTTGGGGCTTAGCCGCCAAGAATCTGGTCGTGGAAGTTGCGAGTAATGACGGATATCTGCTCCAGTATTTTGTGGAACGGTCTGTGCCCGTGCTTGGCATTGAGCCAGCCGTCAATGTGGCTGCGGTGGCCATGCGAAAGGGCATTCCGACCGTGACGAAATTTTTCGGGATGGAGAGCGCCCGCCAACTCGCGGCGGAAGGCCGGCAGGGGGATCTGATTATTGCAAATAACGTGCTGGCGCACGTCCCACAAGTGAACGACTTTGTGGCGGGCTTGAAGATCCTGCTCAAACCGACCGGAGTGGTGACGGTCGAGTTTCCTCACCTGGCGCAACTAATGGCCCGCAATCAGTTCGATACGATCTATCATGAGCACTTCTCCTACTTTTCCTTCCTTGTGGTCGAGCGCTTGTTCGCGCAGCACGGCATAAAGGTGTTTGACGTTGAGGAAATCTGGACGCACGGCGGATCGCTGCGTGTCTACGGCTGTCATGCCGAAGACGATGCCAAGCATGTAAATGTCAGGGTGGACGAGTTGCGGTCACGAGAACGGCAAACAGGGTTCGCCGACCTTGCGCACTACCTGGCGTTCGGACCACAAGTTGAGGAAACAAAGCAGAAGCTCTTGTCGTTTTTGATTTCGGCGAAACGGGAAGGCAAGACGGTTGTGGGCTATGGGGCCCCGGCGAAAGCCATTACGCTTCTCAACTATTGCGGTGTACGGACGGACTTCATCGAATATACAGTTGATCGGAGCCCGCACAAGCAAGGCCAGTATCTGCCCGGGGTCCATGTTCCCATTTATGCCCCGGAGCGGTTGCGGCAGACGAGACCGCACTACGTGCTGATCTTTGCCTGGAATCTTCGGGAAGAAATCATGAGCCAGATAGCATACATCAGAGAGTGGGGTGGACAGTTTGTGGTGCCCATACCGGAAGTCGCGGTCTATTCCTGATCTGTGGGGGTGTTTCCGCGCAGGAAGGAAGAGGAGAGAAGTGTGAGAAATTGCGGATGTCCCGAGGGTCTCCGTGATCTCTTCGCTGTTGTTCCATGTCCCGAGAAAAGGTCAACACAAAGCCAGCACCGTCCGCTGCGGGGTATTTTCTCGACCTTGTCATGGTGCTGGCCAGTGTCGGCTGTGTTGGCCTGACATTCTATCTGGTCCTCATCCACGGCTGGACCGCGAAATATACGATCCTGATTGGAATCGCCGGTTTGTAGATCTGGGGAACTGAACTCTCCGACGAGCGAAAGGGAAATGTCGTCCTGCTTATGTTGTCTGTGGCGATCGCCTGTCAGTTGCCGAATCTTCTCCTCGCGTTTATTGATAGGACTGAACTTGCGGATCCTCCGACACGGTGGGTGTCTTCGCAGTCGGGGGAAGAACGGGAAGACCATGCAAAAGTTGCCTCGCGGTGGGGCGTGCCCTTCGACACACGCTCCAGGTTGGAGATCATGCAGGATCTTCGCAAAAGTGGCGTTGATGCATGGCCATCCGTTTCCCCTCGATTCTTAGTCAAGCGATGGTGGGAGCACTACTGGGGACCCACGCCGTTGTCGAATCCAGAGCTGGTCCTAAGCCTGAACGGACGGGAGGGAATTCCGATAGGAGGGATTTCTCACAGAGTGACCGTCTATTGCAACGAAAATGGAGAATATGTGACCTACTACAGTGGTGAACACGGATTCTCCAACCCGAAGGGGATGTGGAATCGGAATATTGACATCGCGGTTGTGGGAGACTCGTTTGTCCATGGGGCCTGTGTGCCTCTTGAAGCCGGCTTTGTCAGCCTGATCCGGCAGCGGTATCCCGGGACCATTAACCTCGGGAACGATGGTATCGGGCCGTTGCTGGAGCTGGGGATCGTCAAGGAGTATCTGCCCGCCTTGAAACCCAGGCTCGTCCTTTGGAGCTATTTCGAGGGGAATGATCTCCACGATATGAGCAAAGAGAAATATACCCTCGCTAAGCACTATCTTGAATCCAGCTTCACGCAGTGGCTCATCAACCAGCAGGAGGACATCGATCGGGCCATCATGGCGCATATTGAATTGGCGGTGGCGGCTCGAACATTGACCGCCAAGTTCCTCGCGTTTTCTGATGTGTTGCGCCATCCCCTTCGCCATCTCAGCACCTGGGAGCGCATCATCAAACTGTCCTATCTGTCTGATGCCGTGAAGGTTGCGCTGAGCCGGATCGATCGGCGCAGCGAAGGGCTTGGGCCGGACATCCCATACAATCCTTACATGAGCGAAGGGGATTTGGAGCTTTTCCGGCAGGTCTTGACTCAAGCCTATGAGACAATTCGTGGATGGGGAGGGACCATGGTGTTTCTGTATTTGCCGCAATATGAGCGATATCAGCCAAGTGTGCAAAAAGGTCAGCCCGATCGGGAGAAAATCCTTGAGATCGTACGTTCCTTGAATATACCCGTCATCGATATCCATGCGGCGTTTGAGCGACTGCCCGATCCCCTTGAAGTCTTCCCGTTTCGCCTTCCAACGCACTACAATCAACAGGGATACCAACTCGTGGCCGATGAAATCGTCCGATTTCTGGACCGTGCGGAGTTTCCCGCTGCGGAGGTAGAGGGTTTCGCTTCTCGCCTCTGAAGAGTGGCCTCATGCTCGAGTTACGTTCCGCGCATACGGATTCTCCCACTGGAGTCGGGCATGAAGCCTATGAGTTGATCCGTGAGATCTATCCCCTGTGCCGCAGTATCACCGGAGAGGGGGTTCGCGACACGCTGCGATCGGTTCAGCGCCGTATTCCGCTGACCATTGTTGAAGTGCCGTGCGGAACGCACGTGTTCGATTGGACCGTACCGCCGGAGTGGAATATCCGGGACGCGTATATCAAGAATCGGAGTGGAGAGCGCATCGTTGATTTCCGGCAGTGTAACTTGCACGTCATGAGCTATAGCGCTCCCGTGCATCGGACGATGACATTAGGGGAATTGAAGCCGCACTTGTTTACGATCCCCGAGCATCCGGAATGGATTCCCTATCGGACATCCTACTATCAAGAGAACTGGGGGTTTTGCCTCTCGCAGAAGCAGCTGTCGCAGTTGACCGATGGAGAGTATGAGGTCTGTATCGACTCGACCTTCACGCCGTCGGGGACATTGACCTATGGCGAGTGTTACCTGCCCGGAGCAACCGAAGAAGAGGTCCTGGTTTCGACCCATATCTGTCATCCATCCCTGTGCAATGATAATTTATCGGGAATTTCGGTCGCGGCCATGCTGGCGAAGACAATGGCCCAGCGCGAGCGGCGCTACAGCTACCGGTTCCTGTTCATTCCGACGACGATTGGATCCATCACCTGGCTGGCGACACACGAGGATGTCGTGCACCGTGTGAAGCATGGACTCGTGTTGACAGGACTGGGAGATAGGGGAAAGGTCACGTACAAGAAAAGCCGGCGGGGGGTAGCGGAAATTGATCGTGTCATGTCGCATGTTCTGAAGCATTCCGGGCAGGATCACGTGGTCGTTGATTTCATCCCCTACGGATATGATGAGCGGCAGTATTGCTCGCCGGCGTTCGATTTGCCCGTAGGAGTCATCATGCGGACTCCGCATGGAGCATATCCCGAGTACCACACGTCAGCGGATAATTTGGATTTGATCGATCCCCAGTCGTTGGCAGGAGCCTACGATCACTGTCTGATCGCATTCGACGTGTTGGAGCAGAACGGCGTCTATCAGAACCTCAATCCCAAGTGTGAGCCCCGGCTTGGCAAGCGCGGCTTGTATCGATCCATTGCAGGCCAACAGGAGAAGCAGAATCGTGAGCTTGCCATCTTATGGGTGCTGAACCTGTCGGATGGAACGCATAGCCTGCTGGATATTGCCGATCGAAGCGGACGGTCGTTTGAAGAGATCCGGCAGGCGGCCGACGCCTTGACCGCCTGCGGATTATTAAAAAACGCGGGGAGGTAGAATCATTCCTGACATGATGGAGGCACAGATGAATAACACCGTATACTACGATTCCCTCCTCTCAGACGACAGGCGACGTCAGGAGATTTTCCAAGGGCAATTGTTTGTGTATTCACCGAGACCGAGTACACTCGCATTCATCGACCATGCGCGCAAGCTCATCAAAGAGGCGTTTGCCCCGTTGGATCCTGAAACGGCCCAATATCAGATGTCGGTTGAGCAATATGCGGAGATATTGGGGAAGTTGAAGCCGGCCTTTATCCATCATCCGGATTCCAAGCGGCATATCCAGGCCATATTGACTGAAATGGGGGCCGATTTGAGCAAGACATACTTCGACGTGCCGAAGATGCGTAGCTCGACCAGCGATAATTTTCTCACGACTGGCATCGCATATGCTTGGCACCCTCACCGCGACACGTGGTATTCGGCGCCACCGTGTCAGGTGAACTGGTGGATACCCATTTACGACATTCAATCCGATAACGCGATGGCCTTCCACCCCAAGTACTGGAACCGCTACGTCAAAAATGATTCGAGCAGCCATAACTACTATGAGTGGAATAAGCAGCATCGGGGAGGGCATGTCTCCCAATTCCTGAAGTCGGATCCGCGTCCGCTTTCTCGGCCAACCGAGCCCATCGAGATGGATCCGCAGATTCGCCTCATCGTTCCGGCCGGCGGGGTGCTCCTGTTCTCTGCGGCGCAGATGCATTCGAGCGTGCCGAATACGTCGGGGAAAACACGGTTTAGTATCGACTTTCGTGTCGTGAATATCGAAGATGCGGCGGCACAACGGGGGGCGCCTCGGGTGGATGAAGCGTGCACGGGAACAACGATGCGGGATTATCTTCGCGGTACAGATTTCGTCTCGCGCATTCCCGAGGAAATTGTGACGTTGTATGACGATAATACGACGACCAAGGGCGACCTGATTTATCGGGGCGATCAGGGGGACTGACGCGGGGAATGGGCGAAAGAGGAGATTCGGTCCGGACATCGGTGAAGCTCGGCAAGCGAGAAGTTGTTGGGGTCATACCCGCAGCAGGTCGTTCCAGAAGGCTGGGATTGTTGCCCTGCAGCAAGGAGATCTTTCCCGTTGGGTTCTCCGCAGAGAGAGGAAACGCCCCGTCACGGCCGAAAGTGGCGGCGGAATATTTACTCGACAAGCTCAGGGCTGCGAATGTACCGAAGGCCTACATCGTCATTCGGGAGGGCAAATGGGACATTCCAGCTTATTTTGGCGACGGTCGGAACGTCGGGATGGATCTTGCCTATCTTGTCATCCCAGATTCCTGTGGCCCGCCTGACAGCGTGGATCGTGCCTACCCCTTCATAAGAGACCAGATTGTTGCTTTCGGCTTTCCCGATATTCTCTTGGAACCTGCCGATATATTCGGACCGTTATTGGGACAATTGAGGAAAGGTGGGTGCGACATCGTCCTGGGGCTGTTCCCAGTAATTGACGATTGTCGGGCGATGGACATGGTTGAATACGATGCGCATTCCCGGGTCAAAGCTGTGTTTCTGAAGCCGGACACGACGCATCTGCGATTCGCCTGGGCCTGTGCTGTCTGGACGCCTGTATTCACACGCTTTCTACATGAATTTTTGCGCTCAGACGACATGAAAAGAGAGGTCGGGCTGGGAGGTGAGCGGCGTCTTGATGCACAGGGCGATGTGCCGGTTGGAGCCGTGATCAAGTCGGCAGTGGAGCATGGGATGCACGTAGAATGCGTACCGTTCTCCGATGGCAGCTACATCGACATCGGCACGCCAAAGGATCTCGCAAGAGCCGCAAGGGGTTATCGATAAATGTCCGAACGGCACGTCTGGAAAGGGGGAACTGTGGCGCAATTACAACGGCCAGAGCTGGCTTACATGAACGGAAAACTAGTTCGCTGGGAAGAAGCTGTCTTGCATGTAGGATGCGAGGCCGTCACGCGCGGCCTGAACGTGTTCGAAGGGGTGAAAGCATATTGGCAACCGGATGGATCATTGAGTATTGCCATGCCTCGCCAACATTACGAGCGGCTTGCACGGTCGGCAAAATTGCTCCATCTGCCGTGTCCCGTGACGTACGCGGAATATGTGGGGGCTATCGATCAACTGGCCGGGGCCTTGGCCAAATCCGATCGGGACCTGTGGGCCCGAACTACCTTGTTCGGTGTCAGCGGGCATTGGGGAGAGGACACGGTCGCGGATCTTATTGTTACGGCATACCATCAGGATAAATCGCCTGCCTGTCCGATCCACATGGGGGTGAGTACATGGAGGCGGAGTGCCGACATAGCTCTTCCTCCGAGGATCAAGACGGGGAGCAACTACGAGGTCTCCCGGCTGGCGAGAATTGAAGGACGGGCACAAGACTGCGACGACATGATCCTGCTAAACTCGGCGGGGCGTGTTGCCGAAGCGACGGCATCCTGTATTCTCATGGTGCGAAAGGATACGGTCTACACACCGCCTCCTACAGAAGGAGCCTTGGAAAGCATTACGGTGGATGTGGTAGAGGCTTTGGCGGCATCCCTGGGCATTGCCTTTGTGCGAAGACCCATCGACCGCACGGAGTTATTGATCGCTGATGAGCTGGCTATCTGCGGAACGCTCCACGAAATCACGTTAGTGAAGTCGATCGAAGCGTCTCCTATCTACGGAAAAACACCAGTTCTCGGTGCGCTGCAGAATCGATATTTAGCCGCGGTGCGGGGGGAGCAGCCACATCCTGCGGTCGAGATGGTTGCGCTGGCATCCGTCAAGTCAGCGGCCACTTAATCTCCTTGAAGATTGAGCCTGCGGTGCAGGCCTATCGCCGATCCAAAGCGCTCCTCGTACGGGAGGGGGATCCCACTTTAGCGAGCGGCTTCCATTCCGGAGGAGAGGATATGAGCAGGAGCCGGCATCCTGCGGTATGCTGGCCCCCAATGTAGCTATGGGATGGGTGGATGAGGATGCGATGAAGAAATTGGTGACGATCGCGCTTCCGGTCTATAAGCGGCTGGATTACGTTGTCAGCGCGTTGCAATCAATTGCAGAGCAAGATTATCCCAATATTGAGTTGATTGTATCCGACAACGGTGAGAATGGTTCACTGGTCAAGGATCTGGCGGATCAGTGGTATCCGAGACCCTACCGCTTTCGCCAGAATCCGAGCACACTGCCTCTCCCCATTCACTACAATCAACTGATCGAGGCGGCGACCGGCGAGTACTTTGCCTTCTTGGACTATGACGACGTCATCAGTCCCAATTACGTGTCCGAGCTGGTTCGTATTCTCGACGATCATCCAGATGTTGCCGTGGCCTTGTCTCGAGAGGAAATTGTGGATCCGTCAGGGCGTATCCTGCGCGCATCATCGGCTGACATGCCGGAGCGATTCTCGGGACCGGATTTTCTCCGGTCGTGGACGATGTATGGGTACGAAAGTTATGCGACGGTGCTGGGGAGGACAGCCTATATCAAGGCAGATGGAGGACATCCGTTTTTTCCTGGCGGAACCTATACCGATGATGCCATCCTGATCAAGCTCTGTCTGAGAGGTGCGGTGGGGATCAGCCAGCGCTGTGTCTTTCGATGGCGGTGGAGTGAGATCAGCCATGGATGGTCGTTGAAATGCGCGAGTCTCGCCGAGGATACCAGACGGTTCCTACGGTTTCTCGACCGTGACCCCGCCATCTTGCGATACCAAGCGAAGGAGCCAAAAGAATGGCTCGACATCAAAAAGCATTTGTTCCGAATGGCCTGGCACACCTACTATGAACGCTGGGCAGGCCTGTATCGGGAGAGAATGCCCCCCGCGTCGTGGGTAAGAGCGGGGTTTGCTATGCCCTTCATCCGTGACTATTACGGTATGGTGAGCGAGGTCTTATGGTACGCCGTAAAAGGGAAGTGCATCAAATGCATCAAGCGCCTGGGGGTCGGCTCGCGGGGCATCGATCGGTCTGTTCAGTGAGCACCGTTTGTTTTCGGAAAAAAAAGAATGGGGCAGCATGGCAGCATGAGTATTGTTCAGAGGGGAGCATCTGATTGCTAAACGAAAAAACGGCGGCGGACTATGGAGGAGGCTCAATCATGAAACGAATATTGGTGACAGGGGCGGGCGGGTTCATCGGCCATCACTTGGTGAAATATCTGAAGGCGAATCGATACTGGGTGCGGGGAGTGGACATCAAGCTGCCCGAATATGAGCAGACGGCGGCAGATGAGTTTGAACTATTGGATCTTCGGCGATGGGCCGAATGTCTTCAAGCGGTGAGAGGGATTGAAGAAGTTTACAATCTCGCGGCGGACATGGGAGGAATCGGGTTCATCGAATCTCACAAGGCGCAAATCATGCACAACAGCGTGCTGATTA
Source organism: Nitrospira tepida (assembly GCF_947241125.1). Taxonomy (NCBI): domain Bacteria; kingdom Pseudomonadati; phylum Nitrospirota; class Nitrospiria; order Nitrospirales; family Nitrospiraceae; genus Nitrospira; species Nitrospira tepida. The sequence goes on along the minus strand of NZ_OX365700.1, from coordinate 3,060,236 downwards.
ATATGCACATGCTGGAGGCGGCGCGTCTTCAAGGGGTCGGCAAGTTTCTGTTTACCTCTTCAGCCTGTATCTATCCCGGCTATAAGCAGAATTCTCCCGATGTGACGCCGCTTAAGGAAATCGATGCATACCCGGCTGAAGCGGAGGATGGGTATGGGTGGGAGAAGCTGTTCACAGAGCGGCAGTGTCGGCATTATTGGGAGGACTATGGGTTGAAGACGTATGTGGTCCGGTTTCACAACATTTTTGGACCCTTAGGTACCTATGAAGGCGGGCGGGAGAAATCGCCTGCCGCAATCTGTCGGAAGATCGCCATGGCGAAACCTGATGATGAGATCGAAGTATGGGGAGATGGGTATCAAACGCGGTCTTACTGTTATATCGATGATTGCGTCGAGGGCATCTATCGGTTAATGCAGTCGGATCTTCATGATCCGATCAATCTGGGACAGGACCGCTTGGTGAGCATCAACCAGTTAGTGGATATCGTAGCGGGGATCGCCGGGAAGCGGATCCGAAGGCGCCATGATTTGACCAAACCGCAGGGAGTTCGGGGACGGAATGCGGACCTCACATTGATGAAGCAGACCTTAGGATGGGAGCCGCGCATCAGCCTCGAACAGGGGCTGACGGAAACCTACAAGTGGATCCAACAGCAACTCCAGGCGCAAGGAAGGATTTAGTCATATACGTGCGCATCCATTCCATCGATTGAACGAGCGACTCTCGAACCCTAGGCATCGATCTCTCTGTCTTGGTTGTGTTCATCCATGAGGATCGTCCATGTCAGCACTTACGACCTCAAAGGCGGTGCAAGTATGTCAGCCTATCGCCTCCATCGTGGTCTTCTGTTGCATGGTCATGAATCCTCCATGTTCGTTCTTGAGAAGTCGAGCCAGGATGAGACCGTGATGAGATTTCATCCATCGATGGATGTGACAAGCCGACTGAGGAGGCGGTTTCGAAGGAAGAGTATCGCCAAGGCTTGGCGGGCGTATGCTGCCACAAGACCGTCGGGGTATGAATTATTCAGCCAGGACCGCACTCCGATCGGTGACGCACTTGCTCGCCAGCTTGTTCCCTGTGATGTTGTACACCTTCACTGGGTGGCAACATTTCTCGACTATGAAAGCTTCTTCACCGCTGTGCCCAGAGAGAGGCCGGTGGTGTGGACTTTGCACGATATGAATCTGGTGACGGGAGGATGTCACTATGATATGGAATGTGGGCGTTATCGGTCCGGGTGTGAAGCCTGCCCTCAACTCGGTTCTCGTCATTCCCATGACCTTTCCGCGGAAGTCTGGCAACGTAAGAGGAGGATTTTTGCCGAGGTTCCTCCCTCCCGCCTGTGCGTGGTAACCCCGAGTCGATGGTTGACGCAGGTCGTCAAAGACAGCCCGATCTTTTCTAGGTTTCGGGTCGAAACCATCCCGTACGGGCTTGATCTCGATGCCTTTGCTCCGCGGGATCGGCTGGCCGCCCGAGAGGTACTGGGGATTCCGCAAGATGCCAATGTCGTACTGTTCGTGGCAGAGATGATAGATAACAAGCGGAAAGGCTATACCCTTTTAATGGATGCACTGACGGGTTGCTTGAGAGAAAACCGGCGATTGTGGCTTTTGTCAGTAGGCCACCGGGCACCTCTCGGGCCGGGTTCCATGCAAGCAGTTCACATGGGATATGTAAACAACGAGCGATTCTTATCTCTTGTGTACAGCGCGGCCGATATATTTGTAATCCCCTCGCTTCAAGATAACCTGCCCAACACTGTGCTTGAAGCAATGGCTTGCGGTGTTCCGGTTGTTGGGTTTGATGTGGGTGGTATCTCGGATATGGTGCGAGAATGTCAGACCGGTTGTTTGGTCGGAGTGGGGGATGTCGTTGGATTGCAGCGTGCGATTAGTCGCCTCATGCAAGACCAAGAACTCCGGACAGTTATGTCTAAGGCCTGCCGTCGGGTTGCATTAGACGAGTACGGATTGGAGCGCCAGGCGCAAGCGTACAGTGATCTTTACAGAACGCTTTCTTAGAGAAAAGGTATGAAGACAGGGCGGATCACGGCAGAGTCTTGGTTAGGTCCGAGGTATCGGCCGGGTCTGAATTGGCGACTCTTCGCAGCCCTGTGCGGGTTGGAAAGTAGCCTTGTGATCGTCGTGTTGACACTGTATCGGTTGACATATAAGCAGACTTGGTCTGCCTTCTTATTGAGTCTCCCCGGTGTGGCCTTTTGCGGAGCCCTTGTAAGCGCGGCATTCTTCGGACGAGCGGCCATGCACACATGGAGCAGAGGCAAGCGTGAGGATGTTTCATCCGCATCATTGACGCTGCTCGTGCACAGCCTAGTGCTCTTCGTTGCGTATGCGACAGCGGAGTATACTCTACGATCACGGGCTGTCATTCAGATATGGGGAGAAGAAGTTCACGGTAGGCTGCTTCTGCCGAGAAGATGGAATGTGGTTGTGGAGCGCTACGTACGTATGCTGGAAAGTTTTGAGAAACGGCCGAGTTATTATCAGGAAGACCCTCTACTCGGGTGGTCGATTGGTGCCAATCGAGTTAGCCAGAATGGATTGTTCTATAGCAGCCCCGAAGGTTTCCGAAGCATGAGGCCAGCGGTTTCGTATGATCGGTCTGCTCCCTGTCGAGTCGCTCTGTTGGGAGATTCCTTTACCTTTGGGGAGGAAGCAAGGTTTGAAGACACGTGGAATTACTATTTGCAGCAGAGGCTCGGACCGAACTGCCAGGTCATCAATTTTGCTGTGCCCGGCTATAGTATCGGGCAAATGTACTTGCGGCTGGAACGTGATATTCTGCCACACGACCCGGACTTGGTCATTCTTGGTTTTACTGACGGAGCGCTTGATCGCACATTGGGAATCTATTGTTTTCTGATGGGGCTGGAATGGCCGGATTGCCCATGGGTGGCACCGCGTTTTGCTCTCAGAGATGGCGAACTTGTCGTTGTTAATGCGCCACTCCCGCATCCTCACGAAATTTATGCAACAAAGGCAATCTACGACTTACCGTTTATAGCCTATGATCGATGGTATCACACTGCTGAGTGGGAACAACGTCACTGGGAGCATTTATACGCCTCCTATGTGTTTCGCTTCCTCACAACTTTGTATCCCATTTATAACGTTGTCGATCCCGAAGTGTTCGATACAGCGCTCCATGACGTCAATAGCGCACTCTTTAGGGCTTTCCTCGATCTGGCGGATAAGAACAGCCTGCGCGTTTTGATAGTCTACCTCCCGATGATGGAAGACTACGGATACAAGGTTCGCTATCGCGCACCTGTAAGTCATGGCGTTTTAAAAGACGCCGGTATCGACTTCATTGACGGCACCACCTGCATTGCCCAGTTGGAAGAATCGCGGCGTTTCTTGGCGACGGGGTTACACTATACGCCAGAAGGTGAGCGTCACCTGGCCGAGTGCTTGTTACCACACGTTCTAAAGCAGTTGTCGGCAGTGCGCCCCACTCATGGTAAGCCTACGGTGACGTTACGTTGTCCTTGTGAATAGCGGTATCGGCAGTCCAAGTGACGTTGATCAGGTGCAATCACGTTGAAGCGCTGTTGAATGGGAAGCGTCTTCAAGCGGCGAGATTCAATTTTGACGCGTATGCCTTGTGAGCACCTATAAAAGGCCAGGGTGCATTTGTGAAGTTGTTATTCATTAGTGCGGCCTTTCCTCCGATGCGGGCAGGGGAGGCCGACCACGCCTACCATCAATGCCGTTACCTGGCAAAAAAGGGGATGGATGTGCACGTCTTGACCAGTGAGGCCAATCAGTGGACACAAGACGTTCCGTTTGCCGTCCATCCGATCATGCGGGACTGGTCCTGGAAAGATTTGCCGCGGCTTATGCGGTTCATCACCCGCTCCCGTCCGGACGCCGTATTGTTGTTCTATATCGGATGGGTGTATCACGAGCATCCCATGATCACGTTCGCGGCCACGATATGCCGGTCGCTTCTCAAGGGGAAGCGGTTCGTGAGCATGCTGGCCTATCCGAGCGGAAGCAATCCCGGCCGGCGCTCACAACTGAGTCGAGCCGTGAGAAAACTCGTTCAAGCCTGGGCTTCCCCGATGGACTCCTCCTACGAGTTCGGGACGCTCTTGCGGGATAGCGATCGGATCATCGTCATGAGCCATGGGCATTGCGCGATGCTGACCGATCATTATGCGAACATCGAGAAAAAGAGCGTGCTCGTGCCGCCTCCGCCGTTGCTTACCATGACGACCGCGGTGGACGATGAGGCTCGTGCCGCGACACGCGCGAAGTTGCGGTTGTCTCCTTCGGATTTCGCCATCGTGTACTTCGGGTTTATTTATCCGCCCAAAGGGGTGGAAACGGTCATTCATGCGTTTCATCGGGTGAGCCGCCGATATCCCCAGACAAGGCTGGTGCTGGTGGGAGGGGTCATCGCCCGGGAATTTCCGGGGCGGCCGCGATTCGCGGAAGAGATGCGCGAGCTTCCGAAGCAGTTGGGCATCGACGAGAAGGTGATCTGGACGGGGGAATATGAAACCGACAGTGACGAGGCCTCGCGCTATCTCTACGCCGTCGATGCCTGCGTCTTTGCGCATGATCTCGGAGTCGCGATGAACAACAGCTCCTTTGCCGCCTGCGCGGCGCACGGATTGCCCGTTGTGGCGACCAGAGGAGCCACGCTGGACGAACAGTTCGTCGAGGGGAACAATGTCCTGCTGTGCCCTCCCAAAGATGCGGACGCGATGGCCGCCGGGTTGGCACGAATAATAGAGGACGAGGACCTGAGACGACGGCTGCGGGAAGGCTCCAGGAAGCTCGCCTCAGAATGGTTTTCATGGGATCACGCGACCGACCGGATCGTCGAGACGCTCACCGGGACATAGGGAAAGATTCGTGGTCTTGTCCGCTCCCGAAAACGACACTCGTGTCGGCCTCGACGAAACGGAGGAACCAACCCAGACAACGGGGCGCCCTGCTCAGCCGCTGCCGCTGATCCTTGTTCTGAGCCAGACACCAGAGTACGGAGGAACAGAAAAACATGTCGTGGAGCTGGTCCGCCGGCTGGAAGGCCGGGCCCGCTGCATCATCGTCTGCCTGGCGGAGGATTGTTATAGTCGATTTCTGGGCCAGTGCCCGCATGTGCGCGTGGTCGCGCATGCCAGGATCACATGGGCCAAGTTCCCCCGATACTGGCGGATTTTTACTCGTTATCGGCCTGATGTGATCGTGTTCGCGAAAGGGATTCCGCACCTCTTCCCGCTTTCAGCCTATATCGCGGCGAGGCTGTGCGGCGCCAGGCGGCTGGTCTGTATTGAGCAATTGATGTGGGACCCTGCTCCGCAATCGGACGGAGGGAAGGGCCTTGGGTCTCTGATCAAGCGACTGCTTGGGTGGCGGACCAGATTCCTGCTAGCCAAACGACTACAAGGACGGCTGGCTCACGCCACGATCTGTGTGAGCGAAGCCCTCCGCCGGCGCTTAACCATGGAGTACGGCTATCCGGAGCACCGGACCATCACTATTCACAACGGAGCTGACCTCCGGTGCTTTGCGTCAGAACACGGTGGAAGGAGAAAGCCGGCGGTCGATGCCGCCGGCTCTGATTGCTTCACGATCGTATGTATCGCCCGGCTGTCCCAGGTGAAGCGAATCGATCTTCTGTTGGATGCCCTCTCGATGCTCTCTCGATCCCAGAGAGATTGGCGTTGTTTCATTCTCGGCTCAGGGCCAAAAGAGAGGGAACTGCGCGCGCAGGCGACGACATTGAATCTCGAGACCCTTGTGACGTTCGTGGGCCATGTTGATGATGTCAGACCCTACCTGAGAATGGCCGACGTGGTGGTCCTGTCTTCTGAGAATGAGGGGTTGCCCCTGTCGCTTGCCGAGGCCATGGCCATGGGAGTGCCCTGTATCGCGTCGGATGTAGGCGGGACAGGAGAGATCGTCTGCCATGGCCGAACCGGGCTGCTGTTCACCTCCGGATCGGTGGAAGAACTCTGCCAGGCTATCGGCTATTTGCTGATTCATGAAGAGGAGCGCCGGAGAATGGGGGAAGAGGCTAAGCAATGGGTTCACGAACGCTTTGATATCGAGCGGGTCATGACTCGCGTGTCCGACGTCATTTTGGCGTAAGCTCTGAGGAGCAAAAGGCGGTCCGCGCCGGTCCGTTGAGATGAGCATGAAGATTCTGATGGTCAGCAATCTCTACCCGCCTTTCTACCATGGAGGGTATGAAGTCCGCTGCGCCCAAGTGGCCGAGGCGCTTCAACGGGCTGGACATGAGGTTCGCGTGCTGACTTCCGTCTATGGGCTTCCAGTAGGATTCGGCACACGGTATCAACGAGCCACGGAAATGATCGGAGGGGTGCGGGTGGACCGCTGGCTGCATAACGATGCCTTCGGACCTCAGCAACCGTTTCGTCCGTGGGTGGTCTTCCAGGTCAAGAGAGAACTCGCCGATGCCCGTCGATTTGTGGAAATTCTGGGTGAATTTCGCCCGGACGTGATCAATTGGTGGAACATGAACGGCATCACCAAGTTGCTGTTGCCGTTGCCGGAGCGATGGGGCATTCCCGACGTCCATTGGATTGAATATCCGTGGATGGTGGACGAATACGGCGCGACCGGGGAAAAGGCCTCACGGTTCTGGCGGCAAGTGTGGGATGGCGCATGGGGTCCGCCGATGGTCCGCCCTTTGTTGCGACGGCTGACCCGATGGTGGGAGGCCCGTGTGGAAAGGGAAGGTCTGCCCACCAGGGACTTCCCGAATCGCCCCGGCCTGGTTTGTTTTGTCAGCGACTATCTGAGAACGCTCTATCGAGAAGGCGGCCTGGACTTTCCCCGGTCCCAAGTCCAGTTTGGTGGTGTGCCGGCGGAAAGGTTTTTTTGCCCTGTTGCGGAGAAATCTCCAATCCCTGGCGTGATGCGGGTGTTGTACGCAGGACAATTGACGGCCGATCGCGGGTTGCATACCGCGGTTGAGGCGTTGGGCCAAATGGCGGCGCCGTATCGGCAGAGAATTCGGTTGTCAGTGGCAGGGCCGACGGAGGGGGCCTACCGTTCCTATTATGAGCGCGTGGTCAGACGAATCGAAGAGCTGGGGATGGGCAAGATAGTCACCTTTCTCGGGAAGGTCGACCATGACCGGATGCCGGACGTCTACAAGAGTCATGATCTGTTGATCTTTCTGAGCACCAGAGAGGAGGGGCTTCCTCTTGTGATGGTGGAGGCGATGCTGGCGGGCTGTGCCGTGGTCACGACCGGGAGCGGGGGCGCCATTGAAATTGCCGAACTGGCCGATCTGCCGGTGATATCGAAGGGTGACTCGCTTGAGCTGGCCAGGAAGCTGGAAGGGTTGCTCGAACAACCCGAGACGCTTCGGAAGTTGGCTGAGCAGGGACAAACCATCGCCTTGCGCGAGTTCAGTCTGGATCGCATGATCGAGCGGTGGCAAGCCACATTGCTGCAATTGTGCCGGCAACGCCGCGAGCCGATGGGAAAGGGCCGGGATTGACCGAAAGCCGATGGTGAACACTCGTCTCAATCGTGTGCTTCTGGTGCTCCTCGGAGCCGGATGTCTAGACGCCTGTGGGCTGGAGACGCCGCAGGTGCGGAAGGCGACCTTCGATGCGGAATCCGTAGTTCGTGTCGGTCCGGCCGAGGTCGTGCTCGCAACGAAAGACAAACCGTACTCTTGGCCGGATGGAACGATCGGGATCATCCATGAGCAAGACGCCTATTCGTTTTTTGCAGCCGGGCCGGGCAGACCAATACGCACGGGCGGAACACTGGACAATCCGGTAGCCAACGGGGCGCAGATTCAGGAAATAGCCGGCCTCCGGAACGATTACCCCTATGCGGCGGGGGGCCGCATCTATCAGGATCCCAAGACGGGCAGCCTGTTGCTGTTCTATCATGCGGAGATCCATACCTTCCCGCCGGGGTATATTCCTTTCTTTAGTGAAATTGGGCTGGCGCACTCGACGGATGGAGGTCGATCTTGGCATGACTTGGGGCCGATTGTGCGGCCCCATACCCCAGTCTCTGCGTCATATTTCCAGAAGGGAGGAACGTGGGATGTGGGGTGGGGCACGTATGCATTGGCGGGCGAGTATTTCTATCTGTATTTCGCCGACCTGCTCCAGGATGGGGACGAGTATGCGCGCGTGAATTTTGCCGTGGCGCGAGCCAAAGTGTCCGATGTGATCGAGGCGGCGGTGAATCAGCGGCAGGCGTGGCCGTGGATGAAGTATTACGACGGGGCATGGACGGAGCCCGGCCTTGGAGGCCGATCCACGGCGCTGGTTGAGCAGGGCGAAGATTCCTTTATGCCGAGTGATGTCGCATTTAACGCCTGCGCAAGAAAATACACGGCGGTCATTCTTGGGACGCCATTTCCCGATGCGGATCTGTACTGGAGCGAATCCGCGGATGGTCTCACATGGAACCCGGTAAAAAAAATAGTCGGAGACGAGGGGGAGCAGATCTACGCGACCTTGATCGGGATGGGCGAAGACCCTCACCTGACCGGAAGAGAGTTCTTTATCTATTACATCGACTCCAAAGAGGGCGGCAAGGCCGGTGACCGCAATCAAGATGCGGTCTTGATGCGGCGTCGGCTGTCACTGGAGAATATCTCCTGCTTCGGGAGTTCGCATGAATCGTAGGCATGCGGTTGGGGACGTCACGTCGGTTCACGATCGACTAGCCGGGAAATGTGCATGAATATTCTGCTCGTCACGCCATTCTTTACGCCGCAGACGGGCGGGGTCGCCACGTACCTGGAAGACCTGCGCCGGTTCTTGGGACAACGGGGACACCAGGTGCTCGTCCTGCGGCCCGGCGAATCCGATACCATCGTGCGCTGTCCCCTCAATGACGACGACAAGGTGTATGAATTCTATATGAGGGGACCCTGGTTCCCTGAAGCGCCGCTGCGGGGCATGGTAGCCACGGGACTCTATTTCATTCCGACCCTCTTCAGGCTGGCCCGTTTTCTGAGACAGCACCGGATTGATCTGGTCTGCGCAGAGTATCCGCTCCCCTATATGATGTACTTCATTCTGCTGCGGCGCTGGTGTCGCATCAAACTGTTGGTCGGCCTGCACGGGGACGACGTCCTGTCGCTGCATCTGCTGTCCAAACTGGATCAAGCCGTGGTCCGAGCCCTCGTGCGGCGTGGTGATCGGGTATTGGCCCATTCGGCAAGCCTTTTGGAGCAGGCAGAGCAGGTGTTCGGCAAAGTGAAGGTCAAAGGTTCCTACTTGCCCTATGGGGTCGAATGTGAGCGCATCCGGGAGCGGGCCATGGCGTCCCGCCGCCGAGAAATCCTCCAGGAGCGCCCCTATATCCTGACCGTCGCCAAGCTGTATGAGCGAAAGGGGCTCGATATCCTGCTCGAAGCGGTTTCCCGCTTGAAGGCGCGGCTGGACGGCCATCGATTCCTCATTATTGGAGACGGTCCGGAGGAATCACGATTGAAGCGTCTTGCGGCCGATCTGGGTATCGACCAGCATGTGGCCTTGCTCGGGGAAGTGCCGAGCCGGGAGATTCCGATGTGGTTTCAGCATTGTGAGTTTTTTGTGCTGCCGTCAAGGTCCGAGCCGTTCGGCATCGTCCTGCTCGAAGCCATGACGCTGGGAAAGGCCGTCGTGGCGACCAGGGTCGGCGGGATTCCGGAATTCATCAAGAACGGGGACACAGGACTGTTGGTCGAATCCGGCGACAGTCAGGCGCTGTCGGAAGGCATTCTGCGTCTGCTCCAGGATCATGAACTGCGCGCGCGTCTTGGAAAGAACGGGCTGCAATCTGTCGAAACACGGTACGACTATCGCCAGCTTGTGCTTCGCTATGAGGAGCTGTTCCAGAGCCTCTGTTCCGGAACGGCATAGCGTCCCGACGGGAACAAGATCCGAGGTGTTGTTGGGCCGCCCACAGATCAGACAGGAAAGGTGAGCGATGAATATTCTCGGTATCTCAGCCTATTACCATGACAGTGCGGCGGCCCTGGTTCGTGACGGCGACATCGTGGCGGCGGCGCAGGAGGAGCGCTTCACACGAAAGAAGCATGACCCGGGGTTTCCGCATCGGGCGGTCGAGTACTGTCTACAGGCCGGCGGAATACAATTGAAAGACGTGCACTATCTGGTGTTCTACGACAAGCCGCTCGTGAAGTTTGAACGGCTTCTGGAAACCTACCTGGGGTTTGCGCCCAAGGGCATCCAATCCTTCCTCGCAGCCATGCCGGTCTGGATGAAAGAGAAACTGCTCTTACGAAGCCTTCTGGTCAAAGAGTTCCTGGTCCATGGGAAGGGGATGACGAAGACGGAGTTGCCGCCAGTGCTGTTTTCCGAGCATCATGAATCTCACGCGGCATCGGCGTTTTTTGCGTCGCCATACGAGCAGGCGGTGGTGCTCTGCATGGACGGCGTGGGGGAATGGGCGACCACGTCGGCCTGGAAAGGGGAGGGCAACCGATTGACGCCCCTCTGGGAGATCCCGTTCCCCCATTCATTGGGGTTGCTCTATTCCGCCTTTACCTATTACACGGGCTTCAAGGTGAACTCCGGCGAGTACAAGGTCATGGGGCTGGCCCCATACGGCGAGCCTAAATACGTGAAGGCGATCTATGAGCACCTGCTTGATCTCAAGCCGGACGGCACCTTTCGGCTCAACATGGAGTACTTCAACTACTGCACCGGCTTGACGATGACCGGGCGGAAGTTCGACGAGGTCTTCGGCGGGCCGCCGCGCAAGCCGGAGTCCAAATTAACGCAGCGCGAAATGGATCTGGCCCGGTCAATCCAGGAGGTAACCGAAGAGGTGATGTTGCGATTGTCACGGACCCTGCATCGGGAGACCGGCGTGGAGAATCTCTGTTTGGCCGGCGGCGTGGCATTGAACTGCGTGGGAAACGGCCGGATTCTCCGGGAAGGGCCCTTTAAGGGATTGTGGATTCAGCCTGCGGCCGGGGATGCGGGCGGGGCGTTGGGCGCCGCGCTGAGTGTCTGGCACCAGTTCGAAGGGCATCCCAGAGTCGCCGACGGCAAACGGGACAAGATGCGCGGGTCGTATCTGGGACCCTCGTTTTCCAATGAGGAGGTTGAGCGCTTCTTGAAAGAAAAGGGGGCGCCGTATGTGCGGCTGGACGACACGGCACTGGCGGAGCGGGTCGCGGAGGAGTTGGCCGCGGAGAAGGTGGTGGGATGGCTGCAAGGCCGGATGGAGTTCGGTCCTCGCGCGCTGGGAGGGAGAAGTATTCTGGGCGATGCGCGGAGTGCGAAAATGCAGTCCGTGATGAACCTCAAGATCAAATACCGCGAGTCGTTCCGGCCGTTTGCGCCGTCCGTTCTGCGGGAGCGCGTGGCGGACTACTTCGACCTGAATGCGGACAGCCCGTACATGCTGATCGTGGCTCCGGTTCTTGAGCGGCGGCGCCGTCCGATGACCAAAGCACAGAAGGAACTCTGGGGGATCGATCTCTTGAATGTCCCGCGATCGGACATTCCGGCCATCACGCACCTGGACTATTCGGCGCGGGTCCAAACCGTCCATGAAGACACGAATCCGCGCTATTATCGCCTGCTCAAGGCCTTTGAAGCCAAGACCGGCTATGCCGTGCTGGTGAACACGTCCTTCAATGTCCGCGGCGAACCCATCGTCTGTACGCCCGAGGATGCGTACCGGTGCTTCATGCGCACGGAGATGGACGTGCTGGTGCTGGAAAACTGCGTCTTAAACAAGGTAGATCAGCCACGGCTGGAAAAAGACACGGATTGGAAAAAGGAGTTTGAACTGGATTAAGCCCATGAGGAAGCCGGCTCACGTGCCTTCTCCGAAACAGGCGGGACGAGGCCGGGGTGCGCATAAACCGCTGGGTGCCCGGGGCTGAGATATGCGCGGCCTGGTTCCTCGTAGACTGCTGTTCTGGACCTGTTCCATGCTGGTCGTCTCGCTCGGCACGATGGTGGTGTGTGAGGTGATATTTCGTGTTCTGTTGTTTTCTGGAGCGGACTTCATGCAACGCTTTAGAAATCCTGATCTCTACGGCGCATGGGATTCAGATGATGATTATTGGAAGCTCTATTATCTCTTTGGCGGCAGGTTCAAGCCGCCGGAACATCCCCATCCTCGATTGGGCTGGATCGGGACCTTTTCCCCCGAAACCTATCTCCATAATAATGCGGGAGAGGTAGGAGACAAAATCCCAATTCTTCTGTACGGGGATTCGTTCGCAGAATGCTCGACGATCGCGAATAAAAACGAATGCTTTCAGGGTATTGTGAACAATGATTCTGAACTGGGTCGCCGGTTCTTTCTGTTGAACTACGGTGTGGGAGGCTATGGAGTGGACCAGATGTATCTGCTTCTGAAAGAGTCCCTTCCTCTCTACCGGAATCCATTTGTCATTGTGGGTATCATGACCCAGGATCTTGATCGAAGCGCCCTGGCGGTTAGAATCGGACAGAAGCCGTTCTTCAGCGTGGAGGACGGGGCGCTTGCGTTGAAAGGTGTGCCTGTTTCGCCACATCCGGCCGTCTTTTTCGCGGAGAATCCTCCTCGGATTGTGTCCTATCTGGCCCGCATGTGGGCGAATCGCGATGGTCGCTTCTACAGAATTAGACAGCTCATCCTTGGGACGGAAGACCAGGTGAGGATCAAAAAAATGGTGAACGAGAAGATTATCCTTGCGATGGTCGCGGAGCTGAATCGGCGAAACATCCCCCATCTGTTTCTTATCTTCTATCCAGACTGGATCTATAACGATCCCGCCGACTGGAGGGAAATGTTCCTGCGTAACCTGTTTGAAGAGCACCATATACCCTACCTTTCCACCAAGGAAATCATTCAGGAAGATGCCAGAAAATCCGGGAAACAACCCATCGAGTACTACGACGACAGCCATCCGACAGCCGACGCCTATCGACTTCTGGCCGGGGTCCTCAAGGCACATATCCTGAACAGTTCAGTAAACGGCGGCCAGTTCCTGAGGCTGTGAGCGCAATGGAGTCATCGTCCTAGAGGAGGAAGCGTGCCATGCGTATTTTGATCACGGGCGGAGCCGGATTTTTGGGCAGTCATCTAAGCGACATGTTGATCGGGAAAGGCCATGAGGTCGTCGCCGTGGATAATCTCATCACGGGTCGCGCGGAAAACATCGCGCACCTGATGGGACACCCTCGCTTCAGCTTTATCAAATACAATGTCTGCGACTACCTGCACGTGGATGGCCCGCTGGACGCCATCCTTCACTTTGCCTCCCCGGCCAGCCCGCAGGACTATCTGGAAATGCCGATCGCCACCCTGAAGGTGGGAGCGTTGGGGACCCACAAGGCGCTCGGCCTGGCCAAGGCGAAAGGGGCGCGGCTCCTGCTTGCGAGCACGTCCGAGGTCTACGGCGATCCGCTGGTCAACCCGCAACCCGAATCCTATTGGGGCAATGTCAATCCGATCAGTCCCCGGGGGGTGTACGACGAGGCCAAACGATTCGCGGAAGCCATCACCATGGCCTACCATCGCTATCACGGCTTGGATACCAGGATCGTGCGCATCTTCAATACCTACGGTCCCCGCATGCGGCCGAACGACGGCCGCGTCGTCTCGAACTTTATCGTACAGGCCCTTCAGGGGAAGCCGTTGACGATATTCGGAGACGGCACCCAAACACGAAGCTTCTGCTATGCCGATGATCTTGTCCGCGGCATCACGGACTTGCTGGTGGCGGACTCGGACAAAACGGTCGATCAGCGGACCGACCGGTCCACCTTTCTCACCAAATCCTCTCAGCCGCTCCCGGAAACCATTCATGATCCCGTCAACATCGGCAATCCTCGTGAGTTGACGGTGAAAGACATTGCGGAGCTCGTGCTGCGGCTGACCGGGTCCAAGAGCGCGATCGAATACCGCCCGCTCCCGGCGGACGATCCCAAGGTCCGGCGTCCCGATATCCGGCGCGCCAAGATGCTCCTGGGATGGGAACCTCAGGTTGAGCTTGAGGACGGCCTGCGAAAAACCATCGAGTATTTCCGCCAAGTGGTTTAAAGTCGAGTGGGAGCGGGCCTGCCCTGCGGAGGTAGTCGATCCGGTGGCAGGCCGGCCAAGCCGCCTGAGGGGCTGGTTGGACGTGCCTCTCATGAGGCGGCCTGTCTTTGCGACGCCCACGGACTAGCCTGAACCCAAGGATCAAGAAGGCCAACATGTGCGGTATCGCGGTCATGTGTGGAATGGCAGGCAGGCCTGTCGATGAGGCGGCGCTTGACCGGATGACCCGGAGCCTTGTCCATCGCGGTCCGGATGACAGCGGCCTATTCCTTGACGGTTCCGTGGGGCTCGGGTTCCGGCGCTTGGCCATTCTCGATCTCTCCCCGGCCGGCCATCAGCCCATGGTCAGCGACGACGGCCGATTCGTGCTCGTGTTCAACGGGGAAATTTTCAACTATGTGGAGCTGCGTCGCGAGTTGGTCGATCTCGGATATCGATTTCGGTCGACGGGCGACAGCGAAGTTCTGCTGAATGCCTACCGCCAGTGGGGCGCGGAGTGCCTGCCGAAACTGAACGGCATGTGGGCGTTCATCATCTATGACAAGGGGAATCGACGCCTGTTCGGGTCGCGTGACCGGTTCGGGGTCAAACCGCTGTTCGTCCACCGGCAACGGGAGTACGTCCTGTTGGCGTCCGAGATCAAAGCAATCCGCGCCTCCGGGTTGTACCGGGGAGGCGTCAATTGGACGATCGCGTCCCGCTTCCTGATCGAAGGTCACCTGGACGACCGCGGCGAGAGTTTCTATGACGGGATCGATCCGATTCCTCCGGGGTCGGCCTTCGAGCTGGATCTGGAAGGCAGGTGGAAATCATGGACCTATTGGGATTTGGACCACCTGCCGTCCGTCGACGTCCATGACCCGCCGGCGGCCTTTGCCGACCTGTTCGAACAGGCGGTGCGGCTTCGCATGCGGAGCGATGTGCCCGTTGGCGTGTGCCTCTCGGGAGGCCTCGACTCGACGTCGATTATTTGCGCCGCGGCCAGGCAGCGGAATGAAGGCGACCAATCGGCCTCGGGGCCGCTCCAGGCCTTTTGTTACATGGCCAAGGAGTTTGATGAATCGAAGTACATCGCCGATACCTTGGCCGAGACGAAAGCCCAGCTACGGGAACTCCAGACGGATCCGATGGACCTGTGGCAGAATGTCCGGCGGATGTTGTGGTATCAGGATGAGCCGGTCCACACGATGACCGCAACGGTCGGCTATCGATTGATGGGCCTGGTCGCCGGCCATGGCATTCGGGTCGTGCTGAACGGACAGGGGGCGGACGAGACGATCGGCGGCTACTTCAGTTTTTTTCTCGACCACTGGCGTGAGCTGCTCGGCGAGGGACGGTTCAACAAGGCCTGGGCGGAGATCCGCGCCTATACCGAGGTGCACGGAGGAAGCCCGTTCCACTCGTTCAAGGAGGCATCCGTGAGTCTCCTGATGACCGTGCTTCATGGGGTCCCCCTCTATCGCGCGTTATCGGACCGGCGGTACGGCCGCAAGATTCTGAACAATCCGTGGTTCACGAAGGAGCTCAGTTCGCGCGTTCCACACGGAGAGCGGGCACCTGGCCTCAATCGTCTGAATGACGTTTTAAAACGCGGGGTCACCAATGCGCCGCTTCCGCTGTATCTCCGGATCGAGGACCGGAATTCGATGGCGCATTCGGTGGAAACCCGGCTCCCGTTTCTCGATTATCGGCTTGTGTCGCTGCTGTTCGGCCTCCCGGCGGAATGGAAGGTGCGGGGACCCTGGAATAAATTCATCCTGCGCGAGGCCATGCGAGGGCGCATTCCCGAATCGGTGCGGGCACGGCCGGACAAGATGGGCTTTCCGACGGCGGGGCGGAAATGGTTTGCTCATGATCTCTATGAGCCCATGGCGGACTTGCTGGCCAGCCGCGCGGTTCGGGAACGCGGCATTTACCATGTCAGCACCGTCGTGAAGGATCTCGAACGGCACAAGCGGGGCGAGATCGATGTGCACCATGATCTGTTCCATCTGGCTGAATTCGAGATGGTCGCGGATCTGATGGGAGAGCAGGCCGTTCGGCCGGATGATGGGCCTGTTGCGATCCAAACGAGGGGGGCCGATGGAGGACATCCGCAGGCGGCCGTGCCGGCCTAGCCCGGAGAGGTGAATGGTTCCTTTCGCGATGCGTGTGAGTCGTCTATGTCTGTGAGGATCGTATGAAGATTGTCAGTGTCGTCGGAGCGCGGCCGAATTTCATGAAAATCGCTCCTCTCATCAGGGCCATGCGCAGGCGCTCCGGGATTCAGTCGATCCTGGTGCACACGGGGCAGCACTACGATGCGAGCATGGCCGGGCGCTTTTTTGAGGATCTGGAAATTCCACGGCCGGACGTCTCGTTGGAAGTCGGGTCCGGCACGCATGCCGTGCAGACGGCGGAGGTCATGAAGCGGCTGGAGCCCGTGCTGGAGCGCGAGCGGCCGGACCTGGTGCTCGTGGTGGGCGACGTCAATTCAACCATGGCCGCCGCCCTCACGGCGGTCAAGCTCAAGATCAAGGTGGCCCATGTCGAGGCCGGGCTGCGAAGCTATGATCGGTCGATGCCCGAGGAGATCAATCGGCTCGTGACCGACGCGGTGTCCGATCTGCTGTTTGTGACCGAGGAGAGTGGAGAGAAGAATCTGAAGGCGGAAGGCATCGCCCCGGACAAGATCTTTTTCGTGGGCAATGTGATGATCGATTCCCTCGAATCGTCACGCCGGCTCTGGACCCGTTCCAACATTGTGGAGCAGCTCCAGCTCAACAAGGCCCAGTATGGGGTGGTAACGCTCCATCGCCCTTCCAATGTGGACGATGTCAGGATTCTGGAGGGGCTCATCGAGGCCCTCTGCGTGGTCGCCCAACGGTGCCCGCTCGTCTTTCCGGTTCATCCCCGGACGATCGGAGCGCTGAAATCGCTGGGCCGGTTCCGTGCCTGTCTTCATTTCGGGGATGGACCAGCGCCGGCCACGGGCATCCGGTGCATGGACCCCATTGGGTATCTCGACTTTATGGCCCTGGTGGCGAGCGCGAGAATGGTGCTGACGGACTCCGGAGGATTGCAGGAAGAAACGACGGTGCTGGGGATTCCGTGTTTGACGCTCCGGGAGAACACGGAGCGGCCGGTGACCGTGACGCACGGAACCAATCGGGTGATCGGGGCGAACCCTTCCCGAATCGTGTCCGAGGCCGCCAAGGTCCTCGATCACCCCGTCCAACCCCCGGCTCCTCCTCCTCTGTGGGATGGTCAGGCCGCGGAGCGCATTGTTACGATCCTGCTCGATCAGTTCAGCGGGCGGTGAGGGATGGGTGTCCGCCGCGCCGGACGTCCACGGCGCGCTTCCCTGTCAAGAGAATCGGATGCAGCATCGGGTGAAGATCTGAGCAAAAGGGATAACAAAGCCATGGATAGAGCAGACTTTTACGGCATGTTGTGTTGTCCGAAATGCAAGGGCGACCTGACCCTGCGAAACGACGAATCGGCGTTCTCGTGCGCGACCTGCGCGTTCGTGTTCCCGATCGTCGACGGCATTCCGGTGCTGTTCCCCTGCAATGTCGAAGTCGAGATGAAACATCTCTTTACGCGCTATTGGGATGCCGAAGACAAGGCGCACCTGTACGATGCGAATGTCGAAGGGGCCGGCTCGATCTTCGGCATCTATAACCACGAATCAGAGATCTACGGACTGACCTACTATTTCGATCAGAACAAGCTGGGTCTGTTCCTTGATGCAGGATGCGGAAACGGACGCTTCCTGGAAACGCTGCCTCCGACGACCGTGTCGGTCGGCATCGATGCCTCGCTCAATCTCCTGCGAGCGGCGCAACGGCGGAAACGCGGACATTTTCACGTCTGCTGCGAGCTGGAGCACCTGCCCTTCAAAGACAATCTCTTCACCACGGTCATCAGTTGCCGGGTGATTCAGCATTTGAAGAAGCAAGAGGAGGCCGTCCAGGAACTCTGTCGCGTCACGAAGGTTGATGGAGACCTCATTCTGGAGCTGTACAATACGTGGAACCTGAAAACGATCTGGAAGGAAATCCGCATGTCCAGACTCCAGCCGGTCTTCAACGCGCCGTTCAAGTTGCTGTTCCGGTCCCTGTCGCCGTTCTCCGAGTGGGGGCTGAACTACGACAACTACAACCACTGGTTTGAGGTCAAGGGCTGGCTCAAAAAGAATCGCATGCGCGACTTGCAAGGCCGGGGGGTGGGATTCGGATTTCACAAGTATCTCTTCGACACGTTCTTCGTCAACGGAATTCTGGAAAGGCATGCGCCCGGCCTGCTGCGCACCTACTATGCGACCGCGTTTGCCGGTGAAAAACTGTTCGGCTCCATGATTCCGCTTCGCTATGTCATGGAAAAGATCGTGATGAAGTCGACCAAAGCCGCCTCCTAACCGGAGCCTCGTCGCCATGATTCAACGGGTGATCCAGGGCCTTGAGCATCGCGTGAAGGTTTCCAGGTTCTACAACCAGGAAGCGTATCAAGAACTGCGCCGGGAGGCGGAGCAACGCGGGGTCGTGGTGAAGGAGAACCGATTTCATCTGCGGGAAGCGGTGGAATGGATCAAGCGGGCCCAGGATGCCACGCCAGACCGGGGGGTGTCGCGGGCCTACAGCTCCGCCTGGCATCCGTTCTTCCGCGCAAAAGGATGGCAGCAATCGTATCCCGAAACGACCGGTTACATCATTCCGACGTTTCTGGATGCCGGCCGGTATCTGCAGGATCCGGATCTCAAGTCCCGCGCGCTCGCCATGGCGGATTGGGAAATCCAGGTGCAGATGCCGAACGGAGCGGTCATGGGAGGCGTGCTCAACCACCACCCGACCCCTGCGGTGTTCAATACGGGGCAGGTGATCCTCGGTTGGGTCGCCGCCTTTCAGGAAACGCAAGATGCCAGATACCTCGACGCGGCCAAGAGGGCGGGCAACTATCTCCTGGCGGTGCAACAGAACGACGGCGGGTGGGTGAAGGGGAACTCGGAATTCGCCAATCCCACCTCCACCACCTACAATTCTCGCGTGGGCTGGTCGCTGCTCCTTCTCGGTCAATGTGCCGGAGACCCGCGTTATGTCGAGGGAGGGGAGCGGAACATCCGATTCAGCCTCAGTCAGCAGAATGCCAATGGATGGTTTCGCAACAATTGTCTCACGGATTCTGCCGCGCCGCTGTTGCATACCATCAGCTATGCCATTGAGGGCATCTGGGGGGCCGGGGAACTGCTGAACCGCACGGAGTATCTTCAAAGCGCCAAGATGAGCGCCGAAAGGTTGTTGGGGACGCTCCGCGAGGACGGAAGCGTGCCGGGGAGACTGAACCATCATTGGCAGGGAACCGTGGCCTGGAGCTGCCTGACCGGCAATGCGCAACTGGCAGGAATCTGGCTGCGCCTGTTTTTAAAAGAGGGCGATCGGAGATTTCTCGATGGGGCTCGTCGGCTTCTCAGGTTTTTGAAGGCCTCACAGAACTGCGTGAGCGAGAACGGAGGCCTCCGGGGGGGCATCAAAGGATCGAGTCCCTTCGATGGAGACTACGGCCGCTTTGAAGTGCTCAATTGGGCGACCAAGTTCTACGTGGATGCGCTCCTTCTCGACGAGCAGGCGGAGGGGGCGGCAGATGGCTTGAAGATGAAAGAGGTCAAGACCGCCGTGGCCGGCTAGTTCCAGACGGCCGCAGGTCCGGCAGCGCCCGCCGACTTGACCACACGCCGGGAAGGACGGCAGCCTCTCGCGGTGGTCTTGCCCGATCGATCCCCCCATGAAGAACATCTTGATCATCGCCTATTACTTTCCGCCGGTGGCCGCCAGTGGGGCCATGCGTCCGCTCTCCTTCTGCCGGTATCTCGAATCCTGCGGGTGGCTGCCGCGCGTGCTCACGACCGATCCGGCCTCCGTGCATCCGCCTCACCCGGTGGATCGGCAACTGATGGCCAAGCTCCCATCTACCGTGAAGGTTGAGACGGTCCCGCATGGCAACCCCCTCCGGCGGTTGGTGGCCTGGCGGGATCGATTGCGGACCGCCATGAGTTCGAAGAAGGACGGGCAGCCCGAGGCATCACGAGTCCAAGAGTCGAACGGAAAGAGTCCGGCGGAAAGCGGATGGCTCGGGACGCTCAAGGATGTGGTCTTGGACCGGCTATTTGCATTTCCAGACCCGCAATGCGCCTGGCTCAAGCCGGCGGCGGCTGTTGCCAAGGGATGGCCGCAGTCGGAGATTCCGGACATCGTATGGGCAACGGGAGGACCATGGACCAGTCACCTGGTCGGTCAGCATCTCGCGCAATACTGGGGAATTCCCTATGTGGTGGATTACCGCGATCCCTGGACCAGCAACCCCTACATATCGTTTTCGTCCTCGTATCTTAACGGCTCAGCAAGGCGATTGGAGCGCTCTATTTGCCAGGGCGCGAGTAGGGTGATGACCAATACGCATGAACTGCGGGTGCAACTGGAACAGGACTATCCTGGGCTGGCCGGCAAAACCCTGACCATCACCAATGGCTTTGATCCGGATTCGTTTGCCGTGGGCTCCGCCGGCACGGGGACGGCCGGTCGAAGTCTCGGGGAACGGGCGAGGGGATCGAGGTTGGAACTCTGCCATTTCGGGACGGTATACGGGAAGCGCACCCCCGCGGTGCTCTTTCAGACCCTCGCTTATCTCCATCGGGAAGGGCGGCTGTCCGGTGAACGGCTGCGTCTCAGGTTCATCGGCGCCTGGGAGGTCGCGGAGCCGCAATGCGAAGACCTGGCACAGCGGCTGGAAAAAGTCGGGCTGCTCACGCGCGAACCGCCGGTGCCATATCAGGAATGTCTCCAACAGATGCGCGAGGCCGATGCCTTGCTCGTGATCCAGCCGGATTCTCCGCTTCAGATTCCGGGGAAAATCTATGAGTACCTTGCGACGAGACGCCCGCTGCTGCTGGTTGGAGGGGAGGGAGCGACCGCCAACCTCGTCCAGCGGCACCGGCTCGGCCTGGCCTGCCGCAACGATAGGGACGAGATCCGGCGCGTGATCACCGATTTGCTTGAGGGACGGCAAGCCTTGTCGCCCCCGCCTCAGGAAGAGATCGACCGATTCAACTATCGAAGCCTGACCGCGGATCTTGCGCGCGTCCTGGACGACGTGTGGAACGAACATCGGGACGGACATCGAAGGAATGCGGGCTAGCGCAGGCTGGACGTCGAGATACGATGGAATGCCGGATCGAAAATTTGGACAGGGATCAAGCGGCCGGCGGCCTCTGGGACCGCTATGTGCTCGATTCTCCCACCGCGACCGGCTATCACCTGGCCGCCTGGCGGCAGGTGATCGAGCAGACCTGCGGCCATCGGACCGTCTATCTCATGGCCCGGGATGGTCACGGGGAGATACGCGGCGTGCTGCCGTTGGTCCTGTTGTCGAGCCGGCTGTTCGGCCGGTTTCTGGTCTCGATGCCCTTTCTCAACTATGGCGGGGTAGATGCGGCTGATCGAGCGGTCAGGGAGAAGCTGCTGGAGGCAGCGGCCCAAGAGGCGAAAGCGCTCGGCGCAAGCCACGTGGAAATCCGGCAAGCTCAACCGCTGCCGATCGCATGGCGATGCAAGGACCACAAGGTCTCGATGCGGCTGTCGCTCCCGAGCGACTTCCAAACGCTCTTCAAGAGTTTCCCGTCCAAGCTGCGGAGCCAGATTCGCCGGCCCCAGAAGGAAGGGATGACGGTGAAGGTCGGCGGGGCAGATCTGTTGGAGGACTTCTATCGCGTCTTCTCGCGGAACATGCGGGATCTCGGGACTCCGGTTTATGGAAAAGGGTTCTTTCGAACCATCCTGGAGACCTTTCCGAAGGAAACCGCCGTCTGCTCGGTCTCATGGAACGGGCATCCGGTGGCGGCGGGCTTGGTCTATTCGTTTCGGGAGATGATGGAGATTCCCTGGGCCTCCTCGGATCGGCGGTATGATCGGCTGGCCCCCAACATGCTGCTGTACAGTTCGGTCCTGGAATATGCCTGCCAACAGGGGTGCAAGGTGTTCGATTTCGGGCGATCGACCCTGGACAGCGGAACCTATCGCTTCAAGGAACAATGGGGAGCGAAGCCGGTTCCGTTGTATTGGTATTACTGGCTCAAGGACGACAGGCCGCTGCCCGAGCTGAACCCCCACAATCCACGATACCGACTGGCCATCTCGCTCTGGCGGACCTTGCCGTTGCCGATTGCCAACCTGCTCGGTCCGCGTATCGTCAAATATTTGCCATGAAGATCCAATCCACATTGCCGCCGACCGCCGCGCCGGTTCCGCTTCGAGGGCTCTTCGCGGGATGCGCCGCGCTCCTGGCGGGAGGCTCCCATCGCAACCGGCTGGAGCATGAGCTGCGCGACATGTTCGGCGCCGACCATGTGTTTCTCCTCTCGTCCGGCAAGGCCGCGCTGGCGTTGATTCTGTCCGGACTCAAGCGGTTGTCGTCGAACCGCAAGGTAGTGATGCCCGCCTATACCTGCTACTCGGTGCCGTCGGCTGTCGTGAAAGCGGGGCTCGAGGTCGCGCTCTGCGATGTCACTCCAGCCACGCTGGATCTTGACTTAGCGCAACTCGCGAGGACGCTCGATGAGGACACGCTCTGCGTGCTGCCGACCCATCTGTTCGGATTGCCAGCCGATGTCGAAGGGGTCAAAGCCCTGTGCCGGCCGCGAGGGATCACGGTGGTGGAGGATGCCGCCCAGGCGATGGGAGGCAGTCGGCAGGGGCGATGGCTCGGCACGACCGGAGACGTGGGATTTTTTAGCCTCGGTCGCGGCAAGAACCTGTCCAGCGGCGGCGGCGGGGTGATCGTCACGAGGTCGGCTGCCATCGCCGCAGCCATTCGGGAGGGGTATGACCAGCTTCCAGAGGAATCGCGATGGACCGCTGCGGTGAAGCTGGCAGAGTTGATGGCGACCGAGGTCTTCATTCGCCCGCCGCTCTATTGGTTGCCGGCGGGATTGCCGTGTCTCGGGTTGGGGGAGACGCGATTTTATCGAGACTTTCCGGTTGAACAGATGGCCGAGGCGCGCGCCGCCACGCTCGTTGGGTGGCGCCATCGGCTTGACGAATCCAACCGGACGCGCCGCGAGCAGGCTGAGGCGTTCATTCAAGAGCTGGCCGCCCTTGCCCCGGAGGCGCAGGCCGTAACCGATCCGGAAGCCTCCTATCTGCGCCTTCCCGTGCTGGTGCGAGACCGTGCGGTGAAGCAGGCCCTGTGCGCGCGCGCGGCTGCGCTTGGGTTGGGGATCAGTGGGGCGTATCCCGGCACCATCCAACAGATTCCGGAATTGCAGGATCGGCTGGCGGTTCGCGAATATCCTGGTGCGATGGAGGTGGTGGAACGGCTGGTCACGCTCCCGACCCATCGGTTTGTGCGACCAGCGGACAGGGCCAGGCTGTGTCAGGTCCTACGAGATCTGAGTGTGGCTGGACGCAAGACTGACGGCGGACCGGAGGCTTCTCTTTCGTCTCCCGCCGTCCGAGCAACGTCCAGAGCTGAGTCCACGTGGGCGTCGTCCCCTCGTTCTCATCGGTAAGCCGGCCATGCTGATAGCATTGCTCTTTTGGCTCTCGGTCCTATTCGTGTGGTACGCCTATGTGGGGTATCCACTATTGTTGTGGTGTCTTGGCACGGTTCGAAGACAGGTCGTGCGAAAGGGGCTGATTCAGCCGTCGGTGACCTTCATCATCACGGCGTACAACGAGGAGAAACGGATTCGGGAGAAGATCGAGAATACGTTGACGCAAGACTATCCGAAGGACCGGTTGGACATCGTGATCGCATCGGATTGTTCGACGGATCGCACCGATCCGATCGTACAATCATTTCAGCCGTCCGGGATCCGGCTGGTTCGGCTGCCCCACAAGGGCGGCAAGGAGGCGGCCCAAAAATTTGCCGTCGAATCGACATCAAGCGACATCCTGGTATTTTCGGATGTCGCCACCATGCTCCCGCCAAATGGCATCAGTACGATCCTCAAGAATTTTGCCGACCCCAGCGTGGGTTGCGTCAGCAGTGTCGATTGTTTCATCGACCAGGACGGACGGGTGAGCGGTGAAGGGGCCTATGTGCAGTACGAGATGTGGCTACGACGGCTGGAAACGACCGTGAACAGCCTGGTCGGGCTCAGCGGGTCTTTTTTCGCCGCGCGCCGCGAGGTCTGTCTGGATTGGGCCTCGGATCTGCAAAGCGACTTCAATACCCTCTTGAACAGCGTCAAGAAGGGGCTGAGAGGCGTGTCTGACGAGGAGAGCGTCGGCTACTATAAGAACCTGGCGGATGAGCGCAAGGAATATGAGCGAAAGGTGCGGACGGTGGTCCGGGGGATTTCCGTATTTATGCGAAGTCTCGCGTTGCTGAATCCATTCAAGTATCATCTGTTCGCGTGGCAATTGATCAGCCACAAGCTCTGCCGTTGGATGGTGCCCTTCGCGTTGATCCTCGCATTCGTCACGAACGGCCTGCTGGCCCTCAATCCGGGCTGGTATCGGACGCTGTTCTGGGGGCAGGCGGCGTTTTATGGCCTGGCAGTCCTCTATCTGTGGTCCCAGCGGCTGCCGAAGGTCGCCATGTTGCGGTTGCCGTCGTTTTTTGTGATGGTAAACCTGTCGATCCTGGATGCCTGGTTCCGGTATCTGCGAGGGGATCGCATTCTCTCTTGGGATCCTTCAAAACGCTAGGGGTCATATATAAGAGAAAGGGTGTACGATGAACGAGCAGACTGATGTGAAGCAACTCCGCAGTTTCGGGCTCACGGTGGGAGGCGTGTTCCTCGTCATCGGCCTCTGGCCCCTGGTGTGGCGTGGCGAGGCCATGCGGCTCTGGGCGGTCATTCCGGCTTGCGCGCTGATCCCGCTTGGTCTCATCCTGCCCGGTGTCTTGGCCCCCCTGTACAAAGGCTGGATGGCGGTGGGACATGTGCTGGGATGGATTAACACTAGGATTATTCTGGGCATTCTCTACTATGGGCTCGTGGTGCCGATGGGACTGGTGATGAAAATGCTCGGCCGAGACCCGATGCGGCGGGCTTGGATTCCCGGAATGGACAGCTACCGGGTCGTCCGGGAGCCGCGGCCGCCATCGCATATGAAGAACATGTTCTAAGCAAGGGGGGGACAATGGGAGAATTTCTGACCGAACTCTGGGCGTTCATGAAAGAACGAAAGAAGTTTTGGCTGCTGCCGATCATCGTTGTGTTGGTGCTCTTGGGAAGCCTGATTGTCTTTACGCAAGGATCCGCGGTGGCGCCGTTTATCTACACGCTCTTCTAGTGTGCGCTTCCCCCTCACCGCCCCCCTCCTCACGGGGGAGAGGGTAAGGAGAGGGGAGAATGCCCTAGGCCGCAGCGAGATCAGCAGGCTGAAGACGATGGTTGGATCGAGGAGGCACGTGTTCACACATGGGGGCGGCAGGACTCAAGCGATATGTCTGGCGAAGGCTCGCGGGAGCCTACCACTGGTCTGGTGTCTCTCGGGCCCGACACAAAGGGACCGTCGCGATCCTGAACTATCATCGAGTCTTATCCGCTGAAGACCTCGATGCGGGCATCGTGCAATCCGGCATGTATGTGCGGGATGAGGTGTTCCGGATGCACATGGAGTACTTGCGGGAACGGTTCGAGGTCCTCTCGCTTTCGGAGTTGCTCGACCGCTGGCGAACCGGACGGTGGAAGGCCGACACAGCCGCCTGCGTGATTACATTCGATGACGGCTGGCTCGACAATTACCGGCATGCCTATCCGATCCTGAGGCGGTACAGGCTGCCTGCCACCATTTTTCTGCCGACGGATTTTGTCGGCACGTCGCGCTGGTTTTGGCCGGAACGGCTGGGCTATCTCCTGCGGACAGCCGATGCCCCGTCGTGCGCGCCCGAGCGGCGAACAGCCTTCTATCAGGCTCTCACCGAGGCTTTACAGACCCAGGAGAGGGGATCGGTCTTTCCATGGGACGTTGCTGCGGGACCGGACTCCTATGATCGCTTCATCGAGGCCTGTAAAGAGCTGGAAGCCGGCCGTTTGGAGCGGCTGCTGGCGAGCTTGAGCGAGATTCTGGGGATCACGGTTCCGGAAACCCGTGTCGTGATGAATTGGGATGAAGTGCGCGAGATGTCGCAACATGACATCTCATTCGGATCGCATTCCTGTTCACACCGCTTGATGACGCTGATTCCGGAAAAAGAGGTACGGCAGGAGGTGAACTCGTCGTACGAGAGGTTACGCGAGAGTGGAGCAGCCACAGTTCCCGTGTTCTGCTATCCCAATGGCAACTACAACGATCTCGTGCAACAAATCGTGAGAGAGGCGGGATACCAAGCTGCGGCCTCATGCGATCCGGGTCTCGAACGGGAGACGCCGGTGAATCTGATGGCGCTCAGGCGGATCTCGATCCATCATGACATCAGTGAGTCCCCGGCCCTCTTGGCACTGGCGCTGTCCGCTCTGCGGTAATGAAGGCCCGGGTATGGAGAAAGACGAGGGAGCCCATGTGAGGTGTCTCTCCGGCCAACATATTCAATGAGGCGAAGAAAAGGCGCCGGTTTTAGCAAAGGTCGGTGTGGAGGAACGATGAGCGTGCTGGTGACAGACGGCAATGAGCGGGCAGCGCTCGCCGTCACGCGCGCGCTGGGGCGAAAACAGATCGATGTGCTGGTCGGGTCGGAAACCGAGCGCTCCCTAGCCGGTTCATCGCGCTATTGCCGGCGTGCGTTTCGTTATCCGTCTCCATACGAAGATCCGAAGGGCTACCTCGATGTTTTGTTACAGATGGTGACCGATCGGCAAGTCGAGATGCTTGTGCCGATCTCCGATCTGGCGATGCACCTGATCGGGGAACGCAGGGCCCAGTTCGACGCGCGTACCAGAGTTGCCGCGCCCGCTCCGGCCGTCTATGAAACGCTATCGGATAAATATCGGCTGATGAGGCTCGCGCAACAGCTTGACGTGCCAATTCCCGACACTCTCTTCGTGGAAGAGGGTCGTCTTCCCCAGGACCTGCGGTCGGTGGGAGAATTTCCATTGATCGTCAAGCCGGGCCGATCGCGCATACCGATCGACGGCGCCTGGACCAACACCAGTGTACGCCAGGTGGTGAATCGGGAAGAATTGGAGCAGGTGTATCGACAGACCCCCTATCTCAAATGGCCGTCGTTGATTCAGCGGCGCATTGAGGGGGAAGGGCAGGGCATTTTCGCGCTCTGTGACCATGGCAGACCCGTTGCCTTGTTCGCCCACCGACGCCTGCGCGAAAAACCGCCGGCCGGGGGCGTGAGCGTCCTGCGGGAGAGCATCGAGCTGCCGAAGCCGATGGCCGACCACGCCCTGCGACTCCTGCACCATGTCGGCTGGCACGGGGTTGCGATGGTGGAGTTCAAAGTCGAGCGCCGGACCGGCATACCCTACCTGATGGAGATCAATGGACGTTTCTGGGGGTCGCTGCAACTGGCCGTCGATGCCGGCCTGAATTTTCCGTTCTTGCTGCATCAACTCATCTGTGGCCGCCCGGTGCAGGCGCCGGTCGGGTACCGCGTCGGGGTGAAATCCAGGTGGCTCTTGGGCGACCTCGATCATCTGTTGGCGAGACTGTTCAAGTCCGAGGAGACGTTGCGCCTTCCGCCTGGGGCTCCGTCGCGAATGCGATGCGCGCTGGAGTTTGCTCGGTTCTTCCAGAAAGACCTGCATTACGAGGTGGAACGGTGGGAGGATCTCGGTCCGGCGTGGCAGGAGCTGCGCGCCTATGTGAAGGCCATGGTGAAAGGACGAGCATGAGCGATGCCGGGTCCGCGGGCGTAAGAAGCACGGTCGGCCTCTACTTCCACGCCTTGCGCGCGGCGGCGGGCCATGTCTACCGGCGTCTCAAATTCCTGCGCCTGGCCTATGAGCAGGTCACGGCATCCAAAGTCTTGCCGCATCCGGTGAGAAGCGTGCTCTTCGTCTGCAAGGGAAATGTGTGCCGCAGTCCGCTGGCTGAAGCCTACTTTGCCGCCCAGGTGCGCAAGCAAGGATTGGCCATCTCGGTCTCTTCCGCGGGAATTGAGACAACCGCGGGAAAGCCCGCGCATCCTTTGGCGCAAGAGGTTGCCCGGCAAGGGGGGATCCTGCTGGCGCGGCACGCTACGACGCCGCTCTTTCAGGACCTCATGCAGCGATCGGATCTGGTGCTGGTCATGGAGGTGGCGCAGAAGGATCGGGTGGCCAAACTGTACCCGCGGGAGAGGCACAAGATCTTCGTCCTGGGTCGGTTCTGCAAGAAAGGACCGCTCGACATCGACGATCCCTACAGCGGCACGCCGGAAGACTTCAGGCTGTGCTTCGAGCGAATCCGCGAGTCCTGCGATCAGGTGCTCCGGCAGATCGTGGAGCGGAGCAAGGCCCAGGCGGCGAATGCGGATGCGGCGCAGCCATCAGCCAGGCCGGCCAACTAATCCGGCCGCTCAGCCCTTATGAACACGGTGTTGCACCTGTCGAGCAGCAGCGGACCCGGTGGGGCGGAGCGGATCGTCTGCGCACTGGCCGCCTCGCTGGACAGGAGCCGGTATCGATCGATCGTCGGGCTGTTCCGGCCCGGATGGCTGAAAGACCAATGCGAGAGCCGGGGACTGACCACCTATGTGCTCCCGCATGACGGGTTCATGCAGTGGAAATGGATGCGGGACTGTTATCGCTTGATCAAGCGGGAACGGGTGGATGTGATCCAGGCGCATGAGTTCGACGCCATCGTGCATGGGGCGCTGGTGGCGAAAATCGCAAGGGTGCCCTTGGTCGCCACCATCCACGGGAAACACTATTTCTGGGAAAAGCGCCGCCGCCGATGGGCCTATCGGTGGGTGAGTCGCTCCGCGCAGATGGTGGCCGTGTCGGAGGATCTCAAGCGGTTTGTGGTGGCCCGGACCGGCATCGCGGAGGATCGGATACAAGTGATCTATAATGGAGTCGACGAGGCGCCGGCAGCCGACCAGGACCAGGCATCACAGTACAAAAGGGACCTCGGACTCCCCGATGATGAGCTGGTCGTAGGGGTCGTGGGGAACCTGTACCCGGTCAAGGGCCATACCCACTTGCTCGATGCAATCCCGCTCGTGCTGAAGGACTGCCCCAGGACGACCTTTCTGCTGATCGGCCGCGGTGAGCTCGAAGTGCCGCTGAAAACGAAGGCCAAAACGCTTGGGATCGAGGAAAGGGTCCGGTTCCTCGGCCTGCGGCACGATGTCCCGAAGTTGCTGGCGGTCATGGACGTGTTCGCCATGCCGTCGCTGTCCGAAGGATTGTCGATTGCGCTGCTGGAGGCGATGGCGGCTGCCAAGCCGGTGGTGGTGACCCGCGTCGGGGGAAATCCGGAGTTGGTGGTGGAGGGGGAAACCGGGTACCTCGTTCCGGCCGGAGAGGCCCCCCCGTTGGCGAAGGCGATTCTTGCGCTGTTGGGCGATCCGAGCCGGGCGGCCCTGTTTGGGTCGCGAGCCAAGCAGCTTGTGGAGGAACGGTTTACGCTGCGGCTCATGGCCGACCGGTATGGCGCGCTGTACCAACAGGCGATCAGTCGGAAACCGGCGCGAGCTGTGGTGGCCGCGTGACGACGGCCATGGACTAAAGGAGCAACAAAGGATGAGCCTGCGTGATCGCCTGTACAACGTGTATTGGAAAGCCCGGGATATGATCGTCCCGGAGTTCGAGTATTCGCAACATGTCTATGAGGCGGTCTTGAAACAGCACGTCCAGGAAGACACGCGCTGGCTGGACCTGGGCTGCGGGCATACGCTCCTGCCGTTCTGGAGAAGCCGGGGCGAGGAGGAATTGACGACGCGCTGCCGGTCCCTCACGGGACTGGATTTTGATCTCCCGTCGTTGAAAGCCCATCAACGGCTCAGGCGCAAAGTCCGGGGGGACATCGGCAAACTGCCGTTTCCCGACGGAGCCTTCGATCTGGTGACGATGAACATGGTGGTGGAACATCTGGACGATCCCGGCCGGCAGTTCGGAGAGGTTCGGCGCGTGCTGGCCCCCAAGGGCCTCTTTATCTTTCATACGCCGAACCTGTTCGGCTATGGCGCGCTGCTGTCCATGCTGGTGCCGGAGTTCATCAAGGCGCCGCTGGTGGCCCTGGTCGAAGACCGGGAAGAGCACGACATTTTCCCGACGCATTATCGCGCGAATCGCGAGAAAACAATTCGAGCGTTGGCCGGGCAGCAGGGGTTCACCGTGGCGGAGTTCAAGCTCTCGGTCACCGACGCCATTTTCAAGACCCTGCCGCCGCTGTTTGTTCCCGAGTTGGTCTGGATTAAGCTGCTGATGACGCGGTCGTTGAGATCGTTACGAACCAACATCATCGCCGTCCTTCAAAAGATCGGATGAGCAGCGCAGAGTTTCCGCAAGATCAGCGAGTCCCAAAGCAGGACCTTCCTGTGACACAACCAGATGCCGGGGATCATTCCCCATCGTGAGGGCTGGAGTGCGAACGGTCGCGGTTGATGCGGCTCAAAACAGAACAGGGCTTCAGGCTCGTAGTGCACAAGTGAGCAAGGGAAAGGGACCCTTCACCATAATCCTCCTGGCGCTCCTGTTCGAGTTCGGCCGTCCTCAGGAGATCATCCCGGGGATTAAGGTGATCCCCTTCGCGTCGTTGCTGGATGGCCTGCTGATCCTCTCCGTCCTCAATGCCGGGAAATTCAACCTGGCCAAAAAGCAAACCAAGTTCTGGGTGGCCCTCTTTGCCCTCATGGTGGTCCATGTCCCAATAGCCGTCAATAATTTTTGGGCCGCGATGTTGGTAAAGGACATGTTCCTGACGTTCGGGCTGTATTTGGGCATCATCACCTTCGTCGATAGCTTGGACAGGTTCAACCGGGTCATGAAGGTCTGGCTCGGGGTCCATGCGATCCTGGCAGTCCTCGGGGTGTTGAACCATGGCCAAGGGGTGGGCGGATGGCTCGGCGATGAGAACGACTTCTGCATGGAGATGGACGTAGCGGCCGCATTCGCCTTGTTCATGATGTCTTCAAAGGGGGTGGGGGTGTCGCGGCCTATGTATATTGGTCTCTTGTGTCTCTTTGTCCTGGCGGCAATGGCAACAATGTCTCGAGGCGGCTTCATCGGCCTGGCTGCAGTGGGGATCTATTGGTGGATCAGATCGCCCAACAAAATCATGCCGATTTTTCTGGGAATAATAGTGGTCATGTTCATGGCCTTGGCAGCCCCGGATGCCTATTGGGAACGGATTAAATCCACTACCGACGAAGAGAATCTGAGTAGTGAGGGAGGAGGAACAGGCGCGGCACGGCTTTATACCTGGGGCATCGGATTGGAAATGTTTTTCCATAATCCCATTATTGGAGTCGGACAGGGTAATTTTCCCTGGACGTTTGAGGAGTATCAGGGTGATAGGACCTGGGAAGGCAAATCATTGGCCGGTCGTGCAGCGCACTCGATGTACTTTACGCTCCTTCCAGAACTGGGTTTGGTTGGGCTTGCCATTTTTCTAGGCATGCTGGTGAACAGCTTCAAGGATTTGAAGTGGGTGAGTCATGCGGCCGTGGAATGTGAAGTGCCAACCAGACACAAAATAAGGGTGATCGAGACAACTGATGAGATCCGCAGGCGGAATGGAATACGGAGTGCTCTCTTCCTCGCGCGAGCTATTGAAGCAGGATTCATCGCCTATCTTGTCGCCAGTATCTTTGTGGCGACACTCTACTATCCCACATTTTGGGTGCTCGTAGCGTTTTCAGTTGCCCTACGGAATTGTGTGGCAAATGAAGTAGAATCGGAAGGTGAGCAAAGGGAACACGCGCTTGGAGCGAGATCTCTTGGGAAAGTGCGGAGATCAACATTCTCCTCCGGCGCAAAAGAAGAATTTCGTCCGAGCTAAACTTCTGGTCTGGCTCAATTCCTTGAGTGCGGTCTTGGTTGGGGGGAGCATTAGCCAACGACTGTGGAAAATAGAAACACGCGCAGAGCAAATATATTCTTAACTACTACGCTGCTGTTCGCTTCGCTCGTGATGTCGGCTATCGTGGGCGAAGTGCTGTTGCGGTCGTTGGGCTATGCGGGGGCACCAGAATCGCAAATTGGAAACATTCGTCAGGTTAACGACCCGATACTCAATTGGCGGTTTATTCCAAACTCAAGAGTCCAGGATGGGAAGATCGTCCTTGCTTATAACAGCGCAGGCTTCAGGGATCGAGAACATGCTAGGCAAAAACAGCCCGGAGTGAGGAGGGTGATTGTATTAGGGGATTCGGTGACCGAAGGCGCCGGGGTCGAATCGGAGGCGATGTTTTCGAGCCGCTTGCAAGACCTGCTTGGCTCCCAGTACGAGGTCATCAACCTCGGCATGAGCGGGCTGAATACGCCGCAGGAAGTCCATGTTCTGGAGGTCGAAGGGCTTGGCTATGATCCGGACCTCGTGATTGTGAATTTCGTGCTCAATGATTGCGATTTTTTTCCGAGTTCCATGCGGCCAAGCAGTTCATGGAGGACAAGGATGCAAAGATCGGCCTCTTGGGAGACATCGGTATCGATCCCAGAATCAAGCGGTGGCTCAAGTCGTCGGCGTTCGTGTACTTTGTGAAGAGCAGAATCGAGCACCTGGTCGGCATGGCCACGGGGAAGGGAGAGAGCAACTACTACCGACATCTATGGAGCCAAGACTATTGTTATCAGAGGATGACCGAAGGATTCGATAGGCTGAAAGACCTCCGTGCGAAGCACTCATTCGATGTCCATCTGATCATCTGGCCGCTGCTGGTCGACTACAAACCCTATGCCTTTGCTCCTATTCATGAACGAGTCAAGCGCGAGGCAGAAACACGTGGATTCAAGGTCTTCGACCTAGTCGAGACCTTCGCATCTCTGTCCTATCGCAAATTGCAAGTCACCGCTGAAGACAATGTACATCCAAATGGACTGGGACATCGGCAAGCAGCCGAGTCTTACGTAAGTTGGGTGTATGATCGGGGTTATTACAAACAGCACTGAGTTCGGACGTCTAGTGGGTCTACTTGGTGAGATAATTAGACATTATCGTCTCAGCTAAGGCAGTTGCCAATGCTTGGTTTCCTTCCTCGGTCAGATGGACGTAACTGGCAAAATATTCGGGATGTTGGTTAATGATGCGTATGTTGTCCACCACCGGAATAGAGAGTTGTTTGGCGATCCCATCCAACGTCTGTAGGAGTTCCGAATGAATTATAAGCGTCACCTCCTCGCTCGACAAAAACTCACCATGCTCTAATTTTTGTCTAGCGAAGTTCAAGTCCCCTTCGTAGGTCCATTTCATTTCAGGCGAGTTACCACGTATCTCTGGCATTCTGATGGGCTGTTTAATAAACAGCACGTGGATTCCTTTATCCCGGGCAAGGGCGACGATGTCTCGTAAGTTCTTATCAAACCTCTCTCTGTGGAGAGCAACCTGAGTCTTAATGTAGTCTTCATTCGAGAGATTAGCGTATTTGGCATACTTTGAGTGAAGCTCGGGGCCGCCAAGCATACTGCTTAATCGTTTCAGCGCTACATAAATAGCCAAATGCTCGTGCAGCCACCGAAGAGTGCGTTGTGTCACCGTCATATCTATGATGCGAACCGCATCGTTATACGCTGAGTAGACAGTAATAAGATCAGGGCTGTATTGCCATAGTTCATTCCTAAGAATGGAGACAAGGTTATCTGATGTGAAGTGGGGAATGCCAGCGTTGATGACCTCGACTCGGATTGGGCTTTCATGGAGGCGCTCATTTAGTAATCTTTGCAGGATAGAAGGATAGGTAAATTCGTCACGGTCAAAGAACCCGAACGTTGACGATCCTCCCAGACAGATGATACGAAATGAGTTCGGATCCTTTTGGGGAGAGAAATCTTCGCCGCGAAAACCAAGCGAATTGATTCGAATCGGTGTCGGTTTTTGAAACATGCCATACTGCTTCAGCGTTCTATTGGGAGGAAACTTGAAATATCCATCATAGGCAGCGGAGTGTCCTTCTGGATCATCGTCGGCCATGACCGACCGAAATCCATAAAACAGGAAATAGGGGCTTCTATTGTAGAGAAAGAATGCTCCAACTCTTATAGAGGCTTCTAGGAACACCAAACCAGCTAAAATCAATATAAGGGCGAACAGAATTTGCTTTTGAGCAGACAGAGCTTTCATCTCACCTGCTTTAAGAAGGAACTTTACTCGTTGAGTATTGTTGTTTGCTAATTTGGAAATTCAAAATGTTCTAAATGGATTATGCTATCGTTGGGCTTCACGCCGGGCACACACGGCGTAGTAGATGAATTCTGAAAGGCCCGCGTAGGCTTTCAGCTTGTCCTTCAAGGCTGCCGACTTGAGATCCTGCTCTTTCGCCTTCCGATAATCGTTGATGAATTCTTTCTGCACGGCAAAGCCATGGGCCGTCAGAAAGGCACGGATCGAAGCGGCCGTGAAGGTATAGGGATGGCCCCGATCGATCTTGAGGCGTGACAGGATTCGATGGAGGAATGCGCCCCAGGTCGTATGGATGTTCACGGCAAAGTACAGCAGCCCATCAGGTTTCATCACTCGTCCGATCTCGTGCAAGACCTCCGAGGCTTGATGCACATGGTCCAGGACGTTGTCGAGTACGACGAGCGAGAAGGTGTTCGATTCAAACTGGAGCCGCTCCCCGCTCCCCGCGGAATAGGTGACGGTCTTATCGCGAAGCTGGCAGAGCGCCTGTTCGGAGCGATAAAAATCCTCCAAGGGATCGACGGCGTAACGTGTGCCCCAGGGGAGAAAGCTCGCGATGCCGACCGGGCCGCTGCCCACTTCGAGCACCACAGCCGAGTCCTTCATCTGCGGACGAAGGAATTCCGAGAGATGCTCCTCCATGAGCTTGGCCTTCCATGAGTACCAGCTCATCTGGCCGACCGCGCCTGCAGCTATTTGGCGAGCTTGGTTCTGCCAAAACGACCGTTCGTACTCCTGCGCAACCCGCCATCGGTCTTGGGTGATCATGCGTCTGTCCTCGCCGAGGTTGAAGTGAAAGGTGTGTTTGGTTCACAGCGGGTGGACCGGGATCTTTGGCCCGGTCAAATTATAGGGTAGCGGAGGGAATTCTGTCTATCATTCGACGGGATACGGCGAGCGGTCAATCGACTATCGAGTTCTCCTGTAGCTCAGTGAGATGATCAAAGTCTGCCATGTCACCATGGGCGATCTCTGGGCTGGGGCCGAAGTTCAGTTGTTAGCCCTGGTCGATGCACTCGTCAAGAGGCCCGATCTCGAATGCTCCATCGTCCTGCTCAATGAAGGGCGGCTGGCCTCGGAGCTACGGGCTCTTGGAGTATCGGTAACGGTATTCCCCGAGACGAAGTGGCATCCGGGGAGGCTGTTGAGAGAATTGACCGCCTACTGTCGAGCCGGCAAGTTCGATCTGCTCCATACCCATAAATACAAGGATACGATTCTGGGGACAATCGCCGCGGCCCGCTGCGGAATTCGGCATGTCGTCAGGACGGTGCACGGCTTGACGGAGCCGTTTCGGGGAGTCCAATCGTTCCGCATGGGGCTGTATGAACTGTGCGACAGTCTGGCGATCAGGCTGAAGGTAGGTCGATTGATTGCCGTGTCTTCGCAGATCGAACAGGTACTGAGTCGGCGATATGGTCCAGAAAAGGTCGTGCAGATTCACAATGGCGTACAAATCGGTCGGATTCAGAGAATTAGGATGCCCCAAGAGACGCGGCAACTGTTGGGGATCGATCCTGCCCACCGTCTCATCGGAACGGTAGGCCGGCTGACGGCAGTGAAGGGTCATGAGCACTTCCTTGAGGCAGCCCAACGGCTCTTGCGGGACAGGCGCGACCTGCGTTTTGTGATCGTGGGCGACGGTCCCCTGCTCGATCATCTCCAAGACCAGGCGAGACAACTCGGTGTCGCCGATTACGTGACTTTCCTTGGCCATCGTGATGACACCTACGATTTAATAGGCGCGATGGATCTGTTCGTGCTACCATCGCTGCACGAAGGGATTCCGATGGTGCTCCTCGAGGCCCTGACCTTGGCGAGACCCGTCGTGGCGAGCAGGGTCGGAGGGATCCCGGAAGTGATCACAGACTCCATCCAGGGGTTGCTGATCCCGACGGCCGATCCCACGGCATTGGCCGAGGCCTGCCGGAGGTTTCTTGATGACGAACGCCTCGCCGAGCGCTGCGGCCGAGCCGGGCTGCTCAGAGTCCAAGAAGACTTTTCGGCTGAATCCATGGGCGAGAAGGTGGCGGCCCTCTATCGCGAGCTGGTGAGGAGGACCCCGGCTGGATAAGCGGAAACGCCGTTTGGGGTGAGAGAGGTGACTCCTGCTCCCTTTATGATCATGCTGCTTGCCGGTCCGCAAGCCAGTTCCTCAGCCAGAGCGTGAAGGTCCGTGCCCTGCCGATCGATCCGTGGCTGATCATGATGTGTATGGCCTGAGACCGTATGAATAACGTGATTGGCATTTTTACCGTCCTCCTCCTCTTGCCGCTCAGCTTGCTGGTCCTGTATCAGTGGGTGCTGGGCCTCATCTCCTTGTGGTTCCGTCGTCCGGACATTCATCCGCCCAATGGACATCACGCTCGGTTTCTGGTGCTGATTCCGGCTCATAATGAGGAGTTGGGAATCGAGAGCACGTTCCAAAGCTTCAGGCAACTGGATTACCCTGCGGACTCCTATCGGGTCGTGGTGATTGCCGATCGCTGTACGGATGCCACGGCCGCCGTCGCTCGGCAGCATGGGGCTGAGTGTTTCGAACGGTTCGAGGGAATGCCGGGAAAGGGGGCGGCGATTGCCTGGGGCATTCAGGAAGCGCGTGAAGCCAAATTGGCGTTTGACGCGGTGGTCATTGTCGATGCCGATACGGTCGCAGATCGAGAACTCCTGCGTGCCTTCCATTGGGGCCTCCAGGCCGGCCATCAGGTTCAACAGGGCTACAATTACATTTCCAACCCCTGGGCGACGCCGTTCACCCGCATCATCGCGGTCACGGGCGCGCTCCGAAACGGCCGCTACTATACCGGGAAAACCGTCTTGGGCTTGTCGGGCATGTTGACGGGGACGGGCATGTGCATCGGGGCAACGGTACTGGAACGATATGGATGGACGGCCTTCTCGGTCGGGGAAGATTGGGAATTTTCCGTCGCGCTACTCTTAAGCGGGCAACCGATCTATTTTAATCCTCTCGCCAAGACCTACGCGAAGGAGTCGCAGGGTCTGAAACAGGCCTCGCGGCAGCGGTTGCGGTGGGCCAGCGGCAGATATGCGATCATGGGAAAGAAGGTCTGGGCTCTCATTCGGGAGGGGATTCGGACCGGGTCCCTCTCCCTCCTCGATTCGGCCGGGACGCTGGTGGCGCCCAATTATTCGAGCCAGGCTTCGCTGTCGATCCTTTGTCTGATTACGAGCGCGGTGAACGCAGGCGATTCTGTCTGGGGCTTTACCTTTTCTTGGGCTGTCGCCTTGTTCACGGCGGTGGCAGGGTATTTTGTGCTGGGGGTCTGTTCCACCGAATCGCCGGCGAAAGCCTTGGGGGGCTTGCTGCTCATCCCTGTGTTTTTGCCCTGGCGGCTCACGATTGAACTGCTGGGCATGCTCGGCTATGGGCGGCGACATTGGGGGCGCATGTCTCGAAGTACGACGTCCTCGCAACAGGTCAATCGCTGAGGCTGGACCATGTGCGGTATTGTCGGATCTGTACAACCGAAGGTGGAAGGGGTCGATCAATCGCTGGTCCGCCGGATGTGCGGATTGATCACGCGGCGCGGCCCGGACGACGACGGGTTCTATTTCGGAGATCGGATCGGGTTGGGGATGCGCCGCCTCTCGATTATCGATCTGCATGCCGGCAAGCAGCCGATTCACAATGAGGACAAGACGGTCTGGGTGGTCTTCAACGGAGAGATCTACAACTACCGGGAGCTACGCCGTGATCTTGAGAAGCGGGGCCACCGGCTGCTCACGGCCTCGGATACCGAATGCCTCGTCCATCTCTACGAGGATTTTGGGGAGGAACTGGTCTCCCATCTGCGGGGCATGTTCACGTTTGCGATCTGGGATGATCGGCAGAAGAAACTCTTGCTGGGACGGGACCGTTTGGGCATCAAACCCTGCTATTACTGGCAGCATAAGGGGGCGCTGTACTTCGGTTCGGAACTCAAATGCCTGCTCGCCATTGAAGGACTGGAACGGAGCATCAACCTGCCAGCTCTCTCGGATTATCTGACGTTCAAATACGTGCCTGGTCCGCAGACGATCTATGAAGGCATTCGCGAGTTGCCGCCGGCCCACATCGGCCTGTGGAGCGACGGATCCTTTCACGTCAAGCGGTACTGGCAACTCAAGCCGCCATCCGGCGAACCCCGGTCGCTCGACTACTATGCCGAGGGGCTGCTGCACGAACTTGAGGAAGCGGTCCGGCTCCATCTGGTCAGCGAGGTTCCGCTGGGGGCGTTCCTTAGCGGCGGCATCGATTCCAGCGCGATCGTCGCGCTGATGTCTCGGGCTGGGCAGGGCAAGGTGAAGACCTTTACGATCGGATTCGAGGACGGGCAGGTGGGGGTCGATGAACGGCCCTTTGCAAGGACCATTGCCACTCAGTACGGCACCGACCATTCCGAATATGTCTATGAAGACCCGCAACGGCAGGTTGGAGACATGTTGCCGGCGATCATGCAGTCGTTTGACGAACCCTTCGCCGATTCATCGGCCATTCCCAATTACATGATTGCCGAAGCCGCGCGGAAATATGTGACCGTCGCCTTGTCAGGTACGGGCGGCGATGAGCTCTTCGCGGGCTATGAGCGGTATCGTGGGGCCTTGGCGGCGGAACGGTACCGGCACATTCCGCGCGCTGTGCGGCAGGGCCTGCTGAGTCCCCTCATCAATAGGCTTCCCGAGTTCCGGGCTGCGGGCCCCTGGGTCGATCGGCTGAAGCGGTTTACTCAAG
The DNA here is from genome assembly GCF_947241125.1 of Nitrospira tepida. NCBI lineage: Bacteria > Pseudomonadati > Nitrospirota > Nitrospiria > Nitrospirales > Nitrospiraceae > Nitrospira > Nitrospira tepida. The sequence goes on along the minus strand of NZ_OX365700.1, from coordinate 3,021,270 downwards.
GGGTAGACCTTCCATTGCCTGAGCGGTATCAGCGGTTCCTGGCGGCGTTTGATGAGGATGAGAAGACCCAACTCTTCAACAAAGAGGTGCTGAACTGTCTCAAGCGAGAGAGGCATCAGGCGACCCCGCTGGCGATGGACCAGGTGCCGGCGTCCGACGATCCGTTGGAGTGGATGCTTCGCGCGGACCTGCACACCTATCTCCCGGATGATGAGTTGCGGAAGACTGATCGGCTGAGCATGTGGCATTCGCTCGAGGTGCGGGTGCCGTTTTTGGATCACAAGGTCGTCGAGTTTGCGGCGGGGATTCCGGCCAAGTACAAGTTGCATGGCATGACGAAGAAGTATGTGTTGATCCAGGCCCTGGACGGCATCATTCCGAAACACATCTTGGGACGTAGAAAACAGGGGTTCTCAATTCCGCTGAGCGACTGGCTGCGGGGACCGCTGCGGGATTTTGTTCGAGACCATCTCTCTGTTGCTGCAATTTCGAGGGCAGGATACTTTGATGCGGCCGCCGTCGAAACGCTATTGGATCAGCATGATCGCCAAACGCACAACCATGAAATAAAGATCTGGACCCTGTTGGTCTTCATGGTGTGGCATGGGTTGTACGTGAATCGGTGAGACGAAGCGAGGCGATGAATGCACAATACTGAGAAAGGAACTATAGCATGGTTGTTCCTAGTGGCGGTGATCGTTCGATTGGCGGCGCTGTGGATCGTCCCCGCTCCTCCGATTGACGATAGCGCGCAGGCCGCCTATTTGGCCGGGGCTCACAAGCTCCTCCATGGAGAAGGCTTTCGGGACCCCTCGTATCCGATCTACGCTCCTCCTCTCTACGGGATGTTCATTGCATTTTTGCAATCCATCTTCGGGGAGGATCTTGGGCCTGTGAAAATCGTGCAGGTCATGGTTGACTCGGTCACGGTGATCTTAGTGTTCTTGATCATGCGGGAAATTTTTAATGCGCGAACGGGCCTTTTGGCTGCTGCCGTCCTGGCCGTGTATCCATTCGCCATCTATCTGGCAATCTCGATTGCCGCCGAACCGCTGGTCACTTGCTTGTTAGCGGGGTTTGTTCTTCTGGTTATCTATGCCGTGCGCTTACAGGATCTGAGGTACTTTGCCGCCGCTGGCATTGTGTTGGGTTTAGCGACCTTAACTCGCGGGGCCACACAGTTCCTTCCATTTCTCCTTGTCTTTGTGTTGGTATTTCTTATCAGGGGTGGAAAGCAAGTCTTGATCTCTTACATGGTCTGTCTTGCTGGTTTTGTGCTTGTCATCTCACCGTGGACAGTAAGGAATCTCGTAGTGCTCGATGACGTGATCCCTGTGGCCACCGCCGGAGGCATTGTCATCCTGATGGGATCGAACGAGACGTACCTGACGATTCCTGGAAAGACGGAAATGAATGAGAAGTATCCTCCTCCTCAGGGAATCAAGCCCTCCGAAGTCGATAGATATTGGAGAAACGCAGGCATAACCGAACATCTGCGTCATCTACAGGCGGATCCGATAGGTTTTGTCACATTCAATATCGCGAAGTTTTTCAGGCTGTGGTATGCAACCGAATCCGGAGACAACCATCAATGGACGCTCGGCGGAAACCTGCCGCTCTATCTTCTCGCCTGTGTGGGGTTAGTCATTGCGCTGAGAACGCAGCAGTATCTCGTACTGATCCCCCTGTTTGTCATCGGGTATTACGCGTTGCTCCATTGGGCCAGTCTCCCGTTATTCCGCTACATGATGCCGGTCATGCCCTATGTCATTGGATTGGCATCGTTCGGGGCTTTAGGATGGGCCAATCAGATCGGCTTCGTTCAAAGATTTCCCGAAACGTTGCTATCAGCGACTTCCAAGCAACCGTCCCTTGATTCTCATCCTGAGCGCTAAGGGCGAGATTGGTCACGGTTGGTGAGCCCTGTAAAAAGGATAATAGGTGCCGATCTCTGAGTGGGATGTAACCTGTGGGTGAAGACTGGTGGAGGCTCGCATGAAACGACAAGAGCAACCTGTTGAAACGGAACATACTCTGGTGGAAACCGCCGCTCAGATTGAAGTCACGATTGTCATGCCTTGTCTGAATGAGGCAGACACCCTTGAAACATGCGTGAAGAAAGCTCAGCGGGCACTGCGAGACAGCGGGATCGTCGGTGAAGTGATTGTGGCTGATAATGGCAGCACGGATGGATCCCAAGCCATCGCCTTGGCCATGGGGGCGCGGTTGGTTCCTGTGTCTGCCAAAGGTTACGGCAACGCGTTGATGGGAGGCATTGCGGCTGCCCGCGGCAAATACGTCATTATGGGAGATGCCGACGACAGCTATGACTTCCTTGAGGTCCCCAAATTCGTCGAGAAACTCAGGCAGGGGTATGTTCTGGTACAGGGATGTCGACTCCCCTGGGGCGGAGGCACAATCGCAAAGGGCGCGATGCCCTTTCTGCATCGATGGTGGGGCAATCCGATGTTTACGTTGATGGCCAAATCCTGGTTTTCATCGCCGATTCACGACGTCTATTGCGGATTGCGGGGGTTTTCGAAGGAACTCTATGAACGGTTGAATTTGCGCTGTACAGGGATGGAATTTGCCACGGAAATGATCATCAAGGCCAGTCTGTACGGAGAGAAGATTGCCGAAGTTCCCATTACACTGCACCCGGATGGCCGCAAGTCGCATCCCCCCCATCTCAAGACGTTTCGCGACGGGTGGAGGACTCTCCGCTTCTTCTTAATCTATAGCCCGCGGTGGCTCTTCTTCGTTCCGGGGCTTGCGCTCATCGTGCTCGGGCTTGTGGGATATGGATTGGCGATGCCAGGAGTGAGGATACAGGGGGTGACTTTTGATGCCCATACCCTGCTCTTTGCGAGTCTTGCCATCATCTGTGGCGCTCAGTCGATCTGGTTCGCGTTGTTCTCGAAGACCTTTGCGATCAGCGAGGGACTGCTCCCAGAGGATCCCCGGCTTAATCGTTTCTTTCAAGTCGCAACGCTTGAACGAGGGCTTATCCTGGCGTCGGGCGCCCTGTTGCTTGGAGTAGGGCTGCTATTGGCAGCAATCAACGAATGGAGGATAGTCGGTTTTGGAAGTCTGGATTACGCGAAAACGATGCGAATGGTTGTGCCTGGCTCGACGCTTGTAGCCCTCGGGTTTCAGACTATTCTGTCGAGCTTCTTTGTCAGCATTCTGGGTATGCGGAGAAGATAATGCACACTGATCCGCGCAAAGAGGACTTCGACGACTATAGCGAGGACTATGACCGAGCGCTGGCTGAAGGTTTATCGGTGGCGGGAGAGAACAAGGAGTATTTTGCAACCGGACGAATTCAGTGGCTAAGAGGGCGGTTGGATGAATTAAGGGAACGTTCAGATAGGGTTCTTGATTTTGGTTGTGGTGATGGCTCTGCGTCAGAGTTGATTTTAAAGTATCTCGGAGCCAGAGAGACTATCGGCGTGGATACCTCCTCCCGTATGGTGGCTCTTGGCCGAAGGAAGTACGGGAGCGACTGCTCACGCTTCTTCCACATGAACGAGTATAGGCCAAACGCAGACGTGGACTTGGTCTATTCAAATGGAGTCTTTCATCATATTGCACCGTCCGAGCGGCCTCAAGCGCTCGACTATGTCTATCGGTGCTTGCGGGCTGGAGGACTGTTTGCTCTTTGGGAAAATAATCCATGGAATCCGGGCACGCGCTATGTGATGAGCCGGATTCCGTTTGATCGAGATGCCATTCCCCTTACCCCCCGCGAGTCGCGGGTGTCAGTGCAGGCTGCTGGATTTGAGATAGTCTATTCAGACTTTTTATTTCTCTTCCCGCATGCGCTCCGGTTTCTCAGATGGCTTGAACCGTTTGTCTCGCGGTACCCATTCGGTGCCCAGTACCTTATTCTTTGCAGAAGGCCATCTTAGGGAATCTCGCATGTTGTTATGCAGGGCGTGACCCTACTGAGCACGCAGATTCACTGGTGATGAAGGGGGGGTGGTATCTCCCTTCGGGGCGCTTCCGCCTCCTCCCGGCGCGCTGACTCTCACGTGATCGAATCGCCATTCAGATGGATGAGTCCAGTGTTCTTCCTTGAACGGGGCCCAGGCAGGTGTGAAGTTGATCATAGCCAGTGCTCCGCCAAAATTAACGTTCGTCAAATAACCTTGCTGTACTCCATCCATCCACCAGCGCAAAATTCCGTCCCGTGAGGTGTCGGATGTACTTTTTTTGGCATACACCTCCATGCGATGCCAAACACCTTTCGTGATCGTGGTGCCAGTCGGGCTAGGGAGAGATAATGTGCCTGGGCAATCGCCATAACCGGGCAAGTGGCAGTTGTTGAGGTATGGCTGATTAGGCCGTGTTGAAAGTGCCCAGTGAGGTTTAAAAGGTCCACCATAGCAATAGTCGCAGTAAGCCCCAGCTTCCAACCAGAAATAACTGCCGTCGGACTGGATGAACGCGACGATCTTGTTGGTCTGACTAGCAGTCCCCACAAAATTGGGATCCATCCAGACCCAGAAACCCGTATACCACTCGCTCAGGTTGTTCACCTGAATGTACGGATCTCCCCCACCCCCACCGATTGATGGATTATAGGTAAAGCTCAAGACACTGTTTGGCGAATGCGGGGCCGTCGAATCGGACTTGATCGAGCCACAGCCGTAGGCTGGCTGCCAGCCCCCGCCAGGGCAGCTATTCCAGTTATAGTCGTTTATCACGGTCGAGCCGGCAGGTTCGTTCGGCCAGGATTGCGCCCAGGCGCTCGGAGCGATTGCCATTGCCAACAATAGTGCAAACATGACCCGTTTCATTGAGTTCCTCCTGTCCGTTCGTGTCGTTCCGATGGTCTGTCTGTGCTCGTTCGGCGTCTCTTCTTCGATGGTGCTCGATCAGTACAGGCTCTTGCTCACTTCGTTGGAATACGAGCTTTCATTGCCGCTGTTGTCGAACGCGGTGACGACGAAGAAATAGGTCGTCCCCGTGGGCAGCCCGCTGGCCACGTAACTGGTCACGTTCCCGTTGATCGTGGCGATGGGGGCGCCGTAGGCTCCGGACGAGGTTGCACGATAGATCTTGTACCCGCCCAGATCCTGTTCAGTGTTGGCGTTCCACGTGAGCGTGACCGATCCTGTTGTTGTTGAGCCGGAGGCAGTCACCGTCAACGCCACTGGAATAGTCTGCGGCGTGTTGGTGGCCCCGGTGGCCGAGACGGTGATAACTCCGTTATAGGTGCCGGCCGCCAACCCGGAGAGGTTCACACCCGCCACGATGGAACTGCCGGATTGGGTGGCGGTGAGCCAGTTTGCATTGTCCGCGACCGTCCAGCTCAAGGTCCCGCTGCCGGTATTGGAGACGGTGATGGTCTTGCTGCTCGGGTTGCTTCCTCCTTGTGTTCCAGTGAATGCGAGACTCGTGGGACTCAATCCAATGCTCGGTTGCGTCGGTTGAGTCTGAGACCCCGTGACAGTCAATGTGACTGGAACTGAAATAGGGGTGATGGCGGAGCTGGACGGAGTAATTGTGAAGGTGGCGCTGTAGGTTCCGGCGGTCTTAAAGAACTCCGGGTATACATAACCATGCATTTTGGACGGTGTGCTTCCCGATGAAGGATCTCGAAGGATCCAATAGGCGGGATCATTAATGGACCAACCCGTACTTCCCCCGGAACTGTTGATATCGAAAGTAAACTCTTGAACGGCGGTGGTTCCTGCTGGAACCGTGATCGAAATACTAGCGGGGGTCGCACTGATGCTCGATGCGGGAGTAGGCGCTGGGGCCGGTGCAGCCGTGACTGTTAATGTTACCGGGATCGTCTGCGGTGTGTTGGTGGCTCCGGTCGCGCTCACGGTGATGGCGCCATTGTAGGTCCCGGCCGCCAACCCGGAGAGGTTCACGCCTGCGACGATGGAGCTGCCGGACTGGGTGGCGGTCAACCAGTTGGCATTGTCGCTGGCGGTCCAAGTCAGGGTGCCGCCACCGGTGTTGGAGACCGTCACGGTCTTGCTGGCAGGGTTGGTCCCGCCTTGGGTTCCGCTAAATGCCAAACTCGTCGGACTCAGCGCGATTGTCGGCGAAGCCACGGGTGCGGCGGCCACGGTCAAGCTGACCGGGATCGTCTGTGGCGTATTGGTGGCGCCGCTGGCGCTTACGGTGATGGCGCCATTATAGGTCCCGGCGGCCAGCCCGGAGAGGTTCACACCTGCGACGATAGAGCTGCCGGACTGGGTGGCGGTCAACCAGTTGACGTTGTCCGCGACCGTCCAGGTGAGGGTCCCGGTGCCGGTGTTGGTGACGGCGACGGTTTGATTGGCCGGATTGGCCCCGCCCTGTGTTGCCGTAAAGGCCAAGCTGCTGGGACTCAAGCCGATCTTGGGCTGCACGGTCACCTGTGCAGCATTCACGGCCAAAGACACCAGTACCGTCTGGGGAGAGTTTGAGGCCCCTGAGGCGCTGACTGTGATCGGAGTGGAATAGATGCCGGCCGGGAGTCCGCTGGTATTGACGGAAACCGAGACCGTCTGATTATTGCCGCCTGAGGAGCTGCTCAAGGAAAGCCATGCGGCATTCTCGCTGGCGGTCCAGGAGAGCGGTCCACCTCCGCTCTTCGAGACGGAAAAGGCTTGGCTGGGCGGATTCCCCGAGCCGGCTGTCGCTGAAAAGACCAACGCCGTTGGCGAGACATTGAGGGTTTGGGGCGGACCATTCGACCCCTTGCCTTTTGTCTTGACCGCTTCCTCCACCTCCGGGAATTGCGACAGGACCTGCGAAAACTTCCGGCCGCTCCCTTTCGGGGTCTCAGTTGAAGATGTGGACGTGGTGGTGCTCGTCGCCGCCGTCAGGGATGTCGTGGTGGTGGTCGTTGAGGCCGTGCCGACGGTCACCCCACCGGTCGTGCTGCCCAGCAGGGAACGTGGAGCCACAGTCGAGATCGACGATGATGGCATCGAGCGGGTTTGTGTGGTGGTAGTGCTCTGAGTCGGAGCGGGCGACACCGTCGAGGACGGAACCGTTGTCACGGTCGGTGCCGAGGTGGTGACGGTCGCCTGGGAGGGAGCAACCGGTCTCGTCTTCTGCGTCGATGTCGTACTCGGCCGTTTCAACAAGGTCTTTGACCGTTTCTCGGTGTTCGTTTCCTCTGAGAGGGTATCCGTGGATCGCTCTGTGCCGGTCGAACTTTTGGCGGATGGTCTTCGGATCAACGAATGGCGATGGTCCCGATCGCTGACCAATCGAACCAAGGATCGGTCTCCCTGCTGTCTCGCTCCCGTCCAGTCTTGCGCAAGCACGGCATGATTGCCGAATGCCGGCGAGGAGAGGACCGCCGTACTCAAGACAAGCCCACCCAGGGAGAGTGTGAACACCTCACTGAAAGTGAAACACGTGGGTCTATGATCTGTGCGAGGCATGGTTCCGGTCCTCCTTGGTTACATCTGGCGCCGGCTACCACGCTCGTTTGGGTAACTGCAGGGGAAAGACACATGCAGGTTACCGAAGTCACCCATCGAGCCAGCGTGGCAGCCAGACTGACCGTCGGGTCTCTCGTGATCCCGCTGGGGTCTCTTAGCTTTGCGTCCCGCCTTTACAGGCGGTTTGCCCTTGTCACGCGACGAAGCTCGCTATGCGTTCTGCTCGTTCAATCTGTCGTCGTCCACATGCCCCGCAGGTGGATGAGGTTGTCTTTCTTTTCTTTGCTTATTAGATGACACATTCACGAGGACGAAATTTTGTCTGAAATACTTCCATTTTTCGTTGTGTGTAAAGCAAAACAAGTGCCGCTGACTCGTTCTGAACCTTGTCCGCGAATGCGAGAAGGGGTCGGTTTAAGATTCGGCAATATATCAATCGGTTACCAAAAATTGCCAGGGGATTTTTGGCTGGGATGGAACTGTTGGTCGGGAGGACCGAGGGGCTTGCTCCCGTACATCGCTGTACGACCTGTAGGCTGGAGAGTTCAATGGGTCTCTGCTTCAAGCCGAACGAATCAAAGCGGTTCGAGAGACCGTCCCCTGAATGGCCTCCTTTGCACAGCCGGCCGGTCCAGCGCAGGGATTGGGACTGTGAATCGTCCATTTCGCTTCCACTCGTCTTTGGGCTGTGCTATGTGTTGCTCCTCGGACGCAAGCCGTCTCGTCTTGTCGGCGTTGGTATATTGGCACCGGTTCAAGCAAAGCTTGGTATGCAGGCGTTTCTCCGGCAGCATATGAAAAAGAACGGAACCATGTAGGGTGCTTCTCCGCCGGCCCAGTTACAATACAACGATGAATAGCCGGCGGATCAAGCGAAGCTTGGTATAGAGGGGCTGCGCCCGATGAGCCGCCGGGTCAACCGAAGGTTGGTATGAGGAAGGCGAAGAGAAGCACTGAAGGTGTTTCTCCGGTGCCGGCAGATACGATAAGACGATAAAGAGGCACCGGTTCAAGCAAAGCTTGGTATGGAGGATATGGGAATGAGTCAGTCGCGGGTTGCTCGGCAGATTGCGGTGGTCGGCCTGGGGTACGTCGGGTTGCCGATTGCGGTCGCGTTCGGCAAGCAGACTCCTGTCATCGGCTTTGACATCGATAAGACGAAAATCGAGGAGCTGCGCCGCGGCATCGACCGAACACGCGAGGTCTCGCCGGCCGACCTTCAGGCCTCACGAGTGACCTATACGGCTGAACCGTCGGATTTGAAGGCCGCCGACTTCATCATTGTGGCGGTGCCGACGCCGATCGACGACGCGCTCCAGCCCGACATGAAGGCGTTGCGGATGGCCTCGGAACTGATCGGCGACAACCTGTCGCGGGGCGCGATTGTCGTCTATGAATCGACCGTCTACCCCGGGGCGACCGAGGAAATCTGCCGGCCCATCCTGGAGAAACGTTCCCGACTCACATGCGGCGTTGATTTCAAGATCGGCTATTCGCCCGAACGCATCAATCCGGGAGACAAGGCCCATACGCTGGAAACGATCGTCAAGGTCGTCTCCGCCCAGGACGAGGAGACGTTGGAGATCGTGGCCAACACCTATGCCCTGGTGGTGAAGGCCGGCATTCACCGCGCGTCGAGCATCCGCGTGGCGGAAGCGGCCAAGGTGATCGAGAATACCCAGCGCGATTTGAATATCGCCCTGATGAATGAGCTGGCGTTGATCTTTGACCGGCTCGGCATCGATACCAAGTCGGTGCTCGAGGCGGCCGGAACCAAATGGAACTTCTTGAAATTCACGCCGGGCCTGGTCGGCGGCCACTGCATCGGGGTGGACCCCTATTACTTGACGGCCAAAGCGGAATCGGTCGGCTACCATCCCCAGGTGATTCTCGCCGGACGGCGCATCAACAATGGGATGGGTAAATTCGTGGCCGAAAAGACGATCAAACTCTTGGGCCGGGTCGATCGCCCCATGAAACAGCTCCGTGTGGGGGTGCTGGGCCTCACCTTCAAAGAGAACGTGCCGGATCTGCGGAACAGCCGCGTGCCGGATATCATCCGCGAGTTGCGCGATTTCGGCGTGGAGGTCCTGGTGCATGACCCGCTGGCGGAGGCCGAGGAAGCGGTGGCGGAATACGGCATTCATTTGATGCCGTGGGAGCAGATCACGAACGTGGATGCGCTGATCCTGGCCGTCGCGCACACCGCCTATCTGGACATGGGAGCGCCGAAGCTCTTGGCGGTGCTGCGGGCGCCGTCGGAGGGGGTGTTGATCGACGTCAAGGCTTGTCTCGATGCGAAGACGATCCCGCCAACCATTGCCTACTGGCGGTTATAAAGGAGGTGGATTCGCTCTTTCCTCCTCTGGTTCTGCGCCCTCCTCCCTCTTCATTCTTCATTCTTCATTCCTCATTTCTAATTCCTCATTCCTCATTCCCCATTCTCGTCCTCGCCTCACTTCTTCCGATCGCATCAAAGTCGGCATTCCTTGCGAGCCGGGAGTGATTTGTTAGAATTCGAAAATGTCGATTCTGTTCCGTTGACACTCGGTTGAGGTGTGTCTTGCCCGCTCGCCGTTCGACGCGACCCATCCCGGTCCTTTCGACATCGGCCCTCCTGATGCTGACCCTGTTCGGCTGCGCGTCGCTGACGGCGGTCGATCCGCGGCGCGGCGACCAGTTCATGGCCTCCGGCAGTTGGGAAGAGGCCATGACCGCCTATCAACTTGCGCTCAAGGACGATCCGTTCAATGCCTCGCTCCAGCACAAATTTGAGCTGGCGCGGGAGCGCACCGCGGCGAAGTATGAAGAGCAGGGCCGGACCTATTTGAAGGAGCGGCAGATTGAACCGGCGGTCGAGGCGTTCAAGCGCGCGCTGACGCTCGAGCCCATGAACCGCGCGCACCAGGACGGGTTGACCGAAGGATTGCGGCTCAAGGAAGCCAGAGACCGGGTGCGCGAAGCGGAGAAGCTGGTCCAGCTCGGCCGGAGAGAGGATGCCTTCCAGGCCTATACGCACGCGGCCGAGTTGGACCCGGCTTCGGATAAGGCCTCGGAAGGCATCTCCCGGCTCAGCGAACAGGAGGAAGCGGACAAGCGGGATGATCCCCTGGCGCAACCGGTGACGCTTAAGTTCAAGGGCGCGGGGCTGAAGGAGGTGCTGGAAAGTCTCGCGAAGATCGGCGGCATGAACATCGTGTTCGACAAGGACGTGCGCAACGATCCGGTCAGCATCGCCATCGAAGCCACGCCGTTCGACGAAGCCTTGGAGCTGATCCTGAACAGCAACAGCCTCTTCTCGCGCCGCGTCGGCCCGCAGATGTTGCTGATCAGCCCGAATACGAAGCAGAAGCAGGAACAATATCAGGATCTCATGATCCGGACCTTCTACCTGTCCCACACGAAGGCCAAGGACATGCTGGCGCTGCTCAGGACCATGCTGGACACGAAGCGCCTCCATGCCAACGAGCAGATCAACACCATCGTGATCCGCGACACCCCGGAGAAGGTGGAGCTGGCCGAGCGCATCATCACCGCCAACGACCGCGAAGAGCCGGAGGTCATCTTCGATGTCGAGGTGCTGGAGGTCAATCGGACCAAGGCGGAAAAGTACGGGCTCACGTTTCCCAAGCAGGCGGGCATGGCGATCGTCCCGCCGGGCTTCACCGGGTCGATCGCGGGGGACTTGGCCCAGCAGTTCACCTACCGGCAACTGACGAGCCTCGGGCAGGACAGCTTCCTGTTCAAGCTGCCGACGAACATCGTCCTGGATTTCTTCAAGTCGGTGACGGACGCCAAGACGCTCGCCTCGCCCAAGCTGCGCGTGGTCAACAACCGCAAGGGCGAGGTCAACATCGGCGACAAGCAGCCGATTCTCCTGTCCACGACGAACGTGCTGCCCGGCCAGGCCACGACCGGCGCGGTGCCGACGACCTCGACCGTCACCTCGGTGGAATTCCGCGATACCGGCGTCAAGCTGACCGTCGAGCCGTCGATCCGGCTCTCGCACGACCTCTCCTTGAAGATGAAGATCGAGGTCATCCGGATCGGCGACAAGGTGTTGCTCCAGGCCTCGCCGCCGATCGAGCAGTTTCGGTTCGGCAATCGAAGCGCCGAGACGACCTTGAGCATGAAGGACGGCGAAACGATCGTGCTGGCCGGGCTGATTCAGGAGGAAGACCGAAAGGTGCGCGTGACCGTTCCCTGGCTGGGGGACCTGCCGGTCATCGGCAACTTCTTCAGTTCCTTCCAAACCGAGCGCGTGACCACGGAGGTGATTCTCACGATCACCCCGCGCATTCTCGATCCGGCGCACGTGCCGGGCCTGCACAACCAGGTGTTCTGGTCCGGCACCGACAGCATCTACACGACCAAACCGATGTTTTCTTCGGCGGCCCGCAGGACCTCCCTGCGGATGGATCTGCCGGGCGACCCCACGCGGCCGGCGGTCCCGCTCGAGGAGGGGGCGCGGCCGAGCGTCGCGCCGCCGTCCACCGGGACGGCGGCGCAGGAGCCGTCGCGGACCGGAATCAGGGTGAAGGATGTGACGGCGCGCGTGGGCGAGGATATTCGGTTGAGTCTGGTGGGACAGGACGTCAAGGCGGCGGCGTCGGAATCGGTCAAGATCCTCTTCGACCCGGCCATCCTGACCTTGCGGCTCATTCAGGAGTCGCAGGCGTTCAAGAACCGGGGAGGCTCGGTCTTGCTGGATGATTCGTCGCCCGGAGAAGCCGGGATGGTGGCGGTCAAAGTCTTGCCGCCGTCCAAGGCCGGAACGGCCGCGGGCGAGGTCGCGCTGTTGACGTTCGCGGCCAAGGCCGCGGGCGTGTCCTCGGTGCAGGTCGAATGGCCGTCGGCGGGGGCCGCCGAACGCATGGCCATCGTCCGGGTGCGATGAAGGATTCCGGCGTCACATTGCTGGAATTGCTGGTGACGGTGACGATCCTCTCCGTGCTGGCGTCGGTGGCGGTGCCGCTGCATCGGGTCTCCGTGAAGCGCGGCAAGGAACTGGAGCTCCGGCAGCACTTGCGCGTCATGCGCGCGGCGATTGATCTCTTCAAGACCGAATGGAACCGCGAGGGCGACACCTTGCTCGGGGTGCAATGCATCAAGAACAAGCTGACCTGCCGGGACGTGAGCGGCCCCTATGGGTATCCGAAATCCCTGCGCGCCTTGCTCGGGGTCGAGTTGACGAGCCAGGAGGCGACCGTGAAGGGGGTGGCGGTGCGGCGGTACTTGCGGGCCATTCCGGTCGATCCGTTGACGGGCAAGAACGAATGGCGGCTCCGTTGCTACCAGGACCCTCCCACGGCCGATTCGTGGTGCGGCACGGACATCTATGACGTCTCCACGAAGAGCGAAGAAGTGGCGCTGGATGGCACCAAGTATAAAGATTGGTGACGCCGGGGCCGGTGATCCACGGCGGCGCGCGGAGCGTGGCTTCACCCTGATCGAGCTCATGACGGTCTTGTCGGTCGTGGGGATCTTGGCGACGCTCGCGGCCCCCTCCTATCAAGCGGCTTCCGTCAAGGCGAAGGAAGCGGCGTTGCGGCAGGATCTGTTTACGATGCGGGATGTGCTGGACCAACATCGAGCGGACCAAGGCAAATATCCGGGATCATTGGATGAGCTGGTCCGAGCCGGATACCTGCGAGCGGTTCCCGTCGATCCGTTCACGCAATCCTCGTCCACCTGGCAGCAAATTCTCGAGCCGGTCGAGGGAGGCGTCTTCGATGTGTATTCAGGATCGGATCTTATCGGCAGCAACGGCGTGCCGTACAACCGTTGGTGAACCGCCGAGGTTATCCACCTCCATGTCGCATGATCCCCGGCCATCACGCTCGTCCTCGCCACCGGTCGCGCCGCCCGATCGAGGGGCCGGCTCCTTCTCATGCCTGGTGCGGCTGTTGGTCGGGGGCTTGATCCTTCTGATGAGCGGCTGCGCGGATCTCGAACCGATGGAAGATCCGGACGTGGCGGATTACCACCTCACCATCGATACGATGCGGGCCGCGGCCCGGGAGGCCGAGCGGAACCTGGCCGATCTGCGGTTGGAACTGGACAGCCAACGGCAGGAGTTGAGTTCGGCGCTGATCGCCCGGGCGCAGTTGGAAGGCCGGCTGCGCGAAGTCGAACGGCGCCTTGCGGATGCGCGCCACATCATCGAACTCCAGCGGGAAGAACTGGCCGGCATCAGGGTGGAACGGGAGCGGTCCTCCAAACTTGAGGCCCCGCCGGCTCCTCGGACCAAGCTTCGGTCCAAGCGACAGGCCCAGCCGGTCCCTCCTTCCATCGGGCAAGCCATGCCCAGTCCCCCAGTCCCCCCGGTGGCGTCTCCGGTTCCTCAGGTTCCGGAGCCCCCTCCGCCTGCTGCTGTCTTGCCGGACCAGTCTCCATCGACGGACCCGATGCCTGAACCAACTGCGCCGGTCCTGCAACCGGACGGAGGTGGGTCGCCCGTTTCGTTCCGCCGGGAATCTGGAGGCACGGCCGAGTCCTTCGTGCGACGCATTGCCGTTCAGGCCGGCGATACCCTCTGGCGGCTGGCGAGGCGGTACGGGGTGGACGTCGAGGCGCTCCGCGCTCTGAACGGCCTGTCGGGCGATCTGATCCAGGTAGGACAGGCGCTGATGATTCCTGACACCGGGATCCGTTGATCCGTAGAAAGGGCTCTGGCCATCCCGATGCCGCTGTTCGCTTACAAGGTGGCGCGCGCCGACGGCACGACGTTCGTCGGCGAGATCGAAGACGACAATGAAATGGCCGTTCGCACCAAGCTCGAAGGGCAGGGTTTCCTGGTGTTCCGCGTCCGCCGGCAGGGGGCTTGGTCGGTCGGCCCTTCTGTCGGATCGATCGGCACCATCGGATTGTCGGGACGATGGACCAAGCTGCCGCCGCAGCAGTTCTTGATCTTCAACCAGGAGCTCCTGGCGTTGATCCGGTCCGGCCTGCCGGTCTTGAAGGTGTGGGACCTGTTGATCGAGCGCGCGCCACATGCCGGATTTCGGGAGACACTTCGCGCGGTGCGCCAGGAGATTCGCGGGGGCGCATCCGCCTCCGATGCGTTGGCGCAACATCCGCTCTATTTTTCGGATCTCTACGTCGCCACATTGAAGGCTGGAGAGCAGGCGGGCAACGTGCCGGAGGTGCTCCAGCGCTATGTCGCCTATCTGAAGTTGATGATCGGCCTTCGCCAAAAGGTGTGGAAGGCGCTCACCTATCCGCTCTTCCTCGTGGTGGTGGGGATCTGTGTCGTCGGGTTTCTGTTGACCTATGTGATGCCGACCTTCATCGCGGCCTATGGCGAGCAAGCCCGCACCTTGCCCGCGGCAACACAATGGCTGCTCGGCGCCATTCACACGTTGCGCGCGAACTTCCCATTGTTCGCGGGGAGCTTCCTCGCGGCGGCCGTCGCGGCGCGGTCCTGGTATCGGACGGAGGCCGGGCGTCTGGCGACCGATCGCGTGCTCTTGCGAGTACCCCTGCTGGGGGCGGTGCTGTGGCGGCATTACACGGTCCAGTTGACCCGCACGCTCGCCACGGTCCTCGGCGGAGGCACGCCGCTCGTCGAGGCCCTGCAGATTTCCCGCAGCGCCGTCTCGAACCGGGCCGTCGGCGAGGGCCTTGCGCGCACCGTCGAGCAGGTCCGCGAAGGCTCCAGTCTGACGGCGGCCCTGCGGCATCCGCCGGTCATTCCCTCGCTGGCCGTGGAGATGCTGGCCGTCGGCGAGGAAACCGGATCGCTCGAAACGATGCTCAAGGACGTGGCAGAGTTCTACGAGGCGGAGTTGGATATTCGGCTGACCCAGTTGACGACCTGGATCGAGCCCGCCCTCTTGCTGCTGATGGGCGTCCTGGTCGGGGGCATCGTCATCATCATGTATCTGCCGGTGTTTCAGATGGCGGGGAGCGTGCAATGAGGGTGAGGCGCGCGCATCTATCCGACCCCGCTCACCCTGGCTTCCGGCAGACCGGCGGGAGCTGAGCGCACTTGTCCATGCAGACGAAATTCGACCGTCCGTCATTGATCGAGGTGCTCGTGCGGCAGCAGGCCGTGACCGACAGTGCCGCCCATGAGGCGATCAGCACACGAGGCAATGAAGCGGGCGAGATCGGCCCGCTGCTCGTGTCGGCCGGCCTCATCACCGACGAACAGTTGGCGCAGGCGACGGCCGAGCAATATGGGCTGCCCTACGACTCGCTCTCCAATGTCGAGGTCGATCCCAAGTTCTATCAGAGCATTCCGGTCAAGCTCATGCAACGGTACCCGTTTGTCCCGATCGCGGAGCAGGACGGCGTGTTGACGATCGCGGTGGCCGATCCGGCCAATCTCCTGGCCCTGGATGAGCTGGAACTCCTGTTGAACCGTTCATTGCGTTTGGTGGTCAGCCCTCGTCCGGCCATTCAAGGCGCGCTGGGGCGGGGAGAGGGGGCCAGCCATGCGTTGCGGGAGTTGGAAGCCGAGTACCGGTCCGTCCTGGTCAAGGAGGATGAACGGGGCGAAGAAATCCTGACTGCGGACCAGGTGGTGGAGGACCAGAGCCCCGCGGTCAAGCTGATGGACACGATCCTCCACAGCGCGTTGCAACGGCGCGCGAGCGACATCCATATCGAAGCCACGGACCAGGCGACCTTGGTGAAGTTCCGGATCGACGGCATTCTGCTCCCGGCGATGGATCAGCTCGATCTCAAGGTCCATGCCCCGCTGGTCTCGCGTCTCAAGGTCATGTCGGATCTGGACATTGCGGAGCGCCGCGTGCCGCAGGACGGTCGGTTCCGCATGCGCATCGACCGCCGCACGGTGGATTTCCGCGTGTCCATTCTCCCGAGCGTGTTCGGCGAGTCCGTAGTCATCCGGATTCTCGACCGCGACTCCATCACGGCCGGGCTGGCGTCGCTCAAGCTGGACCGGCTCGGGTTCAATCCCGAAGACCTCAAGCGGTTCCGGCGCGCGATCCTGGCGCCGCACGGCATGGTGCTCGTGACCGGTCCGACGGGAAGCGGGAAAACAACCACGCTCTATGCGGCGATCGCGGAGCTGCATACCCAGGAGGACAAGCTGATCACGATCGAAGACCCGGTCGAGTATCAGTTGCCTGGGGTCGTGCAGATTCCGGTCAACGAGAAGAAAGGCCTGACGTTCGCCCGGGGCCTGCGGTCGATCCTGCGGCATGACCCGGACAAGATCATGGTCGGCGAGATCCGTGATGCCGACACGGCGCAGATCGCCATCCAATCCGCCCTGACCGGCCATTTGGTGTTCACGACCGTCCACGCGAACCACGTGTTTGACGTGATGGGCCGGTTCGTGAGCATGGGCATCGACCCCTATAACTTCATTTCCGCCTTGAACTGCGTGCTGGCCCAGCGGCTGGTGCGGACCATCTGCCCCACCTGCCGCGAGCCGGTCAAGCTGGACCATGAATTGGCCGAGGAGTCCGGGTTGGATTTCGACCGCTACCGCGATGCGATTCTCTTCCAGGGCCGCGGCTGCCGGGAATGCCATGGGACGGGCTATCGCGGGCGCAAGTGTCTCACGGAACTCTTGAACCTGACGGATGAGATCAAGGAGATGCTGCTGGCCAGGCGGCCGGTCTCGGAGATTCGCTACCGGGCCATGACCGACGGCATGACCACGTTGCGTCAATCGGCCTTGATCAAGGTCCTGCGGGGCGAGACGACGTTGAGGGAAATCAATCGGGTGACGTTCGCCGAACGTTCGTGAGGGGCCACTATGTGGTGGGGGGCGCGCCCGCAACGTTGTCTGAAGATCGGAGCCGAGGAACTGGTCTGGGTCCATGCGCGGAGCCGCTGGGGGCGCCGGCGTCCCCACCGTTGTTCGGTGCGCCCCTTGGCGCCGGGGCAGATCCGCCTCTCGCCGATGGAGCCGAACCTGATTGACGAGTCCGCCGTCGAAACCGCCGTCCGGGAATTGATCGCGCCCCCGCGGTTCATGCGGGTCCTGCGTGGCGACCGATTCTCGCGGGTGCCTCGCCCCATCACCTTGCTCCTGCCGGACCTCTGCGTCCGTACCGTGGTGTTCCGTCTGGACCGTATCCCGGCGAAGCGGAGCGAGCGTGACGCGCTGATCCGCTGGCGATTCGGCCAGGACCATCTCTTCCCGCTCAACGGCGCCACGGTCTGTCATCAACTATTGCCCTCCCTCGATCCTCGGTCGAAAGGACAGGGCGCGACCGTCTTGGCCGTCGCGATTCAGGATGCGGTGCGCCGGCAGTACGAAGGCCTCTGTCAGGCTGTCGGGTTGGTGCCGATCGACGTCACCACGCCGAGTTTTCAACTTTGCAACGTCTGGCTGGCCTCGCAGGACCAGGCGACGCCGGCGCGGCCGGTCGCCGATTTCCTCTGGCTGAGCCTGCTGGATCGGACGTTCACTCTCTGTGCATTTCACCGGGGGCAACCCGTCTTCACCCGGTCCAAGCTGCTGGGACCAACCGGCGCAGCCGGACCCGATCGCCGCCTGGACGCCGAACAGCTCGAATGGATCGCAAGCGAGTGCGAAGCGTCGCTGCGCCTGTACGAGGAGCAGGGAGTCCCGGGCCAGCCCTCCCGGCTTGTGGTCGTGGCGGACGAAGGGTCTGAGACCTTGCAGGCCGGCCTCCAGGAACGGTTGTCCCTTGAGGTGGTGTCTTTTGATTGGACGGTCTGCGAGCCGATGCGATGGCGGATCAGGGGGAAGGACCTGCCGGCCAGCGCGATGGCTGCGATCGCCAGCGTCTGTTGAGCAAGATGAAGATACGGAATCTGATCAGTCTCAGGAATGCCATCCAGGATTTGCTGGCGGCGCCGCTGTCGTTCCGGATCAACCTGAGTTCCTATTCACACCCGGCGGTGTTTCCGATCCGCTGGGGCTTGATGGGGGCCGCCTGTCTCTTGGCGGCCTTCATCGCGTGGGATCTCTTAGACGGCTATCATCTCTACGGGGAGATCGCCGAGCTGCGCGCGTCGGTCGCCCGGTTGCAGGAACAGGACCGGCAATTGTCGGCGGCAGCCCAACACGAGGGCATCGATCTGACCGACTCGGCTCTCCAACGGCTCCCCGCCGAAGTGGCGTTCGTCAATCGCCTGGTCGAGCAGCGCGAGTTCTCGTGGACCTCCTTCTTGAGCGAGCTGGAGAAGGCCGTGCCCGCGCGGGTCGGGATTTTGTCGATTCGGTTGGACCCGTCGAGCGCCGTCATCCGACTTTCCGGTTCGGCCGTGACGTTCGAAGACGCCACGAGTTTTCTCACGACCCTGCAGGACCATCCCCATTTTCGCGATCCGGTGCTGATTCAGCACCAGAATCGGGAGGATGGGTTGGTGGAGTTTCACGTGCAAATCCACTATCGAGGCCATGCCAAAGACCGCGCCACCTGATCTCTGGACCAGGCTCTTTTACCACCCCTATGCGCTGCTGGTGCCCTGGGTTGGGTTGGTCGGTGTCCTGCTTGGCATCTGGTCCGGACTCCATCTGGGCCTGCTGGAGCGGCTGCGGGATGAGCGGTCGGCGCTGGAGCAGGAACGGACATCGGCGCGGCAACAGCTCAACCGCCACGTCGATGCGAAGCAGGCGCGCAAGGACATGGCGCGGGTGCTGGCCCGCCTGCCTGACCAGCGCGACTTTGCCCCCTTGGCGCTTGGGCTGACCGAGCAGGCTCGCGCGCAACATGTCCGGGTGCCGGGCCTGTCCTATCAGGTGGAGAAAACCGAGATTGCGCTGGTGAGGAAGGCGGTCCTGCAGGGAGCGGTCAGCGGACGATACGAGGATTTGCGCCGGTTTATTTACAATCTCGAAACAGCGCAGGAACTCCTGCTGATCGAGGATCTCCAGGTCGCGGGGACAAGGGTCCAGGATCAATCGGTGACCTTCAATATGCGGATCGTCACGTTTCTCCGGACGGACCGGGAGCAGAACCGGCCCTCTGTCGGGGCTCCCTCATGAGTCGACGGACGAGCATGCGCGCGCTGGGCGCCCTGTTGGGCCTCTGGGTGGTGGTGGCCTGGGGGGTCTTTGGCTTTTCCGATGAGCCGTCGCGCGTGCCCCTGGTCAATGTTTCCGGACCGGCTGCCGGTCCGGCTGGCCAGAGCGGGGAGCGAAATTCCGCCGCGCAGCGCGGGCTTCACGTCAACCTGGCGCAATTTGAAGCGACCCGCAGTCAACGCGAAGGAGGGTTTGCGCCGCCGAAGAATATCTTCGCTCCTCCGACCTCTCCGGTTGGAGGAGGAGCGGCCGCCGCGACTCCCATGACCGCCGACGAGGACCCAGCCGAAGTGGCCGAGCCGGTTCCGCCAATCGATCCCGTGAATCATCCTGCCTCCCGCGGGTCTTCCTGGCGCTACCTGGGCTATGTCGTGATGGGGGCTGCCAACCCCGACAAACCTCTGGCCGTGCTGGCCCTTGAAGACGACCTGCACATCGCGGCTTCCGGCGGTCGCTTGGACGACCATCTCATCGTGAAGGCGATCGAGCCGGACCATGTCACGCTGTTGGAGGTGCCGGCCCGGGTCGAACGGACCCTTCCGCTGGTGGATGTCGTTCCGACGGAATAGGCCATGGGACCACCCAGGAACCGCCTGATCGCCTCGCAGCAGGGGTTCACCTACCTCACCCTGATGTTCTCGATCCTGTTGATCGGGGTGGCGGTCGTCACGGCCGCCGAGCCCTGGAAGACGGTGATCCGGCGCGCGCAGGAGGCCGATCTGCTGGCGCGCGGGATCGAAATTCAGCAGGCGCTGGCCGCCTACTCCGCATCGAGAAAGGGCGGGCGAGTGATGCCGGGCGAGATCTATCCGGCCTCGCTGGAGGATCTCACCAGGCTGCCCCGGCCGTTTCTGCGGAAGGTCTATCGCGATCCGATCACGGCGCGAGACTGGGAGCTGATCCGATCGCCGACCGGCGGCATCATGGGGGTGCGGAGCCGGAGCACGAAGAAACCGCTCAAGCAACATGAGTTCCCGCCGGCCGTCCGGCATTTTGATGGGCTGAAACGGTACCGGGATTGGGTCTTTCAACATCCCAATCAGTCCAGCGTGAATCTCTTGAATCCGTTGGGCATGGTCCCGACCGGCACGATGCCGCCGGCCGCCGGGCCGCAGGCGGGACCTCGGCCTGGCGCCGTCTCGCCGGGAGCCAGCCCGTTCGCCACGGGGCAAGCGGGGGCCGGCGCCTTCGGAGGGTTTTCATCCGGTTCCATCGACCAGCCGGAGGACGGGACCGTGCCCTCTCAACCGGGAGATCAGCCGACCGGATCATCTTCCGCCGTGCCGTCCGAGACCGGCGGCTCCGGTCCGGCTGAGTAGTCCGTGATCCGTTAGTCCGTGATTCTCTCGCCAATTCCTTCGCGCTGATCCTGTCAGGATCGCCGGCCTCCGCCCTTCGTTGGCCTGCGTCGCCGCTCTTGACCCTTTTTCAAAGGCCACGGTATTCTGCTGCACTTGATTGTTTGAACGACGCCGTCTTGTGAGAGGAGCCCTGACCCCATGCCGGAGCAGCAGGATCAGCAAAACGATCTGGAACGGACCACGTCGCAAACTTCGACGGTCAGCGTTGAAACCCCTCAAGGCGAGGCGCAGCAGGAACCGGAGCTGTCGGTCCCCGAGTATGTGCGGACCCTCGTCACCCGCGCCCGATCGGCCTCATCAAAATTGGCCTCCCTGTCCAGCCACGTCAAGAACCAGGCGCTCCTGGCCATGGCCGAGGCGCTTGAGGCGAAGGTCGAGGACATCTTGGCGGAGAACGAGAAGGATCTGGCGGCCTACGGGGAGAACCCGGAGAAACAGGCCTCGGCCGACCGGCTGAAACTGACACCGGAGCGGATCGCGGAGATGGCGCGCGGCGTCCGAGCGGTGGCGAACCTGCCCGATCCGCTCGGATCGATGCCGAAGATGTGGACCAGGCCCAACGGCATGCAGGTCGGGCGGGTGCGGGTTCCGATCGGGGTCATCGGCATCATCTACGAATCGCGCCCGAACGTCACCGTGGACTCGGCCGTTCTCTGTCTAAAATCCGGGAACGTCTGTGTGCTGCGGGGCGGCTCCGACGCGATCCAGACCAATCGCATGCTGGCGAAGATCCTGTCGGACACCGCCGATGCGCAGGGCATCCCGCCGGGAGCGATTTCGTTCGTCGATCGGCCGGATCGGGAGGTCGTGGAGGAGTTGCTCAAGCAGGATCGCGACGTGGATCTCATCATTCCGCGCGGCGGTCCGTCCTTGATGAAGACGGTGGCCGAGCATGCCACGATCCCGGTCCTCAAACATGACGAAGGCGTCTGCCATGTCTATGTGGATCAGGACGCCGATCTGGCGATGGCGGAAACCATTTGTCTGAACGCCAAGGTGCAGCGGCCCTCGACCTGCAATGCCATGGAGGGGCTGCTCGTGAACCAGGTGGTGGCGCGCACGTTTCTGCCGGCCCTGGTCAACAAGCTGCATGAGGCCGGGGTGGAGGTCCGCGGCTGTCCGAAGACGTTGCAATTGTGCCCCGATGTGAAACCCGCCGCCGAGGACGATTTCGGCAAGGAGTTCCTGTCGCGCATTTTGGCCGTCCGCATCGTCAAACACCTCGACGAGGCGTTGGACCATATCGCCAAATACGGGTCGCGCCACACGGAAGCGATCGTCACGAACGACTATGCGCGGGCCATGCGGTTTCTCCGCGAGGTTGATGCGAGCGCGGTGATGGTCAACGCCTCGACCCGCTTGAACGACGGCTATCAGTTCGGGTTGGGGGCGGAGATCGGGATCAGCACCTCCCGCATCCATGCGCGGGGTCCCATGGGGCTCGAAGAACTCACCTGTTCCAAATTCATTGTGATGGGGAGCGGGCAGATTCGCGAATAGATGGCTCTCGACGCCCGCATTCAGGCTCTTCTCGGCAGGCCCGGCACGTTTGTTTTCCCTTCCAATCTTCCCTACGCCACCGATCTGGCAGAGGCCGGCGGGCGGGCGCTGCGCCAGCCCGCCGGACATCTCGTGCTCTACGGCGGACACGGCCGGAGGATTCTCTATGCCGATCCGGACGGCCAGCCTCTGCACGAATGCGACTGGGAGCCGGCTGAGGGCGGCGCGATACGGCTGCGGCGGGCGCGGGTCTGGCTCGACTGGGGTCAGTGGGTCGGGATCCGTCCGAGCGGGCTTGTCACCAGCACTACGTTGGATCTGTCCCGCAAACCGGGCTGGCAGCACATTCGTCCCGATGACCTCCGGCACATGGCCGCCCAGGCCCTTCGCGTGCCGCTGAGTGAAATCCAGTTCTTCTATACGGATGACGATCTGCGCATCGACGAGCGAGGCCTTGCCACGATCCGGCACCGGAAGGATGCCTTCTACCTGCTTGATCAAGGCCGGTTCGACGGGGCCCGCTTCATGGCCTGCATGGGGGCGATGCATTGGGACCGGATCGATTTTCTCCCGGTCGTCGAGCTGTTTCAGTCGCTCGTGCCCGGCACCGGCTCGGCCGTGCTGGAGCTGATCCGCGAGCTGTATGACGACCAATGTCCGGCCGGCGACCGGTTGCTCCGCTATCGGGGGATTCCCACCTATCCGTCGGAGGCCGCCTATAAACTGTTCGGCGGGTTCTTTACCGCGCGAGGGCCGCAGGGGCCCGATCCTTTTGAACTCTTCATGGACCCGCCGCGCTCACACGAAGTGACCTGGGTTCCGCATACGACGCCGTTGCGCCGCTACTGCGACCAACCCCGCCGCCTCTGTGTCACCGTCCGAGGGGAACAGGCGGTCAAGGCGACCGTGGCCGACGATCCCGCAGGACTCTCCTACATGGCGCCGGACGCCAAGGGCTTCGCACCGGGGGGCCGCGGGCTGCTGGTGGAGCAGGGTGAGTTGGTCCTCAAGGACGGGGATCATGAGACGAGGCTGGCCTGGCCAAGCTCCTGGGGGGCGGTCAAGAATTCCACGGTCTCATTGATGTCTGTGGTTGGGCCGAGTTGGCGGGACCTGTTTGCCGAGGGTGTGCCGCCGGTCCCGCCGGCTGAGGCCTTTGGGGCCGTGTTGCTCTATCCGGAGGATGAGCGGGAGATCGACGAACTGGGCACCCAGGCTTTTGTGGTGGACTATCTGACCGATCTGCTGGAGCAGGAAGCCTCCTTGCGCATGATGATCGACCGGGCGAAAACCGTCCTGATCCATAATATAGATGCGGGCCTGACCTCGCTGCTGTCCCTGGGGCGGGCCAATAGCGCTCTCGTGCTCTTCCGCCATCCCGCGCACATTCAACGACAGGCCCAATCTCTCTGGACCAATTGGACCAGGGAAGGGCGCACGACAGATCTTACTTCCGTTCGCCTGTACCAGGCCGAGCCCCACCTCGACCGGGCCTACCAGGGGCGCTATGACCTGATTTACGATGGAGTGCCCTTTGCCCAGCATGACCAGCCCGGCGAACTCGTGCGATCCCTGTCTCGATTCGCTGCGGCGCTGGCTCCGAGAGGACTGGGGTTTCTCTTCGGACCCCGGATGCCGGAGGAGAGCCATCGGGAGGCGGGGCTGCGCGTGGCCGGGCAATGGCCGGTGGCGGAGCTGCCTCCCTTCCGCATGCACCAGACCATCCTGGCCAAGGCGAGGATCAAGACCGGGCTGACCTTGGCGCTGCTGGCCAAGGGCTGAGGCCACGGGAAACCATTCACCTATCGCTTGAAGAATCATCACGGAGATTCAGGAGAAGAGAAGGAGACAGGTCAATCAAGGCGTGACTTCCGCCAAGCTTGACAGGACCGGGCGGACTCGGTAAGGTGAGGCAACCTTTAATGCCCATCCTGTGAGGTGGGCAAGGAGTTGGTCGATCGTGATCGGACAGAGTGGCGCGGGGATGCGCCACGCGACCAGTGGAGACCTTCTTGCCCGGCATCGCAGGGTGGGAAGGTTTTTTTATGCCTGAAACAAGCCAGGTCAAGCCGAACCACCGGCGCGACGAGAAGCTGGTGATGGATCACAGCGAAATCGCCAGGGCCCTGAGCCGCGTTGCGCACGAAATTTTGGAACGCAATAAGGGGACCGAGCGCCTCGCGCTGGTCGGCATCCGGACTCGCGGCGTGTATCTGGCCCACCGGCTGGTGAAGCGCATTCACGAGATCGAGCAGGCGCAGGTGCCGAGCGGAGAGCTGGATATCACGCTTTATCGGGACGACCTCGGGCTGCGCAAGGGCACGCCGACGATCCGGAAGACCTCGATCCCGTTCAACATCACCGACATGCGAGTCGTATTGGTGGACGATGTCCTGTTCACCGGACGGACGATTCGGGCGGCGATGGATGGGCTGATCGACCTCGGGCGGCCGGAGGAAATTCAACTCGCGGTGCTGGTCGACCGTGGGCACCGCCAACTGCCGATTCGGGCCAACTACATCGGCAAGAACATTCCGACGGCGCAGGACGAAGAGGTGCAGGTCTTTCTGGAGGAAGAGGGGGAAGACGACCGGGTGGTACTTCGCAAGCCGTCGCGCGGAGGCGCCCCATGAGCCTGAAACAGAAGGATCTGGTCAGCTTGGCGCCCCTCTCGGCTGATGAGATCCTGCGCATTCTCGACACGGCGGATTCCTTCAAGGAGGTCAGCGGGCGCGACATCAAGAAGGTGCCGGCGCTGCGCGGGAAGACGGTCGTCAACCTGTTCTTCGAGCCCAGCACCAGAACGCGCACCTCATTCGAGCTGGCCGCGAAGCGGCTGAGCGCGGACGTGATCAACTTCTCGCCCTCCTCGAGCAGCGTCGTGAAGGGCGAAACTCTGCTCGACACGGCCCGCAACATCGAGGCCATGCAGGCGGATATCATCGTGTTGCGGCACCCGTCGGCCGGGGCGGCGGAGCGGCTCGCGAGCGGGGTGAAGTCGTCCGTGATCAATGCCGGCGACGGATGGCACGAACATCCCACGCAGGCGTTGCTGGATCTCTACACGATGCGCGAGCGCAAGCTGGACTTCAAAGGGCTCAAGGTGGCGGTGGTCGGCGACATCACCCATAGCCGGGTGGCCCGTTCGAACATCCACGCGCTGATCAAACTGGGGGCGGAGGTGCGAGTGGTCGGTCCGCCGACGATGATTCCGCTGGGAATCGAGCGGCTCGGCCCGACGGTGTATTACCGCTTCGACGAGGCGCTCCAGGACGTCCATGTCGTGATGATGTTGCGGCTTCAACTGGAACGGCAGGGGCGGGGGCTGTTTCCGACGATCCGCGAATATTCGAGGCTGTACGGCTTGACCGCGGAGCGTCTGAAGCTCGCGGCCCCCGATGTCGTCGTCATGCATCCGGGCCCGATCAACCGCGGGGTGGAGATCGCCTCGGACGTGGCCGACAGCCTCTCGTCCGTGATCCTGGATCAGGTGTCGAACGGGGTGGCGGTGCGGATGGCCATTCTCTATCTGCTGTCCGGCGGCGAATAGCACGAGCGAATAATAAATTGGGCAACGAGGAGAAAGCGAGCGCGCTATGGCATTGTTGATCAAGGGAGGAACCGTGCTCGATCCGGGGCGGTTTCACGGGCGGGCCGATGTCCTGATCGAGAACGGCCTGATCGCCGCCGTCATTCGAATGGAGGGACAGGCCCGCCGGCAGCCCTCTCCAGCGTCCGGCGAATTGGTCGTGCTGGAAGCCACGGGCAAGCTGGTCCTACCGGGCTTCGTCGACCTGCATGTCCATTTCCGCGAGCCGGGGTTCGAATACAAGGAAACCATCGAGAGCGGCGCCACGGCCGCGGTGGCGGGGGGCTTCACGACGGTCTGCTGCATGCCGAACACGAAGCCGGTGAACGACAGTCAATCCGTGACGGAATTCATCCTGGATCGGGCGCGGGCGGCGGGCATGGCGAATGTCTATCCGATCGGCGCGATCACCAAGGGCTCGGAGGGAGTGGAGTTGGCCGAAATCGGCGAACTTCGCGCGGCCGGCTGCGTGGCGATCTCGGATGATGGGAAACCCGTGACCAACAGCGCCGTGATGCGGCGGGCCATGGAATATGCGCGGGCCTTTGACTGCCCGGTCGTGGACCACTGCGAAGACACGGCGCTGGTCGACGGCGGCTGCATGAACGAAGGCGTGGTCTCGACCGAACTCGGATTGCCGGGCATCCCGGATGCGGCCGAGGAGGTCATGGTGGCGCGCAATATCATGTTGGCCGAGCTGACCGGCGCACGGTTGCATCTTCCCCACGTGAGCACGGAGGGATCGGTGCGGCTGGTCCGCGAGGCCAAGCAGCGCGGGATCGCGGTCACGGCCGAGGCCTGTCCGCATCACTTCACGCTGACGGAAGAGGCTGTGCGCGGGTACGACACCCACGCCAAGATGAATCCACCCCTGCGCACCTGGAACGATGTGCAGGCGATCAAGGGCGGGCTCAAGGACGGCACCATCGACATTATCGCGACCGACCATGCGCCGCATGCGGCCCATGAGAAACAACTTGAGTTTGTGGATGCGCCCTTCGGCATCATCGGCTTGGAGACGGCCTTTCCGCTCACGATGGCCTTGGTGGAGGAGGGGGTGCTGTCGTTGGAACAGGCCATTGCCAAGCTGACCGTCGAGCCGGCGCGGGTGTTCGGACTGCGAAAGGGCACCCTGGCGCCCGGCGCCGATGCGGACCTGACGATCGTGGATCCGAACGAAGCCTGGGAGGTGGACTCGGGGCGATCCTATTCCAAAAGCCGAAACACGCCGTTTGCCGGTTGGAAGGTCAAGGGACGGGTTCGGGCGACGATCGTCGGCGGCCGCGTGGTGTGGACCGCCTGATGAGCGCGGAGGGCTGGACAAGGCCGCGATGGCGCCTGCTGGTGCTCTGCGCGACGGTCGAAATGCTCTCGCTCGCCGTGTGGACCGGCGGACTCATCATTATCATTGCGGATGTGATACCCGCGGTGTTTAATTCGTTCGGAGGCACGGAACCGGGCGGGCGATTTCTGACGAGGGTCTTCAGCGGGTACAATGGGGCCACGTTCGTGTGCCTGGTCTCACTTGGATTGGCGACGGCTGGGCGGGCTCGAATCAATCGAACGGCGGGGGGCCTGTCAATGGCTCCGAGAAAAACGGAGGTGGTCTTGACGATCGGCATCATGGTCATCGCGCTCTTCATTGGCTTGTGGCTCCATCCTACGGCGGTGACGCTCCAGGAGCTGGCCTTTACGGCGAAAGACGAGGCCGCACGGAAGTCAGCCTGGGATTCGTTCTTTTTCATGAGCCACACGGTCGCGCGCCCCGTCTACATGGTGAATCTGGCGGCGGGGATGGCGTTGATGGTCCTCAAGGTTCGGACCTGGTTGTCGGCGGTGCCGCCCACGGGCCGGCTCCCATCGGTGACGGTGGCATGATGAAGCCGGCCATTTTAGCGTTGGCGGACGGAACGGTCTTTCGCGGGCGGGCGCTGGGCCATGAAGGGGAGACCGTCGGCGAAGTCGTGTTCAATACGGCCATGACCGGGTATCAGGAGATCCTGACGGATCCCTCCTATAAGGGACAGATCGTCACGATGACCTGTCCGCACATCGGGAACTACGGGATCGCCAAGGACGACGTTGAATCCCGCCGGATCTGGGCCGAGGGCTTCGTCGTGACGGAAGGCAGCCGGCGACCGAGCAACTGGCGCAGTCATCAGTCGCTGGATGCGTATTTGTGCGAGGCTCGCGTCGTCGGCATTCAGGGGATCGATACGCGGGCCTTGACGAGGCACTTGCGCGAACATGGGGCCCAGCAGGGGGTGATCTCGCACCTCGATCTGGAGCCAGATCGGTTGATCCGGAAGGCCGTCTCCGCGCCGAGCATCGTCGGACGCGATCTGGTCAAGGACGTCACGTGCGATCGTCCCTATGACTGGACGGCCGGGTCCGATCCCTGGCTGCCGGATGAGTCTGAAGGGGGAGCGAGGTCCCAGGCCCCGCGCAAGAAGCCGGACGGACCGGGCCGGTATCGGGTCGTGGTCTATGATTTCGGGGTGAAGCAGAATATCTTGCGTCGGCTGGTGGATGTCGGCTGTGCCGTGACGGTGGTGCCGGCGGCGACGCCGGCTGAGGAGGTGCTGCGATTGAATCCGGACGGGGTGCTCCTCTCCAATGGGCCCGGCGATCCGGAAGGGGTTCCTTACGCCAGCGCGGCGGTGAAGGAATTGATCGGGCGACGGCCGGTCATGGGCATCTGCCTGGGCCATCAACTGGTCGGGTTGGCCCTGGGATTGAAGACCTACAAGTTGAAGTTCGGCCATCACGGGGCCAACCATCCGGTCATGGACCTGCGGGCCCGCACGGTCGAGATCACCTCTCAAAACCATAATTTTGCGGTGCAGGTGCCGGGGACGGTCACAGCCCAGCAGCCGCCTCGGGTCGTGGACACGGCGATGGGACGGGTGCAGATCAGCCACCTCAGTTTGAACGACGACTCCGTTGAAGGATTAGTCGGGCTGGATCAGCCGGTCTTCTCGGTTCAGTACCATCCGGAAGCCTCGCCGGGGCCGCATGACTCAGCCTACCTGTTTCGTGAGTTCACGCAGATGATGGAGAAGCGTCATGGATAGAATCGGATCGGGCCTGATCGTGCCGATCATGTTGGCGGCCGTGCTGGCGGTGATTCCGGGCTGCGTGACGATCAATCTGCCGCCCGGTCCCGGTCCTCTGAAGGAAGAAGTCTTGAGCGGGACCGGTGGCGACAAGATCCTCCTGGTGGATCTCTCCGGCGTGATTAGCTCCCAGGAAAAGGACGGGTTCATCAGCCAGCCGAGCATGCTCTCGGATCTGAAGGAGCAACTGGAGTTGGCGGCCAAAGACGATCGGATCAAAGGCTTGCTCCTGCGCATTAACAGCCCGGGCGGCACGGTCACCGCGTCGGATATCCTCTATCACGAGATTCTCTCGTATAAGCGGCAAAAAAAAGTACCGGTCGTGGCCTCGATCGTGGATGTCGGCGCCTCCGGCGGCTATTACGTGGCGGCAGCCGCCGATGCCATCATGGCGCATCCCTCGTCGGTCACCGGGAGCTTGGGCGTCATCATGTTGACAGTTAACGCCCGCGGCCTGCTGGAAAAGGTTGGGGTGGAAGCCAACGCGGTCACGTCGGGGCCCCGCAAGGATATGGGCTCGCCGTTCCGCGCCATGAGCCCGGAGGAGCGGGAGATTTTTCAAGGCGTGATCGATCAGCTCTACCGGCGATTTCTCACGGTGATTCATGAAGGCCGGCCGAATCTTTCGCCGGAGCAGATCCGCAAGCTGGCGGACGGCCGGATTTACACCGGTGAACAGGCGAAAGAGGCCGGGTTGATCGATGCGATCGGTTATCTTGATGACGCGGTGGAGTTGGCCAAAAAGCGGGGGAAGGTCTCGAACGCCCGGGTGGTCACCTATCGCCGGCCCGGGGACTACCGAAACAATATTTATTCTCGATTGGCCGGTCAACCGAACGCGCTTTCGGCGCTGCCCTCCCTGGACCTCTTCTCGTTGGTGCGGGGCGGGACGCCGCAGTTCATGTATCTCTGGATGCCGTGAGGCTGTTGCGCCTCAACGGCTGAAGATAGAATTGCTGGGAGAAATCGAGCAGGGGCGGGAGCGAGAAGTCTGGGAGGCGAGAGGGCCGTTCGGCGCAGCGGTGGGACCCCGAGAGACGGCAGTGGAGCGATGGAAACCGGGAACAGGCTGGATACATGGTTGGCGACTCCGCTCGACCGGCGCGCCCTGCTCGCGCTGCTCGGGAGAGCAGGGGTGGTGTGCGCCGCCGGCTTCGCGCTCGGCGGCCTTCAGAGCTGTTATAAAGCGCCGGGCACGGCCCGCGATCAGTTCATCTTCATCTCCGAAGAGAAAGAAATTGCGATGGGAACGGCGGCGTTCCGTGACGTGCTGCGGGGCGCGCCGCTCAGCCCCAGCGTCGAGAAAAATGAGCTGATCCATCGGGTGGGGGAGCGTATTGCCAAGGCCGCGAACAAGCCGGAATACCATTGGGAATTTGCGGTGATTCAAGAGGACCGGATCGTGAATGCCTTCGCTCTGCCCGGAGGCAAGGTGGCGGTGTTCACCGGACTGCTCAAATACACCCAGAACGAAGCGGGCCTCGCAACCGTCATGGGCCACGAGGTGGCCCATGCGCTGCAACGGCATGGAGCCGAACGGATGAGCAGGGGCGTGTTGGAGCAGATCGCGGCGCTCGGCACCATCGCTGCCGCGGCCACGGGGGCGGTCCCTCCGGGCGCCATGATCGGGCTCCAGAGTGCCTATGGCGTGGGGGTGTCCCTGCCCTTTAACCGGAAGCAGGAATCCGAGGCGGACTATATCGGACTGAGATTGATGGCGCAGGCGGGGTACGATCCGCGCGAGGCCCTTCCCTTTTGGGAGCGGATGAGCGGATGCCCCCGGAACATGATCGGCAAACTCTGCTTTCGATCGGCGGCGGCCATCCCGGAGTTCTTGTCCACGCATCCCTCGGATGTCACCCGCATGAATCAGATCGAA
The DNA here is from genome assembly GCF_947241125.1 of Nitrospira tepida. Lineage (NCBI taxonomy): Bacteria > Pseudomonadati > Nitrospirota > Nitrospiria > Nitrospirales > Nitrospiraceae > Nitrospira > Nitrospira tepida. The sequence continues at coordinate 2,990,451 of NZ_OX365700.1, read as the reverse complement.
GCCTGGTTGCCGGATGCGCTCCGTCACTACCGGCCGGACGGGAGCCCGCCGGTTCCGTCCGAGCCGATCCAACTGCCCCCGATCATCAATTCGCCGCCCATGCTGGGATGAACCGTTTGACCAGGAGACCCCGTGCCTAAACGAACCGACATCAAGACCATCCTCCTGATCGGCTCCGGGCCGATCATCATCGGTCAGGCCTGCGAGTTCGACTATTCCGGCACGCAGGCCTGCAAGGCGCTGCGGGAAGAGGGCTATCGCGTGGTCTTGATCAACAGCAATCCCGCCACGATCATGACCGACCCGGAGCTCGCCGACCGGACCTATGTCGAGCCCATCACGCCGGCGGTCGTGGCGCAGGTGATCGAACGGGAGCGGCCGGACGCGCTGCTGCCGACGATGGGCGGTCAAACGGCCCTCAACGTCACGATGGAGCTCGTCCGCTCCGGCGTGTTGGAACAGTTCGGGGTCCGGCTCATCGGGGCCTCGGCCGACGCGATCCATAAGGCCGAAGACCGCGATGCCTTCAAGCAGGCGATGCGGCGGATCGGGCTCGCGACGCCCACGAGCGGGGTCGCCAAGTCGCGCGACCAGGCGTTGCAGATCCTGACCGAGGTGGGCTTTCCCGCCATCGTCCGCCCGTCCTTCACGTTGGGCGGCACCGGGGGCAACATCGCCTACAACCGCGAGGAGTTCGAGCGGGTGGTGGACTGGGGGCTGGCGATGAGCCCGGTGGGCGAGGTGTTGGTCGAGCAGTCCGTCATCGGGTGGAAGGAATACGAGCTGGAGGTGATGCGCGATCTGAAAGACAACGTCGTGATCGTCTGCCCGATCGAGAATTTCGATCCGATGGGCGTCCACACCGGCGACAGCATCACCGTGGCCCCCGCGATGACGCTCACGGACAAAGAATACCAGCGGATGCGGGATGCGGCCCTGCGGATCATCCGCGAGATCGGCGTGGATACGGGCGGGTCCAATATCCAGTTCGGCGTCAATCCGAAGGACGGCGAGCTGGTCGTCATCGAGATGAATCCCCGCGTGTCGCGAAGCTCCGCGCTCGCGTCCAAGGCGACCGGATTCCCCATCGCGAAGATCGCGGCGAAGCTCGCCGTCGGCTATACGTTGGACGAGATTACGAACGACATCACGGCGGTCACCAAGGCCTCGTTTGAGCCGGCAATCGACTATGTCGTGGTCAAGATCCCGCGGTTTGCGTTTCAAAAGTTTCCCGGCGCGGATCCGACCTTGACCACGCAGATGAAATCGGTCGGAGAAGCCATGGCGATCGGGCGGACCTTTCGCGAGGCGATGCTCAAGGCGGTGCGCTCGCTCGAAGTGGACCGGTACGGGCTGGTGTCCCGCTATGGATGGGACCGGGGGGTGCCGCCCGACGCGGACCGGGCCAAGGCCCGAGAGCAGGTCGTGGCCTCATTGAGGACGCCGCATCCCGACCGGCTCTGGCGCGTGGCGGACGGCCTGCGGTTGGGGATGACGGCGGAAGACCTGTTCGGGCTGACCCAGATCGATCCCTGGTTTCTGGATCAACTCCGAGACCTCATCCATTTCGAAGCCGTGCTCGCGCAGGACGCTCCGTCCTGGGCCTCGGTTGCGACGGGAGGAGCCGGGGCGCCGCCCCGCTTGCCGGATCAGGCGGTCGAGCACCTGGCGCTGGCGAAGGAGCAGGGCTTCGCCGACGAACGGATCGCGACGCTCGTGGGGGTCAAGGCCGCCCTTGTGCGGGCCGTCCGCACGACACAGATGGGGGCCTCGTCGGGCCGGCGGGTCGTCTATAAGCGAGTAGATACCTGCGCCGCGGAGTTCGAGGCCCACACGCCCTATCTCTATTCGACTTACGGGCAGGAGTGCGAGGCCCGGCCGACGGATGGACGAAAGGTCATGATCCTGGGCGGCGGCCCGAATCGAATCGGGCAGGGCATCGAATTCGACTATTGCTGCGTGCATGCCGCCATGGCCCTGCGGGAAGAAGGGGTGCAGACCATCATGGTCAACTGCAACCCGGAGACCGTCAGCACGGATTACGACACCTCGGACCGGCTCTACTTCGAGCCGTTGACCGAAGAGGACGTCTTGAACATCGTGGAGCGGGAACGGCCGATGGGCATCGTGGTGCAGTTCGGCGGGCAGACGCCGCTGAAACTCTCGGTGCCCCTGGCCCGCGCCGGCGTGCAGATTCTGGGCACCGGTCCCGATGCGATCGACCGGGCCGAGGACCGGGAGCGCTTCCGAGACCTGCTGATGAAGCTCAACCTCAAGCAGGCCGACAGCGGGATGGCCAGGTCGGCGGACGAGGCGCGCCTGGTGGCGCAGCGGATCGGCTATCCGGTGATGGTGCGCCCTTCCTATGTGCTGGGGGGACGGGCCATGCAGATCGTCTATGATGAAACGGGTCTGCTCACCTATATGGAGTCGGCGGTACAGTCCTCCGGGAACCATCCGGTGTTGATCGACAAGTACCTCGACGATGCGATCGAAGTGGATGCGGACGCGATTTCGGATGGACGGCGGGTCGTGGTGGCGGGAATCATGGAACACATCGAGGAGGCCGGCGTCCATTCGGGCGACTCCGCCTGCTCCCTGCCGCCCTATACGTTGCCGCCCTCCGTGGTGGCGGAGATCGAACGGCAGATGACGGCCTTGGCCCTGGAATTAGGCGTGGTCGGGCTCATGAATGCGCAGTTCGCGGTGAAGGGCGAGCAGGTCTACGTGCTCGAAGTGAACCCGCGCGCGTCGCGCACCGTGCCGTTCGTGAGCAAGGCCATCGGCGTGCCGTTGGCGAAACTCGCCATGAAACTCATGGTGGGACGGACGCTCGATGATCTGGGCTTCACGGCGGTGCGCAGGCCGGGCTATGTGTCGGTCAAGGAAGCCGTGTTTCCCTTCAGCAAGTTCGCGGGGGTGGACGTCCTGCTCGGGCCGGAGATGAAATCCACGGGCGAGGTCATGGGCATCGATGCGGACTTCGGCTGGGCCTTTGCCAAGTCGCAGAGCGCCGCCAACGCGCCCTTGCCGCGCCGGGGCACGGCGTTCGTGAGCGTGACGCAGCGCGACCGCCGCCTGCTGCTGGAGGTGGCGCGCCGATTGTTGGTGCTCGGCTTTCGGCTCGAAGCGACGGACGGCACCGCCCGATTTCTCCGAGAGCGGGGCCTTGGCGTCGAGACCGTCAACAAGGTCCACGAGGGACGGCCGCACATCGTCGATCACATCAAGAACGGGGAAATCAGCCTGGTGGTGAACACAGTCGGGAGCGTTTCCGCCAAGGCCGACTCGCTGTCGATCCGGCGGGAGGCGCTGCATCGCGGGGTGCCCTACTTCACGACGATGCGGGGCGCGCTGGCCGCGGTCATGGGCATCGAGGCGGAGATCCGCCGGCCGCTGTCGATTTGTTCGCTGCAGGAATATCATCACCGAACCTCGAACTAGGGACGCAGGACGTTATGCCGACACCGATCACGAAGAAAGGCTACGAAGCGCTCAAGGCGGAACTGGACCGGTTGCGGAAAGTCGAGCGGCCGAAGGTCATCGAAGCCATCGCCGAGGCCCGCGCGCATGGAGACCTGAGCGAAAACGCGGAATATGACGCCGCAAAAGAGCGGCAGGGCTTCATCGAGGCGCGGATCGCGGAGCTGGAGCGCAAACTGGCCGATGCGCGCATTGTAGAGATCTCGGGTCGCACGAGCGACACGATCGTGTTCGGCGCGACGGTGGTCGTGGTCGAGCAGGAATCGCAGCAGAAAAAACAGTACATGCTGGTCGGGCAGGATGAGGCCGATCTGAAAGACGGCAAGATCTCGGTGCAATCGCCGGTCGGGCGCGCGTTGATCGGGAAGCGGGTCGGGGAATTGGTGGAGGTGACGACCCCCGCGCGGATCGTCGAATACGAAGTGCTCGAGATCCGGTTCGAGGAAACGTGAGATGCCCCAGGCCATCTCGGTCGTGACGCTGCTGACGGATTTCGGAGACCGGGATTATTTCGTGGCCAGCATGAAAGGGGTGATCCTGGGCGTGAACCCGCAGGCCCGGATCGTGGACCTTTCCCACCAGGTCACGCCCCACAACATCGAGGAAGCCGCCTATCTGCTCAAATCGGCCTACCACTACTTCCCGGAGGGCACCGTGCATGTGGCGGTCGTTGATCCCGGGGTCGGCACGACACGGCGCCCGTTGCTGGCGACGAGTTCCCGCTATCATTTTCTTGCGCCCGACAATGGCTTGCTGACCTATGTCTTGAACGACGAGGTCGGAGTCGAGGTCCGGCAGATCGAGAACAAACAGTATCGATTGGACTCCGAAGGCGCGACGTTCGACGGGCGCGATCTGTTTGCGCCCTCGGCGGGGTGGCTGACGCGGGGACAGCAGCCCGGCTCCTACGGCCGGCTCGTCCAGGACTATGTCAAGCTGCCCCTCAGCCAGCCGGAGATTCGGGGCGGAGTCTTGCGCGGCCGTATCCTGTACATCGACCGGTTCGGGAACGTGATTTCCAATCTGACGCGCTATCACTTGCGGGAAATTTCCGGCGTGACCAAGACCGCGGTCGAGGACCTGCGCATTTGTCTGGGGACGATGACGACCAGGGGGCTGGCCGCGAATTATCAGGACGGCGAGGCCGACGTCCCCCATGCGCTCATCAACAGCAACGGTCAAGTCGAGATTTTTCTCAAGGAAGGCAGCGCGGCCAAGGCGCTGAACGTCGCGGTCGGCGACCCGATCGAGGTGTCGTGATCCGTTCGTCTGCTCAGTGACCGCCCGGCCACGCCAATCGGCCGCGAACCCGCGGTACCGCTAAAACGTCGTCAGTTTCAGCTTCAGCAACCCCGACAGGTCTTCCGTGATCATTGGAACCGTTCCGTTGACGGTCGTGCGGCTGTAGCCGGTTTCGAACGACACCTGCGCGATCCTTGTGTCGAGCGGATGCCAGGTCAGGATGCCTTTGCTGTTCAGGGTTTCGTGCTCGATGAGGCCGTCGCTGGAGCGGGTGCTGCCGTAGCCGCCGAGCGCGCTGAGTCGGACCCGTGCGGTGCAGTCATAGTTGAGCGAGAGCGAGGCCATCGGCTGATGGATCCGCACCCCGGTCCATTCTTGGACATCGCTCCGATACATCAGGACCGACGTGAGGGTGACGGGGGCAAGAGGCCGGAACGTGCCCGAGAGCATCTGAACGTAGGACACCGTATCGGCTCCCGATGCCAGTTGGTCGTTGGTCACCACGTAGCTGGAGGACAGGCGGGCGTTCCAGTTGGGACGCGCGATGGACACCGCGCCTTCGAGGCGGTCCGCCAGGCTCTTCTGCGGGACCAGACCGGTGACCGTTCCCGATCCTTCGATCAGGCTTCTGGCATAGCTGAGGCTGAATTCCGGCCAGGACGGACGGGCATAGGTCAGCATCAGCGCGCCTTGGGTCTGAATCGTGCGAGGACGCGCGGGGTCGGCGTCGACATTGTTGGAGAACTCCCCGACCGATGTGCGCAATCTGGCATGCCCGTGGCTCCATTCTCCCCAGAGTTCCTTGACCTGCTGATCGGGCGCACTCACGAACTCTTTGCCGGCCAGACGATAGGCGAGGCCGTACCGGATTGACCCGGCGGCGCTCATCAGCGCGAAGCGCATCATGCGCTGGTCCGACGTCTCGCCGCGGATCGACGCGGCGCTGCCGGGGAGATTTCTGGAGAGTTCGCTCTCCGCGACAAACTTGCCACTGAGCAGGAGCGAGGAGGAACGGAGTCCGTTGCTGCCGGGCATTTCGGAATCGGGACGCAGATCCTTCAACCGGAAAAACGGACTGACGAGCGTGACGGAGGTGGTGGTGATCGTGGTGTGGTTCACCAGATCGGAGAACCAACTCGATGGCGCGGTGGCGCCACGTTCGATCGTGGGAGATAAGGTGCGGGGAGCCAGGCTCGACAAGTGACTTGAGGGACCGAACGCCCGAGCCTGCGAGGGAGTCAGAAGGGCGCCCAGGAGCGCCAGGAGACAGAACAGCCGTATCCGTTGCGCCGCAACATCCTCTGGATCGGCCGTGGGAGCCATTCTAGCGGGCATGGTCTCAGCAAGATGTGCACCTGATTCCCCGGTTGAATGGCGGCCGTCCGGTTTCCGTGCCTCTGCCACGTGACGACAAAATGTCGCCCAGAGAACCTGTTGGCAATTCTCAGGGATCGAGTCCCGTGAGGCTGGTAGAGCCCAGGAAGGGACGAAAATGATCGTGGATTCGGGAGTCCGGCAGGTTCAAGCCGGCGCTGGAGCTGGAGAAATTCGTACAGCGGCTGTGGCGGATGGAACACGGCCGTGCCGTGACGGTCGGCGGAGGGCGAGACGTCAGGCTGCGGCGGTGACGGTCCGAATGCTGGCGGAGACGATCCGGACGAGCCTGGTCAATTGAGGCAGGGTGATGGACAGCGGCGGCATCAGCACGATGACGTTGCCCAGCGGACGCAGCAACAGCCCCCGCTTGCGGGCTTCCTGCGCCACCCTGTGGCCGATCCGGTCTGCCAGCGGATAGGGCGTTTTGGTGGCCCGGTCCTGAACCAGTTCGATCCCCACCATGAAGCCCCGCTGGCGGATCTCGCCGACGTGCGGCCAGGTGTTCAACGGGTCGAGCAACCGGCTCAAGGCCCGGATCTTGGGCTGGAGCCTGCGCAACGTGTGTTCCTTCCGAAAGACTTCCAGGTTGGCCAAGGCGACGGCGCACCCGAGGGCGTTGCCGGTGTAGCTGTGGCCGTGAAAGAACGTCTTGAATTCATCATAACGGCCGAGGAACGCACGGTAGATCTCGTCGGTCGAGAGCGTGGCGGCCAGGGGAAGATAGCCGCCGGTCAGGCCCTTGCTGACCGCCATCAAGTCGGGCGTGACGCGCTCATGCTCGCAGGCGAAGAGCCGGCCGGTTCGTCCGAAGCCCGTGGCCACTTCATCCGCGATCAGGAGGACGTGGTAGCGTGTGCAGAGTTCCCTGATTTTCGACAGGTAGCCGGGGGGCGCGGTGATCATGCCTGCCGCAGCCTGCACGAGCGGTTCAATCACGACCGCGGCGATCTCGCGGTGCCGCGTCTTGAGCAGTTTCGCCACCGGGTCAAGGCAGCGGAGGTGGCAAGTTGGATAGGACAGGGACAACGGGCACCGATAACAATAGGGCGGCTCGGCCGTGAATGTCGGGACCCGCAGGGCGCGGTACCGCTTGTGGAACAGATCGATGCCGCCGATGCTCATGGCGCCGGCCGTGTCGCCGTGATACGAGAGCGTGAAGTGCAGGAACCGATTCTTGGGTTGGATCCTCGGCCGGCGCTGCTCCCAATATTGGAGAGCCATCTTGAGCGCCACCTCCATGGCGGTCGAGCCGTCATCCGAATAGAACACCTTGGTGAGACCCGGCGGCGCAATCCGCACGAGATCGCGGGCGAGCAGGACGGCCGGCGGGCTCGTAAGCCCGAGCAAGGTGCTGTGGGCGATCCGATCCAACTGCCGACGGAGCGCCCGATTCAGATCCGGATGCCGATGTCCGTGGACCGTGAGCCAGATGGAAGACACGCCGTCGAGGTAGCGCCGCCCGTCGGTGTCGTACAGATAGGCGCCCTTTCCCGATTGAATGACGAGCGGCGGGTCCTGCTCCCATTCCTCCATCTGGGTGAACGGATGCCAGACGTAGCGGCGATCCCACCGTTGAAGCTGAGCGGGCGTGGGCGTGCGGTGACTGGTCATGGACAGAGGCGCGATGATCGGGACCTGCGGGATGGCGCATCTCGTCGTGCGCGCCGCGATTATAGTGACCGGGCTTCGCTTTGACAACGCGAAGGGCAGTTACTATAATGACCTGTCTCTCCGAGGACGAGCTGGGATGTGCAAAGCTTCATCCGAAACTTCTCTATTATCGCCCACATCGATCACGGCAAGTCCACGCTAGCCGACCGCATCTTGGAGCTGACCGGGGCCATCACGTCCCGAGAATCTCGCGAGCAGATTCTCGACGCGATGGACTTGGAACGCGAGCGCGGGATTACGATCAAGGCCCATTCCGTGGCGTTGAAATACCAGGCCAAGGATGGGCAGACCTACGTGCTGCACGTGATCGATACGCCCGGCCACGTCGATTTCACCTACGAGGTGTCTCGAAGCCTGGCCGCCTGCGAAGGCGCGCTGTTGCTGGCCGATGCCAGCCAGGGGGTTGAAGCGCAGACCATCGCCAACGCCAATCTGGCCATGGCCAACCGCCTGACGATCGTGCCGGTGATCAACAAAATCGACCTTCCGAGCGCCGACGTCGAAGGGACCAAGCATCAGATCGAGGAAGTGCTCGCCCTGGATGCGTCCGATGCGCTGCTGGTCAGCGCCAAGACGGGGATCGGCGTGCAGGATGTGTTGGAGGCGATCATCCAGCGGATTCCGGCGCCGTCCGGCGATCCGGCGAAGCCGCTCAAGGCGCTGGTGTTTGATTCCTGGTTCGACAACTATCAGGGGGTGATCGTGCTCGTGCGGGTGGTGGACGGGGCGATTCGGCCGGGCCAGAAGGTCGTGACCATGTCCACCAAGCGCCCCTTCGACATCCTGGAGGTCGGGAAGTTTACGCCCAAACGGGAGAAGTTGGCGTCGCTGCAAGCCGGCGAGGTCGGCTATGTCGCGACCGGGACGCGCGATCTCGGCGAGACGAAGATCGGCGACACCATCACCGATGCCTCCCAGCCGACGGAGTCTCCGTTCCCGGGATACAAAGAAGTCAAGCCGCTGGTGTTCTGCGGGTTGTACCCGACGGACACGGCGAAGTTCGAGGACCTCCGCGAGGCCTTGAAGAAGCTGCGCCTGAACGATTCGTCGTTCGTGTTCGAGCCGGAAACCTCGCTGGCCCTGGGGTTCGGATTCCGCTGCGGGTTTTTGGGATTGCTCCACATGGAGATCATCCAGGAGCGATTGGAGCGCGAGTATCAGTTGTCGTTGATCACCACGGCGCCGACGGTCGTCTATCGCGTGTTGACGACCAAGGGCGAGGTGCTCGAAATCGACAACCCGGCCAAGCTGCCGCCGCCCTCCGCGATCGAAAGCTGGGAAGAGCCGTTCATCCAGGCGACGATCATCACGCCGGAGCGGTTTGTCGGCAACCTGTTGCAGTTGTGCCAGGACCGTCGCGGCATTCAAAAAGGCATGCACTACCTCGACCCGACCCGCGTGATGCTGGTGTACGAGCTGCCGTTGAACGAGGTGATCCTGGATTTCTACGACCGGCTCAAGTCCAAAACCCAGGGCTATGCATCGCTGGACTATGAATTCCTCGGCTACCGCGAGTCCGATTTGGTGAAGCTCGACATGCTGCTCAACGGCGAGGCGGTCGATGCCCTGTCGTTCATCACCCATCGCGAGCGGGCCCAGATGCGGGGCCGGCAACTCGCGGAAAAGCTCAAAGAGTCCATCCCGAAGCAGATGTTCGAGATCGCCATTCAGGCCGCGATCGGCAGCAAGGTCATCGCGCGGGAGACGGTCGGGGCCATGCGCAAAAACGTGACGGCGAAATGTTACGGGGGCGACATCTCGCGCAAGCGCAAACTGTGGGAGAAGCAGAAGGAAGGCAAGAAACGCATGAAGCAGGTCGGCCGGGTCGAAGTGCCCCAAGAAGCGTTTCTGGCTTTGCTGCGGGTGCAGGACGAATAGGCGCGGGACGCCGCGGACAACTCCCATGGATTCCAACCGCCCCACGACCAGCGATCCGCAGCGAACTCCGCTTGATCAGGGCAGCCCGCCGGCCGCCGCAGAGGCGACCGTGACGCGGGAGGCGGCGCCGTCCGGCAAGTCGGTTCTGCGGGAATATGTCGAGGCGATCGTCGTGGCGATGCTCCTGGCGTTCGCCATTCGCGTGTTCGTCGTCCAGGCCTTTAAGATTCCCTCCGGGTCCATGATCCCGACCCTGTTGATCGGCGACCACATCCTGGTCAGCAAGCTGGCCTACGGGATTCAATGGCCCACGAACTGCAAGTTTCAGATGAATCTGCCGCCGATCAGTTGTTATTCGTCGGTGACGGTGGTGTCGTTCGGGGCGCCGCAACGCGGCGACGTGATCGTCTTCCGGTACCCGGAGGATGAAGAGAAGGATTTCATCAAGCGGATCATCGGGCTTCCGGGCGACACGATTCACATTCGGAACAAGACGATCCTCGTCAACGGCCAGCCGTTGGACGACCATGCCTTTACGCAACGGGTGGATCCGGGCATCATCGACGGCCACATCAATCCGCGGGATAACTTCGGACCGGTGACGGTGCCGGAGGATTCGTATTTCGTGATGGGCGACAATCGGGATCAAAGTTTGGACAGTCGCTTCTGGGGATTTGTGCGCGCGGAGAAGATCCGGGGCAAGGCGTTTCGCGTCTATTGGTCCTGGAGCGGGCAGGGGAGTTGGAGCGAATGGGTCCGATGGGAACGGCTCGGAAAGGCCATCCGCTAGCACGCACGGGAAACGTCGGGCGCCGGCCGTCCGGCGAGGTCCAGGCCGCGCTGGATGTGGACGGCCGCGCGCGCGAGTTGCGGCAGTACATCGAGCGGTTTCCGCAGGCGTCGGTGTTGGTCCTGGGCGACCTGATTCTGGACCATTATGTCTGGGGGCGCGTCACGCGCATCTCGCCCGAAGCCCCCGTGCCGGTCGTGCATGTCGAATCAGAGGAATACAAGCTCGGCGGGGCGGCAAACGTCTTCAACAACATCCATGCGCTGGGCGGGCAGGCGGATATCTGCGGCGTCGTCGGGTCGGACGACGCGGGCCGCTGCCTCTTGCGTGAATTGGGTCTGAAGCGGAAGGGGCGGGGCGGGGTGATCATCGACCCCGAACGCCCGACCACGCGGAAGACGCGCGTGGTCGCCCACAACCAGCAAGTCGTCCGGTTCGATGTGGAACGGCGGCATGAACTCACCGCGCTCTATCAGCGGCGCATCATCCGGTATGTCGAATCGCGGCTGCGGCACCTGTCCTGTCTGGTCGTGTCGGACTATGCCAAGGGCGTGGTGACGGGGCCGTTGATGGCCGAGTTGACGCGGCTGGCCGCGGAACGGGGCGTGCCGATCCTGGTCGATCCGAAGGTGGAGCATTTCAGTTTCTACAAGGGCGTGACCGTGGTGACGCCGAATCATCTGGAAGCGACGCAGGCCGCGGGGGTCCGCGGCGACGACGACCAGGCGATCGTGGAAGCCGGCACGGTGATCCGGCAGCGGCTGGGCTGCCAGGCGGTCTTGGTCACGCGAGGCGAAAAGGGCATGAGCCTATTCGAAGGGGATGGCGTGCAATGGCACATTCCCACCAGGGCGCGGCAGGTCTATGATGTGACCGGCGCCGGCGATACGGTGGTCGGGACCTTGGCCCTGGCCCTCGCAACCGGAGCCAATCTGCGGGACAGCGCGCTGTTGGCCAATCAAGCCGCAGGCCTCGTCGTCGGCATGGTCGGGACGGCGACGGTCACGGGCAAGCAACTGGGCGCCTCGCTGGAACATGGCTGACTCGGCGGTTCGCGTCACCGTGGTCATTCCCGCGCGGTACGGGGCGTCCCGGTTTCCGGGGAAACCCGTGGCGCAGCTCCTCGGAAAACCGATGATCCAGCATGTGTATGAGCGGGCTCAGGGCGCCCGCTTGGTCGATCGGGTCGTGGTGGCGACCGACGACGAACGGATTCGCGACGCCGTCCGGGGATTCGGCGGGGAGGTCATGATGACCCCGGTTTCCTTGCGGACCGGGACCGATCGCGTGGCGCATGTGGCCGCGGCCTGCGACGGAGACTACTTCCTCAATCTGCAGGGCGATGAGATCGTCTTGGCCCCGGATCTGGTGACCGACCTCGTGGAGCCGTTTCTCTCGTCCGGGGCCTCGATGGGGACCTTGCAGCGGGCGATCGAGTCCGAGGAGGACCTGGCAAATCCAGCCGTCGTGAAGGTCGTGACGGACTTCGAGGGCTACGCCCTCTACTTCTCACGGGCGCCGATTCCTCATGTGCGGGATGCGCAGGCGGGGCGCCGCCTTGCGCCAAAGCTCCACGCCGTTCATCTGGGTCTCTATATGTTTACGCGCCGGACGTTGGAGCAGATCGCGGCGCTCCCGACCGGACGGCTGGAAGAGGTCGAAAAGCTCGAACAATTGCGCGCGTTGGAGCAGGGCATCCGGATCCGCGTATGGGAGACGGTTCACCGGTCGCTCCGCATCGACACGCCGGCGGATCTTCGCGAGGCGGAAGCTGTCCTACAGCAGGAGACCGGAAGAGTCTCGTGATGGCTCGACAAAAGAGGAGGCCATGAGCAAATTCATTTTCGTGACGGGCGGCGTCGTGTCCTCGCTGGGGAAGGGCTTGGCCTCGGCCTCCATTGCGAATCTCCTGGAAAGCCGCGGCCTGCGCGTGACCTTGCTGAAGCTCGATCCCTATATCAACGTCGATCCGGGCACCATGAACCCCTACCAACATGGCGAGGTCTTCGTCACCGACGATGGGGCCGAGACGGATTTGGACCTCGGCCATTATGAGCGGTTCACCAGCCTCACGCTCACCCGGGAGAACAACTACACGACCGGCCGCATCTACCATGCCGTGATCACGAAGGAACGGCGCGGCGACTATCTCGGCGGCACCGTGCAGGTCGTCCCGCACATTACGGACGAGATCAAGCAGGCCATCCTGCGCGTGTCCGCGGGGATGGACGTCACGATCGTGGAGATCGGCGGGACCGTCGGCGACATCGAAAGCCTGCCGTTCCTGGAAGCGATCCGGCAGATGCCCTACGACGTCGGGCGCGAAAACGTCCTGTACGTCCATCTGACGCTCGTGCCGTTCATTTCGGCGGCCGGGGAGTTGAAGACCAAGCCCACGCAACATTCCGTGAACAAACTGCGGGAGATCGGGATCCAGGCCAACATTCTCCTCTGCCGCACCGACCGGTACTTGCCGCCGGATCTCAAGGGCAAGATTGCGCTGTTCTGCAACGTCGAAAAGGACGCGGTGATCACGGCCAAGGACGTCGAGACGATTTATGAGGTGCCGATCGTCTTCCGCAAGGAGGGGTTGGATGAGCTGATCGTGAAGCTGCTCCGCCTCGATACCGGGCCGCCGGATTTGCGGCAATGGGATGCGATGGTCCAAAAGATCAAATATCCCAAACACGAGGTCATGATCTGCCTCGTGGGCAAGTATGTCGGGCTCAAGGAATCCTACAAGAGCCTCACCGAGGCGTTGGTGCACGGCGGGATCGACCATGAGACGCGCGTCCAGATTCGCTGGGTGGAATCCGAGGAGGTGACGCGCGCCGGAGCGGAACAGTTGCTCCGCGACGCCGACGGCATCCTGATTCCCGGCGGATTCGGGGTGCGGGGGATCGAAGGCAAGATCGAAACGATTCGCTACGCGCGGGAGCGCGGCATTCCGTTTTTGGGCCTCTGCCTGGGCATGCAATGCGCGGTGATCGAACTGGCCCGGCATGTGGCGGGCCTGGCCGGCGCCAACAGCGCCGAGTTCGATCCCGCCACGCCGCATCCGGTGATCCATTTGATGGCGGATCAGGAGGGCCTGGCGGAGAAGGGGGGCACGATGCGCCTTGGCGCCTATCCCTGCCGGATTCAAGACGGCACCCTGGCGCACAAGGCCTATGGGGTGCACGAAGTCCGGGAACGGCATCGGCACCGCTATGAGTTCAACAATGCCTATCGGGAATCGCTGACCAAGCACGGGCTGGTCTTGAGCGGGCTCTCGCCGGACGGGCGGCTGGTCGAGATCGTCGAACTGCCCGGCCATCCCTGGTTCCTGGCGACCCAGTTCCATCCGGAATTCATGTCACGGCCGCACCATCCGCATCCCCTGTTCAGCTCGTTCGTGGCGGCGGCCTTGCGGCGCAAGTGCGGACGATGACCGGGCCGGTCCGTTCCGCCATCCACGCGGGATACGAAGGATAACACCCATGCACGTCGTCGAGATCGGCGCCATCAAGGTCGGGGGGGCGCACCGCCATGTACTCATTGCCGGTCCCTGCGTCATTGAAAGCGAAACGCTGGCGCTGGAGACGGCGCACCGGATTGCCGAGATCGCGCAAGCCGTGGGGATGCCCTACATTTTCAAATCGTCATATGACAAGGCGAACCGGAGTTCGATCACGTCGTTTCGCGGGTTGGGCATCCAGGAAGGACTGGGGATCCTGCGCAAGGTCAAGGAGCGGGTCGGCGCCCCTTTGTTGACCGATGTCCATTCCGTCGAAGAGGCGCGGACGGCCGGCGAGGTGGTGGACGTGCTCCAGATTCCGGCCTTTCTCTGCCGCCAGACGGATCTGCTCGTGGCGGCCGCGAAAACCGGTCGGGTGGTGAACGTGAAGAAGGGACAGTTTCTCTCCCCTTGGGACATGGCGAACGTGGTGAAGAAGCTGGAAGAGAGCGGGACGCGCCGCATCCTGCTGACCGAGCGGGGCGCCACGTTCGGTTACAACAATTTGGTCGTGGACATGCGGGCGTTGCCGGTCATGCGAGGCCTGGGGTATCCGGTCATCTTTGATGCGACGCACAGCGTGCAGTTGCCGGGCGGGGGCGGCACGACCTCGAGCGGGCAACGGGAATTTATCGCCCCCTTGGCGTCCGCCGCGGCGGGCGCCGGCTGCGACGGATTTTTCATGGAAGTGCACCCGCGGCCGGATGAAGCCCTGTCGGACGGGCCCAATATGGTCCCTTTGTCAGAGCTCAAACGGTTGCTGGAGCGGGTGAAGCGCCTGTGCGACGCGTCGGGCAAGGGACCGGAGTTTGTCCTGTGAGCATCCAGAGCGGCAAGCGAGTCTTGGAGATCGAGGCCCGGGCGATCACCGGCTTGATCGGGCGATTGGACCGGCAGTTCGACCGGGCGGTCGAGCTGCTCTACGGGTGCGCAGGCAAGGTGGTGGTGTCGGGGATGGGAAAATCCGGCATCATCGCGCAGAAGATCGCGGCGACCTTGGCCAGCACCGGCACCCCGGCGTTTTACCTGGACCCGGCGGCGGGACTGCACGGCGACCTCGGCATGGTGAGCCGCCACGATGTATTGGTGGCGCTCTCCAACAGCGGGGAAACGGAAGAGATCGTCAAGCTGCTGCCCTTCATGAAGCGGCTGAACATTCCGGTCGTGGCGATCACGGGGAAAATCCACTCGACCTTGGCCAAGCACAGCGATTCGGTGCTGGACGTGTCGGTCGCCGAAGAGGCCTGTCCGTTGGGCCTGGCGCCGACGGCCAGCACGACGGCGGCGCTGGCCATGGGGGACGCGCTCGCGATCGCGCTGCTCGAACAGCGCGGCTTCAAGGAAGAGGACTTTGCGCTGGTCCATCCGGCCGGGACGCTGGGGCGGCGGCTGCTCCTCAAGGTGCGCGATCTCATGCACCAGGGCGAGGCGATTCCGCTGGTGCGGGCCGATGCGTCGGCGCGGGATGCGATCATGGAAATGACCGGCAAGAAGCTCGGCATGACGACGGTCGTCAATGCCCGGGGACGTTTGGTCGGGGTGGTGACGGACGGCGACCTGCGGCGGGCCTTTGAAAAGGGACTGGACCTCCGGCGCATCAAGGCCGGCGACTTGGGGAGCAAGCGTCCCAAATCCATCGGGCCTGATGCCCTCGCCACGAGCGCGCTGGAGATGATGGAGCGGTTCTCGATCACGTCCTTGGTGGTCCTGGACGAGGGGGAGCGTCTGGCCGGCGTGGTGCATCTGCACGATCTGTTGAAAAACGGGTTGGCCTAAATGAAACGGCTGGAATCCATCGAACCGCGCGGGTGGGTGGTGGAATGCACGAACCTCCCCAACCTGCTCACGCTCGGCCGCATCCTGCTGATTCCGATTTTCGTGATCCTGTTTGCCGATCCGACGCCGGCGCGGGCCGTCGCGGCGGCCAGCGTCTTCGTCGTGGCCTCGGTCACGGATCTGCTCGATGGCTATCTCGCCCGCCGGCGCGGTCAGGTCACGCGGCTCGGCAAGCTGCTGGATCCGATCGCCGATAAACTCCTCGTGCTGTCGGGCTTGATTCTCTTGGTCCAATTCGATCGGGTGCCGGCGGTGATTGCGATCTTGATCCTCGCCCGCGAAGTGGCGGTGACCGGCGTCCGGGCGGTGGCGGCGGCCCAGGGGATCATTCTGCCCGCCGAAACTCTGGGCAAATACAAAATGGTCTTCCAGGTGGTCGCGATCGTATTCTTGATTCTGGAAGGCAGCGGGATCTCGCTGTTCCTCCTGGACCTGCATCAGGTGGGCACGATCCTGCTCTATATCTCCTTGGCGATGGCGTTGGTCTCAGGTGGGTATTACCTGGCCAACTTCTGGCGCCAGATCACGATCCGGGGCTGGTAGCGACCGGCTCGCCGGCCTGGTCCGGACCTCGATCCGCAGAAAGCAGACGGCGCGATGCTGTTTCCGTTGTGGCTGCTGGGTGGCTATCTCTTGGGAGCCGTTCCCTTCGGGGTGGTGGTGTGCCGCGCGCTGGGTCGGCCCGATCCGCGAACGACGGGAAGCCGGAATATCGGCTTCACGAACGTCCTCCGGGTGGCGGGCAAGGACGCGGGGCTTTTGACGCTCCTGGGCGATATGGGCAAGGGGTGGGTGGCCGGCTGGGGCGCGGGGCAGGTCTTCGGCGAAACCTGGATGGTGCTGGCGGTTGCGCTCGCTTCGGTGGTGGGGCACCTGTTCTCCCTGTTTATGCGGTTTCGAGGGGGCAAGGGCGTGGCGACGGCCCTGGGTGCGGTCTTGGGCGTCGAGCCGGTTTTGGGAGGGATCCTGCTTGCCGTCTGGCTGGGCACGGCGGCGCTCTGGCGTTATTCATCGGGTGCCGCGATTGCGGCCTTTGCCGTGTTTCCGCTGTTGGCGCTGGTGCGAGGCGATGGCCTGCTGGTGGTGTTTGCGTGCGTCGTGAGTGGGTTGATTCTTCTCCGGCACCGGGAGAATATGCGCCGTCTCTGGCATGGTACGGAGCCCAAGATTGGAAAGAGGGAAGGGAGCGGGCCGAGTCACGCAGAGTCGGCCTCGAGAGCGTAGGATTTGGTCTTGAAGAATTTCGATATAAGTTTACATAATAGATCTTATACGACATATTAACTTGATCCGGCCATGGTCCATCTCGATTTGCTGACCCGTCTCCGCCAGGAACTCCGGTTTACCCTGGCGACCATCGAAGAAGGCACGCTTGCGGTGGCCGAACGGGTCAATCGCAAGGTGCAACTGATGCGGCTCCATTGGCAAGCGTCACAGGTGCAGGCGGCGCTGTCGCGAGTCCACCGTCACCTGGGCGAAGCCGTCAGTCGCGAGGCCATCGAGACCGGCTTCTCATCTCCGAATGAGGGTCGCCTGTCGCCCTCCGCCGCAGAGGACCTCCTGCGTCACTCCCTCCCCCAGGTCCAGTCCTATAAAGAACAGTTGGAGCGGATCAATGGCCAGGTCGGCGTCCTGCGGTCGGAATTTGTTCACGACGATCTGGTGCGGTACTATCGTGATATCCAGATCCGGGGTGAAACCTTTGCCTATGTGCCGGTGGCCAGAGGATCGTCCTGCATCGGGCTGTCGTTCGAGGTCCTGGCCTCGCGGTATGGGGTGCGGGTGCTGATGATCGTCCGTGGGGCCGTCTTGCTTAATCCGGCGGAACGGTCGATGCTTCGGGCTGGGGATCTGGTGGCGCTGGTCGGGCCTGAATCGGCTCTGACGCCCTGTGTGGCCCACCTCACGGCCAGCCGATCTCTGGAACGTCTCGCATAAGGGAAGTCGATGGGGTCATGGGACTGACGGACACGGGAGATCGTCACCAATCCTCGTCATGGGACGCCCGATGTCGGCGACATCTCCCTGTCGCCGTGGCCCTGCTAGGCCTGGGCGTGCTGCCCGCCCCGCTCCTTGCCGCGGCTCCGGCCGCAACACCAGGGGGGCCGACGCACGATGTGTCCTCCGGACTCAAGCTGCTGGAACAGATCCAGGACGTGATCACGGATTTGGCCGAGCGCGCCGGGCCGGCAGTCGTGAACATCTTCCCGGTGCAAGCCTCCGGGACGTTGGATCAGGGACGCGAGCGCCAGCCGGGCGGGACGGGATCGGGCGCGGGCGTGATCATCGACCGCCAGGGCCATATCGTCACCAACAACCACGTGGTCGGCGACGCAGCCGAGGTCGAGGTCCGGTTTTCCGATCGCACCAAGGCCATTGCCCAGGTGGTCGGACGGGACCAGGATACCGACCTCGCCGTGTTGAAGTTGGCGGTCCCGCGGGACCTGCCCTACGCCAACTTCGGCGACTCGTCCACGGTGCGCGTGGGCCAATGGGTGCTGGCGGTGGGGAATCCGTTCGGGCTCGAGCGGACGGTGACGCTCGGCGTGGTCAGCGGCGTGGGGCGCGAGAACATCAATCTCTCGCGATACGAGAATTTCATTCAGACCGACGCCTCGATCAATCCCGGCAATTCGGGAGGGCCGCTGTTCAATCTGCGCGGCGAAGTCATTGGGATCAACACGGCGATCATCAATTTTGCCCAGGGGATCGGGTTTGCGATTCCGTCGAACATGGCCAAGCAGGTCGTGCAGCAACTGCTGACGCGGGGACGCGTGGTGCGGGCTTGGCTGGGCGTTGGGATTCAACCCCTCACGGCCGAATTGGCCAAGAAGTTCGGCGTCACCGAAACGGACGGCGTGCTCGTGAACGAGGTCTTCGACGGCGATCCGGCGGCCGCCTCGGGGATTCATCCCGGGGATGTGATCACCAAGATCAACCGGACCGCGATCGATTCGCCGAACCGCCTCTCGCGCGTCGTGGCGACGCTGGACCCCGGCAGTACCGCGAAGGTGGAGATCATTCGGGACGGGCATCGGCGGGAGATCGAGGTGGCGCTGTCCGAGCGGCGCGACGGGGCCGTGCTGGCCTCCGTGCCGCAGGTGCATGCCGATGGCAAGCTCGGGCTGGATGTCCAGGATCTGACGGCCGCGCTCGCGGAGAAGTTCAAGCTGAAAGAGACGCACGGCGTCCTGGTGTCCAAGGTCGATCGCGGCACCCTGGCCCATGCGGAGGGCCTGCGGGAGGGCGATCTGATCAAGGAGGTCAATCGGACGGAAGTGAACTCAGTGGGCGAGTTCACGGCCGCGGTGGCACGCGCCCGCCGCGGCGAATCCCTCCTCTTGCGCGTGATCCGAGAGAGCCGGGCCTTCTACGTCGTCCTCAAGACCGGCTGATCGCCCTCGCCGGACCTGCTCCCCTCCTCACCGGTCAGGCCACCGCATGCCGTGAGGCCTTGGCTTCCTCGATCACCTTGGCGGCCTGGTCGCGCGGCACCTCTTCGTACCCGGCGAGTTCCATCGCATAATCCGCGCGCCCGCCGGTCAGGCCGTTGAGGCTCGAGGCGTAGCGGAGCATCTCGGCGAGCGGCACGATCGCTTCGATGGATTCCGTATGGCCCTTGGCCGTGACGGTGATGATGCGGCCGCGCCGCCCGTTCAAGTCGCCGATCACCGCGCCGACGAATTCGTCGGGACAGCTCACCTCGACGTGCATCAAGGGCTCCAAGAGAATCGGGTGCGCCGCCTCCATCGCCTTCTTGAACCCCATCGACGCCGCGATTTTGAAGGCCAGTTCCGACGAATCGACGACATGATACGACCCGTCATAGACCGTGACCTGAAGATCGACCACGGGAAAGCCTGCCAGCACGCCCTCATGCATGGCTTCGACGACGCCCTTTTCCACCGCCGGAATGAAATTGCGGGGGATCGCGCCGCCGACGATCTTGTTTTCGAACTTGAAGCCGGCGCCGCGTTCCAGCGGGGTGAGCTGCAGCCAGCAATCGCCGTATTGGCCGTGGCCCCCGGTCTGTTTCTTATACTTGCCCTGCGCCGAGGCCGCGGATCGGATGGTCTCTTTGTACGGCACGCGCGGAGTGTGCAGCTCCACTTCCACGCCGTACTTGCGGCGCAGCCGCTCCACGGCCACGTCGATATGGACCTGGCCGAGGCCGCTCAACACGAGTTCCTTCGTTTCATCGTTGCGCAACAGGGCCAGCGTGGGGTCCTCCTCAACTAATTTGTGCAGGCCGAGGCTGACCTTTTCAATGTCGGCTTTCGACTTTGGCTCCAAGGCGTACGACAGCACCGGGCGCGGCAACGACAGGGCCGGAAACAGGACCGGCTCGGTTTCATCGCAGAGCGTATCCCCGGTCTGCGTGTCCTTGAGCTTCCCGATGGCGCCGATCTGGCCTGCGGTGAGGGTCGGAACCGACTGATACTTTTTCCCGATGACCGTGAAGAGGTGCCCGCCCCGCTCCCGGACTTGCCGGCTGGCGTTGAAGATCGGGGTGTCGGCTTGGAGGGAACCGGAGTACACGCGGACATACGTCATGCGCCCCATGAAGGGATCGATGATCGTCTTGAAGGCGAGCGCGGCGAACTTCTCGTCGGGGAGCCCTTGTCTGGACACAGGAGCGGAGCCGTTGGAATGGGCGGCTTGGGCGAACGGCTCTGCCTGCCGCTCGGTCGGGGCGGGAAGAAACCGCACGATCGCGTCCAAGAGGCTCTGGATGCCGATCTGCCGAACGGCGGATCCGCACAACACCGGCAGCATCCGCCCGCTCTGCACCGCGGCCGCCAGCCCGCGATGAATCTGGTCCATCGACAGCTCCCCGCCGCCCAGGTAGGCCTCGAGCAGGGCATCGTCCGTCACGGCCGCCGCTTCGATCAATTGCCGTTTGGCCTCTGCCACGGAGGCGGCGCAGGCCTCCGGCAGCGGGAGGGTCTGCACCCGGTTCGACTCCGGCCCTGATTTCAGCATCGAACCGGCCAAGACGTCGGCGACGGCGTCGAACTGTTCCCCTTGGCCGACGGGCAGGACCAACGGCAACGCCACCGTATCGAGGGCTTCGGCACAGTCGCGGATCAGCGAGTCGAGCGGCCCCTGGGCCTGTTCCACGTCGGTCACAAACAAGAGGCCGGGGAGTTTGAGCAGACGGACATGCTCCCAAAGACGGGTGAGTTGCGGCCGGATGCCCATGGCCGCGTTGACCACGACGATCACGGCATCCACTGCCCGCAGGGCCGCCAGCGTTTCCCCCTGAAAATTACGCTCGCCCGGGGTATCGAGAATGGATAGCGTATGGTGCTGATAGGAAAATTGCAGGAGAGCGGTGCTAAAGGAATGCTGGCGATGCTGCTCTTCGGGTTCGAAATCCGACAGGGTCGTGCCGAGGGAGACCGATCCCGGCGCGGGAATCGCGCCGGCGCCGAAGGCAAGGGCTTCAGCCAGGGAGGTTTTCCCGGCTCCGGTGTAGGAAACGAGCGCGACATTTCTGATGACAGCTCCTGGTCCTGCGCTCATGCGGTCCTCCTTTCGTTCCATCTCACGACGGTTACATGGCCACGGTTCGCTCCTCCATCCATCCCCGATCGGCAAAGCTGACGTAACGCCCGTCCCCGATCACGACATGGTCCAGCACCGGGATCCCCAGCAGCTCGCCGGCGTCCTGGAGGCGGCGGGTGAGGGCCCGGTCCTCGGGACTGGGGGTCGGGTCCCCGCTGGGATGATTGTGCACGCAAATGACGGCGGCCGCGGATTCCCGGACGGCCAGAGAAAAGACTTCCCGGGGATGCACGAGACTCGCGGTCAGGGTGCCTTCGGAAATGGTGGTTTCCCGGATCAGCGCATGCTTGGCATCCAACAGCAGCAACCGGAAGGTTTCATGGCGAAGATCCCGAAGCTGGGGCGCGTAGGCCTGGAACACGTCCCCGCTGGAGCGGATCGGCTGTCCGGTCGACAGCGGTTGAGCCAGAGCGCGCTTGCCGATCTCGACGGCGGCTTTCAATTGCGCCGCCTTGGCCGGCCCGATGCCGGGCACCCGACAAAGGGCGTCCGTCCCTATCCGGGCAATCCCCTGGAGCCCATTGGTTCGGGACAGGAGATCCATCGCCACCTGGACGGCTGAGGCCTCCGGCCGGCCGACGCGCAAGACGATGGCCAACAGTTGCGCATCGGAGAGACTCTCGGCTCCGTCGCGCAGCAGCCGTTCCCGTGGTCGCTCCCGTTCGGGCCAGTCGCAGATCCGGATGACGGCGGACTTAGGGTGTGATCCTCGCGGCACCGAAGTCAGGTTCCCCTCTCCGTGAACGTTTTTGTACAGCGGCCCTGGATAAAGTTGAGCACTTCGCGCCATTTCTGACCGACGTGAAAACGATAAGCCATTGATAAGTCTTGATCATTCATGCTGGTTCGTGACTTGCTTCCATGGCGCGTCCATCGCGCAACGCACCGAGCTGAGGAGGCTCCCATGGAATGTCCGAAGTGCAAAGGGCTCATGATGCTCGAACGGTTCTCCGACTTCTTCCTGATCTTCTATGCCTGGAAGTGCATCAATTGCGGCGCCATCATCGATCGCACGATCGCGGCGAATCGGAAAAAGAGCCTGACGCTGCGAGAAGTGCAGCCCGCCGCGACCCGCTGACTCGCCCGCCTCTTCACCCTCGCGCGCCGGCTGCCGCTCAGCAGGCCGATGATCGACCCGCAGTCGTTCACGGTGACGGCTGAGCTCCGGCCGGTGCGCGGGCTGATTATAGACAATCCCCGTAAAGTCCGTCAAAACACAGCCTCGACCGACGCCGAGGCTGCCCTGTCGCCAGGGTGCCAGTCCGCCTGGTCGTTGCCTTGACCCTCTGAAAATCCCTGTGTTAGAGTCCGCGGATACAAGTGGTTCTGGCGTGCGGGTTATTGCGGGCAAGCGAAAAGGGCGCCGGCTCAAGACTCCCCGCGGGCTGACGATTCGGCCGACCACCGATCGGGTCAAGGAAGCCCTCTTTTCCATCCTCGGCAGCGAGGTGGAAGGCGCACGGGTCCTTGACCTCTATGCCGGCAGCGGGGCGTTGGGCATTGAGGCGCTCAGCCGAGGGGCAACCCACGTTACGTTTGTCGAAGCCGATCCTCTCTCAATCCGCCTCATCCGAGAGAATCTTCAAGCCTGTGGGTTGACGGACAGTGTGGAGGTCCACGTGCGTCGGGTGGAAACCTTTTTGTCGCGTGTGGCCGATACCCTGCCGCCGTTCCGCCTTGTGCTGGCCGATCCGCCCTATCGCGCGACGGAGGAGGTGACCCGGCTCGCGGCCCGATTTCCTCCGCGCCTGCTGGAACCGCGCGCGATCGTGGCGGTCGAGCATGACGCGGACTTCGTCCCGCCGCCGGGCTTTGGCCCGTTGGCCAGGGCGCGGACGTATCGGTACGGGGACTCGGCGGTCACGCTGTATCGTCAGGAGGCCTGCTCAATGGTTGCATCGGCGGAGTCCGCATGAAACTCGGCATCTACGCAGGCACCTTCGATCCCATTACGCATGGGCACACTGATATCATCACCCGGAGCCTCTCCGTGTTCGACCAGGTCATGGTCGCCGTGGCGCCCAATCCCGCCAAACGGCCGTTATTTACGCTGGAAGAACGGATCGAGATGGTGCGGGTGGTGACGAAGGAGTTGCCCGGGGTGCAGGTGACGAGTTTCGAGGGCCTGCTCGTGGAATTTGTCCGCCGCATGGGGGCGCGCGCCGTGATCCGAGGGCTGCGCGCGATTTCGGATTTCGAATATGAGTTTCAAATGGCGCTCGTCAACCGCAAGTTGGACAGTTCGATCGAGACGGTATTTTTCATGCCGCGCGAAGAGTATTCCTATTTGACCTCAAGTCTCATCAAGGACGTCGGCCGCCACGGGGGCGACCTTAACAAGTTTCTCCATCCGGACGTCGCCCGGCGACTCCAGGCACGATTACGGAGCGGATCGTCATGAAACTGGCTGCTCGGGCCGCTCGGGTGGTCCCCTCCCCGACCTTGGCGATTACCGCCCTGGCCAAGTCTATGGCCGCGCAGGGCGTCGACGTGATCGATTTCGCCTCCGGAGAGCCGGATTTCGATACGCCGCAGCCGGTCAAGGAGGCGGCGCAGGCCGCCATCGACGCCGGCTTTACGAAATATACGCCCTCCTCCGGCATCGACGACTTACGCGGGGCGATCGTGGACAAGCTGCGCGCCGAGCAGGGGCTGTCCTACGAGCGGACGCAGGTGCTTGTGTCCTGCGGGGCGAAACACTCCCTGTACAATCTCTTCGAGGCGCTGATCGAAGCCGGCGACGAGGTGATTATTCCCACGCCGTTCTGGGTGTCCTATCAAGACCAGGTGCTGCTGAACGACGGGACGCCGGTGTGGCTGAAGACCCGCGAAGAGGACGGCTATGCGATCGATCGGCAGCAACTCGAAACGTTGGTCACGCCGCGGACCAAGGCCATCGTCGTGAACACCCCGTGCAACCCCACAGGCGCCACGTACGACCGGCGGACGCTCGACGTGATCGCGGAGGTAGCCTGCCGCCATGATCTGCTCATCATTTCCGACGAGATCTATGAAAAGATCATCTACGACGGGGTCCGCCACCTCAGCATCGCCAGCCTGAGCCCGGAAGTCGCCGCCCGCACCGTCGTCATCAACGGTGTGAGCAAGTCGTTTGCCATGACCGGCTGGCGCATCGGGTACGCGGCCGGCCCGAAAGATCTGCTCACGGCGATGGCCAACATTCAGAGCCAAAGCACCTCGAACCCCTGCTCGATTTCGCAGAAGGCGGCAGTGGCGGCGCTGAAGATGGGGGTTCGGTTCGTCACGGAAATGGTGACAGAATTCGAGCGGCGGCGCCGGGTCATGGTCGAACGGCTCAACAAGATGCCCGGAGTCCATTGCCGGATGCCGACGGGGGCCTTCTATGCCTTTCCCAATCTTGCCGGCGTGCTGGGCGCCCGTGCGGATGACACCGCGCTTCGGACGCCGAGCGAGGTGGCGCAGTATCTCTTGAAGACGGCTCAAATTGCGGTGGTGCCGGGTGAGCCGTTTGGGAGCCAGGATCACATCCGATTGTCCTATGCCACCGGGCTTGATGCGATCACCCGCGGGATGGATCGCATGGAGACGGCTCTCCGGAACCTGAGCCGGTAGTCGCGGCCGCCGTTCCGTCCACTGGTTGCCTCGCCCCCACCTGGCAGCAGTTCGAGTGAGGCCGGGGCTTGATTTCAGGCCATCCAGCGTTATCTTGGTTGAAGTTGTGTCGCGTGAGAAGGGAGGCCATCCGTGCCGATTTACGAGTATGTCTGCCAGGGTTGTGACTACCGATTCGAGGTGAAACAGCGGGTGAGCGACCCGCCGATTGCCACTTGCGAACGGTGCGGCCACGCCGTGAACAAAGTGATTTCCTCGCCAGCGATCATGTTCAAAGGCAGCGGGTGGTACATTACGGACTATTCCAACAAGCTGAAGCCCTCCGAGAACGGCAAGGGCGACAGCAATGCCGCGGCTCCGGCCAAGGCAGGCACAGGCACCGCAGCCACTGGTCCCTCGGGCGGCGGTGGCGCCCCCTCGTCAGCCTCATCGGCCTCGACCGCCGCCCCGGCCTCGTCCGGGTCCAGCGGAACGTCGGCGTCCAGCGGTGGCAGTTCGTCTTCTTCCTCCAGCTAGCGGCCGTTCCTTCCGATTCCATGACCGACTATCGGGGGCTCGTCAGGGACGCGCCTTCGGTTTGGTTGCTGTCGGCTTCTTCTTCGTCGTCTTCTGCACAGTGGTCTTCGCCTTGGTCGGGTGACCTGTTTTGGCCTTGACAGTGCTCGATTTCGCCGGGGCCGCCTTCTGCTGGCGGGCGGCCTTCAGCGACCGCTCCAGGTCGGCGATCATCGCCCCTCGCTCTTTATTGACCTGCGCCAATTGATCCACCCGGACCTGAAGATCTTCCCGCGCGCGGGTGAGGGCCGAGACCTGCTGTTCGAGCCTGGTGCGTTCCGCGGTCAAGGTCTGCAGATCGGTCTTGAGCTGCTCGATCTGCGATTGCAGCGCCGGCGGCCACCAGTCACAGCCCGTCATCGCAAGCAACAAGATGCCGAGACCAACCGGGGCGATGGTCCGCGACCAGGTCCAACCACAGCGGGACAATGTTCTCATTTCTCCTTCTCTCCTGTTTGGTGTGAGGTGAGTACGACTGTGCCAGCCGGTCCGCGTCAGGCGAGGTCACCGGCTGCCGGCTCAATCAGCGCGATACCAAGTGGCGCCAGCAATGTCCGGAGCTCGGGCGCGGCGACCGGTCCGGCCCGGAGCAGTCGCACGGCGTGGGCCTCGATGTGCACGACGGTCGAGGGTGCGCCGCCCGGTGTCGGGCCCATATCCAGCACGACATCGAGGTCGGAGCCGAATTCCTTCTGCACGGACTGCGCGTCGGTCAGCGGTTCGTGCCCCGATCGGTTGGCGCTGGTGCCGGTCAACGGCCCGACGGCCTCCAAGAGCGGAACCAGCGGCCGGTAGTCGGGCCAGCGAATGCCGACGGTCTGCGTGCCGGCGGTGAGCCCCGGTGGCAACGATGGATGGGCCGGCAGCACGATGGTGAGCGGACCAGGCCAGCAATGCCGCATGAGGACTCGAGCCGGCTCCGGAATGTCCCGCGTCAGACGTACCAGCTCCTCAGGACGATGGATGAGCACCAGCAACGGCTTGTCCGGCGGCCTCCCCTTGAGCCGGTTGATCCGCGCGACCGCGGGTTCGCTCCAGGGCGAGCCGCAGAGGGCATAGGAACTTTCGGTCGCCGCAGCCAGGATGCCGTCGTGCCGGATGATGGAGCGCAACTCCGTCAGCAGCGCGGGCGAGAAGCCGTCAACACAATCGATGAGTGACACGATGAGTCGGCGGAGGCATCCTGGTTTACGCGCGGGACTGGCGCAGCGCGCGCATGGCGATGTCGGTGCGGAAATGCCGCCCGTCGAACTGAATCGGCCGGACGGCGGCATAGGCCCGCTCCCGAGCCTCCAGCAGCGTCGACCCCAATCCCGTCACCCCTAAGACCCGGCCTCCGGCGGTGACGAGCGAGCCGTCCGTGACCGCTGTGCCGGCATGAAAGACGATGGTATGGTGTCCGTCATCCTGCCGCGCGGCCGCGAGACCGCTGATCGGACAGCCGTGGCGATAAGAACCGGGGTAGCCGCCCGAGGTCAGCACGACACAGACCGCGGTCAACGGATGCCACTCAATACGGCATTGATCCAGCCGATGTTCGACCACGGCTTCGATGACATCCACGAGATCGGTCTTCAACAGGGGGAGCACCGCCTGGGTTTCCGGGTCCCCCAGGCGGGCATTGAACTCCAGCACGTAGGGCTCACCCTTCACGATCATCAATCCCGCGTAGAGCACGCCCTGAAACGGACGGCCCATGCGCGAGAGCGCGTCCACGGTCGGTTGCAGGACCGTGCGCTGCACCCGCTCGATCAACGCCGCGCTCCCGAGCGGCGCCGGGGCGTAGGCGCCCATGCCGCCGGTGTTGGGTCCTGTGTCGCCGTCCCCCACCCGCTTGTGGTCCTGCGCCGGCAGCATCGGAATCACGGTCTTGCCGTCGGTCACGGCCATGACGGTGAGCTCCTCGCCGTCGAGAAATTGTTCAATCAGCACCCGCCGGCCGGCAGCCCCGAACAGGTGCCGTTCCAAACTGTCGCGCACGGCATCCTCGGCTTGGGCGGCGGTCGTGGCGACCACCACACCCTTGCCCTGCGCCAACCCATCGGCCTTGATCACGATCGGGAGCGGTTGGTCGCGCAAATAGGCTAAGGCGGGCTCCACCTGATCGAACGATTGGGCGCGCGCGGTCGGAATCTGATGGCTGGTCAGCAGCTCCTTGGTGAAGATCTTGCTGGATTCGACTTGGGCGGCAAGCGCGGTCGGCCCGAAGATCTTCAGCTTGGCTTTGCGGAACTCATCCGCGATCCCGGCGGCCAACGGGGCTTCGGGACCGACCACGGTGAGATCGATGCCCTCGCGCTGGACAAAGGCCTTGAGGCCGGCCACATCCTCCGCGGCGATCGGGACGCAGGTGGCCTGTTGCGCGATCCCGCCGTTGCCGGGGGCGCAGTAGAGGCGGGTCAGCCGCGGACTCTGCGCGAGCCTCCACACCATCGCATGTTCGCGCCCGCCGCTCCCGATGACCAGGATGTTCATCAGAACGCCGTTGCTCGATTGGTCTTGGAGGTGAGACGGATGCTCAAACCGGTTCTCCAACAAGGCCGCAAGGCGCGAGGGCTCTGAGGCGTACTCTGTCTCTGTCTGTCGAAGGGCACGAGCAACTGAGAACGACGTTGGGGACCGGTTTCAGCATCCGTCAGTGGCGGAAATGGCGCATGCCCGTCAGAATCATCGCCATCCCATGGTCGTCCGCCGCCTTGATGACCTCGCTATCGCGGATCGACCCGCCTGGTTGGATCACGCAGGTGATGCCGGCCTGGGCCGCCGCGTCCAGTCCGTCGCGGAACGGGAAGAAGGCGTCCGAGGCCATCACGCAGCCCTTCACGGGCAATTGCGCCTTCATGCCGGCGAGCTTGACCGAATCTACGCGGCTCATCTGCCCCGCGCCGATGCCGACCGTTTGTCCCGGCCTCGCATAGACGATGGCGTTGGACTTCACATGCTTGCACACGATCCAGGCGAAGCCGGCCGCCCGATATTCCTCCTCCGTGGGCTTGCGCACCGTCGGCACGGACAGGGCCTTGAGGTCGGAGAGGACGCCCAGGTCGCGGTCCTGGACGATCAGACCGCCGACCAGTTTTTTGAGATCGTAGCCCTCGGGGCCGGCCTTGCGGAGCGGGCCGACTTCCAACAGCCGAATATCCTTCTTGCGCTTCAACTCGGCCAGGGCATCCTCCGCGAAGCTCGGCGCGATGACGACCTCGACGAAGGTGGCGGTGATCTCCTTCGCGGCGGCCAGGTCGACCGGTCGGTTGAATGCAATCACGCCGCCGAACGCCGAGACCGGGTCGGTCTCGCGGGCTTTCACGTAGGCCTCGACGGGCGTGGCGCCCAAGGCGGCGCCGCAGGGATTGTTATGCTTGATGATCGAGACCGCGGTCTGATCGAACTCTTTGACCAGTTCCAGCGCAGCGTTCGCGTCGAGGAAATTGTTGTAGGACATCGCCTTGCCGTGCAGGATCTTCCCGCGCGACACGGACGGTTCCGTGGCCTGGAGGTCACGATAGAACGCGCCTTGTTGATGCGGATTCTCGCCATAGCGGAGCGTTTCCACCCGCTCAAACTGCAACGACAGGACGGATGGAAACTTCGTCTCCGTGCCCTGCACCTGCCGTTCCAGATAGCCGGCAATCAGGCTGTCGTACCGGGCGGTGTGTTGAAAGACTTTCAACGCGAGTTCGCGCCGGAGGGAGGACGGCACCGATCCGCTTTTCACCGCCTCCAACACGCGCGGATAGTCCGCGGGATCGACCACCACCAGCACGTCCTCGTGGTTCTTGGCTGCCGACCGCAGCATTGAGGGGCCGCCGATGTCGATCTGTTCGATGGCCTCCTCGAACGGGCAGTCGGGCTTGGCGATCGTGGCCTCGAACGGATAGAGGTTCACCACGAGCACGTCGATAGGGCCAATCTGGTGCTGCCGCATCTGCTCGACATGCGCCGGCAGGCTGCGCCGGCCGAGGAGGCCGCCGTGAATCTTGGGATGGAGCGTTTTCACGCGGCCGTCGAGAATCTCCGGCGATCCGGTGTAGGCTGCGACATCGACCACCGTCACGCCCGCCTCGCGGAGCGTTTTGGCCGTGCCGCCGGTCGAAAGGATTTCCGTGTCGAGGGCCTCCAGCCCCCTGGCGAGTTCGACAATGCCTGTCTTGTCAGACACGCTGATCAGCGCCCGCTGCATGCCGGCCATATGCCACTCCTTGGAATCGATGTGTCAGGATAGAGACGACCGTGTCGTGGTGAAAGAAGCACGAAGAATAGCAGATGAATTCGGGCGACTGCAAGGCGAGGAAGCGGGCGGGTGGCCTGCGTACTGGCGGAGACCCTGCCAGACCTGGCGGCTTCGATCCGTGTCCTCGAGAAGGCCGGTTTCGTGCCGGCGCATCAGAGTCCTGAATCCGGCGTGATTCGATTCCGCCATCGTCGATCATGAAGGCTCGGCGTTGGAAAGATCGTGTCGCCCGCTCGTATGGCTTGGCTTTGTCTCAACCGCATGCTAGCATCCGGCTCCTTCGCATCAGGGAGAGGCCGACAGGTCTTCCTGGTTCGTCTTCTTGGTTGGTACGGCAGACAACGGCGGTGTGTTGACCACCATTCACAAGGAGGGACGAGATGATGCAGAACGTCATGAGTGCGACGGGCGGCGGGCGGTGGATCGGCTGGTCGCTTGCGGGCGGAGTGGCGCTAGTATTGAGCGCCACGACGGTCCTGGCCGCAACAGATCAAGAGATTACGGACAAGGTCAAGAGCGCGCTGGCCTCTGATCCGGTGCTCAGCCAGCGGGGGATCAGCGTCTCGACCTATAAGGGCCGCGTGTTGCTGAAAGGGCAGGTTCCCTACGAGCGGGAGGCCGACAAAGCGATCGACTTGGCCAACAGCGTGGAAGAGGTACGCTCCGTCCAGAATGACCTCGTCGGCTATCTGATGCAGGCCCCTCGCAACACGGCAAAGGACAAGGAGATCGTCGACAAGGTCAAGCAGGCGCTGGCCTCGGATCAGACCCTCAGCCAGCGAGGCATCACGGTGTCCGCCTACAACGGTCGTGTGCAGCTCAAAGGGAAGGTAGAGAATCAGCGAGAAGCCGACCGGGCGGTGGAATTGGCAAAGAACGTCGAAGAGACGCGGGCCGTGCAAAACGACCTCGTGGGCTACCTCCCGCCCGTCGTCTTCACCACAACGGGGGATAAGGACGCGACGGAGAAGGTCAAACAGGCCCTTGCCGCCGATTCCACCCTGAGTCAGCGGCCGATCAAGGTCAACACGATCCAGGGTCGGGTTTATCTGACGGGCCAGGTGCAGGCTCAGCGCGAAGCGGAGAAGGCGGTCGAACTGGCGAAAAGTGTAGAAGAAGTCCGGTCGGTGCAAAACGACCTGACCGGCTATATTATTCGTCAATAGTCTCTCTCGATCTCATTCCGCGGCGACCCAATCGGGTCGCCGCGGAGTCTTCTCTTCCCCTTCCTCTTGTAAGCCCGAGCGCTTCCCTGTACCGGTCAAGGCCGGTATTCATCTGCCTACCAAGGGTTGTCGATGGGGCATGGCCCTACCCGCCTGCGTCGGGCAAGGGTGTCGAGGGCCGGGTCAGGAGCCGAAACAGGGTCGAACTGATGAGGGGTTGTCGCTCGCAGGAAGGGATGGCGGGATGCGCCGGCTCTGGCCGGCCTCTCTTGGATTTGCGTCGAGCGCATGGTAGCATTCCCGCATCTCTCCTCGGGGGCTTCCATGCTCCGTCCTGATCCGTCCTCTTCTTTCGTCTTCTTCACTGATATGGCAGGGAACCAGCGTCGGCTGACCACCATCTCACAAGGAGGGACGAAACCATGCAGAAGGCAATGCGAACAGGGGTGCATGGGCATGGCACCGGCCTGATCCTCGCGATCGGGCTGGTCTGTGTGTTTGGGGCGGGTTCCGTCGCCGTCGCCGCGACGGACAAGGAGATCGCGGACAAGGTCAAGAGCGCGATCGCGGCCGATCCCGTGCTCGGCCAGCGAGGGATCACGGTCTCCAGTTACAAAGGCCGGGTGTTGCTGCAGGGCGAGGTGCTCCATGAGCGGGAGGCGGACAAGGCCGTGGCGCTGTCCAACAGCGTGGACGGGGTCCGCTCGGTACAAAACAATCTTGTCGGGTATCTCCCTCATGTGACCGACACCACGGCTCGCGATAAGGAGATTACCGATCAGGTGAAGGCCGCCCTGGCGTCGGATCCCACGCTGCGCGAACGAGACATCAAGGTGACCACCTACAAGAGACGCGTGCAGTTGCTGGGCACGGTCCCGACGCAGCGGGAGGCCGACCGAGCCGTCGAGTTGGCCAAGCATGTGGAAGAAGTGCAGTCCGTTCAGAACGATTTGCTCGGGTACCTCCCGCCCCTGGCCTTCGGCACGGCCGGCGACAAGGCCGCCACAGAGAAGGTAAAAAATGCCCTGGCCGCCGATTCGGTGCTGAGCCAGCGCAAGATCACCGTCAACACGCTTGAAGGGCGCGTCTTCCTCACGGGCAACGTCGAAGCGCAACGTGAAGCGGAGAAGGCTGTCGAATTGGCGAAGAGCGTGGAAGAAGTTCGGTCGGTCCAGGACGATCTGACCGGCTATCTGAGTCCATAGGCAGGTAGACACGGGTCCGTGGCGGCCCCGC
Source organism: Nitrospira tepida (assembly GCF_947241125.1). Classification (NCBI taxonomy): domain Bacteria; kingdom Pseudomonadati; phylum Nitrospirota; class Nitrospiria; order Nitrospirales; family Nitrospiraceae; genus Nitrospira; species Nitrospira tepida. The sequence continues at coordinate 2,958,328 of NZ_OX365700.1, read as the reverse complement.
GCCGCCGCGGACCCGCTCGCACCTTCCCTATCACCAGTCGTCGGCGCGGCTCGCGCGTCCGTCCCCGATCATTTCACCACTGTGAGCTTGAGATTCCCGTCAACCACGAGGTGAATCTCGAGGCCCTGCTCTGTGGGGTAAATGCCACGGGAAACCAGTTGCGTCACCGAGCCTTCCAGCCAGGTGTCCGGGACGAGTTCCCGCGTGAATTGCCGCTCGATCCGGTTGCGCAGGTCCTCGAATCGATCGCGCAGGTCGATCGTGGTCTCCGGGAGCACCTTCTCCAAGATGGCATCGTGCATCATGCGGTCGGTCGCCTTCGCCAGCACATTTCTCGTCTCCATCGTAAAGTCGAATCCACGAAACTCCAGGGCCTGTGTAACCGGGGCGAGTGAGGGGCGGCCGGCTAGATAGAGCGTGCCGTTCACGCCGCCGGTCACGGTGACGGCCGCAATCAGCCGATCACCGCTGCCGTACACCTGCAAGCCGGTCACCTTGATTGGGGCGCCGACGGGCGGCCGGATTTCTTCTCCCATCACCTGCGGAGCCAGTCGCCGGTTCAGTTCCTCATAGGACACCAGCATGGGGATGCCGAGGTGGAAGCCTTCGGCTGCCGCCGGCTGGCCGAGTTGCAGCGGCGGCAAGGGCGTGGGGGAGAGGACCGGTTTGGCCCCGAGCGTGACGAGGGGATGGAACGCCAGGCTCACGATCGACCGCAGGGTCGCCTCGCCGTCGGCCGCAATCGGTCCGGCTCGCGCCAGAGTCGGCCGATACGCGAGCCACATCCCCCGCTTGAGTTCGACCGGGTCTTGGAGCCGTTGCCAGATCATTTCGGCGCGCTGCTTGGCCTCGGCCTGCTCCGCCACGGTTCGATCAATCGCCGCCGCGAACGGCGGTAATCGTTCATTCAATCCGGCGGCCAGCAGCGGACCCACGTCCGCAATCAACGGGGTGAGGCGGCAGTCGTCTGCCAGCGCCGGGGGTCTGAAGGTCGTGGTGGTATGGAGCCGCCAGGATTCGGTCCATGTTAAGAGAGAAGTGGCCGTAAGACGTAAGCGTCGCGGCCATTGGTCACCGTATCCGCAGGTGCCGATGCGGGGTTGGCCATCGGCCTGTGCCATGCGTGCGGCAACACGGTATCGCACGTCGGGAAATTCCGTGACAAGCTGATTCCCGGTCAGCGTGAATTGCGCCGGCCCCCGCCACAGGTAATACCGGTACTCGAAAGGGGCTCCCTCCAGGAGCCGTTTGCCCGGCAGCCATTCCTCCTCATGCTGGTGGTGGATGGGAAAGGAGGCTTGCACCGCCTGCGCCACGTGCTGCAGCGAGGCGCTCACGGCCAGGTTGACGACCGACGGCTCGATGGCCGGAGGAGGCGGAGGAGGGAGCAACGGGTCTGTGGGCTTGGGGATCGCGAGCGGGGCGCCCGCCGGCGATGACGTGAGCCCGAGGAGGAACACCAGCGAACCGGCGAGCACACCCCACATCGTGGGCGAACGGCGCGTCATACAGGACCCTCCTCTCTGGTGGTGGACGGTGATCGTGTGGTGAGTGGTTTCTCGGCTGAGTCAGGGCGCCGACTCTCACGCTAATGCAATCGGCAGGGCCGCCTACTCTACTCCAGCGTCCTACAAATGTGAATAGATTGGAGGCTCCAATTGCTTGTTGCTCGACTCGCGTTGTTTCTGCTCGCGCGCCTTCAGGGTGGCGAGCGTCTGCTACTGAAACGCGCGTTGCAGAGCCAGCAGGGTCTGTCCCACGCCGGTCTTCACGGCTTCCTGGACCAGCGGTTCAGCGTCGGTGAATGGCGCCTCCTCCGACGGTGTCGGCGGCTGCACCGTCACGACGTGATGAAAGACGACCTCTCCGCTCTCGACCAGGGTCACTTTGCTGAATACCCGCACCGGCGGCACCTGTCCGGAGAAACGAGCCCGGAACTGGTCGTGCAGCGTGGGACGTTCCACGCGGTATGACAGAATGCTGTCGGCTCCGAGCAGATGGCCGATGCGCGCCATGCTGTCGTCGGAAACCAGGCCCGAGACTTGGAACCGCTGCTCCTCCAGGACACTTGTCAGATGAGTCCGATCGATGATCTGTAATGAGGGCCGGGAGAGCTTGAGGAGAAAGGTCCTGGCTTCGAGGTGCGCATAGATCGCGGCGAGCGTTGGATCAGCCGAACGGGGATAGATAATGGCGAGCCGTTCGACGGACGCAGGAATTTGGGTTGGGTTGTGGCTGGCTTCCACCGCAAGGGGTGGAGGTGGGCCGGGACCGGAGGCGATGCAGGCTGGCAGTAGTGCAAGACCAATCGCCGATGCGATGAGAACGAGACACTCCCCCCGCTGACCATAGGCCATGGCGTGGCCTCCGGGACCGTGAGTGCCACGGACTGAGTCGAGACCCTCGGAAAGATCCGCTGCCTCCCAGATTCTTCATCATACCAAGCGCCGGCCATGGAATGGGACGCTCCTCGGTTACGGTTAGAGCTTCTGCCGTGACGGCTTCCCCACCGGCAAATTGTATGGGGTGGGACGGACCGCCTGTCCTTCCGCCAGGCTGCCTTTCCCCACCACAATGACGTCCTCGTGGCCGGCCAGGCCCTGTGTGACCTCCACCCACAGCCCGTCGTCCAGTCCGACCGTGATCGGGACCCGACGCGCCTGACCGTTCACGACGGTAAAGGCGGCCATCTCCTTGCTGGCCGATCCGGACAGGATCGCCGCCGGTGGAATCGCCAGCACGTTCTGATGGGTTTCCAGGTCGAACGTCGCCGTCAGGTACATCCCCGGCTGCAAGCGTCGATCGTCATTGGGCAAATCAACTTCCACGAGTAGCGTCCGAGTCGCCGGATCGAGCACGCCCGTCGTTCTCGTGATGGTGCCGTGCCATTCCCGGTCGGGCTGCTCCTTCACCTGGAGCCGCACGGAAACGCCGGGCTTGGCGAGGGCGGACACTTCCTGGGGAAGATTGGCGTAGATGCGGACCCGGCTGAGATCCATGATTGTGTAGAGCGGGGCCGCCTGCGTGGCCGACCCTGTCGCCGACTGAATGAGGGCTCCCGGGTCGGCGAAGCGCGCGGTAATGGTTCCGTCAAACGGCGCCGTCACCTTCGTATAGGCGACCATGGTCCGGCGGCTGTCACGCAAATGCCGGGCCTCTTCCGCCGCTCCTGCCGCCACATCGACATCCTGTTTCGCGATGACATCGGGATTCTCTGTCCAGACATTGTGTAATCGCCGCGCGGTCAGTCGTTTCATCTGAAAGTCCGCTTCCGCCTGGCGGTAGAGCTGTTCGACTTCTGGCGCGTCGATGGTGGCGAGCAACTGGCCTTTCCGAACTGTATCGCCTTTGTCAGCCGTGACCTCCTTGAGGTAGCCGGGCACCTTGGCGTAGAGCGTGGCCTGGTACCAAGGGGAAATGTTGGCCGATACCGTGAGCTGTCGCCGAATGTCCCGCCGTTGTGGCGTGACGACTTGGACCGCGAGGGCCTGCGGTTCCGGAACGGATGCCGTGGCCCCCGCCGACGGGCCGGCGATCGGTGAGTCGGAAGGGTACAACCCATGTAACGCGAGTACGCCGATGATGACGATGGCTGCCGCGACCACCGCCCCGCCCATGAGCCGGTGGAGGCGTCGCGCCGTTGCGCGGCGCGGCTCGTCGGGTTCCGGAGTGCGCTCGGGCGGCAGATTCGACATCAGGTCTGCTCCCCCTGCGGTTGCGGCCCGTTCGCGCCCTTGCGCCTGACGATCGCATGCATGACCGGGATGAAGAACAGGGTCATCACGGTCGAGACGAGCAATCCCCCGATGACGGCCCGGGCGAGCGGCACATTGGCCTCGCTCCCCTCCCCCAACCCAAGCGCCATGGGGGCCAATCCCAGAATCGTGGCGAGCGAGGTCATGAGGATCGGCCGCATGCGGAGCCTGCCTGCCAGCACGACCGCTTCTTCGAGGGGGATGCCCGCTCGCATCTGGCGGTTGGCGAAATCCACCAACAGCACGCTGTTGGAGACGACGATGCCGATCATCATCAAGGCGCCGATCAGGGACTCCACATTGACCGACGTGTGGGTCGCCAACAGCATGCCGATGACGCCGATGAAGCCGAGCGGCACGGCGAGCATGATGACCAGTGGGTCGAGATAGGAGCGGAAGAGCCCGACCATCACGAGATAGATGAGCACGATGGCGAGCGGCAGCACTCCCCCGAATCCGGTCAAGGCCGCGCGCATCGCATCGACCTCGCCTTTAAGGCTGGTCAATACGTCGCCCGGCAGGGAGACGCCCGCGAGGGCGTGCTCAACCAGTCTGGCGGTTCGCCCCAAGTCATTCCCCAGGACGCTGACGAGGACATCCATGCTGCGTTGCAGGTTGTAGTGATCCACAGTCTCCGGGCCCGTTTGACGCTTCACTGTGACCAGGTCCCTGAGCAGAACGGGGGCGGCGTCGGTGTGGGATGGTTGCAGAACGGCGGGGACCTGGGCGAAGGCCGTTTGCTGGAGAGACAGGGCGCTGCCGCGATCGAGACGGGCGACCGTGCTGACGGCGGCGGGGCGGTCGATCTTGGCACCGATCAGCGGCGTGTCCAGAAAGTCCTCGAACCGGGTCAGGGTCTGCTCGGGATACTGGGCCACGACGAAGTAGGCGTTGTTGGACTTCGGATCAATCCAGTAGCCGGGACTCAATTGGAGGTTCGAACTGAGCGCCGTCGAGAGATCCGTCACGACTTGGCGCTCGGTGAGGCCCACATAGGCCGCCTTTTGGCGGTCGATCTCCAGGCGCAATTCCGGATAGTCCATGCCCTGCCGTACCTGCACGTCGGCAGTGCCAGGGACCCCGCTCACGGCGTTTCGGATGGCGGTGGCGGCTTGAGCGACCTGCTGGAGATTCAGTCCGCTGACCTTGATGTCGATCGGGGCCGGCAGGCCGAAGTTGATCACGTCACTAATGATGCCGCCCGTCTGAAAGGCCACCTTGAGGCCCGGCAGTTCCCGATTCAGCCGTTCGCGGAGCCGCACGACGATCTCCTCGGTCCTCGTCCCATGCCCGCGCGCGAGGCTGACGACAAGGAAGGCTTGGTGTGGGCCGATGACCGGGGTGAACAGGACCATCCAGCCTTGAGGGAGTCCGATGTTCGCGACGACTTGATCCAATTCGTTCGGCGGGACGATGTCTTTGATGATCTGCTCCACCCGGGCCACCAGGGCTTCGGTGTTTTCGACCCTGGTGCCCTCTGGCGCGGCGATCGAGAGCACGAACTGGCCGGCATCGACTTTCGGGAAGAATTCCGTCGCAAGTCGAGGCGTTAGGAGCAGCGAGCCAATTAACAGAAAGGTGACGGCGAGCACCAGCCCGAGCTTGCGGCGCAGACAAGCCCGCAGCAGCGTTTCATAGGCGCGGGTGAGCCGGTCGAACAACCGGTCGAAGAGCCGGCCCGATGGGGCCTGTCCCTCGTGGGGCTGGTGAGGTTTCAAAGAAGTGGCCATGGCCACCGGCGCCACCGTCATGGAGGCGACATAGGCGGCGACCATCGTAAAGGCCACCGCGACGGCCAACGGCACAAACAGAAATTTCACGATGCCGGTAAAGAAGAAGATGGGCAGGTACACGATGAGCGTGCTCGTCATGGCGACGAGCATGGGCAGCGCGACTTCGCCGGCTCCGTCAAGCGCCGCCTGCCAGGCGGATTTGCCCATTTCGAGATGCCGGTGCACGTTCTCCAGGACCACGATGTTGTCGTCCAACAGGGTGCCGATGACGAGGGCCAAGCCGCCCAGCGTCATCAAGTTGACCGTATGGCCGGAGAAGTACAGCAGGACGAAGGCGGCCAGAATCGAAATCGGAATGGCCAGGGCCACGATGAAGGTGTAGCCGAGACTGCCGAGAAAGAGAAACACCATCAGGCAAGCGAGCCCTCCTCCGAGGAGCCCTTCATGCTCCAGCGTCCGGATCGATTGCCGGATATAGAGCGATTGGTCGAAGATCAGTTTGACCGAGAGGTCCTTGGGCAGGCCGATCAATTTGGGCAACGCCGCCTGAATCCCGTCGATGACCTGAATCGTATTGGCGCCGGCCTGCTTCATGATCGGCAGGTACACCGCCCGCCGCCCGTTGATCCGCACGACGTTCGATTGGACCATGGTCGAGTCCACCGCGGCGCCGACATCCTTCAAGCTGACCGGCACGCCGTTCACCACCTTGACGGGAATCTCGTTCATGTCCTGGATCAGTTTGATCATGCTATTGGTATAGACGTTGTAATCGAACTGCCCGATCTTGACGTTGCCCGCCGGAAGCAGGAGGCTTTGCGCATTGACCGCGCCGACGATCTCCTGCGTGGAGATGCCCCGGGCCACCATGCGTTCCCGGTCAAGGAACACGCTGATTTGCCGCACAGTCCCGCCGAAGCTCGGCGCCACGAAGACGCCGGGGACGTTCGCCAATTGTGGACGGACGCCGAAATAGGCCAGATCTCGGACTTCCTTTTCCCCCAACGTCTCGCTGCTTACCGTGAGCAGGCCGATGGGCATGCTCGCCGCGCCGAACTTGACGATGATCGGCGGGAACACTCCTTGGGGGAGGTACCGGAGCGCCGAATAGGTCAGGCTCGTGATCTCGGCGATCGCCGCATTCACGTCGTAGGACGGCTGGAAATACACCTTGATGAGGCTGACGCCGGGCAGCGAACGCGACTCGATATGTTCGACATAGGAGGCTTGCAGAAAGATCTGCTCCAGCCGGAGCGTGATCGCGCCTTCGATCTCGGACGGGCCCATGCCTTTATAAAACGTGGCGACGGCGACGACCGGCAGGTTGATCTCGGGGAAGATGTCCACCACCATGTTCTGATAGGAGACCATGCCCAGGATCATAACGATCAAGCTGATCGCCACGACGGCATAGGGATTATTCAGGGCCCCCTTGATCATGATGAGAGGCGCGGTTACGTCTGCCTAAGGCATTCCTTTCGGTCGAACTCGTCAGGAGGTGACGTGGCAGGACCGCTCCCCTTCTCATAGTGCAGACCCTGGGATTCAACAAGGAATTTCGCTCTTTGGGTGGATCTCCGATGAGCCATCCTGGCGTGAGGGACCTCGGCTGATCGACCGTCTCGTGGTGTGACGGTTCAGGGCTTCGCCATCGCGCTGGGGAGTGAGCGTGGAGTGACCGGATGCACCAAGAGAGGAGAAGGGGGAAGGGGTGAGAGGGGGAGGCTCGAGTCGGATGCTGGCTCGAGCCTCAGATGAATGAGATATAGCTAGAACGGTCTTCCATGGCCTTTCAGTTTCGCTTTGCCCCGTCCGTTGTTCCCTTTGAACTTCACCCTATGCTCTTCGTAGAAGAGGTAGGGCCGATCCGTGTCCAATTCAAGGCTGACATAGTCGCCGGTGTCGATGACGACGCTTGAGGGAAGGCTCATCGCCACCTGCCAGTTCCCTCCGTTGAGATAGAAATAACTCCTGGTGCTGACGTTATAGTAGACGCCGGCGGCGGGATAGTAATAGTACCGGTAGCTCGCTTCCTTGGCCCGACGTCCGTGAGCCGGCGCCCAGGGAGGCGGACCACCTTGCGGAGCGGGTGCCGGCGCCGGTGCGCCACCGATGGCGACCCCCACCCCGATGCTGGGATTCCGGCCCCGGTCGGACGTGGTGCAACCAGCCAGCAAGAGTCCTGCGAGAGCCCCCACGATTAGTTTGGTCATTGTGACACTCCTTGTGTGAAACCTGAGCCTTTCGGTGTGTTGCTTCTGCCCGGGGAAGGAGCAAAGGGGGTGCCATTGGGTCCACACTGGCGCAAACGGTTGCCGGACGAATCGGCATGAGACTATTGGCCGTGACCTCAATAGGTACAAGCCTTTCCACACAGAAACGGGCAAACAGCAAGCGGCGTGAACGATGGTTACGTGTGGTTGAGGCTGAGGAGTGAGGGCGGGACCGTGCGCAGGTTCCGAAGATTGTCACTCACCTGTTCACGTAGGTTCACCGGTTCGAGCCGTCTCTGATCCGTAGTCAGGTCGGACGCTCTTGAATCCTGTACTCTGAAGAGTCAATAGGTAGGTAGGCAAAGAGATCATCCACTCGCGGAGCTGGACTAAGAAGCAGCGGGCGTGAGAGCGCGGAGAGAGGACCTGGATAAGGACAGCGCGAAAAACGCAGAAGCCAAACGGCGTGATGGCCGCCCCCACCCAACCGCGACAATCATGACTTGCGCCGGAGTCATCACACATCAGCCAATCAGCAAACTACCTCCTCGAATAGGCATCTCAGTAAAGAGCACTGATGCCTGAGGAATCTCCGCCGGGCGCGAACAGAACTTGACAGCCAGAAAATGACTCTTTTGTTCGGTCACGTCCGCCTCTGCTGGGAAACGATGACATAGCGGTGAGCTATAGGGCCTTCACTCTCAGAGTGCGCGGCCAAAAAATAGGAGTATTTCGTAGGCCGATCATCTATGTGGCACTTGACGGACTGGGCGAATCGGCGGAGAATCTGCCGCGCTGGTTCAGGCGTTTCCCATCAGAGGTGTGGACAGATGGAAGAGCTGGCGAGAGCAAAGAGAAATGCGGGGCCCAGTGGCGGTGAAGGATTGAACATGCCGCCAGCGCCGATTCGGATAAGGCCAGGGGCGGAAGGAAAGCTGATCGTGTATGTGCCTTATTCTGCCGACCGTGTCGCCAAGATCAAGACCGTCGCCGGCCGCCGCTGGCACCAGCAAGAAAAACACTGGACCGTTCCTCACACAGATCACATCATCGCTCAGGTGTTGGCCCTCTTTCCAGGAGAGCCAGTCGAGATCGACCCTCTGCTGCGTCCAGTGAATGGCACTCACTGTGAAGCTTCGGCGAGTATCCCGGTGGTTCGTCCCACTGTTCCGGGAGACCATCCGCTCTTCGATCGGATACACCTTGCCGCCCGTGCCCGGCACCTCAGCCACCACACCGAGCAGGCCTACTGTCACTGGATCAAGCGTTTCATGAGCTTTCATGAGTTACGGCCCGTCGCCGACATGGGCGAGCCGGAAATCGGTCGGTTCTTGTCCAGCTTGGCGACGGCGTCACAGGTGAGCGCCTCGACGCAAAACCAAGCGCTCCATGCCCTCCTGTTTCTCTATCACGAAGTCCTAGAGAAAGAGATCGGCCTCATTCAGGGTGTCGTTCGAGCGAAGCGAGGGAAACGGCTGCCTGTCGTGCTGACGAAGGAGGAAGTCAGACGACTGCTCGGTTGTTTGAGCGGCACGCCCTGGCTGATGGCGATGCTATTATACGGTGGCGGACTGCGCCTGATGGAATGTTGCCGTCTGCGCGTGAAGGATCTCGATCTCTCCCGCAACCAAATCCTTGTCCGGGGCGGCAAAGGCGACAAAGATCGCTATACGACGCTTCCGGCAGCCGCAAAAGAGCCCCTCCTGCACCATCTCCAATCCGTGAAATCGCAGCACGAGGACGATCTCCGACAAGGGCTTGGCCGGGTGATCCTGCCCCACGCGCTGGAACGCAAGTATCCCCACGCCAACACAGAGTGGGGCTGGCAGTGGGTGTTTCCGGCATCGAGTCATTACAGTGAGCGGGGGACGGGGGAACGACGCCGGCACCATCTCCACGAGTCCGTCATGCAAAAGGCGATGAAGGAGGCCCGGCTCAAAGCCGGGATTGCCAAACCGGCGAGCTGCCACACGCTCCGGCACTCGTTCGCCACCCATCTGCTGGAAGATGGCTACGACATCCGCACAGTGCAGGAGCTGTTGGGCCACACTGACGTCAGGACAACCATGATCTATACACACGTCTTGAATCGGGGCGGCAAAGGGGTGCGGAGTCCAGCCGATGCGCTGGTCCAAGGGTTGAGTCCTTCGCAGCTATAACGGAATTATGCCGGTCTGTATAACACGCCAACGCGGCGCTGGGGATGGAGGTCTTGTCAAGAGGTGTGTAAATGGAATCAGGCGGCGACCTCCTCGTGGGCGACAGTGGCCTGCTTCACTCCATCGACATAGCCGGTGCCGGCATACACGGCTGGTAGCAGCTCCGGCGCATTCAGGCACCGGAAGTGCGACTCCGCCACTTGGAGGAGCTTCCAGATCAACGCGGTGGCGCTCTCCACCCGTTTGAACCGCTTGCCGTCCGGCGTCCGGAGCCGCACGGCGGCAAACGGGGACTCGACCACGTTCGTCGTGCGCAGATGGCGCCAGTGCTCCTTCGGGAACTGATAAAAGGTGAGGAGCCGCTCCCAATCATGATGGAGCCGTTCGACCGCCTTCGGGGCCAGCGCGCGATACCGGCGGCTGAACTGGTCCCGGCGCCGTTCGCACTCCCCGCGGGTCTCCGCATACGGCAGGGTCTTGAGCCAGGCACTCGCCTCAGCCTGGTGGGCCTTCGGGATGGCATCCAGCACATTGACAAGCCGATGGTTCCAGCACCGCTGTTCGGCCGCCACGGGCTGCTGCTCGGCGAGCGCCGCCCAGATGCCGAGATGGCCATCGGCGATGGTGCAGCGCCAGGGCTTCAGCCCTCGCGTCCGGAGATCCCGCAACACCGCGCCCCACGACTCCTTCGATTCGCGTTGCCCGCTCTCCACGGCCAAGACAACCTTGCGACCATCTGTCAGCGCTCCCATCAGGACCAGCAGCGCCGCCTTGCTCTCCTCCAGCCCCGCCTTCACATACAGCCCATCCGCCCACACGTACACGACCTCCAGGTCATCAAGTCGTCGCCGCTTCCAGGTCTCATAGTCGTCCTGCCACTGCGCCTTGAGCCGCTGGAGCGAGGCCACCGACAACGGCGCCCCGTCGCCCAGCAAGCCCCGTAAGGCGAGCTCGAAATCCCCGAGCGCCAAGCCGTGCAGATATAACCGGGGCAACAGCTCGCCCACTTCCTGGGTCCGCCGCTTGAACAGCGGGAGCACGCGGCTGACGAACCGCTCCGCCAGGCCCCGCACCCGCGGCCGTCGCAGGGTGATCGTGCCACAGGTCAGCGCCAGCTTTCGGAGCTTGCCGTACCCGTTGCGATAGCCTTCCGGCGCATCGACCGCGGCCCGCCGCTCCGACTTGGCCCGACCGAGTCGCAGGGTGACCTCTTCCACTAAGAGCCGTTGGACGAACTGTTGGATGTGGGCCCGCACAAACTCTTCCAGATGGGTCCAGAGATTCCTTGACTCGACTCCTGTCCCTGTGCTCTGCTCCGACATGGCGGTGCCTCCTTTCATGGCCGGGCGTCAGCCCGGTGGGTTTGGTCACCCGAAAGGTTGCCACCGCCTTTCTCCTATTTCCACACCTTCTGTTTATACCTCTGGGGATGGCGTGGAGAAGTCTTTGAACCAACACAAGAATTGCGTGGGAGTTGGCACTCAGTATCGGCGTACTATGCCGGTCAGTATACTCAATAGTTAGGCCCCTACAGGAGCATCAATGTGATTGACCTTCAAGCAAGCGATCTTCGAACCTTTGTCCCAGCCCAGGATTTCGCACTATCCAAGGATTTTTACTCAGCATTGGGTTGCGATCTGGAATGGTCAGACGAGAATCTGGCACTGTTCAGCCTCGCAGGATCAAGGTTCTACCTGCAGCGCTATTATGTGAAAGAGTGGGCGGAGAACAGCATGCTTCATATATCCGTTCAGGACGCAGCTGGTTGTTTTGCTGACATCACGGGACTCATAGAGTCTGGGCGCTTTCCTTCGGCTCGTGTGGCTCCACCTAAACAAGAGCCTTATGGTGCGCTGGTCACTTACGTCTGGGATCCATCGGGTGTTCTACTGCATCTGGCTCAGTGGGACGGGGCCTAACAATTCATTCAAGCCGACGCCGCTTCGCGGCGCGGCTTAACTCAGGCGTTAGGCCGTTTGAGGTCCAAAATGAACCGAACTCAAATCATGATCAGCGTGGGCAGTGCACTGGTCGTCCTTGCGGCCACAGGCCTGTTCGGCAAACTTGCGCCAGACAGCTATCGGTACTGGAAGGACATCCTCGAGGAACTCTCCTTCCTCATCGTTCTGGTTGGCGTACCGATTGGTCTAATCCAGTACTTCCGGGCGGTGAAGAAGGAGCAGATCGACCGCGAGTACGGGACCTACAATGCGTTGGATGAGAAGTTCCTTGAGTTTCAGAACATGTGCTTGGCGCATCCCGATCTGGACATATTCGACGTGCCCGATAAGACTCCTGGAACGCTCACTGCAGAACAGCAGAAGAAGGAGCTGATCGCCTTCACGATCCTCTTCTCGATCTTCGAACGTGCGTACCTCATGTACCACGACCAATCGACCGCCATACAGCAAAGGCCGTCACGACCCGTTGCAGTAGGAAAGCGCAACGGGTCCCCGGCGCTTGCTGAAGCCCGGCCTTCGCGAGCGCAGAGGACCTTACCGATCCAGCCTCCATTCTGCGCCGTTTAACTTCTCCTCTCTGTGGCAAGGACCGTGGGGTGCGTCGATATCAATGCTCCTTCCAAGCTTGCTGATTACTTCTTCCCTCCGCACTGGTGAAGATGGCAGAGTTCGTCTCCCACGACGCGCCGATACCAATGCTCCTTCCGAGCTTGCTCGTCGTCCCGCTCCCCGTCCGGAGAGGAGGCGGTGGGGTGGGTCTCGAATCGCGCGCATCACGACCCGTTGCAATTGATAAGCAACAGGTGCCCCGGCACATTCCGATCGTGCGGACTTTATGATGCTCCCTCCGCTGTTTGTTCTCTCCCCTTCGGATTTGAGACCAATTGATCTAGCGAGGCCTGCCCGTGTCGGTCTCATTGCGGCCGTCGAGGGAGCATGTTTCCGAGCATGCGGCCTCCGGGAGCACAAGACTGACACGGGCATGCCTCGCCTCCTCTGCTCCGTTTGACTTCCCCTCCCTCCCCTCCTACAATCCGTTTCACGTTTTCACCATGCCACCGCAATTCGTCCACCTGCACCTCCATACCCAGTACAGCCTCCTCGACGGCGCCAACCAAATTGATCCGCTCATGAAGCAGATCAAAGGCTTCGGCCAACCGGCGGTGGCCATGACCGACCATGGCAACATGTTCGGGGCGGTCGAGTTCTACCGCAAGGCCAAGGAGGCCGGGGTGAAGGCCATTATCGGCTGCGAGGCCTACATGGCGCCGGGAAGCCGCTTTGCCAAGGACAGTGGGCTTGCCCACAACGACTACTACCACCTGATCCTGCTCGCGCGGAACCTCACCGGCTATCAGAATCTGATCAAGTTGGTCAGTAAAGCGTATCTTGAAGGATTCTATTATAAGCCACGGATGGACAAGGAATTATTGCAGCAACATCACGAGGGATTGATCGCGCTCTCCGGCTGCTTGAGCGGAGAGGTGGCCTATCTGATCGGGCAGAAGGACCTGGAGGGAGCCACCCGCGTGGCCGGCGAATACCGGGAGATCTTCGGGAAGGACCATTACTACCTCGAAGTACAGGCGAACGGGTTGGAGCACCAACGCATCGCGAACCTTGGCTTGCTGGACATTCATAAGAAACTCGACATTCCGCTCGCCGGCACCAACGACTGCCACTACCTCAAAAAGGAAGACTCCCGTCCTCACGATTTGATGCTCTGCCTGCAAACCGGCAAGACGATCAACGATCCAAACCGCATGAAGTTCGATACGGATCAACTGTATGTGAAGTCCACGGACGAAGTCGTCCGAGAGTTTGCCGAGTTGCCGGACGCGGTGACCAACACGGTGCGGATTGCTGAGCAGTGCGATCTTCAATTGACGTTGAACAAAACCTACCTGCCCCAATACAAGGTGCCGGACGGTTATACCCGTGAGACCTATCTCGAGCACCTGGCGATCGAGGGCCTGGCGGCGCGATTGAAAGAACGGCCCAGCAGTTTGCCGGCCCTGCACTATGAGGTCCGCCTGCGCGAGGAATTGGCCATCATCTGCACGATGGGGTTCGCCGGCTATTTTCTGATCGTCTGGGACATCATCAAGTTTGCCCGTTCGCGCGGCATCCCTGTCGGGCCTGGCCGCGGCTCCGCGGCGGGAAGTCTGGTCGCCTATGCCTTGCGGATTACCGATTTGGATCCGCTGGTCTACAGCCTCCTGTTCGAGCGGTTCCTGAATCCTGAGCGCGTCTCCCTGCCCGACATCGACATGGATTTCTGCATGGACCGCCGTGGCGAAGTCATCAACTACGTGGTGGACAAATACGGCTCTGACCATGTGGCGCAGATCATCACGTTCGGCACGCTCGGCGCCAAGGCCGCCATCCGCGACGTGGGGCGCGTGATGGAGATCCCCTACGCGGAGGTGGACAAGGTCGCCAAATTAGTCCCGAACCAACTCAATATCACGTTGCAGCAGGCGCTGGACCAGGAACCCAAGCTCAAGGAGCTGGTCGAGACCGAGCCCAAATTCAAGGAGTTGATGTCGATCGCGCAATCGCTGGAAGGATTGGCGCGTCATGCCTCGACCCACGCGGCGGGCGTCGTGATATCTGAGGAACCGCTGACGGATCATGTGCCGCTCTACAAGGGGGCCAACGACGAAGTCGTGACCCAATATTCGATGGGCGACGTCGAAAAGATCGGGCTGGTGAAGTTCGACTTTCTCGGTCTGAAGACGCTCACGATGATCCGCCACGCCGAACGGCTCGTCAACGACACGCATCCCGACCTCTCGTTTTCCGTCGAGCGGATTCCGTTCGACGACGCCAAGACCTTTGCGCTGCTTTCCTCCGGCAAAACGACCGGCCTGTTCCAGTTGGAAAGCTCGGGCATGCGCGATCTGCTGACCGGGCTCCGGCCGGACCGGTTCGAGGACATCATCGCCATCATCGCGCTCTACCGGCCGGGGCCGATGGACCTGATCCCGGACTTCATCAAGCGCAAGCAGGGCAAGATCGCGATCTCCTACGAGATGCCCGAACTGGAGCCGATCCTGAAGGACACCTACGGGATCATCGTCTATCAGGAACAGGTCATGGCCATCGCCAACAAGGTGGCCGGGTTCTCGCTGGGACAGGCCGACATTCTCCGGCGGGCGATGGGGAAGAAGAAGCCGGAGGAGATGGAGAAGCTCAAGGCCAAGTTCCTGGAAGGCGCCAAGGGCAAAAAGGTTTCGGAGAAGAAGGCCGAGAAACTCTATGACCTGATCCAGAAATTCGCCGGGTATGGATTTAACAAGTCGCACGCGGCGGCCTACGCGGTGGTCTGTTACCAGACCGCCTACCTCAAGACCCACTACCCGACCGAATTCATGGCGGCGCTGCTCACGAGCGAAATGGGGAACTCGGACAAACTGGTCGGCTATTTCACGGAATGTCGGGACCTCGGCATCAAGATCCTGCCGCCGGACGTGAACGAGAGCCAGAAGAGCTTTGCGGTGGTGGACGGCAGCATCCGCTGCGGGTTGGCGGCGATCAAGAACGTGGGGGAAGGGGCCGTCGAATCGGTCATTGAGATCCGGAAGGACGCCGGACGGTTCCGGTCCTTCTTTGATTTTTGCCGGCGCGTGGACCTGCACAAGGTCAATAAACGCATGATGGAAGGGCTGATCAAGGCCGGCGCCTTCGATTCGATGGGGGCCAAGCGGGCGCAGCTCATGGCCGTGCTGGACCAGGCGATGGAGGAGGGGGCGGCGGCGCAACGGGAACGGGCGAGCGGGCAGACCAGCATCTTCGGCGACATGGGGGCCGAGGACGAACCCTCCGCAGTCAGCGATCCCCCGCTCCCGACCGTCCCGGAATGGGACCAGGCGCAGCGGTTGAAGTTCGAACGGGAGTTGACCGGGTTCTATATCACCGGGCATCCCTTGGCTCGATACGAAGCCGCGGTCCGAAGCTTCGCCACCGCGACAACCCAGACCCTCGTGGAGATCGGGGATGGCAAGGAAGTCCGGCTGGCCGGGATCATTGCGACGGTCAAGAATCTCGTGACCAAGAAGGGCGATAAGATGGCCTATGTGACGGTGGAGGACCTCCAGGGGACGGCGGAGATCATCGTCTTCCCGGACCTCTATAAGACCGCCTCCGAACTGCTGGTGCCGGAACGGGTGGTCCGGATCACCGGCACCGTGGACCGGGGTGAAAAGGGGACCAAGATTCGAGGGGTCAAGGTCGAGCTGTTGGCCGAGCTCCAGGCCAAGGCCATCAGCAAGGTGAATATCAAGGTCATGGATACGCCAGAGGCGGGCCTCCAGCTCAGCCGCCTCCAGGAGGTGTTTCAGCGGCATCCCGGCTCCACTATGGTATATTTGACCTTCAGGGTCGGGTCGGATTATGAAGCCGACACGGCCCCCCTCCCCACAATCAAGGTCACCCCCAGCGAGTACTTCGTGGCGGATGTTGAAGAAGTACTAGGCAAAGGGGTGGTCGGTTTGGTAACATGACGCGCTGACGCTCGCCACCTGAAGACCACCATACCTCCTACCTTGAGGTCTCCCTATGCGCGATTACTTGGAGTTTGAAAAGCCCCTCCGCGGCATCGAAGAACGTATCGAAAAGCTGACCGCCGCTGGCGCCACTCCCAAGTCCTCTGCCCAGGAGGAGATCCGGAAGCTTCGAGCCAAGTTGGCCCAGACCGAGCATGAGCTCTATCAGCACCTGACCCCCTGGCAGCGGACCCAGGTCGCCCGACACCCCCAACGACCTTCCACCCTCGACTACATCACCCAGTTCTGCCAGGACTTTGTCGAGCTGCACGGGGACCGGCTCTATGGGGACGATCGGGCCATTATCGGCGGGTTCGCCCGGTTCGAGGGCCGGTCGGTGCTGGTCATCGGCCACCAAAAGGGAAAGACCCTCAAAGAGCGGATGCAACGGAACTTCGGCATGCCCAACCCGGAAGGGTACCGGAAGGCGCTCCGGCTGATGCGGCTGGCGGAAAAGTTCGGCCGGCCCATCCTGACCTTCATTGACACGCCCGGCGCCTATCCAGGAATCGGCGCCGAGGAACGGGGCCAGGCCGAAGCGATCGCCCGAAACCTCCTCGTGATGTCCCAATTGAAGGTGCCGATCGTCTCGGTGATCATCGGAGAAGGCGGAAGCGGGGGGGCGCTGGCGCTCGGGGTGGCCGACCGTATCCTCATGCTGGAACACACGGTCTACTCGGTGATTTCTCCGGAAGGCTGCGCCGCAATCCTGTGGGATGATCCGGCCAAGGTGCCGGATGCGGCCGTTGCCCTCCGGATGACAGCCAAAGACCTCCGGGAATTCGGCATCGTGGACGACATCGTGCCCGAACCGATCGGCGGGGCCCACCGGGACCCTTCTCTCATGGGCACCAGGCTGGGCAAGGCATTGGCCCAGACTCTTCAGGAATTGCAGGACCTGTCGCCGGCGGCGTTGATCCAGCAACGGGAGCAGAAGTACCGGGCCATGGGCCGGGTCAGCGGCATGGTTGCCGCCCCTGCATGATTGCCTTTTGCTATTCCTCCTACATCCTTCATCCGTTGGTTTCCTCACACCCCAGGCTTTTTTAATAGGTTCTTGGATGCCGCCTTCAGGAGGCGGGCGTTAATCCTTTGCGATCATGACGCCGCTCGGAGGATCGACATGGCATCGGCCTCCCTGCCATCCTCGTGGCTTTACTGAGCTATGCACGCTGTCGCGGATATGGATGAACCGCGCCAGGTCCTTGGTCGAATCGCCAGGTTGCGAGATCGGCGCCTCCGGATCGCACCATTCTTCATATTGCCGAAGCCTGCCCTCATCGAGCAGGACACCCTGCTCCTTGGCCCGCCGCAGCATCCAACAGAGCGCGATGCTCGATAACCCCGGGGACCGACCGCCCCCCACATCGCCGTGTACGCCGCGGAACCAGACTTCCTGCAGCCGGCCTGCGTCAGATTGGCCTTCCCTCGATGGCCGGACGCGGGTCATGGAAAACCGCTCTCGCCGTTCGTCCAAGGCCATGGCATGGCAACAGCGCCGCACATTGTCCGGGAGCGTCAATTGCCAGGCGATGGGGAGGTCCTGTTCCGGCGGCCCGAAGGAGGCCACCAAGTCCCAGAGGCCGAGAAACCGTACCTCCGCCGCAAACCGCTCCTCGTTGATCTGGTTGGCGAAATGCAGGGCCAGGGCCGCCCCTCGGCTGAAGCCGACGATGTCGATGGTATGGTCGCCGCAGGCCACGTTGCGGTCGAGTTTCCTGAGCATCTCATGGAGCCGGAGCCGCCCCCCGACCCGGGCCATCCCGCCCAGGAGTTTCCCGACAAAGGCTTCGCGGGTACCCACCCCTTCCATCCTACAGACCGGCCCACGATAGGCTTCTTGAAATCGGATTACGTTGCTCTCTTGACCAGCCTCTTCCTCTCCGTCGTTCCACGTGCCGTCAAATGCGTAGAGCGCCATAGGGGCTCCTTCTCTTCAGTCACCACTGCGCGGGCCTGGGTTCGTGCCCTTGTGCGCAAGGCCGTCGGCGATAGCCGGTGGTCTTGTTGCAAGGCGTTCTAGCAAGCCGGAGGCCAGAAATAGGACATCGGGCTGTCGTGAGATAAGTGGCCGAGATTATGGAAGTTAGGGTCCCATGTCTCTTCTTGGGACGCTGGTATGGAAAGGAGGGCGTATCCAAATGTCACGGAGACTGTATCCAGAACGATACGGGATGTCAGCCACGATCGGTAGGTATAAATGCTCCTAAGTAATGGAGCGCGGCGGATGGAGTTGAATCTACCAGTGAGTAGGGTTGAGCAGGGGTGGACGCTGCTGAGGCCGGCCGGTCAGCGGGCGCGAAGGTCAGGGGTTATGCCAGCGGGCTCCGTCATAACTGAAGACCGCTTGATGGGTGAACTTCACCGCATCGCCGTCTTTGACGATCGTGTCGGCCGTTCCGATCTTTCGGTTGACCGTGATCAAGAGCCCGGCGTTTTCCAGCAAGGGCGAGAGGGGGCCAAGCTGCGCGGGATAGGCTTCCATTAAACTCTTCACGGTCATCGGAGCGGTCAGTTCCAGCTCCATTTCCGGTTCTTGGACCAACTGATGCAGGGCCGGTCCGATAATGGAGATCCTGATCATCGAGGCTGTCCTCTCCTTCTCAACCAGCCGAGCCCTCGCCGTCGGCGGCTCGGTGACAGTGAAAACAATCCGGCCGTTTCGGGTGCCGTACCGGCAGCGGACGGCTGCCGCCGGAGGCGTGGCAGGAGAGACAATCGGCTTCCGATTTCAGGTTGCGGTGGTTCGCTGTCGCCGGAACCATAGGATTGCGATCCCGCGGGGAGGGCAGCAGCGACACTCCGATCACCACGGTCAAGGCCCCCAGGACGAACAGCAGGTCGAATTTTCTCAGCCTCACGCGGACCCGTCTCCTCCGTCTCCATGAGGCTGAAGCCTCTCTCCCAGCGTGTCCGCCACCAGTTGAGCCACGTGCTGCACATCAGCCCGCCCCTTTAGTCCCGTCCGCAATTGGATCATGCAGGCCGGGCAACTGGTCGCGACCACCTCCGCGCCGCTCTGTTCTACGGCGCGCCGCTTACGTTCGACGATGCGTTGCGAGGTCTCATAGTCCTTGACCAGATACGTCCCCGCCCCTCCCGCGCATCGATCGGCATCGACCATCTCCACGTACTCGATTCCAGGAAGCTGGGTCAAGACCTGCCTCGGCGGCTTGGTGACTCCGGCGGCCCGCAGGTGACAGGACGAATGGTAGGTGACCTTGCGTCGGCCTGCGCGAGGGGCTTGACCTGATGCTGATGCCGACAAGAGCGGCGCCTCGGCGGCGACCTCGGAGATATGTTTGACTCGGCCAGCCAACCGGAGCGCTTCCTCCTCTTCCGGTTCTCCCGCGAAGAGTAGGGCATAGTCCTTGAGCATTAGGGTGCAGGAGGCGCAGCCGGTCACCACCGTTTCATAGGGAGCCAGGGAGCGCAGATTAAACCGAGCCCCCTCTTTAGCCAAGGCTCGATGGCCGTAAGTCTCAATCGGTGTGCCGGAACAGCGTTGCGGCGGCAGGTCCGGTTCCAGGTTCAAATGCCTCAAGACCGAGATCACCGCCTCCCCCACTCCGTCGTCGAAGTAGTTGGCCGCGCAGCCATGGAAGTAGGCGACGCGCCGCGGGGCTTGGCCGGGCCGAGGGATCAATGTTTGATACCGGTCTCTCAGGTGGCGGCGAGCCAAGGTCGGCAGCGCGATGTCTGGGGCGAGTCGGGCCGTCTCGGCGATCCGTCGCAGAAACGGCCTGGTCATCCGGTCGATCCAGGCACGCAGGGCCGGCCGATCCCACCAGGGTTGCGTCCAGGCCAGCAGCTTCAGCAAGGGCTCGAACCATCTCGGGCGCGCGTGCAACCGGAAGATCCAGCCGGCGGCCTGATTCGGCTGCTCCGCCCGCTTCCGGAGGATCAATTCGGACACGTCCACGCCGGCCGGGCAGACCGTGCGGCAGGACTTGCAGTTGAGGCAGGCTTCCACGACCCGCTTCGATTCAAGGTAACTGTAATCCGAAGCCGTGACGATCTCATACCAGCCGCGGGAACTCATGTCTTCCGATTGAAAGACATCGTAGACCGGGCAGACCGCATTGCATTTGGCGCAGGTCGCGCAGCTCTTCGAGAGGCGGGTATAGTCGATGTGCTCGGTAAAGGGCGTCTCGCTGAGCTTGACGCCGGGATTCAAGAGTCCGGACGGATCGAGGGCCCGCTTCACTTGGACGAACAGGTCATAGAGGTCGTCGCCGAACATGCGCCGAACGTAGCCGGCCCGCACCCGCCCATCCCCATGTTCACCGCAGATGGACCCGTCGAAATTGGTCAGGACCGCGTTGTGAATCTCATGGTAGGTCTCGACCATCCGCTCGAAATCCTTGGGATCGTTGACGTCGAGGAGCGGGACGATATGGGCGTTGCCGTTGCCGATATGGCCGAAGATCGCCACCGGCACCTGCTCGCCGGTAAAGACCCCACCCAGATAGCGGATCAGCTCGCTGATGCGCTCGGCCCGAACCACCACGTCGTCCACATAGTTGATCGGCTTCTTTTTCGCGTCGAATCGATAGAGCGTCGGGTAGAGGGCTTTGCGAGCTTTCCACAGTTGGTCCCGCTCCTCGCGGTCGAATGCCAGCGCGATCTCGCCGGCCAGGTTGAAGCTCCGGCACAGGCTCCGGAGGCGGGCGCTGCGTTCCTGAACGGAAGGCTGCCCCGGCTCCTCATCGAGCTCGATGAGCAGGGTTGCGGCGGCCTCGCTCGGAATCCCATGGCGGGAACGGCCGATCAAGTCCAACGTGTGGGCGTCCATGATTTCGAGGGCGCTCGGACGAAGCGTCAGCAACTGCGGCACGGCCTCGCCGACTTTCTCCAGATGGGCAAAGTGAAGGAGGGCCGTGACGGTGGCCGTGGGCCGAGGCACCAACCGGATTGTGGCCTCGCTCATCACGCCCAGCGTCCCCTCGCTGCCCACGAACAATTTGGGGAGATCAAACAGACCGGCTTCAAGCCCGTCAACCAACCCAAAGAGGTTGTAGCCGGAGCTGTTCTTGCTGACGCGCGGAGCCTTGCTGTGAATCAGGGCACGGTGCCGGTCCACGAGCGTCCTAACGATCTCAAGGCCTGGGTGTCGGGCCAGCAGCGGTGGAAGCAGAGGGTCTGTCAACCGAAAGGGCTGGGCATCAAGCCACTCGCCCGATGAAAGGCAGAGCCGCAGGCTTCGAACATTGTCCTTCACGGACCCGTAACGCAACGTGTGGGGACCGGACGAGTTATTGGCCAGCATGCCGCCGAGCTTGCACATCTCCCCGCTGGAGGGGTCCGGGCCGAACATGACCTGTTGCGGCGCCAGTTGCTTATTCAACTCGGCCAGCACGATGCCTGGCTGGATCCTGGCCCAGCCTGCTTCCCGATTGACCTCCAGGATCCGGTTCATCGGCGACACGTCCAGGATGATGCCGGTTCCGATGGCCGAGCCGGTGAGGTTGGTGCCGGCCGCCCGTGGGGTCAAGGGGATGCCGCGCTCGACCGCGTATCGGACGACCGTGGAGATGTCCTGCTCGTTGTGGGCCAGCGCGATCGTATCCGGCGTCAGCCGGTAGATGCTGGCATCAACGGCGTAGGCCCTGCGCGACGACTGGTCGTCCTTGACCTTGTCGCTGCCCAGCCGCTGCCGAAGATCGTTGGCGATGGAGGAATGGGCATCTGGCAGGATCAATGGCATGATGGTTCGTCAGGCTCTCTGTGCATTCTAGACGCCCGTGTTTCAGAAGGACAAGCGGGCGTCAGAAGGCAGGCTCGACCGTCTGCGGAGCCCTGCGCGGAGTCATTGAGGTCGCAGACTGCTCCCGCTAGGATAGCGAGTCGATGGATTGCCTGAAGGAACGGTGCCGATGATGGAGGCCTCGTCACCTCTCGTGTTTGTCGCGCGCCGGCTGCCGGAGCCGGTGATGGCACGTCTGCGCGAACGGTACCGGCTGACGGACGAGCCGAGCGACGAGCCGCCGGGACGTGAACGGTTGATCGCCGGACTGAGCGAGGCGGACGCGGCCATCTGCACGCTGACGGAACGGATCGACGACGACGCGCTTCGAGCAGGATGCCGGCTCAAGATCATCGCCAACTACGCCGTCGGGTTCAACAACATCGATCTCGACGCAGCGAAGCGCCGACGCATCATCGTCACGAACACGCCTGACGTGCTGACTGATGCCACCGCCGATGTGACGTGGGCGCTGTTGCTGGCGGTGGCCCGGCGGGTGACGGAAGGTCATGCACTGGTGCAACAACGGTCTTGGAGCGGCTGGGCGCCGACGCAATTGCTGGGCGCGGATGTCACGGGGCGCACCCTCGGGATCATTGGGATGGGCCGCATTGGCCGGGCCGTGGCGGAGCGGGCGGCCGGCTTTCGGATGCCTGTTCTGTATACGGCTCATCAGGAAGTCGTTCCAGCAGTGCCCGGCACCTGGCAGCGAGCATCATTCGAACAGGTCTTGGCGCAATCGGATTTCGTCAGCCTCCATGTGCCGCTGACCGACGAGACGCGTCATCTGATCGATGCCAGGGCCCTGTCCCTCATGCGGCGATCGGCCTTTCTGATCAATAGCTCCCGCGGGCCGGTGGTGGATGAGGCGGCGCTGGCTCATTCGTTGAAACAAGGGCGGATCGCCGGCGCGGGCTTGGACGTGTATGAACGGGAACCGGCCATTCACCACGATCTGTTGGGTCTTCCCAACGTGGTGACCCTGCCCCATCTCGGTTCGGCGACCTGGCGCACCCGTGTCCGCATGGGCGAGATCTGCCTGGAGAATATCGACGCGGTGGTCAACGATCGCCCGGCCCCGAATCAAGTAACCTGACGCGGCTGAAGCGGACTGAAACCTATGGTGTGGCGAGACGAATGGAAGAAGATTGGTGTTGGGTCGAGGGGGCTGTTTGCTGGTGGCGGAGGTCTTCCAGATGGTCGCGGGCGTCGGCAAAGTCGGCGATCGATTCAAAAATTTGAAGGGCCTGCTCGACGTGGGATTCGGCCTTGTAGAGGAGTCCCAGCTCGTATCGCGCCAGGCGGGCCTTGTCTCCGGTGCAGTCCGGGTGTTGCACGGCCTCTTCCAGTTGGGCTATGGCCTCCTTATGGCGTTTCAGGGCCCGAAGGCATTGGGAGACCATGAGGCACGAATCCAGATAAAACGAAGGGTTCTTGGCTGACACCTGAAACTCTTCCAATGCCTCTTCCGGAATTCCCATGTTCTTGAACGCGAGGCCCAGTTGGAAATGGGCCTGATAATCCACCGTGACAGGCTCCGCCGTCGCCGCTGGGTCCGCCGCGGATGGAGGCGGGGTTCCAATTGCATGGGTTTGGTTGCCGTCCCATGGGGCCGGAGTGCTGGCCGAGTGGCTGGCCGCCGCTTGCGAGGCTGGACGCGCGTTCGGTTCAAAGAGAGGGGCAAACTTTTTCCGAACCGGTCCGTCCGGATCGAGCCCCTTCACCTTTTCATACAGCTCGCTCGGGAGCGAGGGCAGGCTCGGGTCCGGCTGGTCCAGCAGGACCGCAATCGCGGTTCCGAAATGTTGCGCCGCCGCGGGACCATCCCCCTTTTCCTCGAAGAGCTCGCCGAGCAATTCTAACAGCGCGACCGAGCGCGGCTCGACCGCGAGAAACTCCTGAATCAGGGATTCGGCCAGGTCGTATTCCTGGGACCGGAGCGCGGAGCCGGCGAGAAAACGGTATTCGTTCAAGGCGACGTTGAGCTGTCCTTGCTTGAGGTGCAGGCGCGCCAAGAGCCGGCAGATCTCGGGATTGCCCGGTTCCCGGGACAGCATCTGGCTCAGCATCGCCTCGGCGCCTTCGTACTGCCCGGCGTCCATCCGGCGCCGCGCTTCGCTTAACAGATCGCCGGGAGCGGCGGTATTCGAGATGCCGCGGGCGCCCCCCTCCCCTCCGGCGGCCTGCCCTCGCTTCAGCGCGCCCTGAGTCACTTGCTTTTCCGCATTGACGAATTGTTCGGCCTCCCGGTTGTTCGGATCGATCCGCAGGACCGCCGCGTAGGCGTCCCGGGCTTCGGCCGTCCGGCCCTGCGCCGACCGTTCCCGTCCTAAGTGCAGGTAGACCTTGATCGCCTCGTCCTGCATGTTTTCCTGGAGGCAGAGCTCCGCGACCCGTTCCTGCGCATCGAGATTGGACGGATCCTGTTGGATGATCAGGCGGTAGACTTCCAAGGCCTCCCTGTTTTTTCGTTCCTTCAGATACCATTTGGCCAGCGTGAGGTAGTCGGATACGGCGCTGCTGAGCAGGCCCCGCTCGGCATTGAGGTCGCCCAAGAATCGATAGATGTCGTAGCGGGACGGATCGATCTTCAGGATTTTCTTATAGGCGGCGATGGCCTTGAGCGGCGCGCCGTCATCACGAAAAGCCTTGGCGGCCTGGAGGTAGGCGTTAATGGCTTCGGCTTTGGCGTTGCGCTTGAGCTGGAGGTCGCCGATCGAGTTATAGATCGTGCCGTCGTTGGGGGCGTCCTGGGCCAGCTTCTTCCATTCCCCGATGGCCGCGTCGAATTGGCCTTTGGAGGCATAGATCTGCGCGTTGTGAAGAATCGACGTGCGGTCGGCAGCCAAGATCAGGCTCCGGGATACATGACCGAATCACCCTATCGGCGCGGCCCCAATTTGTCAACGAATGGCGCTATTCCTGCCCGGGAACGGCGGCGGTCGGTCGGGAAGCCGGCTGCCGGAGCCCCAAAACACGACGAGCCTCCCGGCCGACCGGGAGGCTCGTCGCCAACGACGTGCTGTTCGGAGCGCGTCACGCGTTCAGGGCGGTTTTCAGCACATTGGCAGCTTGCGGCCCCTTGGCTCCCTGGACGATGTCAAACTCGACACTCTCTCCTTCTTTGAGGGTCTTGAATCCCTCGCCGAGCAGGGCCGAGTAATGGACGAAGACATCGTCTCCGTTGTCCAACCGAATGAACCCGAACCCCTTTCGATCATTGAACCATTTGACTGTCCCCTTACTTTTCACACAGCCCTCCTTTCCTGTGTAGCCACGCGACAGGGTGCTGCCTGGGCCGATGATAACCGACGGTTCAGGACTGCCGACACACAGCGTTGAAAGTGATCAATAACGGAGAAGCGAAGGGCCGGCGCCGAGGTGAAGTGAGAGGCGTTCATCTAAAGGCCAAAAAATCCGCGGGCATGTTACCTACGGCTCCGTGGGTTGTCAAGCCGGTGTTGCAGGGCCTGTTTCACGACCGTCGTTCGTGGGCCATGGAGAAGACCGGGCGAAGACCGTCCTTCAGGTTTACATCCAGGGCAGAGTCGATTACTATGATCAGTTGCCGCTACGCATGAGTTCCCACACGTGTTTCTAAGAACCCTACTCGATCGCTATATTTTCGCCGAGCTGTTGTCCCCTTTTTCGGTCAGTCTGGCGGCCCTGTGCTTCGTCATGCTGACCCGCGAACTGTTGCGGCTGGTGGAACTGCTGGTCTCGAAAGGCGTGGGGCTGTGGGCCGTCATGAAAGTGTTTCTGCATCTGTTGCCCTCGTTCCTCGTGTTGACCCTGCCGATTGCCGCGATCATCGCCTCGATCACCGCCTTCGGCCGACTGTCGTTCGACAAGGAACTCGTGGCGATGCGCGCGGCCGGCTTGAGCCTGTTGCGGTTGGCCCAGCCGGTCTTGCTGTTCGCCTGCCTGGTGTTCGGATTTACGCTGCTGCTCGCGCAA
This sequence comes from Nitrospira tepida, assembly GCF_947241125.1. Taxonomy (NCBI): domain Bacteria; kingdom Pseudomonadati; phylum Nitrospirota; class Nitrospiria; order Nitrospirales; family Nitrospiraceae; genus Nitrospira; species Nitrospira tepida. The sequence goes on along the minus strand of NZ_OX365700.1, from coordinate 2,932,257 downwards.
TGGGGGCAACCCTGGTCGAATTTCAACCTCAAGAAGGTGGCGCTGAACCTGTTGCGAGATCAACTGGTCCTGGCACTCGACCGAGGGGTCTTCAACGAGCCGCTTCCGAAGATGATCGTCTATGTGCCGGCCGGCTCGAACGGAGAAGCCGCGCCGGGCATCTTTGTCTCGGATGAACGGAATCCCGACGACCCCCGCATCATCGTCGCCGGTGGCTATACGGTCTTTACGGACCAGGCAAACCAACAGGTGTCTCTGCGGCTTGAAAACGGCGTCGTGCACAGTCGCCCAGAACAGGCGGAGCGGTATCAACAGGTGTCCTTCGAGACCTACGACATCCGCATGAATCTGAATCAGGGGGCCGCCCTCGCCGACGATCGTCCCTCCTATCAGGAGGTGCTGAAGGTCCTGGAGCAATCCCAGTGGCGCAATCCGATCGCCCTCCGCCGGCTGATGGAATACTACAAGGACTTGGCCTTTCCCACCGCCACCCTCGTGTTTTGCCTGTTGGGCGTTCCGACCGGCATCGTCTCCAAACGTTCGGGACGGATGGGCGGCTTTGCCGTCGGCGTGGTCATCGTCGTGGTCTATTACATGCTGAACATGCTCTGTGAGTTCCTCGTGACGACGTTGGTCATTCCGCCCTTGGCCGGCGCCTGGCTGCCCAACCTGGTCTTTGCCCTCATCACGATCGTGGCGTTCTATCGAGTCAGCCGGCGGTGAGAGGCATGACGATTCTCTTCCGTTACATCGGGCTGGAATTCGCGAAACTGTTCCTGATGTGTTTTTCAGGGTTGATGACGATCTATCTGGTCATCGATTTCTTTGAAAAATTAAGAAGATTTTTGAAGTTTGACGCCCAAATGTCCGACATTCTGGCATTTTTCCTCCTCAGAACTCCGGGAATTACGTTTCAAATTGCGCCGTTGGCGGTTTTGATGGCGACGCTGTTGTCGCTGGGACTCCTGTCCCGCAACCATGAGATCACGGCCATGCGGAGTTGCGGCGTCAGCTTGGGCCGGCTCGCCGCTCCTTTCCTGGTGATCGGCGGCGTGATCTCAGTCCTGTTGCTCGGCATGACCTCCGTGATCATTCCGACGGCCACCGCGCGGGCGGAATACGTCAAGAACACCTTTATCGAAAAGAAACCCCAGAATCTGGCCCTGAAGGCCGCGCGGCCCTGGCTCCAGATTCGCGGGCCCGCCCTGCTGAACGTGGAATTGGTGGAGCCGGGCGGCCGGGTGCTCCAGGGTGTGCGCGTCTATCAGTTGGGGCCGCAGTTTCGTCTCACCCTCCTGACGGAAGCCAGACAGGCCGTCCATACGGAACGAGGCTGGCTGCTGCAGGACGGCATCGATCGCCGCTTTCTCCCCAACGGCAACGTGACGATGGAGCCGTTTATGGAAAAGCCGCTACCGCTCTCGCAAGAACCGCAGGATTTTGATTCCTGGTTGGCGGTCGAATCGGAATCGCTGACCCTGCGCGAACTGAAGGCCTATATCGATCGACTGAGCCTCGATGGGTATAATTTTTCCCGCGTGCTCACCGACTACCATGGCCGGATGGCCTTTCCGTTCGTCAGCGTCATCATGGTGCTGGTCGGCATCGCGCTCAGCCTCCGCAAAATGGGCACGAGGGGCACTGGCCTCGCGATGGGGATCGGCCAGGCCATGGTCGTGGGATTCTTTTACTGGATGACCCATTCGGTCGCGATTGCGTTGGGTCGAAGCGGCGTCCTCCTGCCCGTGCTGGCCGCCTGGATGGCCAATATCATGTTCCTGAGCGTGGCGCTATATCTGCTGCTCCGGGTTCGGTATTAACCTTGGTGTTCGTCCACGACCTCCGCAAAAACGTTGACTGCTTACCACCCTTCAGGTACAAGCAAGCGATTTGATTCCGGTATAATGTGAAACCCATGGCATCTCGCGTCGTCGTCACAGGTCTGGGGATGGTCTCGCCGATCGGCATCGGGGTCGGCGAGTTCTGGAAGGCCGCCCTGGAAGGTCGAGCTGGCATCACGGCCATCGAATCCTTCGATCCCTTTCCGATGGATCTCTATCGCTGTCGCGTGGCCGGCCAGGTCCGCGAGTTCAACCCCGCGCAGTACCTCGAAGGACCGATGGTCGAACGGGTGGACCGCTATGCGCAGTTTGCGCTGGTGGCGGCTAAAGAGGCGCTGGCGGATGCCGGGTTGCGCATGGACCAGGTCCGCGCCCACCGGGTCGGCGTCATCATGGGAGCCGGCATGGGCGGGATGGTGATGGGCGAGCGGGAAATCACCCAGTTGTACCAGACGCAGCGGCCCAATCGCGTGCATCCTAATTTCATTCCGACCATTACCCTCAACTCCGCTTCCGGCATCGTCGCCATGGTCTATGGGGCCAAGGGGCCGAACCTCACGATTTCAACCGCCTGTTCGTCGAGCGCGCACGCGGTCGGCCAGGCGCTGAACGCGATTCGCACCGGTCAGGCCGATGTCGTGATCACGGTCGGAGCCGATGCCAGCATCACCCCGCTGGTCTTCGCCGGATTTTGTTCGCTGCGGGCGCTCTCGACCGGGTTCAATGATCGGCCCGAGGCCGCCTCGCGTCCGTTCGAACGGCAGCGGGACGGGTTCGTGATGGGCGAAGGCGCGGCCGCGCTCATCTTGGAATCGCTCCCGCATGCAAGAAAAAGGAAGGCCCGGATCTACGCGGAAGTCGCCGGCTATGCCGCGACCAGCGAGGCCTACCATATGGTCATCCCCCGCGAGGACGGGGTCGAGGTGGCCACCACCATGAAATTGGCGCTGGATGACGCCGGGGTCACACCGGCTCAGGTGGACTACATCAACGCCCATGCGACGTCGACCGTGGTGGGCGACGCCGTGGAGGTGAAGGCGATCCGCCAGTTGTTCAAATCCAGGGCCGATCGATTGGCGGTGAACGCCACCAAGTCTCTGGTCGGCCACACGCTGGGGGCGGCCGGCGCCATTGGGTCCGTGGCCTGCGCTCTCGCGATCGACACCGGGATGGTGCATCCCACCCGCAATTATGACGATCCGGATCCGGCCTGCGCGCTGGCCGGCATTTCCACCCAGGTCCAGCAGCGGCGGGTGCGGGTTGCGATGATGAACGCCTTTGGCTTCGGCAGCAACAACGCGGCAGTCGTCTTCAAGAAATTCGCCGCCTGAGGGGGACGCATCTCATGGTCGAGGCATCCGTCCAGACACGCATCCTCCAAGCGCTGGCAGCCTATCTGAAACGCGATCCCGGCGGGATTCCGTCCGACGCCCATCTTCGCGACGATTTGGGATTGGATTCCATGGCCACGATCGAGCTGCTCTATCGGGTGGAGGAGGCGTTCGATATCCAGATTCCCGATCAGGACCTGCAAGGCCTCGTCACGGTGGCGGACGTCGTCCACTACGTGGACCGGCGGCTCGCCCCGCCGGCGTCGGTCGAGCCCCGTGCCGCGAAAGCCAAACTGAAGCCCAAACCGAAATCCCGGCCGACCCGAGTCGCAGCGAAGAGGAAACGAGGCTAGCGCGTCGTGGCGATTCCCTCCCCTGCCATTTCACTCGCGGACATTGCCGAGTTTGTTCAGGGGCGGATCGAAGGCGATCCTGCCCGGGTCATTCGTGGCGTCGCGAGCTTGCAAGAGGCCGGACCGACGGACCTCAGTTATATCGCGCAGGATCGGTTCCTCTCACAGACCCGGGAAAGCCGGGCGGCGGCCTTCATCGTGGCCCATCGGTTTGCGGAGGTCCCGCAGCCGCAAATCGTGGTGCAGAATCCCGCCTATGCCTTTGCCCGCGTCGTGCAACAGTGGTTTGTGCCCGCCTACCGGGCGCGCGGCATTGCATCGGACCTGGTCAAGGGCTCGGAAGTCCGCATCGGCGCCGATGCATCGATCTGGTCCTCGGTGACATTGGGCGATCGGGTGACGATCGGGGCCAGAGTGACCCTGTACCCGGGCGTGTTCATTGGCGAGGAGACCGAGATCGGCGACGACTGCGTCCTCTATCCGAACGTGGTCGTGCGCGAGCGCTGTACCATCGGGCGCCGGGTGGTGATCCACAGCGGGACCGTGATCGGCAGCGACGGGTTCGGGTATGTGCAGCACGACGGGCGCCATCACAAGGTCCCACAAATCGGCGGGGTCGTACTCGAAGATGACGTTGAACTCGGCGCCAACGTCACGGTCGACCGGGCGACCTTCGGCATGACGCGGATTCGCCGCGGGACCAAGGTGGATAATCTGGTGCAGATCGCGCACAACGTCGAGATCGGCGAGGATACGATTGTCGTGGCGCAGGTCGGGATCGCCGGCAGCACGCGCGTGGGGAGCCACGTCATGATTGGCGGCCAGGCCGGGTTGGCCGACCATCTTCAGATCGCGGACCGGGTGTTGATCGCGGCGCGCTCCGGCGTGAACCGCAGCGTGACCTCGGACCAGATCGTTTCGGGAGCCCCCGCCATGCCGCATGAACAGGCCCTCAAGGCGCAGGCGCTGATCCCCCACCTGCCTGAGATGCGGCAACGGTTGCGCGAATTGCAGAAGCGAGTCGAAACTCTCGAGCGGGCAGGAGTGGTTCGCACCGGACGGGCCAAGAAGGTCCGCTGACTGGTTTCTTCAGCTTATCGTAGCGCGGCCCGCGCCGGTCCCCAAAGTTCCCTCCAGGCGTAAATCCGCGAGCAAAAAAATCCAGACCAGGGCAGTAGGTAGGCGGCGACGGCATACACATGCCCGCTGGCGGTGGCAAGAGACGAAGCCCCCACAAGGACGGCGGTCGCCAGGCCATACCACAGCGGCACCCATTTTCTACCCGGATGGTCGACGGCGACCATCACAGGCTCCTTTCGCTTGAACCGCCGGTCATGACTGGCAAAGGCCCGGAGTCGCCCTGCGAAATATTCCGGCGCCTCTTTGAGCAGGTACCGGTGATACCGGGATTGCCCCCATCCGGCGAGCGCGCCGAGCAAAAACAGGGCCGTGCTGTAGATGAACGTCCCGCCTCCGTAAATATCGGCAAGGTACTGGTAACCCAGCGCCATGGTGCCGGCGATCAGCAGAATGAGCCCGAGCAGGGCCGAAGGGAACAGCAGGTGCACCCGGATATATTCCTGGGCCCGTTCCGTGAGGTTTTCTTCCCGTCGTGGCGTAATGAGTTTGGCCATCGCCTTCGCTCCCTATGAGGAGGTGGGTTCGGCCGATCGGCCGCCCCCTTTCCTCCCCGACTGCTTTGAAACGGGCTCGGGCGATTATACGAAGATCCCGTTCAGGAATCACGGACGCTGATTGCTCCATCACAGATCGACCACGCGCACCTGCGCTTTCCACAGAAATTGTGCAAGCCCTGTGGGTAACCATGTGGAGATGATCCCGGCGATCAGACGGCGCGGCCTCTTCATGCAAACTGCCCAAGATTTAGGCGGATGGCGTCTCGACAGTTCAAGGACATCCTCGGACATACACGACGGCCCTGGTTGGTGCGTGGCAGGAAATCGACAGGCTGTCTTGGCAAGGGGGAACAGAGGTTGCGGTGGCAACAGGGGGATGTTATGGGACAGACGAAGAGCCGGATTCCGGGGATTCTCCTTGAGACTCCACCACCTGTTGAATAGTGGAGGCGATCTCATCAAGCCCTTCCAGCAGAGCCGAGAAGCGATCGGAAAAGGATTGGGGTTCCTCTTCGGAAAGAATCGGTGAAGGTTTGTCCGGCGAACGCGACAGGTAGTGAGGTTCCGGCGGGGCGACGGCATCCAGAATACACAGGTCCGGCGTTGAGCTTAGGTCGATCACGGTCGTGAGCTCGCTTCCCGAGTCTTCATCGCCGATCTGGACGACGGGTCTCATGGGAAACCGTGGATTGAGGCGGATGACGAACCCCTCATCCCCTGAACTCAGGCGGACCTTGGTTCCCAGGGGATAGACGGACAGTTGTTCGACGAGCGCCTTGAGGACCGTCCGCGAGAAGGCGCCTCGCTCGTGCCGCAACAGTTCACGCATGGCTTCGTGCGGAAGCATGCGGCGGCGATAGGGTCGCGGGCTGACCAACGCTTCAAACACGTCCGCCAACCCGATCACCTGGGCGAAGGGATGAATCTGGCTGCCTTTGAGCCGCTGCGGATACCCCTGGCCGGACCATCGTTCATGCGCCTGGCGCACCACGGTCGCCAACCAGTCATAGTCCGGCCCCAGTCGCGTGATCGTCTTGAAGCCGGCCTCGGGATGCTGTTCCAGGACGGCTCGTTCCTGCGGCGTCAGTTTGCCGGGTTTTTGAATCAGCGACGGCGGCACCGAAAAGATGCCGATGTCGTGCAGAAGGCCCGCGAGGGTGAGTTGCTCCAATTGGCGGCCGTTGTAGCCGAGACCTAAACCGATTCGTGCGGCCAGGATGCCCACGTGCACGAGATTGGCGATCAACCGGTCTCCCAACGGGGCCGACAGCGCCTGGACGACGAGAGCCTCCGATCGGTCGAGCGATGTGGTCATGCCTTTCGCGATGTCCGCCAACTTGGTGAGATCCAGCGGGTCCTGCAATCGGACTGTCCGGCTGAGGCGGGACAGTTCCCGTGTCGCCGCTTGATACCAGCCGTCTGCGTCGGCCTGTTGATTGATCATCGCCTGATGGTCTGCCATCGGCTTGCCTTTACAATACCTTCAGCGCCTGCTCGACCAGGAGCGGTGTGATGCAATCCACCGCGTCCAGAGATCCGAGCAACAAACAGAGATCGCAGATGGAATTGATCACGCGGCACACGCCGCCGGACTGCCGGTGAATCTCGGACTGGGCATCCTTGGAAAACAGGTCGCGGGACGTTCCCGCAGATCGGAGTCTGGCGGTGATATAGGCCCGCGTCTCCTCTTCGTCGAACGGCAGCAGGTGGCAGCGCAGCGCAATGCGTTGATCCAGTTGCAGGATGCCGCGCACCCGGTCGGCCAATTCCGGTTGGCCCATCAGCAGCAGCGTCACGAGACATTGATGGTTCAACTGAAAGTTCAGGAGGAGCCGCAGTTCTTCGAAAATGCGGTCTTCCGTGATGCTTTGGGCTTCGTCGACGATCAACACCGTGGTCATACCTTGTTGATGGTTCTGGAGGAACCGGTCATGCAGTCGGTGCATCAGTTCCCGCTTGCTGCCTTCAGGACTCAGGCCGAACTGATACGCAATCTCCGCCAGAAATTCCACGACGGGCAGCGCCGGGTTGGTCACGAGCGCCATGTCGTAGCGGGACGGATGAAGGGCGAGGACGAGCGCCCGGCTCAGCAGGGTTTTTCCCGATCCGATGGCGCCCGTCAACAACAGGGCTCCCTTTCGCGCCTCGATTCCATAGAGCATGCGCTGGCGGGCGGTCTCGTGCTTCGCGGATGGAAAGTAAAACCTCGGATCGGGAACATTGTCGAACGGTCGAGTCTGCAAGCCCCAGAACTGCTCATAGGCCATCGGGTTGCCTCAATGTCCGACGGTCGCCGCTTGTCTTGTCCACATGGTTCGGTGCGGTCCGACAGGACGGAAGGCCGAGAATTTCATAAGAGAAAGGCCGTTGATCAGGCCGCTAGGAGTTCGACGATCGCCGTTCGTTCCTCTCGCTCGGCTTCGAGCCATGCCTGGGCGGTTGCTCCCAGGGCGGCCAAGCGAGTCTCCACCGCTCCGAACCGCTGGGCAGATATCGCCAACCGGCGCTCGGTTGCAATCTTGATGAACGAGGACAGGCCCTGAAAGAAATGCAGCAATGGCACGGCGTCGCGTTGCCGTGCTTGATCCACAAGCTGATCCACCGTCTGGAGACATTCCGTAGTCCGATCAACAGGACGGTTCGAGGCCGGCTGGCGGGACATGGATTTCAAGGCCGCCACGGCTGCACTCAGGAATGGAAGCGCGGACTGTACCCGGCGGACAAAATCGTCATGATCGCGACAGACCTCGTCCACTTGCGCGACGAGGGTCGGCGGATCCACTTGGGAGTATCCCCGCTCCAGGTCCTGCTGCACCAGTCGGATCACGCTGTCTATCACGGAACGGGGAGCAGGCGCTGTGCGCATCTGCGTCCGGCGCAGCGTATGGAGCGCGTGCAGCAACTCTTTGGCGTGGCGCAGGCCCGGCTGCTGCGCTTCAAAGGTGACGGTCGCGGGGATGCCGGTATTGGACGCCACCAGTTCCGTGATGTTGGCGAGCGAGTCGCGTAGCTTGGCGAGCGTCTCGCTGGCGCCCATCGAGTCCGCTCCGCGGAGCTGCTCCAGCAATGGCAGAAGACTGAACACCAGTTCCTGGATGGCCGGAAGATCGATTGTGGCTGCGGACCCTCCCAGGCTGGTAATTCCGCGGGCGATGACGTCCAAGGCGTCGGACCTCACGGAGGGATCCAGGGAAGCTTGGAAGCGGGCGAGCGCCTGTTGAATCTGCGCGAGCCACTCGTAGGCTTCGGCGGCGAAAAGTTCAAGGAGTTCGCGCTGAAACTCATCGCCTGCGACCGCCGGTTCTGCCATGGTTAGAGAGGGGATGTCACAGGGTTGCCGGTTATCGACCGGGGCCGCTTCCCAGTTTTGATGCGAGCCCCGCAATTTCTCCGAGCTTTCTGGCCATGTCTTCCAAGCGCTTGGCGGATTGCTCGGCGGCATGTTCTGCCTCACCGATACGGCGGATGAGCGCATCGTTGCGTTCCCGCTCCGCGGCAAGGGCGCGTTCGAGGTCGGGAAGACGATCCGCCTTGGGCTTGGCTTCCGCAAGTTCCGCGGCCAATTGCTCCGCGCGTTCCTGGACCGTCGCCAGCGTCTGTTCCAACTCCGGCACGCGGGAGGCCTGAGGTTTCGCATTGGCGAGATCGGCGTCCACCTGCTCGATGTGCTGGCGGGCGTCCGCCAAGGCGGCGTGGGCGGCGCGCAGTTGATCTCGGAGTTGCGTCGCTTCGTTCGTCCGCATGCCGAGTTCGGCTTCGGCTGCGGCGCACTGTTTGCGCAGGCCGTCGCGTTCGGCGCTGGCCTCCTGGAGGTCGGATTCAACTTCCGCCAGACGTGTCGCTTTCTGTTCAAGCTCGGTCATCTGCTTGACCAACTCAGCCTGTGCCGCCCGCTCGGCCACCAGTGTTGCTTCGAGCTCCTGTACTTTTTGTGCGGTCTCTCGCGCTCCGGCGAGGGCCTGGGTCAGTTCCGCCACCCGGACCCGGTGTTCTTCGAGGGCCTGTGCGATCTCCTGAGCGTGCTGCGCTTCCGATTGAGCCGCTGCTTGCGCTTCCGACAACGCGGTCGTCAGTTGGGCGATTCGTTCGCGTTCGGCCGCCAGCGCCACCTCGGCTTCCTGCCCTCGCTTGGCCTCCAATTCTAAATCGGAGGCGCGTTGCATCAATTGCGCGACATGGTCACGCTCGGCGCGCAACTGATCTTCCAGAGAGCCGGCTTGCGCCTGTTGACGTGTGGCCTCCTCCAGTTCGTGGGCCAATGTGGAGGAACGCGCTCGTTCTTGAGCGAGTTCGTGTTCGATTTCTTTCAGGCGGCTGGCCGCCAGACGGTAAGAATCCAGCTCATGGTCCGCAATGTGCTGGGCCGGTGCGGCGGAAGCAGCTCGTGCCGATTCCGTCGGTTTGAGATCGGCGGGCGCAGAAGGCGGCGCCGGAGCCGGAGCAGGCGGGGCGGCTGGTTGGCGTTTGTGCAGGAGCGCGGAGACACGGTCCTGGAGCGAAGTCCCTTGAAACGGCTTCTTGAGCACGCCGTCCGCGCGACAGGATTCCGCCTGCTTCGTGACGTCATCATTGACGATGCCGGAAATCAGAAGGACGGGAATAGCCGCAAACTTTGAGTGCGAGCGGACATAGCCGCAGACTTCGTAGCCGCTCTTATCGGGCATGATGACGTCGGACACCACGATGTCCGGCGGGTCATGCTCCAGCAAGGTGATGGCCTCTTCGGCGTTGGCAGCCAGGGTGACATTCAGCCCCGCCTCCTTCAACAGGCGTTCCGCCACCTTGCGTACCGCGATGCTGTCGTCTGCAACTAAAACACGCGGCATAGGGTTCTCCCTGGTGAGGTCATGCGGTCACACTCTCCTGTGTCGTCCCAAGCGTCCGAAGCGACAGCATCGGGACCTCGAGGTGGGTCAGTCGACAAACCTGCCTCACCCCGGGATAGAGTCCGGACGCAGGCCGAATCATATCAGCCCCGACCGTTTCCAGCGAAGGAATTTCAGAATCAATTCGTACGATCAGCGGACCCAGTGCATGTTTAACCAAAAGGGCCAAGGGAGCTGAGTCCCGAATTGAAAGGGAAAGCTGTCCGGCCAAGTCGTAGACGGGCAGGACTTCATCGTGCCGGCGGGCGATGGCGGTGAGGAATCGCGAGGAACTGGGAACCGGCATCGTCATCGGCCAAGGTTGGACCCCGCCGACCTCCTCCGCTCGGGCGGCGAAGGTGTGTCCTCCGATCCGGAACACCAGAAGTTGGATGGTGGCGGCGACCGGAACGGGCTTGCCCGATGGCTGGGTATGTTTGAGCATGTTTTGATCGCTCCGTCAACGGTCTCGGATGCCGGCGCAGGAGCACGCACGGCTTCATCATCCATGGCATCGCGCCCAACAACGCCCGCCCTACGATCCGACCGCATTGGCAAGCCGCCGGCCTGTCTGGTCCTCTTGAACAAGCCAGTCGGGGTTGACCAGAAGGGCGACCGCCTCCTGAAACAAGAACAGTCCTCGGAACCACATCCGTTCCTCGCCGCTGAATAGACGGGGCAGCGGCAGAATGTGCTCCCGACGGATATCGGTCAATCCGATGACCTGATCCACCGGGCTGGCACAACGCCAGCGATCCCGACTACAGAGCACGATTCGGGTCTCCGGGGTCGGTCGTGGATCGGGCAACCGGAATCGTGCAGCCAAATTCATCGGCGTGTAGTGCTCCCCGAGCAAGACGATATCCCGTTTGGGATCACACTCCCGTTCGGTGAACACGCCACGAACGCTTTCCGCCCAAATGGCCAGATACGTGCGGTGAAGACGAACGACCAAGAAGCGCGCGGTGTGGGAATCGGCGGTCGGAGTGGTCACACGTTGGCGAAAGGCCATGCGGTTTGCGAGCGCGCCGGGCGCCGCCTCCGGGTTTCACGTTCGCATCGACTGGGGCAGTTGCAACCAGCGCTCTACTTCAGCGATCAGCGCCCGTTCTTCAACGGGCTTGGCGATATACCCGCTGGCGCCGATGTTCAGCGCCAGTTGGCGATGCTTGTCGCCGGCTCTGGTCGTCATCACCACGATCGGGAGCGTCTGGGATTGAGCCCGACCTCGAAGCGCTTGGATCACTTCGTATCCGTTGAGTTTCGGCATCTCCAAATCCGTAATAACCAGGCGATAGCGGTTGGCGGCGGCCTTGCGCAGGCCGTCCTCCCCGTCCACCGCGGTATCGACGGCATACCCGGCATTCTCCAACATGCGGGCGACGAACTTGCGGATGCTGAGCGAATCGTCGATCAAGAGAATGGCAGGACCGGTAGGGGCCTCTTCCTGGGCAGCCGCACCGGAGAGCGATCCCTGGTCGCTGAGTTGAGGCGGGTCGGCCGCTTCTACGGCGGAGAGCGCTGCGACTCGGTCCCCTTGCCCAAGTCTGGTGACATCGACGACCAAGATCACGCGGCCTTCGGGGTCGATCGAGGCGCCTCCAAAACTGGATCGTTCGAGAACCTTGAGCGAGCCGAGTGATTTGACGACGATTTCCTGCCGGCCCAACAACTCATCGACGGCCAGACCGAGCGAGCCGGTGGGCGCCCGGACAATGACGATCGGCGACAGCTCCGGCACCTCCGCGGGAATGCCGCTTAAGGCGTGCGTCAGCGACTGGACAGGAATCGCTTCATTGCCGGCGTGCAAGACCCAATCCGACGCAATCCGTTGCAGTGTGTTGTCGGTGGGGATGGTGACCTCTCGGACGCTCGGCAGTGGGATGGCGTACCGTTGGGTGCCGGCCCGCACAATCAAGGCTGTGGCGATCAGCAACGTGAGCGGAAGGCTCAGGGTGAACTTGGTGCCGACTCCTTTCGCCGTTTCAATCTCAACGAAGCCGTTCATGCTTTCAATGACTTTCTTGACGGCATCGAGGCCGACGCCCCGTCCGGCCTGGTCTCCCACCTCGTCGGCCGTCGAGAAGCCGGGCAGAAAAATCAGCTTCATGGCCTCTGAATCCGGCATGGTCTTCGCCAGCGCGGCAGAAACGAGTCCTTTGGCAACGGCCTTGGCCTTGACCTTGTCCGTGTCAATCCCCGCTCCGTCGTCTTCGACTTCGATAACCACGGCGTTGCCGCGATGGGCGGCGTGCAGATAGACGGTTCCGACCGCGGGCTTGCACTGGGCCACGCGGACTCCTGCCGGCTCGATGCCGTGGTAAACCGCGTTGCGGACGAGGTGCACGAGCGGTTCGACCAAACGTTCGACGATGCCGGTATCCACCTCCGTATGCTCGCCCGACGTGACCAACGTCACTTCTTTTCCGGTGGCGCGGGCCATCTCCCGAACGGCTCGGCGGAAGCGGGTGAACGGGGTTCCGATCGCCACCATCCTGGCCCGGGCGATTTCGTCCCGCATGCCGAGCGTCAGATGTTGAAGCTGGCTCATGTCCTCGCGCGCTTGGCGGATGGACCCCGAGAGTTGTGCCATCGCCTCTGTAACATCGGCGGTCACTTCAGAAATGCGCCGCGCCAGGATGTTGAAGTCGTCATATTTATCGAATTCCAACGCGCCAAAGTCCTGCAGGCCGGGGACGTGAGCGGGACTTGACGGAGGGCCGGCAGAAGGGGTGGCGGTCGGAAGGGTGAAGGAGTGCTTTTCCTCGAAGCTCCTGACCGTTTCGAGCATCTTGCCTTTGAACGACTGGACCTGATTCGACAGATGCTCGAGGACGAGCAACCGCTGTTCAAGGCGTCCCCGTCCAATCACCAACTCACCAACCAGGTTCAGCAGCCGCTCCAACCGTTCGCGATTGACGCGAATGACGTCGTGTCCCTGTGATCCGGAGGACTCTTCCGACTGCGGCGCCTCGCGCGCCTCCTGAGCCGCTGGCGAGGCCCGCTCGGCCGGAGGCGAGGCCTGCGCCGGTGCCACCGCTCCCGCAGCGCTAGGGCTCGCAAACGCCTGCAGTTCTTTGGCGACGGCGCGGAAGCGTTCGCGGACTTGCGGCAACGTCGAAGGATCGCGACGCATGAGGAGCCGGACGACGTCAATGGATCGCAGAATGAGGTCCGTCATCCCGGCGAGGAGCTTCATGCGCCCCTCGCGCAACGCGCCCATGAGATCTTCCACATAATGGACAAGATCGCCAATGCAGGTAAAGCCCACCGTGAGTGCCGACCCCTTGAGGGTGTGGGCGCTTCGGAACAACTGATGGATCAAGTCCATGCTGTGCGGCGCCTTCTCAAGCTTCAACAGCAAGGCTTCGAGCGCATCGAGATGTTCCTGGGCTTCGGGAACAAAATAGGAAAGCACCTCTGGGTCGAGTACAGGACAGAGGTATTCGGCCGTGAGCTCATCCGGATGGTGGGCCGGCTCGACAACAGTGCCGGTCTCAAGCGGGGCGACCGTGGTGCTGGGAACCGATATGGGCGTCGAAGACGGGACCTGCCGTCCTCCGTCGGGCTGCAGGACGCTTGCCGGTCGGGACGCCTGAAGTCTCGACAGGAGCGCCGGCACGTCCCGTTGGAGTGAATCAAGCTGTGCGGTGTCTCTGGCGAGCAGCCGGCGGACCACGCGCATGGTTTCCGCGGTCAATTCCAACAAGGACGCGGAAATCGCGCTGCGATCGTCTCGGGTTTCGCCCAACCGCTCTTCAAGTGGAAGGGCGACATCTCCAATGACCGTGAATCCGACCGTGTGTGCGGACCCTTTGACGGTGTGGACCGACCGGAACAACTGATGCATACGATCAGGGTCGTCGGGGTTGGCGGACAGATGCTCCAGATGCGCCTGAATTCTACCCAAGTGTTCTTCCATCTCGGGAAGAAAGTAGGACATGACCTCATCGTCAATGGCCGGCATGAGATACGAGGCGTCTGGTAACTCAGCCTGCTGAGGCTCCTGAGCCGCTTTCAGCAACATCAGGGCTTCGGCGTACTCGGCCTTGACGGCCGTCAACGAATCATCCTGCTCCTGGTGGCTATGGGCGATGGCGTTGATCTGCACCTGCGCGGCATCCACCAACGCACGAAGCGTCCCCACGACGCGCGGCCAGTCCGAACTGGAGAACTCGGTGGCCCGCTCAAAGAGGTGCTCCAGCATGTCGCACAGCTTGCCGAGTGTGGGAAACTCATAGAGGAGCGCCGCCCCCTTCGTACGGTGAGCCAGGGCCTTCTGTTCCTGGGCCACCTGAGGGCTGGGCAGCGACTGGTCGGCGGGATTCAGCGCCGCCTGCATGCTGGAGACGGCATCGCTGGATTCGGCGACAAAGATGTCGACGAGTTGATTTTTATCGAACTCGTTGCCCATGTTGCACGGTCCTTTTATCCGCGCCTGATCGCCTGCTCATGCCGTATCGGTCACACGAGCTTGAACTGACTGACTTGCGCGGTCAGACCTTCGGCGAGTTTCGCCATCTCTTCGATGGTTTGCCTGGTCGTATCGGTCGCTTTCTGCGTCGCCACGGCGCCGCCGGTAAAGTCCTTCAGCGACCGGCCCACGCGCTCCGTTGATTGAGTCTGCTCGGTGGCGGATGTTGCGATGGCGACGGCCAGCTCGGCCGACCGCTTGGCGATATCCGAAATTTCCGAGAACACTTCACCCGTTTTCAAGGCCGATTGCGAGCCGGCTTCCACAGCCTGGGTCTCGTGCTCCATGGCGACCACGGCGTCCTGCGTTTCGGATTGGATGCCCTTGACCAGCTCCGTGATTTCACGGGTGGCCTGCGTCGAGCTTTCCGCCAGTTTGCGGACCTGGTCGGCGACGACCGCGAATCGGGCTCCTGCTTCGCCCGCGCCCGCCGCCTCGATCGCGGCGTTCAAGGCGAGCAGGTTGGTCTGGGACGCGATGTCCCGAATGGTGGACACGATCTGGGAAATCTCCAACGACCGGTCACCCAGCGCTTTGACCTGTTTGGACATCCGTTGCACGGCGGCGCGGATGTTCTGCATGTCTTGTACCGTCTCCTGCACGGCTTGCCGGCCTTTCTCAGTGGCGGACAGCACTTGTTTGGCGCTTTCGGATGAGGCGGTTGCCGTATCCGCGACCTGCCGCATCGACGACGTCAGGAGCTCGACCGCACCCAACGTGCGGACGGACTCTTCCGCCTGGTGTTTGGCCGTTCCCGACATTTGAGAAGCTGTCTCCCGCAGCGAGCCGGCTGAACGGTTGACTCGTTCGGCCGCATCACGCACCTGACCGAGCAATTTGCCGAACCTGGCCAACATCAGGTTCAACCCGTCGGCCAGGTTTCCGAACATGTCGGCCGTCACCTCGCCCCGTTTAGTCAAGTCGCCTTTCCCCACCTCGGAGACCATGACGAGGAAGGCCATGAGGCGCTTTTGCATGGTGTCGCGCTCCTCCTCCGTTTGCAGGAGGGTGGTCAAACGGTCCAACATGGCGTTGAACGCCTTGGCCATCTGACCGAACTCGTCGTGGCTTTCGACCTTGGCGCGGGCTTGGAAATTTCCGCCCGCAGCCTGGGTGGCGACTTCCGCGATGTGGATGACGTTTCGCGAAAAGAATCTGGCCAGGCGGTATCCAAACCACAAGCCGAGGGCGACGGCCACCACACCGCCGATGAGGAGCAGCTTCTCTCCGTTATTCGCGATGGCTTTGGCCTCTTCGTTCAGATCATTGGCAATGTCCTTCATGGTGGTGACCTGTTCGCTGTGCCGAAGGACCGCCTGCTCGAAGATGGGTGTCAGGTTGACCGTGAGGGCCAAGATGCCGAGATCGCGGAGTTGTTGAGACTGCTCGGGCGACAAGGTCCGGTCGAAACTATCGAGGTACGCGTGCGTGGAATTCTTGGCTTCGGTGAAATAGCGCAGGATAGCCGGCTTGAGCAGCGCCAGATCCGCGGCTTCATCGCGCCCGGCCCGCGACACCCGCAGGGTCGTCGATTCGTATTCGCGCAGCACCCTCATCACGGTGTCTTCATGCTTCGCGAGTTTCGGGGTTTCCGCTTCCACATCGCTCTTGCGCGATGCCGAGGCCATCTGAAGCAGGATCTGGTGATGATCGGTCAACGCGGTGCCCATTTCCGAGAACTCGGCCAACGGCACGACGTAATCCACATAGGTCACCTGTGATTGGCCTGCGAGTTGGCGGAGTTTGAAGAAACCCAGTCCCGCGACGAACATGATGATGAAACTGACCAGGCCGAATCCCACGATCAATTTCGCTTCCGTGCGCAGGTCGCGAAACCAGCTCATGGATTCCAGGCCGACGCCCTTGCTCTTTTTCATGACTGCCTCCTCTTGCGACGACACGGCTTGTCTGGGGAAACCCGTTTCCGGAGATCACCGGAGTGAATGGAATCGATGACCATAGAGGTAAGGCCTAACCTCGCTCGACGATGGAGAGCAGCGCAGGGACTTCGATGAGTCCGCCCATCTTGCCATCGATCGGGAGCAGCGCGGCAATGAACGGCTGTGCGCTCCGGTCTGCTTGTGACGGTGGCGTGAGCAAGGCGTCTGCCGACACGGTGCGAATCTCGGGCACGTCGTCGATCAAGAGACCGGCTTGTTGAGGGCCATGCTTGATCACCACGGCGAGTTTTTGGGGAACAGGCGCGGGCGGCAACCCCAACGCCGGCCGTATATCCACCAGCGGCATGACGGTGCCCCGCAGGTTCGCCACGCCGACGAGGACGGACGGCATTTTCGGGACGGGGGTTACGGACTCGACGGGGAACACCTCCCGTACATATCGCAGATCAATCGCGAGCCATTCACCCGCGATGACGAAGAGACAGGCGCGGAAGGTGTGCGCGGCCGCGGCCGCCGTGGAGAGAACGGGGACGTCAATCTGTGCCATGGCTGTTCAAAACCGCTCCTGCGCTGTCAGTACACTGCTGGTTGGCGCCGGTCAATGCATCGCTCGTTTCACGGCGGCCAAGAGATCTTCCGCTTTGAACGGTTTCACGACGTAGCCGTTGGCCCCCTGTTGTTCACCCCAAAACTTGTCGCTGTCCTGTCCTTTGGAGGTGCAGAGGACGACGGGAATGTGTTTGAACCGGTCGTCGTTCTTTAGGTCGCGGCAGGCTTGGAAGCCGTTTCGGCCCGGCATGACCACATCGAGGATGACCAGATCCGGCTTCTCCGCCGCCAGCTTGTCCTCGAGCTTATCGGTATTGGGATACGTAACGACGGTGTGGTTGGCGGCTTTCAGATACCCCTCGATGATTTGCAGTTCGGAGTAGGAATCATCGCAGACCACGATCTTGCTCATGAATGCCTCCTTCGTGAATACACGTGGTTAGAAAATCATGCGCACAACGGCTATCAGATGGCGGTTCACGCTTATCTCATGGGATAGACGATACTCAGGGCGCCTGCCAGTTCTCCTTCCTTCCAGCCTTCCTTTCGCATGCCGGTGATGTCCCGTTCGCCCTTTGGATTGCCGTGACAAGACAGGCACGATGGGCCGGCATATTCCGGGTCCATCAGCCGATAAACCGGTTTGCCGTTCAACATCGTCGCCTTGGCATAGGGTTGTCCCTTCGGATGCCGGCTGTCGGAAAACAGTTTGAGCACCTCCGACTCGAACTCATCGGGACGGTTGTTCGGATTGCGATAGTCGATGCCGGTCAATTTGATGCGGATGCCGGTCTTCCGATAGAACCGTTCTCCGGTCTTGCGCGCAAAGACGGCGGGCAGGAAGCCCTTGAATCCGACGCCCTGCTTGTTGATGACGATCTGTGCTTCGTCCACGACCTCTCGTTCGGCTTCAAGCAGACTCAGCAGCACATTGGCCTGGGGCAGATTGGTGGGGCGCGTCAGGTCGATCTTGGTTTGGTTCCGGAAGCGGGTGATGACCTGTTCCGCCAGAAAATCTCCTGTAAATCCCTTGTTGCCCTTGGAGGCGTCGTTGATCAATTCCTGATGTTCGGAGACGGTCGCCCGGCCAGCTTTGACCATCTTGATAAGCAGTTCGCTCGTTTCGGCTTCGTCAGTGGCCCATGCCGGTGAGCCGGCTCCAACGACGGCGGCCCAGACGATCAGACAGGCACAGAGCATTGCGCGCGGGGTGATCATGGAATCCTCCATACAGGCCTTCGGTTGAACCGGCCGCCCTTCAGATTGCTCTTGGCGGCCGGAGGCCACGCCTCAAGAGATTCTTTTTATTTGCCCCCTTCACAGGACGACGATGGCCACGATAGGCACCAAAGCGGTCAGGAGCGGCGGTAATGGGGTTCAACGCACAACGACGTCACTAGACTTGATTATCAGATAATCCGTATCTGTCAAATACGTGGACGGCGTTCGCTCACGGCTCGATGAGCCGTCCGCCTATCCGGTCACGCGCCGGACGTGGCCCGGACTGAGCGGATAGAGCACCGAAGAGGTGACTCAGAATCGGGACAGGAGCGGCTGGGGATCTACGGAGTCCGGGTTGGTGGATGGCGATCCCAGAGGACCTCGGGTTCGCGGCGGCGGTGGGCGACCCACCGGGCCAGCACAAAGAACGTGTCGCTCAGCCGGTTGAGAAAGATGATGGCCATGCCGTCGGCGGGCTCCTCGCGGGAGAGCCGAACACAGTGACGTTCGGCCCGTCGGCAAATCGTCCGCGCCAAATGCAGCAGGCTTGGCACGAGACTGCCACCCGGAAGGAGAAACTCTTTGAGCGGCGGCAAGTCCTTTTGGCAGGTATCGATGAGCCGCTCGAGACGAGTGACATCCTGTTGCGCAATCTGAGGCATGTTCGGAAAGGTCTGGCCCGGTGCCGTCGCGAGCAGGGCACCGAGGTCGAACAGTTTGTGTTGGACCCACCCAAGTTCCTGATCCAGCCGCACAGGGTCAGGATTGGGCCCCTGCCCGGATGGCATACAGGAACGGACCACGCCGATGGCCGCATTGAGTTCGTCCACCGTCCCGTAGGCCTCCACCCGCGCGCTGTCCTTCCACACCTGCTGCCCGCCGGCCAACCTGGTCCGCCCCTTATCGCCGGTGCGGGTATAGACCTTGGTGATCCGCATGCCCCCTTTTCTCGTCTTCATCGGTCTCCCCCTTGGTTGGACCTCAGCCACTGGGAAAAGATCGCTCGAAGCCTTCTATGATGGATGCGAGATTCATATGGCGCTCGAGGTGATCGGCCCATCGGTCTAAGGCGCTGTCGAGAGAGGCGGAAGCGGAAAGATGGGTGGCAAGGCCAATCGCCGGGAGGCCCTTTCTGGTTCTGGCGCGGTTCATCCATCCCAACCGAAACGACGCATGGTCGAACAGGCCGTGGATGCTCGTGCCCCAGACCCGGCCTCCGAAGGCCCAGGTCCCTTCTTCCTCGGACAGGCTGGGATCGCACGAGCGAAATGCTTCATCGGTTGCGGGACGGTGGAGCGTAAAACAGGACGACCTCGTACGTCCGGTGATCCGACCCATGTGGATTTCATAGCCCTCGATCACGCAATCGTCTAGTCCTTCGAGAGCCGATACCCGTCCCCGGACACGCCGGCAGATCTTGGGCGATTTCAGTTCTGTCTGGATGTCCAGGAAGCCGAAGCCTGGCGAGGAACCGCCTGCTTCGAGGCCGTCCGGATCGTGAATGTGCCGGCCCATCATTTGATAGCCGCCGCAAATGCCGATCAACTCCCCTCCCCGGTCCACGTGGGCCTTCAAAGCGGGCCCGAATCCCCGCTCAACGAGATATCGAAGGTCGTCGAGGGTGTTTTTCGTGCCCGGAAGGATGATGACATCGGCGTGGCTCAGGTCCTCTGGGGTGGCGACATACCGGAGGCTCAGACCCTCCTCGCGGGCGAGCGCATTGAAGTCGGTGAAGTTGCTCAGGCGGGGCAGCAGCACCACGGCGACATTCACAGAGGAATCCAAGAATGCTCGCTGAGCGGAGGCGGCCAGGTCCAGGCGGTCTTCCTGGTCGAGATGCGCATCCGGGAGAAAGGGCACGAGCCAAACGGGAAGCCCGGTGCGCGCTTCAAGATACTGTTGGCCATCGGCAAACAGTCTGGGGTCGCCGCGAAACTTGTTGACGACAAGCGCGATGACGCGGCGGCGTTCGTCTGGCGCCAAGAGGTCCAAGGTGCCCAGCATTTGCGCGAATACGCCGCCGCGATCGATGTCCGCGACGAGCAGGACCTTGGCATCGGCCCAGCGGGCCGTCCGCCAGTTGACCACGTCATGCTCGCGAAGGTTCACCTCCGCGGCGCTGCCCGCTCCTTCGATAACAATCGCCTCGTAGGCGCCCGCAAGGCGATCGTAGCTCTCGCGCACGATGGCCCAGATCTCCTCCCGCCGGTCAAAATATGCCTGAGCCTCCAGTGACTGGATTGCCTGACCTCGAACAATAACCTGGGAACGCCTGTCGGATTCCGGTTTCAGCAGAATGGGATTCATATCCACGTGAGGGTCCAATCCACAGGCCCGCGCCTGCAACGCTTGGGCGCGCCCGATTTCCCCGCCCTCCGGCGTGACGAACGAGTTCAGCGCCATGTTCTGGGCTTTGAAGGGAGCGACGCGGATGCCGTGACGAACCAGAATCCGGCACAAGCCCGCCGAGACAGCGGTCTTTCCGACATCGGAGGCCGTTCCCAGCACGGCGATGGCCCTGGCGCGAGGTTGTATGGACTTCATGGTTCCGTTGCAACGATGTGACGTTGATCGGGCCAGGCCGTCAATAGGTGAACTTGATGCCTCCGAAGACGGAGCGGATCGGCGTCCCAAAGGTTAAAATCTCTTCATAGTCTTGGCCGAGCAGATTGTCGATGCGACCATAAATCTGCCAGCGTTTGGTGAGGTCATAGCTCGCGGCGACGTTCACCACGCCGAAGGAGCCGAGGCGCTGTCCCGGCGAGTTGGCAATGTCATTGTTCCGTGCGCCGACAAACCGGTAGTCGATAAACACGTGAAGCGGCGCGATCGGTTGATAAGCCAGCCCGACGCTGGCCTGGTCAACCGGCCAGCGGGCCAGGCGTTTGCCGGTCGTCAGGTCCCGCGCATGGGTGTTCGTGTATTGCGCTTTCAACTCCAGGCCGTCCATCAGGCTGATCTTGCCGGAAAACTCCCACCCCTGCGTTCTGGCTGCGGCGATGTTCACGGGGCAGAAGCCAAACGTCTCGGGCGGGCACAGGGAGGGCGCGCCTAATAATGGGAATTGGATCAAGTCGCGGAAGTGATTCCAGAAGTATCCGCCGCTCAGCAGAACGCGCCCTTTCCATAAGCTTTGATCGAGACCCGCATCCAAGCTTTGGCTGCGTTCCGGTTTTAGATTCGGGTTGCTGACCGGAAAGCCGCCCGATTGAAAGAACAAATCGTTCAGGGTGGGAGCCTTGAACCCTGTGGCATAACTGCCGCGGAGCTTCGTCCCGGTTTCATGGATGTGATATCCGGCAGTCACCCGGTAGGTGGTGGCGTCGCCGAAGGTGTTATAGCTGTCGTATCGGATGCCGGCGGTCAGCAACAATCGGTCCTGGAGATTGACCTGCGCCTGCGCGAATCCGGCATTGGAGGCGATCCGCCGTTTGGCCGAATCGGCGCCGAAATCCTGCGCGTTGTCTCCGAATTCCTCGCGGAACTGGTATCCGGCGGTTAGGAGGAGCGGTTTGCCGATCTGAACATTGTGTTGCCATTCCAACCGGCGATTGATGGTTTTGAAGTCGGCGGCGAAGGGGAAAAAACAGGATCCGGCCGGAGCGGGAAAGCCACAGAAGGGATCCGGGACAATCGGCTGGCCGGTCGTGACGTTGAATCCGGCCGGGCCGCTCTGCGACATGAACCGTTCGGTCCCTTGGGCCAAGGTCAGCTTCTGACTCCACCAGTCCGTGATCGGTTGCTCATAGACACCGCTGAGAAGCAGGTTCCTGGTCGTCTGGCGGCTTCCGAACATGTCCGCCGGCTCGCTGTTGCCTGTCTGTCCGTCGAAATCGACATCGGCATTCCACCAGCGCACGGTGAGGTCCAGCCGGCCGTGGTGCGGCAACGCCGCCCCGATCCTGGCCGAGGTATTCCAATTATGGAAGCCGTCCCGTTCGTAGGCCCCACGCTGGTAGTTGGTCGAGGAGAAGCTGCTGGTGTCCCAGCGGGTCAATGTAAAGGAAAAATCGAAGGGTCCCCTGGCTCCCGATGCCGATAGCCCCTCCCGCAACGTGGCGAAGGAACCATATTCCAGAAAAGCATTGGCCGTGGGAGCGCCGCTTCCCTTCTTGGTAATGATATGGATCACTCCGCCCATCGCGTCGGAGCCCCATAACATGCTCTGGGCGCCGCGGAGGATCTCGATCCGTTCAATGTTATCTGCCGACAGGTTGCCGAAGTTGAACAGGCCGGAGTTGGGGCTGTTGGCGATGACCCCGTCGATCACCACCATGGTGTGAGCGCTCTTCGTCCCTCGCATTTGCACGGTAGCAATGTTGCCGGGACCGCCGGATTGGAAGGCCGTGATGCCTTGGGCCAGGCGCAAGGCATCCAGGACGGATCTGAATTTCTTCCGCTCCATCTCCTCGCCGCGAATCACCTCGACGGCGCTCGTGGCCTTGCTGGCATCAATTTCGGTTTTCGTCGCGCTGATGATGACATCCCGCACCGGCACCGGCTCCTCTTCTGTGTCGGCTGCGGAGGCCTCCGGTGCTCCCCAGCCCATGACGCACATCCCGATCATCAGGGCCATTGGGCCCCAACGATGATCCTGCATGGTCCGCCTCCCTTTACCTCGAAGGGTGTTGTGGCATTCAGCAGCAGCCGGATCTCCTGACTCGCGGATCCCTGCTCCCTTCCGCCTTCCCATGTACGTGTCGTACACAGTGGCCTGTCTGGAAGGTCACTCCCCGCATACAGTGGCGGTACCGTGATGGTGTCTCACCATCTTCCCCGTGCTGCTCTTCTGGTCCCTGACTCACTTCCTCCTGTTAAATTGAATCTGCACCAATCGGCTTCGGGGGACCGGACGCGGTGCAGGCGTTCAGGTCGCCGCATTGTCTATGGCGGCGACTGACTCCCTGTTTCCATCCGCAGATCGGGATAGGCGGTGACCATCGGACGAGAGGTCAGGGGATGGGGCTCGACAAGGACCCGAACCCGACAGTGGAACACCGATTCGAGGCGGTCGGCCTGAAGCACCTCATGCGGCGGTCCCAGCGCCGCCGTCAATCCATGGCTCAACAACAGGATGCGATCACAGAGATGGCCGGCGAGATGCAGGTCATGGGTGACGATCACAATCGTCTGTTTCCGCGCGAGCTGCAGGCGGTGCAAGATCCGGAAGCAGGCGACCTGGTGATGGACATCAAGATAGGCCGTCGGTTCGTCCAGAATCAGCACCGGTGTCCGCTGCGCCAGGGCTCTGGCGAGATAGGCCCGCTGTCGTTCCCCGGCCGATATTGAATGGAGGGGGCGATCCGCCAGGTGGGCAATTTCGACCTCGTCCATCGACTGCCGAACGATCTCATGATCCTGCACCGATTCCCATCCCCAACCGGAAAACAGCCCGGTCTCGGAACGATGGGGGTAGCGCCCCCTCAGGACGAGTTCCCGGATGGTCATTGGAAAGGTGATAGGCGCATCCTGGAACACGACGGCGATGCGCCGAGCCCGATCCCGGGGAGTAAGCTGGCTGAGATCCGCTCCGAACATCTGTATCGCGCCGCGTTGCGGGCGGAGCAGGCCCGCCAGGATTTTGACGAGAGAGCTCTTCCCGGATCCGTTTGGACCAAGGACGCCCAGGATTTCTCCTGACCGGACGTCAAGCGACAGATCCTGGATGACCCAGGGAACGGCACGATGAAGCGCGGGATGTGAGGCTGGGTAGTGAAACCAGAGATTCCGGATGGTGTAGGGGCAGGATCGTGGTTGTTCGCTCACCGCAGTCGCGGCGGGCAATGGGCTTGGCATGGAGGTCACCGGCCGAAGAAATGCTCGTGGTGTGCGGATAACAGGAGCCAGACGAAGATCGGCCCGCCGATCAGTGCCGTCACCACTCCGACCGGCAACTCAGAGGGGGCGATCACGGTGCGCGCAATCGTATCGGCGATCATGAGAAACAAGCCTCCTGCGAGGGCCGTGGCTGGCAACAGCCTGCGGTGGTCCGGTCCGATGATGAAGCGGAGGGCATGCGGGATCATCATGCCGACAAAGCCGATCATTCCGCTGACGGCCACGACGATACCCGTTACCACGGCGGTCAACACAAAGAGGCGCCGCTTGGTCCGCTCGATGTCGAGTCCCAGGCTCTGGGCGGTCTCCTCTCCAAGCAAGAGGCAATTGAGGGGCTCGGCATGGAGTGTCAACACGACGGTGCCGAATAGTCCGACGAGGATGGTCAGCCCCATTTGCAACGACCCGGCCGGATGCAAGGACCCCATCAGCCAGGCCATCACGCGGGACAGATGGTCGGGACTGAGCAGCGAGGTCAGAAACATCGTCAAGGCCGAACAGATCGCGTTCACGATCACCCCGGCGAGCAACAGGGTCTGCACCGGCAAGCCTGATCCGGATGAGGAGAGACGATAGACGACGATGATGGACATGACGGCGCCGGCCAATGCCGCGGCCGAAATGCCGGTTCCATCCAGGGCGGTCGTGAGCCAGTCGGACGTCATCGCCAGCGTGGCTCCCAAGGTGGCGCCGCTGGAGACGCCGAGCACGTAGGGGTCGGCGAGCGGATTCCGTACCAGCGCCTGAAGGGTGGCGCCCACGATGGCTAAGGTGCTCCCGACGCAAAAGGCCAGCAGCAGGCGTGGAGCCCGCAAATGGAGCAGGATGGCGGCCTCGGCATCAAATTGACCCTCTCCCTGATGAGTCGGAAACCAGGCGGCGAGCAGCACCTGAACGGATTTGGCGAAAGGAATTGCCTCGGCGCCGAATTGTAGGCAGAGCAGAAAGCCCAGAACGGTGCAGAGGGCCAAACTCCCGATCGTGATCCAAGCACGGTATGGCGAGGAAATGACTGGTTCCTGGTTGGCGGCGGCCAAGTCTTGTTCGCCCAGCGGCGGCGCCATCGGACGATCTGTGGCGTGATCGGACGGTGTCGTGACCACGTTCATGGTCCGGGATTGGAAGAAACGGGATCGGAGTGGAATATTTGAGCCAGGTGTTCCAACCCTTCGACGATGCGCGGACCAGGACGGTCCAGGAGGTCGCTGGCCACTGGCACAAGCCGGTTGTGCCTGACCGCTGACAAGGCGGACCAGGTTCGCCACTGGACCAACTGAGATTCGGAAACCGCTTCCGACTCGCCTGCAGGAAAGAGCAGAACGTCCGGGTTTCTCTTCAGCACCGTCTCCATTGAAAGCCGTGGATAAGCAGTCCCTGTGTCCGCGGCGATGTTGGCGCCGCCCGCAAGTTCGATGACGTGGTGGATAAAGCTGCCGGGTCCGACGGTGATCAGGGGGTCGCTGTTCAGTACGTAGAGCACTGTTGGTCGGGGGCGGCCGGCGGAGGGTGTACTTACCCGCTTAATCCGTTCGCGCAGACGCCCCACCAACGCATCCGCCGTCTTGCCGCGATCAAGAAGCCGGCCCAGCGTCGAGAGATGTCTGAGCACGTCATCCAGGGTGTGGGTCTCGAATGTGAAGACGGGAATTCTTAGTTGTTCCAGCTCTCGAACGGCATCGGCATTCAAGAACCCGCGCGGCGTCAGTAGAAGGTCCGGATTGAGGCGAATTACACGTTCTAGATTCGGCGTTGCCCCGCCGACCTTGGGCAGGGCTGCGGCCTCCGGCGGAAAATTGCAGAACGAGGTCACCCCGACCAGGCGGCTGCCTGCATCCAGCGCAAACAACATTTCCGTGATATTGGGAGCCAGCGAGACGATCCGCCGCGGCGGGTCAGCGAAAAAGACCTTGCGTCCGGCGTCATCCACAAAGGTCCGCGAGCTGACGTTGGCCATGAACGGCATGCCAGTCAAAATGCCGGGTTGGCGGCGTTTCATGTCGAGTGCTCCGGGAGAATCCGCGTATCCAGGCGGCAACACGGACTGGATCGCAAGCCACCACAGGATGGTCGCCGAGAGGGATGAGAACGGACGGGACCGGCTCACAAACAAAAAATCCCCAAGGCCACATCTGACCCTGAGGATTGCACCCGCGTCTTCACCCTCACCGTTCCCCACCCCACGAGGGAACGACAGTCAGTGTCCTGGGTAGGTCTTCTGGCTTCTGGGCTGCCTCCTATGCTCCGCGCCTTCCCGCCGATCGGCAGTGGTCTGTGCGGAGTTCGTTCCCAGTTACAGCGGCGGGACCACGAGGGATTTTCACCCTCTTCCCTTTCCCCAGGCGGCCGTAGTTGTGGCCCGCACTCTAGGAGACAAGTCGAAACGATGTCAAGTTCAATTTTGTTCCGTTTGCTTCGGTCGCGGGCAGTTATGTCATGAGCGCAAAACGGCTTCCTGAGCCGATTCTGGTCAAGCCTGCATTCGGCCAAGCGTTTCCTACGGCGGGCCCAAGTGACCTATGATGGAAAGAATGGCACATCGCTTGCTCCTTCTATCCAACCGGCATCGTGCGCGTCACAGCGATGGGTCGATTGTCGAACATGGCATTGGGCCGACACCAAGTTGGCAGGAGATGGGATCCAAACCGATGAGAAATATGTTGATTACGATTTGCCTCCTGGCGGTGTTCCTGGAGGTGTCCGGTCTGATTTTTTCCGTGAAGCGCGAGGGGCCGAGCGAGGTCTTCCGCCGGCTTGCTCAAATGCCGGACGTTCGTTTGGAAAGCCCTTTGCAGAACGGTTATTTTCTTCTGGTCGGGTTTACGGCCGATACCGCCATGGATCCGGTCCAGGTCGGCTATGAAATCTGGTTGGAGGCGGAAGCGCATCGCGGCCTTCGGCATTTCGACCTGGAGAAAGGCGCGCGATCCGCCCTCCACATCACGATCGGCCCGGATGACGTCGTGCCGGAGTGGTTCGCAGCCGATCCGGTTCGGTCGTTTCAGGAACAGGGCGTGACGATGCGCACGTCCATGACACGATATGCGGTCTTGGTCGATCGATACCGGCAATGGTTGAGCATGCCGTTCGAGGATTGGGGGTTCGGCCATCCGGCCAGCCCGCGGTTCACGGAAATCATGGCGGCCCACCGGCTGTTTATTGGAGAAGGATTCGCGCATAGTGCGGCGAAGGGGTCCTCCCGCCTGCAACAGGATACGATCGCCTGGCGGCGTGTGCTGGCTGACGCCAAGACCATTCCCATGAAAATTATGGCCGCGACGATGGTGGACGACAATGTGAGCCTCCTTTCCAAGGCGCTCGCCAAGCCGGACCCCGATTCCGCGGTCCTGGCCACGGCCAAACAAATCAGCCATGCGCTGACCCGCGAAGAAGGCGCGATGCGCTGGCCGATCCAGAATGAATTCGTGCTGGGACTGGCCCGGCGGGATGAACTCTTATCGGTCGAGAATTTTATCGGGGCCGACGATGCCGATCACAATCGGCGGTGGTTGGCGCAGGCGGCCGGCCTGCACGCCGACGCGTTCACGAGGGTCCAGCACCCTGCCTCCAAGACCTTGTTCGGCATGACGTTGGAAACCCAACGGACCTGGGACGCCTATGCGACCTATTATGACGCGCTCATCACGTCGTCGGCAGTCCTGCATAGTCCCCTCCCCCGTTTGCACGACGTGACCAAGGGGTCGAATCGCACGTTGTTCGAGCACTTGCTCAACCCAATCGAGTTTGATCCCTCTTGGGAGTCGTTCACGCAGAGATTGTTGGCGACCGATGCCAAGCTGCGGCTGACGGCGCTTCAAGTGCTTATGCGAAGCGTGCGCGGCACGGAGAAGATTGCTGAACGGATCAGTCAGGCCGGACCGGAATACTTCGACCCCTTTTCGGGACTCCCGATGTTATGGAGTCCTTCCCATCGCCGGTTGTACAGTGTCGGGAAAGACGGGCTGGACGACGGCGGAGACAGCACCTTCGATATCGTCACCCCCGCGCTTCCTGAGCCGACACAAGCGTCCGGCGGTCCAGATCGCAGTCGTCCTCGTGGTGTGCGGCACGGTTGAATTGACCTCGCGCCGTCCGGCCACTCGATCTTCCTGACCAGAGGACCAACCGAACCGCTGAGAACCGTTGGGACTTGTCCGTCAGCCTGGCCGCGTGATAACATGTCACAATTTCAGACCGGCGAAACCAAGGAGTCTGCCGTGGCCTATCGTTGTGATGTGTGCGGAAAGGGGCATCGGACCGGCAACAATGTCAGCCATGCCAACAATAAGACGAGGCGGGTGTTTAACCCCAATCTGCAGCGCGTTCACGCGATCGTGAATGGATCTCGCACGCACCTCCGTGTCTGTACCCGTTGTTTGCGATCCGGCGTCGTGAAGAAAGCCGGGTGAAGGCCGTCGCCGTTCCTTCCTCACTGCCCTCCGACTGCTGATCCGTTGTTATCCGCCGGGTTGATCGATCCGGCGGATGTCCGCTGTTCCAGCCGTTTCACTGCCTGTTGGAGTCGAACCCATTCTTCCGGTTGGAGGGAAACAAACTCGACGCCGAAGAACTTTCCCCTGGTCCAGCGGACAATGGCCTGGTCGATGCCGAGGGGCGCCTCGTGATCGGAGACGTAGATACGGAGTTCCAGCACCGTTCCCGCCAAGGCATGGGTGGAAGACTCGATCCGGCATCCGCGCACGGACAAATCGACCACGCTGCCTTCTCCTCCCGTGACATTGGTCGAGGTAAACGAGCTTCTGAATTGAACGGGAAAGCGGGGGACTGCTCTGGCGTCATTCATATGAGATCGGTGGGCGCGGGTGTTGCGCTTGGTATTCTGCCGAGGCGGAGATCGATTCTCCAATCTTTTTTGTGATTCGTGCGTCCTGCCCGACGATTCCTGCCCGTGATGAGGAAGCCTCGACATTGACGGCCGGGTGGCGTAGCCTGTCCGAAGCACCGTCTCTCAACTCGATCCTTTGAGCTGGTGAACATGACCCTTTCACGGTCCAGACCAACCGCGCCGGCTGAAGCCAACCATTCCAGGCCGTTATGGGAGCATTTCCCCCATCAAGCCGATATGGGCGTGCGCGGAATCGGTCCGACCAAAGAGGCGGCATTCGAAGCCGCGGCGATGGCGCTCACCGCCGTCACGACCGACCCTCAAGGGGTGAGCCCCGTGGAGGCCGTCACCGTCCGCTGTGAGGCGCCCGACGACGAGTTGTTGCTGGTGGATTGGCTGAACGCGCTGGTGTACGAAATGGCCACGCGCAGGATGCTGTTCAGCCGCTTTGAAGTCCGTCTGTCGGATCATCGGTTGGAGGCCACTCTATGGGGAGAGCCGGTCGACCCGGCACGGCACAGTCCGGCCGTCGAAGTGAAGGGCGCGACCTATACGAGCCTCGCCGTGGCCCAGGATCGCCAGGGGCTGTGGACGGCGCAATGTGTGGTGGATGTCTGACGATGAAGTCTCTGCGAGAGGAACATGGATCTCAATTGGCTGACGCGCCAATCGGCGTGTGAGTGGCAGATTCGTCCGTTCGGGGCCATGCGCGTGCCGGGCATCATCTATGGAACCGAGGCGCTGGTACGGGAGATGGATGACAAGGTCTATGAGCAGGTGACGAATGTCGCCACGCTCCCCGGCATCGTCAAGGCGTCCCATGCCATGCCGGACGCCCATTGGGGCTACGGATTTCCCATCGGCGGCGTCGCCGCGTTCGATCCGGATGAAGGAGGGATCATTTCAGCCGGCGGGGTCGGGTTCGACATTTCGTGCGGGGTCCGCACGCTCATCACCGGGCTCACAACCGGGGAGGTCGAACCGGTCAAGGAGCGGTTGGCAGACAGGCTCTTTCAACACGTGCCGGCCGGTGTCGGCAGCACCGGCCTGTTACGCCTGAAGCCGGCGGAGATGGACGCGATGTTGACGGGCGGCGCACGATGGGCCGTCAGGCAGGGCTATGGCCGCACCGCCGACCTGGAACGGACGGAAGAGCAAGGCTGCATCGCGGGAGCCGTCCCGGCCGCCGTGTCGGATCGTGCCAAGAAACGACAGCAGGACGAAATGGGCACGCTCGGGTCCGGAAACCATTACCTGGAAGTTCAACGGGTCGCGCGGCTGTTCAATCATCAGATCGCCGCAGCCTTCGGGCTTCGGGAGGGCGATGTGGTCGTCAGCATTCACTGCGGCTCCCGCGGACTCGGCCATCAGATCGGGACAGAATTTCTCAAGACCATGGCGGTCAGCGCCGCCCGGTACAAGATTCACGTGCCGGACCGGGAGCTGGCCTGCGCGCCGATCCATTCTGAGGTGGGACAGGAGTATCTGGGGGCGATGCGCGCGGCCATGAATTGCGCGCTGGCCAATCGACAGATCATCACCCATTTGGTCAGGCAGGCGTTCGCCGAGGTGTTGCCGCAAGCCGACCTGAACCTCCTGTATGACGTATCGCACAACACCTGCAAAATTGAGGACCATGTTGTCGACGGGGTCGCCAAGCGTGTGTTTGTCCATCGGAAGGGAGCGACGCGAGCATTCGGTCCCGGCCATCCGGACCTGCCTCCGCCATTCAGAGACATCGGACAACCGGTGTTGATCGGGGGAACCATGGGCACCGCCTCGTATGTGCTGGTGGGGACGCGGGAAGGGATGGCGTTGGCCTTTGGCTCCGCCTGTCACGGGGCGGGCCGCAACATGAGCCGGCATCAGGCCCTTCGCCAATGGCAGGGCCGCGATGTCGTCAAGGAACTGGGCCTGCGTGGGATCGTGATCCGCAGTCCGTCGCTCCGAGGGGTCGCCGAAGAAGCCCCTGGCGCCTATAAAGATGTGACTGAGGTCGTGCAAGCAGCCGATGCGGCGCGTCTGGCTGGTACCGTTGCGCGTCTGGAACCGATGGTCTGTATCAAGGGGTAGCAGCGAGTCAGGTTGCAGAGGCCGCCCTGGGTGATGGTCTTGTCGGCTGTGAAACCCGCTGCCGCTGTCCGACCGTTCGGAAAATGGCGCGCACCTGTTCGATGCCGGGGATCGCATGGCCGAACGGGCTGGGCACCTTCCCTCGCACGAGCATCCGCAAGCCCAACGGGCCGACTTGAACCAGCCGGTTGATGTCGAAGCCGACGACCTTTAACGGCATCAGAGCTTCGTTGAGGCGTCCGTCCCGTTCGATAAGCTGCCGGAATCCGACGATGTGCCTCGCGCCGCCGGTCTCTGTGGCGCCCTGCTGCAGCGATGCGCGACGAAGCCGGATGATCGCCTCCATCGGTTTCACGTCCTTCGGGCAAACCTGCACGCAGAAATTGCATCGGGTGCAGTCCCAGATGCCGTCGGTATCCTGAAGCTGTTCAATCCGAAACCGTTTGACGTGCAGCGGCTCTCGGGGGTCCGCAAGGAACCGCTCCGCCTTCGCCAAGGCCGCCGGACCTAGAAATCCTCGTGAGACCTCATGAGTGGTGCAGGCGGCCACACAGGCTCCGCACATGATGCAGGCGTCCACATTGTGGAACTGAGCCTGGCTGGGGAAGATAATCATTTGCCCGCTTGGACCAGACGCCACCGCGCTCTTCGAGGACAGCCAGGGCGCCACCGATCGGATCTTGTTCCAGAACGGCGACATGTCCACGACCAGATCCTTGATGACCGGCATGTTGCGGAGCGGTCCGACCGCCACCTGTCCGTGGCGCTCAAACTCCTGACGCACGGACGTGCGACAGGCGAGCTTCTCGGACCCGTTGATGTCCATGGCGCAGGAGCCGCAAATCGCGGACCGGCAGGAATAGCGCAAGCTCAACGTGCCGTCGACTTCATTCTTGATGCGGATCAGGGCTTCCAACACGGTCATGCCGCGGTGGATGTCGAGGCGAACGTCCTGCCAGGAAGCACGGTCGCCGGTTTCAGGGTTGAACCGGAGGAGGCGGAAGGTCAGGCGCATAGAAGGGAGTTACCCGATCTCAAACACTTTGGGATACTGCGTGAGGTTGCGGCAGCCGTCGGAGGTCACGAGGACCATGTCTTCGATCCGCACGGCGCCGAGTCCGGGATAATAGAGCCCCGGCTCCACCGTGACCACATGGCCTTCCTGGAGCCTGGATCCGTTGCGGCTGATCCGGGGCGCTTCATGGATGTCCAATCCGACCCCATGGCCCGTGCCGTGGAAATAGCCTTGCATGCGTCCGTTGACGAGGCCGGTGCGGTAGCCCGCCGCTTCGAACCGTTCGCAGATCCGCTGGTGGATCTTGACGCCATCGGCTCCATCCCGGATGGTGTCGATCGCTTCCTCCTGCGCATCCAGGACGGTTTGGTACAATCGCCGCAGCTCCGGCGAAACCGTGCCTCGCACGACGGTTCGCGACATATCGGCGAAATAGCGGCTGGTGGCGGACCGCGGGAACACGTCGAAGATGATGCTCCGATCGGCCGGCAACGGCCCGCTGCCCTCGTCGTGCGGATCGCAGGCC
Organism: Nitrospira tepida; assembly: GCF_947241125.1. Lineage (NCBI taxonomy): Bacteria > Pseudomonadati > Nitrospirota > Nitrospiria > Nitrospirales > Nitrospiraceae > Nitrospira > Nitrospira tepida. The sequence goes on along the minus strand of NZ_OX365700.1, from coordinate 2,899,790 downwards.
TGCTCACCGCCCGCCACGATCGTATGTTGCGCGACACAGTCGTGCTCCATGAGCCGCACATTGATCAGTTTTTTTACCCGCTCGGACGTGAGCGGGTCGCCGTCAATCCAGAGCATCCCGTCCCGCGGAGTCGCCCGGCGGAGCAGGTCATGGGCGGCGGCGACCGCCTGTTCCGTGGCGCGTTGAGAGGCCTCGATGTGGAGGACTTCCTCCGCCGTCTTGATCACCCGCTGTTCAAAAAACGGCTCTTTCTTGCTCTCCAGGCGATATCCCAACTCCTGCAGCCGCACGGCATGACCGAAGGGGAAGTTTGACGGCACGAGGACCTGATCCACTCCCCGCTCCCGAAGCAGCACGTGGGCGACGTCCATCGGGCCCGGCTGGTGAGAGGCCTCGGCCTTGGCTCGTCGCTCGAATTCCGAGTAAGACAGGACCTGGTCCACCTTGGCTTGGTGGCGCGCCCGATCCATTTCCAGATCGCTCATGACGAGCAGGCGCTCACCCTTGATGTCAACGTATAAGAACGGATCCGGGGCGATGAACCGGGTGGCATAATAGAGGTTGGAATCGGCTTCGCTGGCTGCGTAGAAGAGGGTCGCCCTGGTGCTCATCTGGGCTGTCCGTTCGTGAGACATGTGTACGCCTGTCTGAAAATCACGACCAATTCGATGCTAGCATGCAGGGGGGGTCAATACAAGTTGCCGCCGGGAACGCGGCTCGGCGCGTCGATCTCTGACGACGGGGCGGGAGCCGCTTCGTCGGAGCCGGTGATGAACTCTTTCGGCATTTTGAACGTATTGCGCAGAACATCGTAGGCCAGAGATGCGAGGCTGGAGAGGCCTTCTCCCAGGGACTTCATCGGCAGATAGGTGACCTCCGGATCGTCCATGGATCCTTTGGCTTCAAAGAAGGCCGTGGCGATGCCCGTCCGGTCTCCCGCAAAAAGACGCCCGAACAACGGAATGTTTTTGACGAACTTGGAGTAGGAGCCGAAGGGGCTGACGGCGTACACCATCTCGAGTTGATCCGTCGGAAGGTCGTAATGCCCCGCGCCGCTGATCTTGACCACGGGACTGTCCAGCACAAGCCGATCGCTGTCGCAGCGGCCGTTCTGCATGACGATGGACGCGGTGAGCTTGTCGAACGGCAAGCCGTCCTTTTCAAGATCGATCTGGCCCTGGAGGACGGCGGGCAGATTGAGGATGCTCAGAATTTTCCACAGAGCCCGCTTCTGGGATTTGAAGATGCGGCCGCCGGTGACGAGCACCTCGGCGTCTCCGGACAAAGTCGGAAGCATGCCGTGCGGGTTGCGTCCATGGCCGCGGAGGGTGCCGGTCAGGCGGACTTCCCCGGTCATGAAATGTTCGCGCACGCCGACCAGGTGCGAGAGCTCTTCGAGCGGGACGCCGGCCACGCGAAACGAGGCTTCGGCGTCGGCCGGCTCCTCCTTGGGAAGGTGGACGACCAGGCGTCCCGTGATATGCCCGCCCTCCGACCGGGCATTCACGCGATCGATGTCGAGAACGCCGTTCTCGATGTTGATGCGGCCCGAGAGGCCGCCGACGCGAAACTGCTTGTAGACCCCCCGTTCGATCAAGGCGGTGGCCGTCACTTGGCTGGTGGCCGCCAGATACTCCAGCAGATCGCGAACCGGCGAGCGGCCCTCCTTGGGGATGATCAAGTCGATGTCCAGGTGGGACGACTCGATCTTGGCCATGATCGTCGGTTTCGTGCTCCAGTTGCGCAACGTGCCGGAAAGCGACAGGTCGCTGTCCAAAACCTTGAAACTGAGTTGCTTGAGTTCCGCACCGTCGCGGACCAGCCTGACGCGGGCGTAGAGATCTTGGATCGGCCCCTCCACGCCCTTCAGGCTCATTAGACCGTTGGTCAAGGCGATCCAACCGGTTGTGCGCCAGGTGGACCAGTCGGGCTGGGATCCTTTCACGTCGAGGGACACTTCCACCTGTCCCGCTTCGAGGCCGCCCCGATTCAACCATTCCGGCAGACCGGAGACGGCGACCGTTCCCGTCGCCAGCGACGCATCGATGCTGAAGCGGCGGCCGAACACCAGTTTACCTTTCAAACCGATCCGCGCCGGCGGGACTACCGCGTCGACCTGCGTGATCGTGAATCCTTCTGGGGCGATGGCTCCCTCCAGCTCCAGCGAGGCAGGAATGCCGGCCGGTTTTTCGCCGACCCAGGGCAGGCGGAGCAGGGCTTCTGCCAGATGGACCTGTGTCCGGAGGCGCGGTCTCTCGGACGGACCGGACAGGATGACCGACAGCGACACTGGCCCCTGCATAAGCCTGGTGGTCATGGCCATGGCCTGGCTGGGCAAGAGCACAGCCAACTCCGCCACCTCGCCCTTGGCCTGGATCGCAACATCCTGAAAGGCGCCGGATGCTCCGGCCGTCACGGTTCCGTGGATGCTGAAGCGGGTCGAGCCCACTTGGCCGGTCACGCTGTCAAATTCGGTCCCGCTCTGGGAATAACGGACACGACCGGTGACATGGTGTACGCGCTGTGGCAATGCCGGCGTGTCGAAGCTGAGGTCGTCGGCCTTCACTTCTCCGCCAACGAACGTAATCCCGCCTGGCTGGTTGAGCGCGCCGACCAGTCGAAACGTCGGGACCGCCACGCCTTGGATATTGCGGATCGAGGTGAGAAACTGCGAGACGCTCGGAGCGCGAAGCGAGTTGGCCAGATAGCTGACGAGATTGGCCGCCGTCATGTCGCCGGTCAGATCCATTTCCAGCCACGGTCCTGCGTCCAGAAACGAAATCAGGGCCTTCCCCTGGCTGATATGGAGAGCCCCGTAGTCTCCGGAGAACGAGGGGATACGGATCCGTCCTGCATCGACAAAGACCGTCCCCGTCAAATGTTGCGTGAGGACCCGGTCGGCGCCGAGGAGCGCCCTTCCATCGGTAATGCGAAACTCTCCGGTGATGCCGAACTGCGGGGTGGGATCGGGAGAACCGATCACGGTGGCATTGGCAATTTCCACCGTGCCGTCGATCTCACGCTCCTCCAGGACCGTTTGGATCACGGGATGGATCCAACGCAGCGGCACATAAGTCAAGAGATCATGGAGCTTGATGGGAGAGGAGCTGAACGTGATGGACACGGTTGGCTGAGGGGACAAGATCCCGGCGAGGCTCGCGCGCGCGGTCAGGGCAAGCTTATCCAACCGCACTGCGACCTCGTGGAACAGCACATCATATCCATTCACCCCCGGCACGACCCGCAGGTGCCCTTGGAGGTCGAGCGTCCCGGTGAGTTCTTGCGGCAGCGGCCTGGGGCCCAGCAGATCGGCCAGTTGCCGAACCTGGAGCTTGGTGGCCTGCATCCGGCCTTCGAATTGATACAAGGGGCCGGCCCGGCCTGCGTCGTCGGACCCAAATCCCGCGGAAGGCGCGCTTTGCCCGACGGTTCCGGTCAAGGACAGGGCGGCCAGACCAGGATCGTTGGGCCAGCGCGCCGTCATCGCGACGTCGGCCTGCTGAAATTCCGGACGGACCATGAACGACCCGTTCACCTCGTGCAACTGTACCGTGCGGGTCCCGTCCGGACGCCCGTCGTCGATCAGCTTGAGCGTCCCCTGTCGAATCGTCGTCTCCTTGACGAACATCAGCCAATCCGTGGGCTTGTGGCCGCCTGAGGGTGCGCCGGACGCCGAGGCGATGGCGGCGATGTTCCATGAGCCCGGGGCCGTCCGGTGCAGGGTGATCTCCGGCCCTTCGATGGCGAGGCGTTTGCCGATGACCTGGCGGCGAAGCAGCGGAAGCAATCGAAGCACGGTATCGATCCGCTGGGCCTTGACGAACACCCGCTGGCCGTCCGGCTCATAGATCGTGACATCGCGCAGGTCGAGATGGAGGCCTGGGAACAGCACGATGCGGACCATCCCCACTTCCAGCTTGCGGCCGATGTTCTGTTCGATTTGATGGACGAAGAAATCCTTGACGTAGTCGCGCCCGGTCGCGGAACGGATCAGGAAGAGGCCCGCGACGGCGAGCAGCATCACTGCCACCACGGACAGCACGGCGATTCGAATGAGACGGCGCATCGGGGCGTGGTAAGGGCAATCCCCCCTTCATTCTCATAGTACTGAAAGGGTGATCGGAAATCCAATTCTCTTGCCGGAATCGCGGCGTTCGCCTGTCGAGCTGTCCAAACAAGCCGGCTTTCCTCTGGAGCATCCCATCCGCGATCACTATAATGCGCCTCACCCTGAGCGCCGATGAATGGTCCCGTGACTCCCGCGTCTTCCGAGTCAGATCCTGTCGAGCCTCCTACGACGGTGCGCCGGCGCCTCCTCGCCCTGCTGTTCGCGATCAGCGTGGTCACCTACGTGGATCGGGTCAATATCTCCATCACGGCCAGGCAGATGATGCCGGCTCTTGGCTTGACGGACCAGCAGATGGGCTACGTCTTCTCGGCCTTCGTCGTCGGCTATGCGCTCTGTCAGGTTCCCGGCGGCTGGCTGGGAGACCGTTGGGGCTCGAGGCGCGTGTTGGCCGGGGCGATCCTCTGGTGGTCGGTGTGGACGGCGCTCACGGCGACGGCTCCCGCCATCGGGGTTGCGGCCGGGGTCGGAGTCTTGAGCGCGCTGATTGCGGTCCGGTTCCTGCTCGGCGTGGGGGAATCGGTGGCGCTGCCGAATTTCAACCGCACGGTGGCCGACTGGCTCCCTCAGAAGGAGCAGGCGCTGGGGATCGGCGTGGCGATCGGCGGGATCGGCGTCGGCGCCGCCGTGACGCCGCCGGTGACCGCTTGGATCATGGTGAACTGGGGATGGCAGACGGCCTTCTACCTCGCGGCCGGGATCGGCGTGCTGGTCGCCTGGCTCTGGTACTGGTACGCGCGCGACCGCCCAAGCGATCACCCGGGAATCAACCAGGCCGAAGTCAGGCTCATTCTCGACGGCAGACCGGCCGCCGCATCGGATGGCGTCACGCCCTGGCCTCGGATCGCGCGCACGCCGACGGTCTGGTGGCTTGTCCTCAGTTATACCTGTCTCGGCTATGTGGCCTATGTTTATATGAGCTGGTTTTATCTCTACCTGGTCAACGTCCGTGGGTTCGGCGAGCTGCGCGGCGCGGCGTTCGCGATGGCTCCATTCCTGGCGATGCTGGTCGGTTGTCCGGTCGGCGGCTGGCTGACGGATCGGCTGACTCTGCGCCTCGGTGTCACGAAGGCCCGATGCCTGACCGGCATGGGCGGAATGGGACTGTCGGGCGCATCCATTGCGCTGGGGGCCTGGGTGGACCATCCCGTGCCGGCCGTGCTCTGGCTGTCCTTCGGCGCCGGGTGCCTGTACTTCACGGTGGGGGCCTATTGGTCCTCGACCGTCCATCTGTCCCGGCCCTTTGCCGGCACCCTGTCGGGGCTGATGAATACGGGGGCCAACCTCGGCGGAAGCCTCTCCCCGACCTTGACCCCCTGGCTCGCCGATCAGTTCGGCTGGGCTGTGGCGCTCGGCGCCGCGGCCGGCGCCGCCGGATTCGGCGGCCTGTTATGGTGGTGGATCAGGCCGGGCGACGGGCTGGCGAAGTGAATCAGGCTCGCACCGGTTGCAGAGTGGCTCGCGACTTCGCTAAAGTCTGCGCATGGCGACGTTAGGATTCGAGAAAAAGGACCCGCGGGTCACGATCACGACCAAGTTCGGCGAGATCAGGATCCGATTCTATCCCGATGAGGCGCCGCGTCACGTCGAAAACTTCATCAATCTGGCGAAGATGGGGTTCTACAACGGCACGACCTTTCATCGCGTGGTGCCGGGATTCATCATCCAAGGCGGCGACCCGCTGAGCAAGAGTCCCGACCGGACGAAGCATGGAATGGGAGGCCCGGGCTATTTTCTGCCCCCTGAGCCGAACGATCGCCCCCATAAGCGAGGCGCCGTCGCCATGGCCAAGATGCCGAGGGAGAGCAACAGCACGCGGGATTTCAACGACAGCGGATCGCAGTTCTACATTTCTGTGGCGGACAACAGCGGGCTGGATCGGACCTACACGGTCTTCGGCGAGGTGTTTCGCGGGATGGAGATCGTGGACAAGATCGCGGCTCTGGCCCGCGATCAGGCCGACAATCCGCTCGAACCGGTTCCGATGACCATCACCGTGAAGGAGTAGCGAGCGGGCGTCATTCGTCACTCGTCATTGGTCAATCGAGAAAAATCGGAGCCTTCGTCCATACGATTGACGCATGACGATTAACGATTGACGGTTTCAAAAGAAGACCATGCTGGCGTACGTCACCGTGCTGTTGTATTGGTCGGTGATCCCCCGGTCGTACCGCAAGACCTGTCCCGCCTCCGCCGTGATCAACCGCAGCAGGGTATAGATAGAGGCAAACCCCGTGATGCGGCGGCTGTCACCTTCCTTCCGAATGAATGACGCGAACTCCTCCGGCTTCAGCTCTTCCACAAACTTCAGCATGGCCAGATCCTGCTGCATGCAGCGGTGAAACGAAAAGTCCGTCGGAGGGGCCGAATCGCCATACCGCATCCCGATGTGCGCGAGGTCGCCGCTGGCAATCAGGCAGGGCTCGACCCCGGCTGCGGCGAAGGCTTGCCGGAGCAGGTCGAGCAATCGGTCGATGCCGGTCCTGACCGTCTGCTCTCCCAGATCCTGGGCTGAGAAGCCGCAGAGGATCGGCACCATCGTGCAGGGCTTCTGTTTGCCGACCGCGTCCAGCAAGAACGGAAGCTGGAACTCCAGCGCATGTTCCTGTTCATGGGCCACGTCGTCGGCAAAGAATTCGCCGCCTTGCCGCTTGAGATAATCGAGAATCGGCTTGTTGACGGAAACGGTTCCGAGCGGGGTCTCGAAATCCTTGTCGGTGAGGGCGAACAGCGAGTCCATGCCGGCGTGGCAGGGGGCGAGCAGCACGAACAGGTCCGGGCTCTCCGCCTCGTTGAGTTCCTTATAGGCCCAGGCGTAGATTGGGCCGGCCTGCTTCACCTCATAGGCCGGAGCCACCAGCCCCTTGATGCGCTTCCCTTTGTTGGGAGAAGGTTTCTGCTCGGGGCCTTCCTTCGACTGATAGAAGCTTTCGATCTGCCGGCGGAGTTTGAAGCCCTCCGCTTCATAGCTCTTGCCCGCGAACGCGGCGGGACGGACCGGGGATTGCCGGAACGCCGTTCGCCGGGCTTCCTTGGCAGCTTCCACCGCGGGGCCTTCCAGAAACAGTTTAGCCTCGAGGTCGGCGACCAGCCGTTCAAGCTTGTCCGGAAGCAGGAACTCGCCAAATCGGTTCAGATACAGGGCCCCGATTTGTTCCAGCGAATGGTGCCCGTCCAGGTGTTGCACGACGAAGAAATAGTTCAGCGGGAGCACGAGCTTTTCTCGGCTGAGCCCGGACGGATCCCAGAGCACGATATAGTGCTCGTCCTGCTCCTTGATCGGAGAGTACTGTAGGTTCCGGAGAACCGGATGGGCCTGTCCTCTTTCTGATTCTGTCGAGGAGGTCATATCCATACAGGTGGAATGTTAGTCGAAAGAACCGCCGGCGCATTCTACCGGAGGTCTGCGCGAGCCCGCAACCGAGACAGGGCGCTCAATGGGAAGGCGGAACGTCTTTCCGTCTGGTCGCCCACAGCGCGAGCGTGGCGATGGTCGCCGCCGCGAACCAGAGGCTCGCATAGTGATAGGAGGGAGAGGCGAATTCGATCAAATCGGTCAGGCGGCCGATCAGGAGGGACATGCGAGCCATGACCGTGTAGCCGAATGCCGCACCGAACGAGATCATCAGGAACAGGATCCCCATGCGGGCCACCGAGCGGCCCAAGCCCGCATGTTCGACGGTGAACAGAAAGTAGTACAGGACGCTTGCGACCCCGATCAGGATGATCACGGCATTAAGATTGCTCGCCGGATTCAGCAGGCTCAAGGAGAAGCTCGCGCCTTCCACGGCATCGAGGGTCAGGAGCGGACGAACGGTGTCCTCAATCTGCTTGAGAATGAACGAGGAGATCGTACGCGGGATCGCCAGCCCCGCTCCAACCCCCACGATGAAGGCGAAGGCATAGCGGGACAGCCAGGAGACCTTCGGCACGTACCGGGTCAGCATCAACAGCCCAATCCCGACCGGGATCAAAAGCGACCATTCGCCGTTTTCCGCAATCGGTTTGATGATCAAGCGCAGCAGGACCGTATCCGTCGCCTTGACGATCTCGTACCCCACCGACACCCCGACGTAGAGATGTTCGGCCGCCTTGAACAGCGGGTTATCCTGATAGAGGAAGGTCATGATGAACAGGGTCAACCCTGTCGCGACCCAGGCCCCGAACAGCATCTCGACCGGCACGCCAGGCTCCTTTCGGTTGATCAGCGCCGCTCGCTCTGGCTGCGCTGGTGCCGCAGCGAAAAATAGAACAGGTTGCACATGATCACGAGCACGATGATGGCGAGATGGGTGGCCGACTGTGCGTCCATCCCGGCCACGGCCCGCCCCTTCTGCCCGATCAAGCTCTCGTACTCCGCCGCTCCCCGGAGGCCGCCGATCAACCCGTTGATCTGGCCGCTCCGCAGCAAGGGATAGAGGCCCGGCGCGATGACGCCGGTCGATCCCCCTCCCAGCTCGAACTTGTACTTGTCCTTGCCGAAGACATACCAGGCATCAACCCCTGGATTGCCGGCGCCGAGGCAGACGGCATAGTCCACGTCGCGGAGATTGCGGACTCCGGCGAGCACCGGCAACCCCTCTGTGGGGCGGCCGCTGTAGTCGGTCGGAAACGTCGTGTAGAGATCCTGTCCCAGATTGATGATGACGGCGGTGCCGCCCGGACTCCACCCGAGAAAGACATAGTCCTTGCCGCTCGTCTTCCCCGCTTCGTTGGCCATCTGGGTGACCACCTGGTCCGCCATGCCGGTGCCAGTCACCCAGAGGGTCATCGCCACTACGCGCAGGTTCTTCTTGAAGGCATGGCGCAAAATGGCGACCGCCTGGGGGTATAGTTCCGGCTTCGAGGCCGGATCAAAGTCCAGCGACAGGAGGAACACGGAACCTTCCGGCAGTGCTTCGATATAGTCATAGATGCCCTTGACCTCCGGGGAAATCCTGATCGGGAGCCCAACCGGATAGAGCAGCGGCAGCAGGGTGCAAAGGCCGATCACGATAAAAATGATCCGCCGGTCGATCGCCAACATCCGTTCCGCGAAAGTCATCGGGAGACCGCGATTCATGAGACGTGAAACGTGAGACGGCCTGCTTCTTCGTTGAACGAATAACGGTGAACGGTGAACCCACAATATTCATGACGGTTCGTGACGAAACCGCCAAGACGCAACGCGAGACGGGCATGCGGAGGCGCGAGGAAGGAAGGCATACTTGAAACAGTATGTCGACCGACCGAGCGGCGAGCCTGCCCGCTTGGCTGCGGGAGCCTGGCAGCCATGCTTGTCGCAGCCGGGGCACCTGTTGCTCTTTGACCGCAACGGGTCGCACGGCGGTTGCAGTAGAACCGGTCATGAATAATGTGGGTTGACGTCATTCCTTCCCGCCACCCAGATATGACCGTTCGATGCCGAAGATGATCTTGAAGGACAGGGCCACGGCTCCTAAGCTCACTCCGATGAGAATCGCCCGGCGCACGGACGCGTTCAGCACGTTCAAGATCCATTGCGACAGATCGCCGCTGACCGGAATCAAGTATTCGCCCAGCGGGACCCGCCCCATCATGACGATCACGGCCGCCGTCAGGAGCACGGCCGCCTCGCGGCTGCGGGCGCGGAACGACCGATAGGCGGCAGAGGCGATGAAAAAGGCCAGCAGCGAGAACATCGTGCCCTGCAGCGGCACCATCATGTAGCTGTAGACCCATCCGAACGCGGTCGTCGCTCCGTCCACGGCTTCCTTGCCCTCCGACCAGAGTCCCATCGCCACCGTGCCCAGCATTCCCGCGTAGAGAATGACGCTATAGCCCCAGCCGGCCTCCTTGCGGCGGATCTTGGCCGCGTGGACCGTGAACAGGCTCGTGATGCCGAGGACCAGGGCGAAGCCGCCGATGATTTGCATCCACTTCGTCACGGAGGTGAGCATCTCCTCCGAGGCCGGATGGGGGACGTAATATTGCCCGGCGAAGAGGAGGCCGGTGACCATCGCGACCATGAGCGGCAGTTGGCGGCGGAGCAGGTTCATTTCACGTCGCGCAGGGTGTCGAGCAACAGTTGCGCCCATTCAATCCCGAACCCCAATTTAAGGGTGGCGGCGATGCTGCCGAGCGCAATCAAGCTCAGCACCGTGAGCTTCCCGATATCCTGTCCCAACAGGGTGCCGACCTGTACCGGTTCCCGGGACAGGTAGGCGCTGGCGGCGTACAGTTCCTCGCCGATCAACGTGTAGTCGCAGGTGGTCACGAAGAACGGCAACTGGTGATCCGAATCGGTTCCGGCAATCTGGATTGCGCCGGTGCTGGCGCCGGTTTCCGTCAGCAGCAGGGCCTCGGCAAAGTAGGCGCCCATGAAAAAGTTGGCGGCCGGCTTGGTCCGAAGCATGATGCCGTCCACGGAGGCGGTGTAGCTGAACTGGTCGGCCGTGATGAAGAAATTCGCGTCTTCGCGGAACAGGTCCGGCTTGCCCGCTTCGAAATAGGCCTGGCGCGTAATCTCCTGGCAGACCGCCATCGTGATCGGGTTGCGATGGGGGACCATGAGGTCGGTCTCGTAGGCCGCGGTGCGGGTCGCCACTCGTCCGAGTATCACGGCCGCCGCGACGGTGGAGGGATCGCTCATGTCATGCGCGCCGGTCAGATACATCACCGGCTTTCCGAGTTCGGTGGCCCGTCCGATCGCCTCATCGACCGCGTCCAGGCCCGGAATATAACGAAGAAAGATCGGTCCCCGATGGGCTCGTCGGATGGCGTAGAGCACGAGGAGGCCGAACGAGAGCGCGATGACGAGATTGTTCAGCGCATTCCAGTTGAACCAGTTGGGCGACGCGACGGCCTGGACGGGCGGCGCAAACACCCGGTGCCCGCCCTGCGCCGACGCGACCGTAATCGAATAAGACACTCCGTTCTTGACCTCGACGCCCCTGCCGCTTCGGATCTGATACAGATGAGAACCGGCTCCATCGCGCCTGGTCCACCAAGGCTCTTTGGAGTCTTTGACATAATGGGTGTTCGAGGGAAATTCCGCGAGCACCTTCATGTGCGACGGGTCCGTAGGTGGCGGCCCCTCCTGGATCAACACCTGATAGTGGAGGTCCGGGCCGTCCAATGGGGAGGGAGCCCAGAGCACCGTGATGCGGCCACCCCCGTCGCTGGGCGTGTCCAAGGCCTGGAGCTGCTGCGGAATCGGCAGAACCGGTTCCATAGCGGCAGACCCATTTGCCGCCGCAAACGGGACCGTGGATAGGAGTATGGCCAAGGCCAGCCTGTCGCCGGAAGAAAACCTCATGTTATCCTTCAATCACCTCGATGTTGGCCCGCGGAATCAAAATCTCCTTCCCATCTGGAAATCGGACGCCGAGCACCCGGACCAGGCTTTCCGTGGCGATCCGGTAAGGCTCGGAGGGCAAGGTCGAGACCTCGCCGATACGGCCGAACAACGGATCGCGGATGATCCGGACATGGTCGCCGATCTGAATCCCTTCCTTCGAGCCGGGGCCGGGAACCCCGTTGCGGACCCCGTCGCCGATCGCCTGGGCGATGATGATCTCCGGCCTGATCACGCCGGCGCGAATTTGCGTGGCGCCGGACACGGAGGCCTGCCGGCCGGCATATTTGGATAACAGGTCGAAGGTGCGGGCGGCCATCGGAATGGTTCCGAATCCTTCGGTGAGGATGAGCGTAAACCCGATTCGCTCGGTTCCCGTGATCGCGACGCCAAGGTCGTACCCGAGCAGGGTCCGGATATCCTTATCGTGCACGCCCCCGACCACCAATCCAATAATCCCCAGCTCCTTCGCGCGCTTCATCGTGTCGTAGGACAGGAACGATCCGCCGACGACCACGCAACCCTTCATGGAAGGCGTCAGCCGATCCGGAGACAGAGGTTCTTCGGGAGAGGACACGCCCATGACGATCGGCCCCCAGGTTTCGCCGCCGACCCCGAAGATGCCCTGCACCAGCGTGCAGGTGGCTTCAATCGTGACGCCTTCACGACCGTGGACTTCGGCGACGACCCCATCCAGATAGGCCAGCAAATCGAGCACCAGCGGAGGCTCCCGCAAGAGGATCTGTCCGGTGATGGGAGAGGCCGCATCGACCGTTCCACGGATCGGTGAGGGAATCTCCGTCCTGAGCCATTTCAAGAGCGGCTTGTTTTCGGCGATGATCTCGTCCTTCTCCACCGGATCGCCGACCTGTTTGGTCAGGTACTGCAGGATCTCATCGGGCGCGATGCCGAGCTGGTTGGCGACGTTGACCGGATAGACCTTGCCCGGAAGACTGGTCCGCGCGACGACCTGTTTGGCCGCCACCTGTTGTCCAGCCTGGACAATGACTGTTCCGGCGAGCGGCAGGAGGCGGCGCCGGCGCACCCTCGCCTGCTCGGTGACGGTCAGGCCTGGTGTGTAAGCATGTGCCATGATGCGGCGGGGTAGAGATCCAAGGTTTGATACCACCGTTCCAACTGTGTTTGTCTGATCGACGGGTCCAACGGCAACTGTAACGGCCGCCCCCGCCCGTCGAGCAACAGCCCCACGACGCCGCCCCGCACCTCTCTGGTGACCGGCTCGCCCTTCCCCGCTCCGACATCGACCGAGGGAGCGGGCGTCAGCGAGATTGCCGCCGGCTGCTCGTGCTCCAAGGGAATCAAGGTCAGGTCGCCGAAGGCCAAACGTCCGGTCTCGGGCGGACGGCCGTCGGAAAACGTGATGTGATACTCGGCGCAGGGCTCTCCCGGTTTTCCCTGGCCGATGGGAGCCACGCAAGTGCCGAGATAGATCAGGCAGTCGCGCAAAAACACGTCGGTCGCGGCCTGCTCGTTGACCGTGGAGAGGACGCCCAAATGCGGCATCATGAAGATGCTGTCCACGGACAGCAGCGTGAACCCCAGCGGTTCGTAGGCATCCACCATCATGAGCATAGACTGCACGCGACGCGGGGCGTGGGACAGGATGCCGCCGCTGCCGACGATCAGGTCGAGCCGCAGCATATCGATCAGCGACCTGCCGGTCTGCCGCTGTTCGAAGATATCCGAAATCGTGCGTTGCTGGCGAATGCCCTTGAGGCCGGTCGCCAGGGACTTGTGATGGGCCAGGGCCAGGCGCAGCGCCTCCCGCGCGATCGCATGCTCGATCATCAGTTCATCGAGCGTCTGTGGGATCGTGGTCGGACGGATCATTTTGTTCTTGATCCGGTTCCGGAGGGTCTGCTCGTCGATCGTGAAGGGCACCCAGCGCATGATGTTCGGGATGCCGGATTCGACCAGCACATTCGACACGCTGTAGGACATGCCCAGGTTGGCGCTCACCGTGCGGTTGAAGACGCCGTCGAAGACGGAAAACACGTCCGTGGTGGCGCCGCCGATATCGACGCCCAGCAGATTGATCTGTTGGCGCTTGGCGATCTTTTCCATGATGAGGCCGACGGCGGCCGGCGTCGGCATGATGGGCGCCCCAGCCATGTCGATCAACTTGCGGTAGCCCGGCGCCTCCTTCATGACGTGGTCGAGGAACAGCTCGTGGATCTTGTCCCGAGCCGGCGCGAGGTGCTCTTCTTCAAGCCTCGGCCTGATGTTCGGCGCGAGCACGAGGGCGGTCTTGTCGCCGAGCAGTTCCTGCACCTGCGGACGGACGTCCTGATTGCCCGCATAGACGACCGGGAGCGTAAAGCCGCTGCCGAACCGGGGGCGCGGCTCGGCGGCGGAGACGTATTGGGCCATCGCGACGACGTGCTTGACCGTGCCGCCGTCGGTGCCGCCTGCCATCAGGATCATGTCGGGCCGCAGCGAGCGGATGCGCTCGATCTTTTCGTGGGGCAATCGCCCGTCGTTCGAGGCCAGGACGTCGATCACGATCGCGCCGGCCCCGAGCGCGCAACGTTGCGCGCTTTCCCCGGTCATGTTGCGGACGACGCCGGTCACGACCATCTGCAAGCCGCCTCCCGCGCTGCTGGTCGAGACATAGATGTCCACGCCGGCCGGCCGTCCGTCCGGTTCGAACCGGCTCGGGATGATGAGACGGTCGCCGTCCAGAATCTTTCGGCCGGAGAGTTCTTCGATCTCGGCGAACGAATTGAGGACTCCCCTGGTGACGTCCTCGAACGGAGCCTCGACGGTGGTCGGAGCCTCGCCCCGGAACGTCTGTCGATACTCCCCGCCGATTTTTTCGATGAGGATGGCTTTGGTGGTCGTGCTGCCGCAATCGGTGGCGATGATGACGGACAGCGGCTGGTCCGCGGCGAGGTGAGTGGACGGCTGCTCCGTCATCGGGTCGCGACGACCGAAGCCTTGGCCTCGATGAGGGCGATCAAGCGGGGGATGGTGTCGCGGCGCTCCAACAGGCGGGCGGCGCGGTCGAACTCCGTGGCACGGCAGGTCAGGTTGAGCAGGGGCGTGAGGAAATGGAGGACTTGACTGCCGAGAAAATTCATCGGGCCCACCGACTCAAAAAACAGGAGCGCCGGCGTGGCCATGCGGCGGTCGATGATGGTCTCGGCCAACCGTTCGAGCAGAGCCTGGTCTTCCTGAGGCAGCGGCCGATTCTCCTGATGAACGGCAAAGGCATGCGCCAACTGAGGACGGAGTTTCCGAAGCCGTTCTGCGAAGGAAGCTTTCGGGCGCGGAATCATCGGCGTCAATCGCAACGTTGGGGCGTCACGCTGGGGCGAAGTCTGACAACAGGCAAGGACGATGATGGGTGATTATAGTGACGGCTCAAGGGAGAGTCAATTTTAGGCGAGATCAGGAACGAATGTCGCCGAGGTTGTACCGGACATGGGCTGACGATCGACCCGTCGCTCAGGCGGTCTCGCCGGCATCGGATGCGAAGCCCTCGACCTGCTCAGCGGCATGGTAGGAGCTGCGCACCAGCGGCCCCGATTCCACATGCGCGAAGCCCATGGCATAGCCGTCGGCTCGGAACGTGGCAAAGTCGTCCGGATGGTAGAAATGGGCGACCGGCAGGTGCTGCGCGCTCGGCTGGAGGTATTGCCCGATCGTGAGGATCTCGCAACCGACTGCCCGGAGATCGCGCATGACCTCGCGGATTTCATCGGCAGTCTCGCCCATCCCCGCAATCACGCCGGACTTGGTCCTGGCGCCCAGCCGCTTGGCGCGGTCGAGCAGTTGGATGGACCGGTCGTATTTGCCCTGCGGCCTGATGGAGGGAAACAGACGCCGGACCGTTTCGATATTGTGGTTGAGGATGTCCGGGCGCTCGTCGAGCACGGTCTCGAGCGCCGCCTCGCTGCCTTCGAAGTCCGGAATCAGCACTTCGACCGCGCAGGAGGGCGTGAGTTGTCGAATCAACCGGATCGTCTCGGCGAAGATCGAGGCGCCTCCGTCCGGAAGCTCATCCCGGTTTACCGAGGTAATCACCGCATGCCGGAGCCCCATCGCCTGCACCGCCTGCGCCACGCGGCGCGGCTCGTCTCGATCGATCGGGAGGGGCCTGCCGGTGCTGACGGAACAGTAGTGGCAGCGCCTCGTGCAGATGTCGCCCAGAATAAGGAAGGTGGCGGTGCGGTGGTTCCAACATTCCCAACGGTTCGGGCAGCGGGCTTCTTCACAGATCGTGTGCAGCCCCAGCCGGTCCACGATCCGCCGGACCTCCTGATACTCGGCCCCGGTCGTCAAGCGCACTTTGAACCAGTCCGGGAGGCGCCGGCTGGATTTCGTCAACTCTGTGGCGGGAATCAGCCTCATCGACCCTCGTGCGCACCGCGGAAGCTCAGCCGGCCGAGCAGCCGCGAGAACCAATGGCCCCGTTCGGCTGGCTGCGGCGGGTCCGGGTACTCGATCCAGGGATCCTGGCTTCCCAAATAGGCCGCGCCACGAAAGCTTGCGCGGCTCTTGAGCTGACGATAGCCGCGATCCTGTAGCAATTGTATCAAGTCGCCGATGG
The DNA here is from genome assembly GCF_947241125.1 of Nitrospira tepida. Classification (NCBI taxonomy): domain Bacteria; kingdom Pseudomonadati; phylum Nitrospirota; class Nitrospiria; order Nitrospirales; family Nitrospiraceae; genus Nitrospira; species Nitrospira tepida. The sequence goes on along the minus strand of NZ_OX365700.1, from coordinate 2,883,776 downwards.
TTCCGTCATGCGCGGGATGCCAGGCGGTAGACAGGACAAGCCGCTCGTATCGAAGGAGCGCGCGGTATCGGCCCTGTTCGCAGCGGACTTCGACCGTCCGATTGAAGCCCCGTTCCCGCTCGTCCAGGCCGGCCACTTGATACCGGGCCACGACCTCTTCAGCCATGGGTCACACGGCGCGAAAGACGGCCAACAGATCGCTCAGCGCGATCACCTTGTTCTTCAACATGGCCCGGGAGGTCTGCACCTGCTCGCCGGCGTTGGGTTTGGTCTTGCCCTCCCGAAGGCAGACCTCGCCCAAGCGGAGGATCTCTTCGCATTCGGCCTCGACCTTTTGACGAACGACCGGATTGATGGAGATGATGTCACGCAGGTGCGAGCGCGTGTCGGCGAGATGTTTCTGCAGTTCCTCTTCCGGGTAACTCCGCCTGAGTCCTTCGTCCAGACAGCGATCGAGGTATTGGCTCAAGAAGACGTACAGCCGGACGAACGTTTCGGTCAGGTCGATGTGCGTGGGCGACTGGGAATTGTGACTCATGACGTCGATGGTCCTCTCGTTAAGGATAAAGATGGATGATCATGGTGAGGAGGCGACGAGGCTACAGCAGGACTTTGATGTCCGTTCCTTCCACCTTCACCTGATAGGTGTCGATCTTGGCCGCGGGATTGTTCACGCACCCTCCGGTCTTCACGTTGAACTGCCATCCATGCCAGGGGCAGGTCACGACCTCGCCTTCCAAGTCGCCCTCCCCCAGCGGGCCGCCCCGATGCACGCAGGTGTTGTCGATGGCATAGATGGTGCCGTCGAGATTGAACAGGGCCAGGGCCTTGCCGTTCGTTTCCGCGACGATGCCAGTGCCCGGTTTGACATCATCAGTACTCGCGACTCTCACGAACTCCGCCATGTCATCCTCTCTTTGGGTTGGTTGCTGCCGGTGCGATGCCGACTACCCCTTGCCGAACGGCGCCTTGATCTTTTTCAACAGGCTTTCGAGCGGCGGGGCCGTCGTTGGTTTCGCCTCCTCGACTTCCTCCCGGATCTTCCTGGCGATGTCCAGAAATGCCTGCGATTGGGGAGAGTCCGGGTGTCCGACGACGATCGGCAGCCCGCTGTCGCCTCCGGTGCGGATCGCGGGATCGATCGGGATGCGGCCGAGAAACGGGATGCCCATGGCCTGGGCGGCGCGCTCTCCTCCTCCATAGGAAAAGATTTCCGTCTTCTCGCCGCAATGGCCGCAGACGAAGTGGCTCATGTTCTCGATCAGCCCGAGCAGTGGCACATTCACTTTCTGGAACATCATGATGCCTTTCCGGACGTCATAAAGGGCGACGTTCTGCGGCGTGGTCACCGTGATGGCGCCCCGGAGCGGAACCAGTTGGGTCAGGGTCAATTGCGCGTCTCCGGTGCCGGGCGGCAGGTCGATGAGCAGGTAATCCAGGTCTCCCCACAGCACGTCGCGGAAAAACTGTTGAATGGCCGTATGCACCATCGGACCCCGCCACACGACCGCCGTTTCCTCCGGCACAAAGAACCCCATCGAGATCAGTTTCACACCGTGGTTTTCGGCCGGGATGATTTTCCCGTCCCGCTGCTCCGGCGGCTTGGTCACGCCCATCATCATCGGGATGTTGGGCCCATAGATGTCGGCATCCAGCAGCCCCACCGCCGCGCCGGACTGCCGGAGCGCAACCGCCAGGTTGACGGCCACCGTGGACTTGCCGACCCCGCCCTTCCCGCTGCTGACGGCCAGGGCATACTTCACGCCGGGGATCAGGCTGGATCGGGCCGGCCCGTCGCCCGCTCCGGGCTGTTCTGTGTGTTCTTGTGCCATCAGAGATCCTCCACAATCTATGCTGATCCGACGTGGACCCTTGGCCTACAACTCGGGCGGCAGAGCCACACGATTGGCCCCATGAACTATCAGGCATCGACGAGTCCCATCATAAGCGATCTCCAGATGGAATTGAAATGGTGCGGGCGCCCCAGTGACCGGCCCGATGGACCCACGGCGTCTCCGCGATCTCGTCCCGGAAAACGCAGCGTCCGAGTTCGGCCCGTTGCCCGGCTCGGTGTATACTGAAATCAGCACCTCATCCCACGCGCGGGGCTGCGATGCCGATCGATCCCCTCTCGCTCGAACCGCTGATTCATCAAATCGGAACCGCTATGACGCAGGAGTCGGCCGGCGCGGCGCCGGCGCTCTTCGACCGCCAGCGCTGGTCGCACCGGCTGCTGGATTGGGCGATGAGCGACCCCGAGTTTAAGGTCCAACTGTTCCGGTTCGTGGATGTGTTGCCGGTGTTGCGCCATGACGAGCAGGTTGCCCGTTTACTGGATGAATATTTCAGCGATCAGGAACGGCTGGGCCGCCTGCTCCAATGGGGCATGAAAGCCATGGCCGGCTCGACCTTGGGGGCCAAGCTCGTCGCGCGGTCGCTTCGCAAGCAGGTGGAACAGATGGCCGGGCTGTTCATTGCCGGGGAGACCGTCGCGCAGGCCGCTTCGATCCTGACGCGACTCTGGAACGACGGCCGCGCCTCTTCAGTCGATCTGCTCGGAGAAGCGACTGTCTCGGAAGTGGAAGCCGACCGGTATCGGGACCGGTGTCTCTCCGCCTTGCGCGAGCTGGCGGAGACCGCCGCCGGTTGGCCCGCCTCTCCCTTGCTGGAGCGGGACCAGATGGGACCCATTCCCCGCGTTCAACTCTCCATCAAGATTTCCGCGCTCTATTCGCAACTCGACGCCATTGATCCCGAGGGCAGCTATCGGGCGGTCGCTGATCGATTGCGGCCCTTGCTGGACCTGGCCCAATCCATTCCGGCCGGCATCATCTTCGATATGGAACAGGCTGAGCTCAAGGACCTCACCCTGTCCATCTTCACGCGACTCCTGTCGGAGCCGGCCTATCGTACGTTTCCCCATGCCGGCCTTGCGATCCAGGCCTACCACCGGGAAACGGCCCGGGATGTGGAGAGGCTGATCGGTTGGACTCAACAGCGAGGAGCGCCGATCACGATCCGGCTCGTCAAGGGCGCCTATTGGGATTCCGATTCGATCCGCTACCGCCAGCGGGGATGGCCGGTCCCCCTGTTCGTTCACAAGGCCGAAACCGATGTCGCCTACGAATCCTTGAGCAGGGTGCTGCTGGACCATCACCAGGTGATTCGACCGGCCTTCGGCACGCACAACCTGCGCACACTGGCCCATGCTGAAGCCTGCGCAAGCCGGCTGAATCTGCCGGCCCATGCATGGGAATACCAAATGATCTACGGCATGGCCGAGCCCCTTCAAGCGGCCGTCGTTCAGCGGGGGCGGCGGCTCAGACTCTATGCGCCCGTGGGCGAATTGCTGCCGGGCATGGCCTATCTGGTCCGGCGGCTGCTCGAAAATACCTCGAACGAATCTTTCTTACGGAAGGAATATGTCGAATCCCAGCCGCTCGACCAGCTCTTGGCCAAGCCGGAGCCGTCTGGCTCTCTTGCGTCGGAACAACCGGAGACACAGGCTGAGCCGGCCGATTTTCGGAACGAACCCCATTCCGATTTCTCGCTGGCGTCGGTCCGTGCCTCGATGGCGGAGGCGATTCAGTCGGTCCGCGGCAGGCTCGGACAATCAGTTTCCGTTCCATTCGCTGCCAATAGGCCGCCCTCCGGTCTGCCCCTGGTCGTAAGAAATCCCAGCCGGCCCGATGAAATTCTGGGAACCGTGTCGACGGTGTTGCCGGCCGACCTTCCTGCGGTGATGGAAGGCGCGAAGCAGCGCATCGGACCATGGAAAGACAGGCCAGCTGCCGAGCGGGTCGAGATTATGAGACGGGCGGCGGCCCTGATGAAGCAGCGGCGGTACGAGCTGGCAGCCTGGGAAGTGTTGGAGGAAGGAAAGCCCTGGCGAGAGGCGGATGCGGACGTGGCGGAGGCCATCGACTTCTTGCTGTTTTATGCGCGCCGGATGGAACAGTTGGGAGCGCCTCGCCGGCTAGGCGGTGAACCGGGAGAGGCCAATCATCTCAGTTATACGGCCCGAGGGATCGCGGCAGTGATCGCGCCCTGGAATTTTCCGTTGGCGATTCCGACCGGGATGGTCTCCGCGGCGTTGGTCACCGGCAATGTGGTCCTGTTCAAACCCTCCGAACGGGCGCCGATCGTCGGCTGTCTCCTGGGACAGATCCTTGCGGAGGCCGGCTTGCCGGCGGGGGTCTTACAGGTGTTGCCGGGCGGTCCGGATCTCGGCCGGGCCCTGGTGCAACATCCGGACAGTGGGATCATTGCCTTCACCGGCTCGAAGAATGCGGGATTGTGGATTCTCGGGCAAGCGGCGCAAGTGGGAAAGGGACAGCGGCATGTCAAGCGCGTGATCGCCGAAATGGGCGGGAAGAACGCGATCATCGTCGATGAGACGGCGGACCTCGACGAAGCGGTCTCGGGCGTCGTGGCCTCGTTCACCGGCTATCAAGGGCAAAAGTGCTCGGCCTGTTCGCGCGTAATCGTGCATGAGGCCGTGCACGATCTGTTTGTGCAGCGATTGACCGACGCCGTCCAGGCCGTCACGATCGGTCCCCCCGAAGATCCCGGCTCGCGGATGGGGCCGATGATCGACGAGCGGGCGCTGAAGACCGTCCGCGAGTATGTGGAGATCGGCCGGCGCGAAGGCCGCGTGATCGTCGACCGGATCATGTCCGGCCCCGGTTATTTCCAAGGACCGGTGATCGTGGCCGAGATCCGCCCCGGGCATCGGCTCGCGCAGGAAGAGATCTTCGGTCCTGTCCTGGCCGTGATGCGGGCGTCGGATTTTGTGCAGGCGTTGGATCTGGCCAACGAGACGGACTATGCGCTCACCGGCGGGGTCTATTCGCGAAGTCCCAAGAATCTCCAGCTTGCGAGGGAGCGGTTCGACGTGGGGAATCTTTACATCAACCGTCCGATCACCGGGGCGCTGGTCGGCCGGCAACCATTCGGAGGACACAGACTGTCCGGCGTCGGCGCCAAGGCGGGCGGCGACGACTACCTACTCCAGTTCATGACGGCGCGCGTCGTGAGCGAGAACACCCTTCGGCGGGGATTCGCGCCGCTCGAATGAGTGGGCCGGCGGCTTCACCTTGTATTCCACCAGCTCCTCCTGAATCTCACTGACCAGCCCTCGGTCCCGCCGCAGAGGCGGCAGTTCCTGGCGCTCGATATACTTCACCATCCCGACGCCCTTCGCGAACCAGGCATTCATTACGTCCGTGCCGACCACGGCATGGTTGTCGGCGGACAGCGTGATCCGCAGCATCATGCGGGCTTCGAGATGGACCGAGTCCGGGAACTGTCCGGCCGGCACGGTCACATGGTCCCGTCCCACCACCGACACCGTGCCCAACACGTCCACCCGCTCATTGACGCCGTCGCCGTCCAAGTCGTTTCCGAAATCCAACTGTTTCCGGTCGAACTGTTGAAAGCTCGACGGGTACCGAAGCGGAAACTGCACGATCTGATAGGGAACCAATTGCCGTTCGAGCGGCGTGCCAGGCTCGGAGCCGTGGTAGACGATGCCCACGGCATCCCGCCGGTAGAAACTGTCGGACGGACCATGGTTGCCCGCATTCGAGTCATGGAACACCGTCACCTGCACACCCTTCCGCTTCTCGGTGCGGAGGACCTTCGACTCGTTGACGAACACCTTATGGTCGATCGATTGGACGGGGCCTTCAGTCACTTCGCCCCGGTATGACCAACGGTTGCCGATGTCGTCGGGAAAATAGGCCGGCGAATCCTCGACGGTCTGCATCGGATCGGCCCAACCGGGCCCGGCAGAGAGCGTCAGTAGAGTGAAGCCGAACGACAACCAGATGCGAGGGACTGAACAAGCCATAGGGATTCCTTTCGACAATCGTCGGACGGTATCACAGGGGCCGACAGGCGGGCAAGGCAATCGACGGCCGCGCGATGAAACGCTGAGGTGACGGCGCGATAGAGTAGGACGTTCAGGCCCCGCACGTTGCCTTTCGTCCGCCGGCTACCCATAATCCTCCAGCCTGACAAAAGGATCAAAGGATCAGCCGTGAAGCGACAGGGATCACAAGGGCGTAGCCCTGAGTCCGCCGGGTCTCCCTGCCTCTGGGTGACGGGCGGTTCGCGGGGCATCGGCCGCGCGGTTGCCCGACGATTCGGCGAAGCGGGCTGGCGGGTGGCGGTGCAGTATTGCCGGCGCGAGCCGGAGGCGAAGCGCACCGCGGATCTGGTCAAGGCCGCGGGAGGCGAGGCCTTCATCGTCCAGGCCGATGTGCGCGACGCCGGACAGGTGGCCAAGGCCGCACGATCCATCGAGGAGCGGTGGCATCGGTTGGACGCGCTGATCTGCTGCGCCGGCGTGGCCGAGGACGGACTCATCGTCCGGACCGCTCTCGATCGATGGAACACGGTGATCGACACGAACTTGACCGGGGTCTTCCACTGTCTGCGAGAGGCTGCGAAGCTCCTGGAGAAACATGGCGGCAACATCGTGGTCGTCGGGTCCTTCGCGGGATTCCACGGAGCCGGCGGGCAGGCTGCGTATTCCGCCTCCAAGGCCGGTCTCCTGGCCCTGGCCCGGTCCGCTGCCTGGGAATGGGGGCCGAACAACATCAGGGTGAATGTCGTGCTGCCCGGCTGGCAGAGGACCGATCTGGCAGGACAGGCGATGCCGGAAGGGCCTTGGCTGGCCGACCATGCGTTGGGGCGGACGCCCGATCTCGATGAAGTGGTTGGGTCGATCTACCGCCTGGCCACTGTGGAAGATACCTCCGGGCAGGTCTGGAATCTCGACAGTCGTCTCCTCTGACTATGCGAGATGCGCCTCCGTCATCGACCGACGAGCGTTCCATGTCCAATGGAGCCGCCACCCTCTTTGTCACTGGGACCGACACGGGAGTCGGCAAGACGGTCGTGACCGCTGCGCTGGCCCGCTGCTTGAGACAACGCGGTTATCAAGTCGGCGTGATGAAGCCGATCGAGACGGGCGTGCCGGCACACCGGCCGGCCGAACCGGATCGGAGCGATGCAAACCGCCTAAGGCGGGCCGCCGCCAGCTCGGACGACTGGGCCCTCATCAACCCCTATCGGTTCGCGGCCCCCTTGGCGCCTGTGGATGCGGCCAGAATGGAAGGCCAAGTGGTGACCTTGCAGCCCATCCGCGAGGCGTTTCAGACCTTGAAGCAGCGCCATCAGATTCTGCTCGTGGAAGGGGCCGGCGGCCTGCTCGTGCCGATTTCGGAAGATCGCGACATGAGCGACCTCATCCGCGAGCTGGCCTGTGCAGTGCTTGTCGTGGGGCGTGTCTCTCTGGGCGGTTTTAACCATGCCCGTTTGACGCTGGAATCGCTGGCACGGAGGACACTGCCGGTCCTGGCCTTGGTGCTCAATCAGATTCGGGAGGCCAGCAATGAAGAGGAAGAGGGGCAACAACGTTCGACAGCCCGGCTTCTGCGGGAGCGGAGTCGAGTACCGGTGCTGGGGCCCCTTCCCGTCGAGCGACGACTCAACGCAGACTGGGATGCGGGGATCGAACAGCTCTCGGCCCATCCGGTCATCGAGGAGTTGGCCCGCCTGCTTGCGCCGCCGCCTGCATGAATGTCTCGATCGCGCGGCCGATGTCGGGAGCGTTGAGAAGGGCCGACATGACTGCGGCTCCGTTCGCTCCCGCCGAGAGAATCGCGCCATAGGTGCTCGGCTGAATGCCTCCAATCGCGAAGATGGGCAGCGGCGTCAGCGGACGGATTGCCTTTAGCCCTTCCACTCCCACCACCGGTTCATGGTCCGGCTTGCTCGAGGTGGCGAAGATCGGACCGAAGCCCAGATAATCAGCCCCCTCCCCTGCTGCCGTTCTAACCTGCTCAGGGTTGTGCGTAGAGATGCCGATCAGCCTGTCAGGTCCCAGCAGCGCCCGCGCATCAAGAAGAGCCAGGTCTTCCTGGCCGAGATGCACCCCGTCCGCCTCCAGGGCCAATGCCAGATCGCATCTGTCGTTCACGATAAAGCAGGCCTGCGCCTGTCGCGCGGCCTCCCGCAGCCTGACGCCTTCCTCGTAAGCTTCCCCCATGGAGGCCTGTTTGTTCCGATACTGAAACAGCCGGACGCCGCAGGCCGCCGACTCCCGTAACACCGCGAGCAGGTCGCGGGCGGGATTGATCGAGGGGTCCAGAATCAAATAGAGGCCGGAGAGCGGGGGGCGGGGGCTTGTCACGGAACGTCGTCGTCGGGAGATTCGATCGGCCGGGCCGGCCGATGGGTTACGGCGATTGTTGCGCCAGAAAGCGCTCCAGGAAGCTCGTGGATACGTAGCCCTTTTCGAAATCGGGATTGCTCAGGATGCGCAAGTGCAGCGGAATCGTGGTCCTGATCCCCTCGATGACGAATTCACTCAATGCCCGGCGCATGCGGGCCAGCGCCTCCTGGCGGTCGCGTCCGTGGACGATGAGTTTGGCGATCATCGAGTCGTAATGCGGCACGACCATCGTGTTGGATTCCATGGCGGAATCAACCCGCACTCCGAACCCGCCGGGCGGCCGGTACCTGGTGATCAGTCCGGGCGAGGGGGTGAAGCGCTCCGGGTCTTCCGCGTTGATGCGGCATTCGATGCTGTGGCCGGAAATCTGAATGTCCTGCTGCTTGAGCGTCAGCGGAAGCCCCGCCGCGATCCGGATCTGTTCCTTGATCAGGTCGATGCCGGTGACCATCTCCGTGATCGGATGCTCGACCTGGATGCGGGTATTCACTTCCATGAAAAAGAAGTTCTGGTCCTTGTCCAGCAGAAACTCCACGGTCCCCGCGTTCCGGTACTGGATCGCCCTCATCGCCTCGACCGCGACCCGCCCGATCTCGCGGCGCAGCCGGTCGTCCACCGCGGGCGAAGGCGTCTCCTCAACCAGCTTTTGGTGGCGTCGCTGGATGGAACAGTCCCGCTCTCCCAAGTGGACGATCCGTCCCTTCTGGTCGGCCAGAATTTGGACTTCGATGTGCCGGGGCTCGATGAAGTACCGTTCGAGGTAGACGCCGTCGTTGCCGAACGTCGCCTTCGCTTCCGCCTGCGCGGCCTGAAAGGCCCGTTCAAGTTCGTCGGTTTTGTTGACAACGCGCATGCCCCGCCCGCCCCCGCCGGCTGCCGCCTTGATGATGACGGGGAACCCGATCTTCTTCGCGGCCTCTAGGGCGTCCTGCTCGTTGTTCAGCACCCCCGGGCTGCCCGGCGTGACGGGAAGCCCGCGCTTGGCCACGATTTCGCGCGCCTTGGCCTTGTCGCCCATCAGCGCGATGTTTTCCGAGGTCGGCCCGATGAACTTGATGCCGATCGATTCGCAGACCTCGGCGAAGTGGGCGTTCTCGGAGAGAAATCCATACCCGGGGTGGATGGCGTCGACGCCGGTGACCTCGGCCGCGCTCAACACATTGGGGATGTTGCGGTAGCTGAGCGAGTCTTCCGGCGGGCCGACGCAGATATGCTCGTCGGCGAGCCGCGTATGGAGCGCGCCCGTGTCGGCTTCAGAATGGATGGCGACGGTCTTGATGCCGAGTTCCTTGCACGCGCGGACGACCCGCACCGCGATCTCTCCCCGGTTGGCGATCAGGATTTTCTTGAACACGGCTGCCTCCGAAATTCGTGGATGGGCGCGTCAGGCAGCAGGCGTGGGTTCGATCAGGAACAAGGGTTGCCCATATTCGACCGGCTTGGCGCTCTCCACAAGAATCTTGACGACGCGGCCGTCGACTTCCGATTCGATTTCGTTCATCAGCTTCATGGCTTCGACGATGCAGAGCACCTGCCCCTTCTTGACCGTGTCCCCCTCCTCGACGTAGGGATCGGCATCGGGCGAAGGCGAGCGGTAAAACGTCCCGACGATCGGCGAGGTGATCGTGACCAACCCGCCCGTGTCGGCCGGCGGCGCCGCGGCATAGGAGGGAATCGCCGGCGCTTGGCCGGCGACCGGCTCTTGCGCGACCGGGCCGGCCGGTTTCGCGGTCAGTTCCTGGCGGAGGCGCACCCGCAGGCCCTCGCGCTCGAACTCCAACTCGCTGAGGTTGTTCTTCCTGAGCAGGTCGGCCAGGTCCTGGATCAGCTTCGCCCGGTCCTCTGTCGGCTGGGAACGGCCAGATTCCAGGAACCGGTCCGGCACCAGAATCGGCGCCTTGCGGCCGGAGGCCGCTCCTGTCGAAGAAGGTTTCTTCTTGCTCACCGCACACGCTCCACATAAGCGCGGGTTCGCGTGTCGATCTTGATCGTTTCGCCGACTTCCAGATAGAGCGGCACCTTGATCGTGGCGCCGGTTTCGACCTTGGCCGGTTTGCTGCCGCCGGAGGCCGTGTCGCCTCTGATGCCGGGATCGGCATCGACGACCTTCAGTTCGATGAAGATCGGCAACTCGACGGCCAGGGGCGCATGGTGATAGACGAGGATTTTGACCTGCATGTCTTCTTTCAGCAAATCCGCGTTTTCACCCAGGTGGGCCTTGTCGTAGGTGAACTGCTCGTAGGTGTCCGTATCCATGAAGGTATACTGGTCCCCCGAGGCATAGAGGAACTGCATCTCGCGCTCTTCCAATTCGGGCTCGTCGAATTTCTCCCCGGAGCGGAAGGTCCGATCGAGCACGTTCCCGGTCTTGTAACTCTTGAGCTTGGTCCGGACGAAGGCGCCGCCCTTGCCCGGCTTCACGTGCTGGAATTCCACGATGTAAAAGGGCTCTCCGTCAATCTCCAGCCGGACCCCGTTGCGAAAATCTGCGGTCGAAATCACGATGGATACTCCTCATGCGTTCAGCAGCGGACTTGGTTCCCGCGTTTATGCGATGCGGGTCCGCTTGGCTGCAGGTTTGCGTTTGGCGTGACGGGTTGCGGAGCCTGTCGCTCGAGCTCCGTTTCGCCCGCTCAGTCCGTTCAGCCCGTTCAGATGGTCCAGCAGGCCGCGCAGCCCCAGGAGGTAGCTGCCCGGGCCGAAACCGGCGATCTGGCCCACCGCCACCCCGGCGATATACGAATGACGCCGGAACTCTTCCCGCTGATGAATGTTGGAGAGGTGCACCTCGACCGTCGGGACCTGGACGGCCGCGATCGCGTCACGGATGGCGACGCTCGTATGGGTGTAGGCCGCGGGATTGATCACGATGCCGTCGAACCGACCCCGGGCTTCCTGAATCCAGGTCACCAACTCCCCTTCCACGTTGGACTGCCGGCATTCGAGCCCGATCCCCTCCTGCGTTGCCAGCCGGCGGAGGGCCTGGTTGATGGCGGCCAAATCCGCCATTCCGTACAGGGACGGCTCGCGGGTTCCCAGCAGGTTCAGGTTCGGCCCGTGCAAGACCAGCACTCGAAGCATGCGCACTCCACTGGTTGTAGCCGGGGTTAACGGGCTAAGCGACGAAGTATCCCTGTGTGGCGATCTGAAGGCGGCGGTATTGTAACAATCCATTGGCGGGGGGTCAAACAAGGAACCGGATCCCGGCCGGTGAGCGTGGGCTGGCGGACGATTTGTCCGCGAGACGCCGTTCAATCGGCCTGTGACCTGTTCGTTCCCGGCGGTGGTGGACTCCTACGTCTTTGTCTTTGTATTGAACACGGTCGCGTCGCAGGAGACGTACTTGATCGAAAAAACGCCGATTTCCTTGATATTTGATTGAGTGGGATTAAATGCTACTGAGAGGGCTTAACTTACTGACTTGTCGGCAGTTTTCCCCTCTTTTGCCATGTGCAGGAGTGGGATTGAGTATGATTTTGAACCGGGAGTAAAACCGGGATCAGGGTTTTTCCCTGGTTCCGTGAAGGCCAGACCGCCGCATTTCGAATATGAGCCACGATCTCGGAGCGGGACAGGGGGCAGGTAGGGTCCGGCGTTGATTGTGGCGAGCCGTGGCGGACAGCACGGCGGGCGAACGGGTTCCGTGAACGGGGCGCACGATGAACCGGCAGGATGAACAGGTCTCTCCCGCGCTGAGCCGCCTGGTCGAGCAGTATCCGGTCCTGTTCCGCAAGCTCGTCGGCTGGCTCAATGAACCGGACCTCTACGGCCGGTTCACCCTTTCCCGTCACGGGACGGCGAAAGTCACCTTCGAAGTCACCCGCAGCTCGCAAGAAACGGCATCGGGATCTGACAACGCTCCCCGATCGCGGTAAGAGCCCCGGCCTTCATTCCTCGCGAAGCAGCCTGTGTCGTGTCATCCGCTGCAACAGCATGGCAAACAGGGGGAAGGCCAGGCTTCCCCCCGATCGTAGGCCACGGCCTCAGTCCTGAAACGCCAGCGTCCCCAGGATCCTCGCCACCGCCTCCCGCTCTTTGGCCGTCGCGCGTTCAATCCGATACCCGCAGCCGACCCAGGACATGAGATCCAGGACTCCGCCATCGGGCAGGACCATGACGGGTTGGCCGTAGCTCGATTGACTGTGCTCCGTCGATAGTGTGACTGTGACCCTCTTGCGCGCTGGGGACTCTCCAAATGGGTCCACTCGGTATGAGCATGTCATGATTCCCCCTCCTTGGTTACGGCCACCAGGCCGGCAGTGAGTATTCAATCCCTCCGGTCTCTCGGTTCCGGTCCCGCGTCAGTGGGGCTTTCAACAGGCGAAGCGCCTGGAGGTAGCGATAGAATTCCCGATGCGGGATCCCTAAGACCTGCTCCACGTGCGCCCGGCTGCTCGGGCGCCGTTGGAGGAGCCAGATCAGTTCCAGCCCTTCCGCCAGGATGCGCTTTTTGATCTCAACCCCGTTCGGTAGTCTCGGGCGTGGCCGGCGCCGTCGCATGGCTCCCTCACGCGCGCGAGCGTGCGGCCGCAAGCAAGAATTCCAGCCGCCGTAAGGAAATGGTCTTGCCAAGTTTCGATTGCAGCCGGTAGCCCCGGCCCTGGCTTCGTCTGTGCCCGTTGGCCGGGCTTCTGAATTGCTTCAGATTCATCGGCTCCCCCCTTCCGTCCGGCCGGCGGTCAGCGTCGGGATACCTTCGATCACGTAGACGCTATTCCCATCCATCGAATTCTGGAGTTCGCACAAGACTTCACGGTCGCATGTGAGGATGAAGTCTTCCAGCACGGCGAGCGCCTCGGCCCTACTGGGAAATGGACCGACCCGCCGGGGATAGAGCCCGGTGATACACAGTCGCAGGAACCAGCCCTCACAGCCCCGCTCATCCGTGGCCTGGAAGAGCCAGTCTTCCGAAAGGGGCTGCTCGCGCCAGATGCGCGCGGGCTTCTCATCAGTCCGAACCGGATTGTCTGCGACGACCTGAAGCGTATTCATGGCGTCCCCCTGGTTGTTGGTTAGGTGACCTTGCGGCTGTTGAAATGCTGCTCCAGCAAGTGGCGAATCAGGCCCGCCGCCGTGGTCCCGCGTTTGCGTTCGGCGTCGAGCTTGGCTTTGAGGTTCTTCGGCAATTGGACAACGAGGCGAGTCATTTTCATTGTCGTCCCTCCTGATGACAGCAGGCTATCAAATAACAGCATAGCATGTCAATTGTCATATCCTTGAGATGCCGGGCTGTGATACCTTTGGGCACTATGTCAAAAGGAAAAGCCGAGAAGGGCTCTTGGGTCTTCCGGGATATTCCCCGGGATCTGATGCATCGAATGAAGATCGCCGCCGCCGTTCAGCGAAAGTCGGTCAAACAGCTCCTTATGGACCTTTCAGCCGCGCACCTTGAGGAGATGGAGAAGAAGGGGATGTTGCCGAAAGGGAAGGGCTAATCGAGATTCTTCCGGTGTTTGACGATGGCCGCGAGGAGCCGGCGCCTGAACATCCGGGAAAAAGTGGGGGCTCTTGGCGCGGCGAGAGTGTCCCGCGGGCTCCGCGCCAAGTTTGTGCCGCCGTGGCCGCCCCCAAGCCGCCGGTGGAGGCCCGCGAGCCGCTTACGCCATCTGCAAGGCTTTGACCGCCCCGCCGCCGCCGTCCACCAGGTCGCCATCCGCGCGGATGAACGCCAGGAAGCCCAGTTGCAAGTAATCGGCATACCGTTCTTCCAGCCGCAAGACCCGCGGTTCCTTCACCAGGCGGACGTAATAGGCAGACAGATCACCGAACAGAATCGCCTTGTTCCCTGTGGCCATGCTCGGCATGTTCGGATCAATGACGACCGGCTTGCCGAGGAGCGAATCCGGCGTGCCGGCGGCCAAGTCGCCGTACAAGGGACGATTCTGGCTATCTTTCAATTTTCGCAGTGCCCCGAACGTGGTGTCGTTCATGAGCCACTTGCCGTTCTGGCGATACAGCGGATCGACACTGTGCATGTGGTCCACCAGCTCGTCATAGGTGACCGCCGTGGCACTGGCCGCCGTCTTGCCCACCGTGGCCGCGGTGACAATCCCGCGCGGTTTGGAGCTGCCGTCCCCCGTCACCCAGTGCTTCGCCGTGATCCGCCCCAAGCGCTCCCCGAGCTTCTTCATGACGTAGGCCGCGAAGTCAAAGCCGGCATCGTCCATGAGTTGGATCGAGACACGCACGATTTTCGAGGAATAGAGGAAGCTCTGCAACACGACTTGCGAGAGCACGACATCGCCTTCGTTGTGCGTCGTGTTCTCTGAGATGATCTCGCCCTCAACCGCCGTTTCGTTGTCCGTGGGAATGGGAAGATCGGCCCCGGTCTGAGACTGTACGATCGTGCAGTTCGGCAACACCCCGCCGATCTGTTTCAACGCTTCCACCAGGGGGGCCATCCCGGCATCCGGCACGGCATACCCGCCTGCCGACCCCGGCGACGTGCCTTGCGCCATCCGAATGTCCGGATCGTGACGCAGCCGCTTCGTCATGATCGCCCGCTCATCTGGATCGAGCCCGTTGATCCCGAATTTCAGGAAGTTCGAAAAGGCCCGGACCTCCGGTTCCCCCTCATCCTCCGACAGTCCCGGCCGTGAGGACAGCCCGCGTAGGATGCGATCCATCTTCGGATCGCGCCGGCCGGCATCGGTCAGCGCATCCCCGAGTTCCGCTTCTCGAATCTGCGCGGCCAGACGATCGACTTCCACCATAATCCCGTCAAAGCGCGCCTCGATCTGCTTGGTAAAGGGCTCGCGTTTGAGGAGCGCTTGGGCCTCGTCGAGCAAGCGCCCGCGCTGCTCCCGAAGTTGCTGTGCACGTGTGAAGGACGACATAGCGAAACCTCCGTTGTTGAAAATCCCCGGAGGTTCGCCGTTCTGGCGGGTGGTCCGCCGCGGCGACATGCGGAGGCGGACAGCGTGCGGGGGTGAATGTGTCATTTATAAGTTTACAGTATCGTTCCTAGATGAATCAACCTTCTCGCGCGTTTCACGCGCCGCGCGTTCATCGCGCACCGCGGCTTCTATCTTTGCATCAATCCAGGTCTGATAGATCGAGCAAATCCCTTTCAATTGCCGCAACAGCGCGCGATGGAATTGCACATCGAGACTATCCACGGCGCGGCCTCTGCGGTTCGAAGAACTTTGCGATGCCCTTCGGCTCGCTGTCGTTCGGAAGCGGCGACACGCGGGCATGCTGGGCCGGTGTGGCACCCAGTTCGGCCAAGGCCGCTTGATAGGCGCGGCGTTCTTGCTGCATGATCCGCACTTCCGGCCGCGGTCTCGTCATCTTCAGCCCATCGCGTTCCGTTTCATAGGTGGCGCCGTGCTCGGCAATCGCCCTCTCGGCCCTCTTGAACATCGAATATGCGGTCGCGGCAATAAGTAGAATGCCATAGTCCGCTTCGCACAACACCCCATGTTCTCCACCGAGCAGGCGAACCAAGCGGTCCCATTCGGCGCTCGCGTCGGCATCGAGATCAGCCGGCTTCTGCGGAGTGCCGGCCACGAAGGGAGAGGTTCGCGCGGAGGTCAGCGGGCGTTTGCCCGGGTTTCCACGTAGGATGCGAAGACGCTGCGGATTCGGCTTTCTGCCTCTCATAAGGCCTCCCTAAAAAACAGTTGCGAATTTCGCGGGGAAATCGCGAATGGGGACCGCGCGGTCTATACGTAAAGGCCCCAGACTTTTCACCCGCCTTCCCCTCATGCGGGCAGATGTCCGCGAATGTGTTGCGGATCGACCAGCACGGGACCAGGTTGACCAAACAATTCCACGGCCACGGCCAGGCGGTACCCGCCAAAGACTTCTTGCACAACACCGAGCCGGTCCCCGCCCTCAGTCAGCACGATTACACTGTCACCAGGCCGGTACCTCGCTTCCGCCGCCGGCTGGTATTCCTCTCCGATCAACTCCCCGGCTTCGCCGTCGTCGTCCAGCAGGTCGCACGGCGGGAGCTGCGCCGGCTGTGCTGGCAGGCGCGAAGTCGGCTGTCGGCGCCGCCGGAGGTTGGCCAACCTGGCCAACTGGCGCGCGCGCAGGTCTGCAACCATGGCCAGCAGGCGTTGCCGTTCCGCCGAATCTTCCGCATTGATCCACGCCCAGCGGAGTTCGGCCGCTTCACGGGCGAAATCCTCACTGCCCGGCATGTCATTTCCTCCTCGTGTGAGATGAGAGGCGATCAACTCCATCCTTCA
Organism: Nitrospira tepida; assembly: GCF_947241125.1. Classification (NCBI taxonomy): domain Bacteria; kingdom Pseudomonadati; phylum Nitrospirota; class Nitrospiria; order Nitrospirales; family Nitrospiraceae; genus Nitrospira; species Nitrospira tepida. The sequence goes on along the minus strand of NZ_OX365700.1, from coordinate 2,867,339 downwards.
CGCGCGTCAATGTCACGCATTCGCCAGACCGCGTGATGCGGTAGGTTTCGCCCTGTGCGTTCGCCAACTCTTTCAATGCCCGCCCAGAGTAGCGGACGCCTTCAATGATCCACGTATCTGTCCCCACCTGATAGCCGCGCGTGCTGTTCATCCACCAGTAAAAGAAGTCGCAGGGGTACAAAATAGCACGGACCATCAGTAACCAGGTTGGCAGCATCGCCCCTTCAGTTTGCCTGGAGGTTGCCAAGCGCCACAGTCTGGCACGCAACGATCGGGCCTCCCTCATCGTTCACACGCCGGTTGATAGGTCCGGCCAGCCGGCGCAGGCGGCTCGGCCTGCTTCGATGTCAAGGGTCACCCAAATTTCCCCAGTTATGGTCATCGAAAACTCCCCACCCTGGTTACGTGGTCGTGGCGGCTTCTTCGACGCGCACCAAACCGGCTTTAAGTTTCTCCTTGAGCCGGTACGAATGACCACGGATATTGATGGTGATGGCGTGGTGCAGGACCCGATCCAGGATCGCGGTCGCCAGCACCCGGTCCCCGAAGACCTCCCCCCAGGCCCCGAAACTCTGGTTACTGGTGAGAATCATCGGCCCCTTCTCGTAGCGACGCGAGATGAGTTGGAAAAACAAGTTGGCCCCGGTGCGGTCAATGGGCAGATAGCCGATCTCATCGATGATCAGTAACCGCGGGATCGTGTAGAGCTTCAGCTTGTCCTCCAGCCGATTCTCCGTCAGGGCTCGAGTCAGTGTGGCGATCATGGCGGCGGCCGTCGTGAACAACACCCGATAGCCTCGCTCGATCGCTTTGAGCCCCAGCCCGATGGCCAGGTGGCTTTTGCCGACCCCGGGCGGCCCCAAGATCACGAGATTCTCGCCGTGCTCGATGAAGTGGCAGGTGGCCACTTGCTGGATCTGCTTCTTATCCAGCGACGGCTGGTAGGCGAAGTCGAAGACCTCCAGACTCTTCACAAACGGAAACCGCGCGAGACTGGTGCGCATCGTAATGTTCTTCTCCGCTTTGGCGGTCACTTCTTCACTGAGGACCTGATCGAGGAAGTCCGCATACGACAGGTCCTTGGCCGCCGCCTCCTGTAAGAGGGCGTCGAGCCGCTCGCGGCTCTTCAGGAGCCGCAGCCGCGTCAGCTGTTCACGGAGCCGTTCCAGTTGCGCCGGGTTCATGGCTGCACCTCGTGCGCCGCCGCGCTCCCGCACACCGCCTCGTAGCACGCCAGATCCCGCACTTCGACCTCCGGGACCGCACCGGGGTGAGTGGCCAGTTCGCTCAGGGTTGACCGGCGCTGGCGCGCAATGCGGGCACTGGCGCCGGGGCCGTGCTCCGGCAGAATGCGGAATTGGTGGCGGCCGGGTAACACGGGATGGGTGGCCACCTCGCGGTCGCGATGGAAGATATGGATGGTGTCGCCCCGCCGTTGCGCCTCAACCCGTTGCCCAATCAGGCGGAAGGGCACGGAATACCGATTCGTGTCGAAGCTGACCAGATAGTCTTCAGCCACGATCCGCGAGACCCGCGCCTCCTGCTGGAAGCCGCGCTGGCCCGCCAGTGGCACGAGGTGCTCGCGTTCTCGCTCAAACCGCGCGATCGGTCGCTCATGAGTCGTGCCGTGCAGGCGCTGGTCGGCGATCGTCACGTTCCATTCGTCGAGCTGGGCCTGGAAGTCCACCACGTCGACAAACGTCCGCCCGGGCAGAAAGTTCCGCTTCACATACTTCACGCCCGATTCCACTTTGCCTTTGGTCTGCGCCCGGTAGGGCCGACACACGCGGGGCTCAAAGCCCCAATAGTCGGCAAAGGCTTTGAACGTGGGATTCCAGAGGCGTCGGCCGGTCTCATCCGCATAGCACACGGTGCGCGGACGATCATAGAGATGCTCGCGGGTGTGCCCGCCGAAATGGGCAAAGGCCCGTTCATGGGCCTCCAGAAATTGCGCCAGGCGCTCATCGGCACACGCGTGATAGAAGCCGCGGCGACTGAACCCTAAGGTGAGCACGAACACGTGCACCACGACGGGACCGGTGCGGAAGGGCACGGTGGCCTGGCCCCAATCAATCTGACTTTGCTGCCCCGGCGGGGTCTCAAAGCGGAGGAGGGCCCGCTCCGCTTGCAGCTGGACCTCGCGCAGCGGCGCCACACACCGCTTCACCGTCTCATAACTGCCGGTGTAGCTCCGGCTCGCCCGCAGTTCCTGGTAGAGAATCCGCGCCGAGTACCCCACCTGCGGGGCGCGGGTCCGCACAAAGTCGGCATGGGCGGTGAGCAGCGTCTCCGCCACCGCTGCCCGGCGATAGGGGTGCCACGTCGTCTGCCGCAGACTGCGCCGGACCGTCTTGCGATCCAGATCCAACCGCCGCCCAATCGCTGAAATGGACACCCGCTCCTCGTGAAACAACCGTCGAATCTCCGCCCATCGCTCCTGATCCACCATGCATGCCTCCCCAGATTGGTCCCCCTGGGCACGCATGATCGCCGACGCTCCCGTCTCGTCAAGTCCCATCTCCCTCCTCCTTCAGTTAGGAGGGTGGGGAAAATTCAATGACCACACCTGGGGATTATTGGATGACCGCTGACACTTCGAAGCTTCGTTGAGCAAACTGGCCAGGTTCGCCGCAGCCACCCAGGTCAGGCGGGCCTCGTACCGGCCGTCCGCTCCGATGAGCCGGACTTCATGCGCTTCGTGGTCAACGGTGATGCGAAGCTCACCCATGCGGCGATCATCGCTCCTATTCGAATCCTGGCGGCCCGTTGGTCGGGCTGGGCAGTCGTAGGCGCCATGAGCATGCGCCCGGTCATGCAGGTACGTTGCCCCACAGGCCGGACAGCGGTAGGTCTTCCGTTGCAGCCAGGGGTTCATGTCCGCCTTCCTTCCGGGCCAGGGACAAGCAGGTCTTCCCGAACCCACACCAGCCGGCCACGATAGGACAGGCACAACCACACCCTTTCAACCCCCATGGCATCCGTCGCCAGGTGCAGATGATCGAGGGTCGCCGGCCCGCGGACTTTCCCATCCATGGACCGCCAGTAGATCCGCTCCCTTTTTTCGTATTTCGTACCGCCAGGGGCTGAGCCTTTGTCCTGATGGATGCGAGCATCAGGCTGGGGGCTTTGCCCCAGTCCAACCCGCCGGAGAATGTCCAAATAGCTCATGGTTGCGTCCTTCACGGGTTACGAAATAAACGAAAGAAACGAAAGAAGCCCCTCACACCATCCCCTTTTTTCGTTTAATTCGTTTATTTCGTACCTGGTCGCCACACATTCCGTGACCGTCCATCAGTCTCGATCTTCTCGCAGCGAATCAGCTTCGCATCGACAAGGACCTGCTTCGCTCGTTCCAATCTGGAACCCGGCACGTTTCGAGAGAACAAGTCTGAGATTTGCGAGTCTGAGAGCCCGCCCGTCGTGCGAACGGCACGGAGAATCGTGTCAGCCACGTGGTCCCCGGTTGAATCACCGAAGATCGTCAGAGTCGATGCCTCGGCGAATTGCCACAGCGCGGACGCGGCTTGCAGATGCACAAGGTCAATCTCGACTTTCTCGTCCAGAACGGCATAGAGCCCGGCGAGGCGCATCACGTGGGCCTCACCCCGCGCGAGGAGAGCGCCAGCCAGGCCAGGCCGATCCGCCGAGAGTGCTGAATAGATCGCCCGCCAGCCCTCGCGCGCCGATGGTGACAGACCGATCAGTCCCATCGTCCGGCCATGGCGGATCGCGCGCCCAAGTTTGTCCGCTAGATCGTGAAGGTCCGCGTCGTCGGGAGCGGATGGGAAGGGTAATTCCTTCGACCGCCTGACGGCAAACCAGGTGAATCGGTTCCCGAAACCGTTTGAACATTCGGTGTCGGTCAAGTTGCGGAGTAGTTCGTCCTTCGTCACATGTCCAACGATGCAGATGTGGGGATTTGTCGCACGAATCCGGTTCGCTTTCGTCATCGGCGCAAGGTCGAGTCCGTCCCAAGCATCGCGCAAGACTCCTGAAAGCGAGTTCCCTTCGCGGGCCATGACCCGAAGCACGGCGCCGAATTCGTTCTGAACCAGGAATAGCCGCTTATCCTCGACCCCAGGATCAACACAAATCGTCACCGTCTCCCCGGTTAATCGCCCTTTTTCTTTGATGGGCTCTTCTCGGTATTGCGGATCGCGCACGGCGTAGGCGAGTCCCTCCCCGCTCGAAAGTGTGCCCTTGTACTCGCCGCGAGACCACATAGGATCAGCGAGACTCAGCACTGCGTTGACACGTTTCCCGGCCGTACCCTTTCGGCTCTTACTCGTCTGTCCGACCAGTACCGGCCAAAACAGCAGCGGGTGATAAGAACCATCAAGGATCAAGTGAGGGGCTCGATTGAGCATCACGCCCACTTCAGCGAGACACGAGACCAATAACGCTACAGGATCGGCTTCGGTGTGCGGCTCCAAGACCTTCACCACTTCACCGGCCAGACCATGCATCGCGGCAGGATCGAGCACCGGCCACTCATCAGCGACAGGTATGCGAGCCGACCCGCTGTCCTGTTCGGGCTCAGGGGCGATCATGCCCATCGCCGCGTTGGCTCGTCGCAGCGAGTCGCGAAATTGCCCGCACGCGTCCTCAAAGCGTTCTAACCCGTTCATAGTAGTCTCCCTCTTCGCTCAAAACCGCATGCGCCGCCGCGATTGCGCCCATCGCTTGATCAAGTTGTTCGTTGCTCCAGCGCGCAATGTCGAGCCCGCGCGCTGCGAGGATCACTTGCTCCGCGTCACGCAACGTCTCTGCGTGACAGCCAGCCGCCCGATCTTTGTGCTCACGTGCTTCCCGCCGCCGTCGCGCCTCCGCCAGTGCGGCTGGATCTGGCCGGCGATCGTAGTACAGATCCGCGACCCGGAGCACGAGCGCAGCGCAGATCTCGTCGAGCGAGCAGCCCGCGAAGCACTTAAGTAGTAGTCCCCTCTCCCCCTCCGAGATCGAGAGCGATGGGGTACGGTCCGCATGCGCCGGACACCGGGCCGACCATCGGCCGTTCCCGCGCGCGCGGACGGCATCCAGCCGTGGCAGCAAATCCGCGAGCGTCACGCCGACTCCTTGAGCCCCACCGGCGGGCGGTACTCGCCGAGGAGGCGGGCGACTTCGCTTTCCGGGATCGAAACGATCCTTCCCGTTTTTCTAAATCCCACTTCCCGGCGCGCGCATTTCTTCCGCAGTGCGGCGACGCTGTAGCCCGTCAAGCGTGAAACTTCTGGTAAGCGAAACTGTTTTTCGAGCATCTGATTAACCTCCTAGTAGTTGACTATCACGCTATTTCTGAATACACTGCTACCATGGTTTGCGATATGAGTAAATATCGCAAACACTAATCGTGAAATTGCGTTAAGAGCGCAAACTAAGCGAGGAGACTACCCTATGAGGAGCCAGCGTCACCCGGATGTCGCGACCGGCAAGGTCGATCTGAAGCGACCGACGCCTGAGCCACTACCTGAGTCTGTTCGGTTTGCGATGGAATTCGTCAAGGCCGGCGGCCGGATTACCTCGGAAAGTGGTGTCTATGGTGGGGCCGCGCAAAGCGCGATGGTTTGGCTCTTGAAGTTCCGGGGCACCGATGTCGCGTCCCTGAGTACCGGAGGGTTGACAGACAAGTTAATGGAAGTCATTCGCTTCAGTTTTGATGGTGGGCTCATTTTCAACCCTGGGCTCGGAAATTATGATGAAGGCAGAGACAAGAGGCTTACGATTGCGCCACTGACAGCGGTTACGATGGCGCCACTGTCAGTGGCGCCCAGTGATTTCCTCTCCGAGCTACAGCGTAAGGTCCGAGGCCTTCTCGACCAGTATCTTCGCGACGGACACCTTCCTATTGAGAACCTAACTGTGAGCCTCGAAGTCTGCCGCACGCGTCCAGGCGTCACCATCCATGCTGACGATTTGACTACAGGGTTTCTCTACCACATGGGGCAGCTCCTTGGGATGCTCGGGCACCGCCTCGGCACCTGCCGGCATTGCAAAACCTGTTTTCTCGCAGGACGCACAGACAAGGCCTATTGCTCAAGGCCATGCCAGGCCTTGCAATACAAAGTGGATCACCCGCCCAAGAAGGGAGGCAAGCGTCATGGCACGAAAAAACGGCAAAGATCGCGGCATCGTTGAGAAGCCGGCCGGGAGCGGGCAATGGTGGGTTCGGCTCTATGAAAACGGTCGAGAACGATGGACGCGCTGCGACTCGAAGTCGCAGGCCAGTGCGCTCTATCATCGGCTGAAGGAGCAAGTCCGGCAGGGGGTCCTGTTGCCAAAGCCCGCCGCGGTCCCTGTGGTCCGGCTGAAGGAGTATGTCCCGCGATACCTCGAACAACTCCCACTTCGAGGGGTGAAGGCGTTGACCGTGGCGACCTATCGCGCGCGGATCACCAAGCACCTTGTCCCGGCCTTTGGAGGCAGCCCGCTCCACGCGATCACGCGCCCCGCCGTCAAGGAGTGGGCCGCGGCCTTATTACAGCACGGACTTGATTTCAACACGGTGAAGGGGCTTGCGCTGACGCTCTCCGGCATCCTCACGCAAGCCGTCGAGGATCAGGTGCTCTCGCATAATCCCCTGTTGCGTCTTGGCACGATGTTGAAACGGCCGTCCACCATCGCAGACGAGGAACTGCCCTGTTTCACGCCAGCAGAAGAGGATGTCATCTTGACCGCGGCGAAGGCGAAGCCGGGGCCGGCCTATCCGATGATCTTGACCCTCTTCCGCACCGGGGTTCGGATCGGTGAACTGCTCGCGCTCCATCGAGAGGATGTCAATACGGTTTCCCGGACGCTCCATGTTCGCCGCACCTGGTCGAAGTGGCGCCTGAGCACCCCCAAAAGCGGCAAGAGCCGCAAGGTCGATCTGTCGCCGCACCTGTTGGACGTGTTGCGGGCCTGGATGGATGTCTCACAATTGGATGCCGCGATGGGAGAGCACCCGTGTCCGCCGATGCTGTTTCCCGGCGGACTCGGCGGGACCCGGCAAGCCCCGTTCTACTACTCCGAAAATGCCTTCCGCTCGACCATCTGGTTCCCGGTTCTCGAACAGGCGCAGGTCTCCCGCTTGCCTGTCCATGCCGCCCGGCACACGTACGCCAGCCGGCTCCTCGCCGCAGGAGTCCCGATCAAATACGTGCAGGCTCAACTCGGCCATGCGTCTATCACCGTGACCGTCGATACCTACGGGCATTGGCTCCCCGCCACTGGGTCCCATCGACCGGTCGATGTGCTGGATCGAGAAGAAATGGCGGCCGCGACCGGGAGTAAAACCGGGAGTGACCGCCGTGAGAATGTCTAAGTAGTTGATTTCTTATTGAACACGGTCGCGTCGCAGGAGACGTACTTGATCTGTTTCACCGGAATGATCGTGACCTCGCGCGGCGTGTCGATCTCCAATACCTCCATGTCCTCGCTGATCGTGTGGCGGACGGCATCCTTGACCATCAGTTCTTGGTTGTCCGTGAAGACGACTTTGACCCAATACTGCACGGTATGCTCCTAGCGTGAAGGTGGTTCGCAGCCAAGTTCTGTCGATCGCTCGGCCGCGGCTTCCACGGCCGACATAAGCGCGGCCCTCAAGCCGCCCTGTTCCAGCGCATGCAGGCCGGCGATCGTGGTGCCGCCGGGCGATGCCACCCGGTCTTTCAACTCCGCCGGATGAAGGCCGGTTTCGAGGACCATCGTGGCGGCGCCCAGCACCGTTTGAGCCGCAAGGGCCGCGGCCACCGGACGAGGCAACCCGGCTTTGACGCCGCCGTCCGCCAGGGCTTCGATGATCAGGAACACATAGGCCGGCCCGCTGCCGCTGAGCCCCGTGACGGCGTCCATCAGGCGCTCCTCGACCACGGTGACCGACCCGACCGATTCGAAGAGAGCCGTGGCGCGCGCGATGTCCTGAGGCGACAGATCCGGTGACAGGGCCAGAGCCGTGGCCCCGCGCCCGACAATCGACGGGGTGTTGGGCATGGCACGGACCGATCGCCCGGTTCGGGCCAGCACCCGATTGAGGCGGGACAGGGGATAGCCGGCCGCCACCGACACGATCAACACGTCGGGGTCGAGGGAGGGGGTGAGGCCCCTGAGCACCTCATCGAGGATTTGCGGTTCGACTGATAACACGATCATGTGGGCCCCGGACACGGCGCGCGCATTGTCGGAGGACACGCGAATCGAAAAGGAGCGAGCGAGGTACTCCAACCGCTCGGGCCGGATGTCGGTCGCGATGATCTGGGCGGGAGCGACCTGCCCGGTCTTGAGAAGACCCGACACCAGGGCCTCGGTCATATTGCCGCCGCCGATGAAGGCGATCTGCTGTCCGGTAAACATGGGGCGCGATTATACTGTGGCCCATGCGGGCCTTCAACTTGCACCGCCTTTGCCGGAGCAGTACAGTACTGTGGCAGGCGATGATGCATTGAACCTCAGCCTGCCGGTAGAAAGGAGGAGTCATCGATGATCAACAGGGGCATGAGGCCTATTTATGGTGTGACGTTGGTTCTCGGGGGAATCTGTGTCGTGGGTTTGCTGGCCGTCGAGGCGGAGGCGCGCCGGGCGAGTTTGACGGAAGCGGAACGGCAGGCGCTGGAGAAGATCCAGAAGGTCCAGATCCAGGCGCTGGTGCTGACCGACCAGGGACAGGAGGATGCCACAGCGGTCCGCGATCTTGTCGCCAAAAAGTTGGAGGAGTTCGAGTATGAGATCGTCAAGGAGCCGACCGATCCGAGCGATGCCGTGTTTCGCGTGAAATGCGAGCAGCGGAAGACCTGGGAGGGAACGGTCGCCGCCGGCGGCGATGCGGATCTCCCCGACTCCCCCTCTCGAGTCTGGAAGGGACCGGCCTGCCAGTTACGGTACCTGTTGGACGGCAAGCCGATGGCCTGGGCCAAGGAAGTACGCACGGACTTTGAGGACGCCCTCAAGGCGGCCAATGAAGCGGGCGAACGCGACCCAGGAGCCTTTGCTATCGCCAAGCTGAAAGAGAGGCTGGCGAAGTATGAATTTCCAGTGTTTATCACCACCGAATGGGGTCAGGAGGCGAGACTGCTCAAGATGCTCCAGAAGCCGGACCTGACCTCGAGCCGGAAGATCGCGCTCATCCAGGCCTTGGGAGATCTCTTTGCCGGATCAGCCGTCCCGTATCTGAAGCCTCTCCTGAAGGATCCGGATGTGGAAGTGGCCAAGGCCGCGATCATCGCCCTGGGCAACATCGGGCACCGGGAGAGCATCGCGATGCTCGTGGACGTGCTGCAAACCGGGTCGCCCGAGTTGCAGATCGAAGCCTGCCGCGGGTTGGGCAAGGTCGGAGCGCTCCATGGCGACGCCACGGTGATCCCGCCGCTGATCCATGCCATGGAGACCGGCGACATAAAGTTGCAAACGGCCGCCGTCTGGGCGCTTGGGCAACTCCCCGATCGACGGGCCTTCGAGCCCTTGCTGAAATTGCAGGCCTCGATGGGCGATAAGCGGGTGTCCGATCGTGAATCACCGGAGGGCAAGCTGTACGACGCGCTGCACTACACGCTCAAACAGATTGATGGGATCGAGCACTAAGACGGCTGGTTCATCCAAGGAAAGACCGCTTCGTGAGGCAGGCCTTCGATGGCGCGGAGTCCTGTCCGTCTTGGTGCTCTGCTCGGGGATGGCAACCGGGCTGCCGGCGCAAACCATCGGGGAGGAAGCCGAACTGGACCGGTTGCAGGCGCGGGCCGAGGAGTCCATGGCCAACGGCGACGCCGAAGGCGCGGCGATGAGCATGGGACGGGCGGCGCTGATGGCCCAGCAGTTGGGCAAGCGGTTCGGCACTCAGCCGACAGCCCTGGTCTACCGCAGCGCCGAATCATTGTTTCGCGCGCAAGAGCAGGGGTACCGGGCCCTCGCCCTGTTTCACCGGGCTGGGGGACAGGCTCCGGCCTCGCGCGGCGTCTGCCACACCCTCCGATCCGCACACCTCGGCTTACGCAAGGCCATGGCGAGCCTGAACCTGGACGAGCAGACGTTGCAGGCCCTCTCTCCCGCCGAGACAACGCGGATCAAACAGTTGCGAACCTCTGCGGATGACTGGACCACCGTCCTCGCGTCGATGACGGCGGACTTTCAATGTCCCGAGCCGAGCCCGTCTACTGATCATCCTCCGGATTGATCTGTTTGATGCCGTAGGGGCGGCAACATTCCAGCAGGGCCGTATCGGTGCTCACCATCGTCAGGCGGAGCGGTTTCAACTCGATCGCCAGCGCCAAGTGCAGCAGTTGGCCCGCGCGGAGTTGCGGATGGTGCAACGAGAGTTCTTTGACGGACAGGTAGGTCTCATGCGTGGGCGTGACGAAGTGATAGAGCCCCTGTAACGTTTCCTGCTCGAAGCGAAACACCGCCGAATACCAGTCGTCCCGGGTCAGCAACTCCTTCTTGGTCTGATTGGCCAGGATCGCATAGAGTTCCACCAGACTCTGGCTGGGTACCAGGATGACCTTCCCGCGTTTGACCAGGAGCTTATTGACGATGCGGGTGCCGCGTTCGCGGCTGTAGCGTTTGATGAGCGCGGTTGAATCAAAATAAAAATACGGCATCGGTTATCCTCTCCCGGCTACGATCAAGGGTGCCAATTCATCGCGCAGCTTCGACAGCCGATCCTGCAGCTCCTCCAACGGGACTTCTTCATACCCCTGCTTCTTCAGCATGTCCAGGAACGAGCCGTCCGTCATGGATGCGCTGTCGCGGCGGATGCGGTCGCGCAGATTGGCCTTGGCGACCCGGCTGGGGCCGCGCCGTTTCGTCACCGAAATCACGCCGGGCCTGGGGTCCCGCACACTGCCCCGCCCGGTGGCTCTGGGGCGGGCATCGGGCTTCTCGGTCTGTTTTGGCATCTCTCCTCCTTGGTGTAATGGGTGATCCGGATCAGGGCGCGCGTCGGGGGCCATCCGCTTCGGCGGAACGAGGGCAGGCCCCTCCTGAAGACGAAGTCCCCGACGGTTCCAGGTCTCCATACATATAATCTGTGAGGCGCCTCGTCAATTGTGCGGACAGATCCTGCTGCATCAGGCGCAAGGCTTTGGCCGTCGCCTCCTTCGTGGACACATGGCCGACCCGGTCGCCTTTCGAGAGGGCGCCGAGGACCCGGCCGGTCTCCGTCTCCACGATCAGGAAGTCGCTGCACCAACGGACATACCGGAACGCCGGGTCCTGGACTTCAGTGGGCCAGAGACGGACGAGTCCTTTGATGAGCAGGACCGGCCGCAGATCGGACGGTTCGCGCCGTGCCGGCACGCCGCCTGTCGAGAACTCGGTGACAGAAAGTCCCTCGCGGGCTAGACCCTCGATCAGCGCGCGTCCGATGGGTTCCGCATAGTCCCCTGACAGAGCGAGTCCGAGCGGGAGACCGGTGGTGAGGAACCGTTCTAATTCACCCGTCAATTCGGCGACCCGGTAGGACGACGCCAACCCCTGTCCGCTCGGCCGGATCACGCGCAGGTCGGCGTTGTGGGCTTCCCGCACTATGAGCGTGGTGATGGCCCGCTTCAGGCTGCGCGCATGCGCGAGGGGATCGGCGACCTGTCGGGCCTCCTCGACGTGATGCGCGATCGTCGCATCGAGCTCATTGATCCGTTCGAGTGTGGCCGCTTCGGCCTGGCTCCGGTTCATCCCGGCCAGCGCATGGTGCAGGCGGCGCTGATCGTCGTACCATTCGTCAAGCACCCGGACGTTTGCCAGGACCTTATCCGTAGAAATGCTGGTGACGTTGTCGAGGGTCAGCCGCCGCTCGTCCCGGCTTCGCCCCTTGTTCTCGATGACGAGATAGGATTCCCATTCCTTGGCCTGCGAATTGATCTCAGCCTTGAAAATCTTCGCGACCGCCGCATAGGCCCGCTCGGCCGCCACGGTCCGCGATTCTCCCTCGCCATGGCCGACCAGATACTGAGCGGGGGGAAAGGCTTCGTTCGTCCGTTTCATCCAGTCCGTGTCGGACGAACTGCTCCACCAGCCGCAACCGGAGAGGATGAGCGGCACAAGCCAGGCGGTTGCAGAAATCTCTCGTCCTACGCGTGTGACTCCGTTCATTGGAGTGCGCGCTCCACGAAGAACCGGGTATCCCCGGCGCGCAGGGTGACGTGGGTCGCTGTTTCCGGTTTGGCCAGCCCTCCCTGCATGGTCAGCGATCGGACCCGGAGATCGTACTCACCGGCCGGCACCCATAGCCGCGCCACCTGAATCTGGGCCGGCAGGGTTTGCCAGCAGCGCTTGTCCGCTTCTTCCGTCGCGACCGCCATGGTCTTCAGGAGGGAACCGACCACGAATGCCACCCATTCCAAATCATCCCGTTCCCCGTTCCGACTGCGTGGTCTCGTGGCGGATCGCACGCCTTGCTCGATGCCTTCGGCCAGCCCGTACTTCACGGCGGCGCGGGCTGCGGCGCGAACCATGATCCCGGGCAGTTGATCCGATAGGCTTTTTTCCGCCAGGGCGGTCAGGTCGTGGACGATCTCGGTTCGCGCCGTGAACGTGCCGGATTCCCCTGTGAGCGACAGGTGCCCGGCCGTCACCTGACTGCGTTGCGGGATGAGTCGTGGGATCGCCACGCGCACGATGCGGCCGTTGAGTCCATACAAGAGACTGTCGGCGGCGCGTGTCCGCTGGGAGCCGCCTCCGTACCCTCTGGCCAGCAGGACCAGCCGGGCGGCGTCGAGGCCGAGCGGAACGTCCAGGAACTGGTCCAGCCGGAACGGAGCGCGGCCATTATAGCTAATCAGGATGACCTGGGCGAGGTGCTCTCGGCTGCTGACTGGCTCCCAGGTGGTGTCCGGAAACTGCCGCCGATATTCCTCCGCCTCGGCCGTCAGATGCAGACCGTCGGCCGTTCGCAGGAGATCGGATTTGAGGCTGGACGGAGCAGCGGTGCGGGCCCAACCGCGGTTGGCCTGATAGGCGTCGTAGGCGCGGCGATAGGCGACGAAGGCATTGTTCTGATCGCCGCCGATTTCGTAGAGCATGCCGGTGAGATACCGGGCGAACCCGTCGTCGCGATAGGCGGTCTTTCCGGTCTCCCGGTCGGCGATGACGTTCAAGCGATGATCGATGCGGCGGGCTTCGACCAGGGCGCCGGACCAATCTTGCAGGAGCGCGTAGTTCACCGCCTTCACGACGTTGAGCATGACCTGTTCATAGGGATCTCCCTCGAACGGCAACTCATTGTCGTTGAGCAGAAAAGACAGGGCTTCGTTGCGGATCTTCCTCGTGTACAGCCGCTCGATTTCGTCTTCGGCTAGGCTCAGCAGCCGGTTGCTGTCCTCGTACCGGCCAGCCAATTGCAGCACTACCCCGCGATCCATGCCGTATAGCACAAGGCTCTTGGACCCGTAGTCTTCCTCGGCCTGTTGCAGCACGGCGTCGGCCTGAACCGGATTGCCGGCCAGCAGGTTTTGCTCGACCAACTGATACCGGTTGGGTCCAGAGGCGCAGGCCGGGGCGAGCAGGCAGAGGATCAGCAGCAGGAGCACGGAAGCGGTTGTGGGGAAGCGACGAAACACAAGGCTCCGGCCAGGCGGAGAGCAGGCAGGCACAGCAGGGGAAAAAACAGTCAAAGGACTGAATGGGAAAACGGTGGCTAGAAGACGGTCCGTTTGCGTTCGACGACCTTTTTAATCTTCCGCTGACCGATCCAGGATTTTTCGTTGCTCTCCAGATCCACCAACTCCAGATCGACCTGGTAATAGACGGCCTTGGCGCCGTCCGCCTCGTCGAGAATCGTGGAGATACTGCCCTTCATCATATAGTCGGCGCCCGTTTCCTTGCCCGGCGCCTTCTGGGTGTCTTCCCTGGCATGGATGGCCTGGTCCCGGCGTTCCTCTCGGATCTCGTCCCGTTCTCCCTTGGATGAGACGAACTTCACTTTGCCCGAATTGATGAGTTCGCGGGAGAGGTCGTTGATGAAGGTCTGCACGTTGATGTGCTCGTGGCTGCGGTTGACGATAGTGCCCACGATCACGACCGGTTGCCGGTGCTTCGCCTGCTGGTAGGAGGCAAGCCAGGGGCTGCCCAGGGAGGTCTTGATCATCTCTTCGGCGACCATGCGGGAATCGGTGTCGTTCCACCGACCACTGAGATCGGTAACGACGCCGGTATCGACCCGCGTCACCCTCGTCTCATGCCCGCAGCCGGTCAGCAGCGCCGAGAAAAGGAGGCCCGACCAAAGCCCATAGCCAATCCGCCGTGCGAAACCGTCCATCATGAAAGGATTTGTCGGCCCGCGTCGGTCGGCCCTGCCATCGCTCGCGTCATCTGATGCCGCGCTTCTCTTCTTCCTTTTCCAGTCGCTCGAACAGACGATCGGCGTTCTTGCGCACATAGTCCCGGACCTCGGCATTCAATTCCTTGGCCTTCATCATGTTTTCTTTCATGTCGTCGAGGCTGAGCTTCGTGAGGACGTAGTACGTGGGAGGGTTGGTCTTGTCGTCCTTGTATCGGTCGATGGGGCGCACGCCGGACAGGGTGGTGGTCGTGATGGTCTTGATCGCCCGTTCGACGTTCTGTTCTTCGGTGTTGCGGGTAAAGTCCCCGGCGGTCGTCGAGGCGGCATAATCCCGCATCAGATAGCCGGTGTAGGTGTCGAATGTTTTGGCAATCTCGGCCCTGGCCCGGTTCTCGGCCGTATCCCAGGCCAAGGGTTCGTTGCGGACGCCGGTCACGGCCCCCACTCCATAGAAGTTTTTCGAGTCCTTTTCATTGTACGCGCCGGACCCTTGTTTGACCCACTTGGGAGGGCCGCCGCAGGCCGCCAGCCCCAAGGCCAGCAGAACCACGAACAGGGCCCTCAGTCGTCGCGCGAGCGGGATCTCATGTGTTACCATTGGCTTCCTCCTTGCTCAATAAGCCGGATCAGGGAGCGATCGCCGCATCCGTATTTCCAAGTATAGACACAGGCGGATGCTAGCATGCGATTGGAGGGGTGTCAACGCAACGCAGACAAAGTGACAGGCTGATGTCAGGCGGCATTGGTGATCGATCAGGAGGAGGCGTTCCCGTGGCCGAGATTAAAATCGAAGACGGCATCATTCGCGTGGTGGAACTTGATGTTCAAGACCCGAAAGCGGCGGCAGTGCTGGCCGAGTACCCGGCCGCCCGATGGGCGGAAATCACCAGGCGGGCCTTGAAGATCGGATTGGGCTACATGAAGGGAGGGGCGAAGGAGTGACCGGTGGAACCTGTGCGAGAGGAGCCGAGCGTCACTGAGAACCGGGGGGCTGTGGATGCCCTTCAAGGAACCTGGAGGCCCGTCTATCGGTTCCGCCCAATTCATTGTAGCGGCGGTAGGCGTCGGCGGCCTTCTCGTCCTGCTTCAAGTGGTCTTCATACAATGTGCCAAGGGAAAGCAGCACGTCTGCATAGTCGGGATTGACCTCCAAGGCCTTGAGGTAGGCCCGTTCTGCCTCTTGGTACTGTCCTTTCTTTTCCTGAATCAGCCCGAGCGTATAATGGGAATCCGGATTGGCCGGGGCATGGGCCACGGCCAAGTTCGCGGTTTTTAACGCCTCGTCCACGTTTGGGAGGACTTCCAACTGCATATAGCTCTTCAGGACGTAGGCATCGCCGAAGGAAGGGGCCAGGGATATAGCCTTGTCCAACCGGGCCAAGGCTTCTTCCGGATTCTTACGGGCCTGCAAGAGGTTGAAGGCTTCCTCATAATGGGCCTTGGCTGCCGCCGTCCGTTCTTCCTCGGTCTGGGGGCCAGCCCCGACCGTGAAATCGACTTTCCTTCCCTCGATGAGGATCGTGTCCCCATCTCCGTCGAGCCTTGCATATTGCGGATGTTGGCTTCCCTTCGATCGGGTTTCGACCTGCTCCTGCACGTACGCGGCCAATTCGGTGGCCATCAACCAGCCGTTCTTGTTGCGATCGGCTCGTCCTGACAGGCCTTCCTTCAAGACCTGCATAAACAGGCCAATGCTGTCGGAACGGACGACCTCTTCCCCGTTCTTGGCCGCTGTCAACACTTGGACGGCCCGCTTTTCCGTATCCTGTTCAGGGGCCATGCGCCCTTCCAGCGAGAGCTGCTGGGGCGCGGTCACGTCCCAGCCGGTCACCGGGGTATCCAGAATGAGGAGGATGTGTTTGGCCATGACCCGCCGGCTGAACTCTTTCAACTGATCCAACGTGACGGATTTGGCCACGCTGCCCACCTGAGCGTCCCACGGCACCAAATAACCCAACGGGGCTCCACTCACGTCCGTGGTCTGGCCGGCATGTCCGGCAAAGTACAGCACCAGCCGGTCGGCTCGTCCGAGCTTGCGCGGCAATACGTCGTTCAAAATGTAGTTGAATTGTTTGAACGTGACTTTCTTATCGTAGAGCTCGATCACTTCCTCGAAGCCGAGCGTCCGCAGGAGATCTGCCATGGCCTTGGCGTCGCTGGCGGCGCCGGGAACCTTCGGCGCGACCAGATAATCTTCGATGCCGAACACGACGGCCCAGGATTTGTAGTAGAGCCCTTCGGGCTTCCCCGCTTGTGCCTGTGCGGAATCGGGGGTAGCGACAAGGGCGACCCATACGAGGAAGAAGAGGCCAGAGCGAACGGTCCGGGCGGTCAGCGAGAGCAGACGGCGGGCGACGGGCACCATATGAATGAACCCTACTCTTCGCGCGGCTGGCCTGTCAAGAAACCTGCTGCCCGTTGGTCGATTGACCGGCTGCAGGAGGCGGCCACGGGGTTGCGCTCGATCGAGACCTTGCGCATAATGACGCCGTTTCGACGCAGAAGGCGCAGGCGTCACATCATTTTTTGAGCAGCGACAGCCGAAGGAGCAAGGAATGGCCGACGATAAAGTGGATTCGCTGTTGAAGGAAGGCCGCGTCTACCGGCCGAGCCAGGAGACAGTCGCCTCGACCTACATCCAGGACTACGAGACGGCCTATCGAGAATCGATCCAGAATCCAGAAGCCTTCTGGGGCCAGGCCGCCAAGGAACTCGACTGGTTCACCCCCTGGAACAAAGTACTGGAATGGAACTATCCCTGGGCCAAGTGGTTCGTCGGCGGAACCTGCAACATGGCCTACAACTGCCTTGATCGTCACGTCAAAACCTGGCGCCGCCACAAAGTGGCCGTGATCTGGGTCGGTGAAAAGGGCGAGGAGCGAATCTTTACCTATGCCGAGCTCTATCGCCAGGTCTGCCGCTGCGCGAACGCGCTGAAGTCCCTCGGATTGCGCAAGGGCGACCGGGTCACGATCTACCTGCCCAAGATTCCCGAGCAGATGGTAGCGATGCTCGCCTGTGCCAGGCTGGGTCTGATCCATAGCGTGGTCTATTCCGGGTTCAGCGCCCCGGCCCTCGAAAGCCGTATCCAGGACGCCGAGTCGCGATTGGTGATCACCGCGGACGTCGGGTATGACCGCGGCAAGGCGATTCACCTCAAACCGGTCGTGGATCAAGCAGTCGCCCATTGCCGAACCGTCGAGCACGTGGTGGTGGTCCGGCGTGAGCAACCGGGCGTGACACTCTCTGCGCCCAAGGAAATCGATTGGGAGGACTGGCTCAGGGATCAACCGGTTGCTTGCGAGGCCGAGCCGCTGGATTCGGAAACGCCGCTCTACATTCTCTATACATCCGGCACCACCGGCAAACCCAAGGGCGTGGTCCATGTGCACGGCGGCTACATGGTTGGGACTTACTTGACGACGAAGTACGTCTTTAATCTCAAGGAAGACGATCTGTACTTTTGCGTGGCGGACCCAGGCTGGGTGACGGGGCACAGCTATATCGTCTATGGGCCGCTCTTGAACGGCGCCACGATCCTCACGGCCGAGGGCAAGCCGGACTATCCGAACCCGGGCCGCTGGTGGGACATCATCGCGAAGTACGGCGTCACCGTATTCTATACGACGCCGACGGCCATCAGGTTGCTGATGCGCTACGGCGAGGATTGGCCGAAGAAGTACGACCTCACCAGCTTGCGGGTGCTCGGCAGCGTGGGTGAGCCGATCAATCCCGAGGCCTGGGAATGGTTCCATCGGGTCACGGGCGGAAAAAAGCCGATTATGGATACCTGGTGGCAGACAGAGACCGGCATGATCTTGGTGACTCCCCTCCCCTCGGTACCGCTCAAACCTGGCTCGGCGACGAGGCCGTTCCTCGGGGTGGAGGCGGACGTCGTGGATCGCGAGGGGAAGAGCCTCCCGGCCAATGCCGGCGGTTTTGCCGTGGTGAAAAAGCCCTGGCCGGCCATGATGCGCACGATTTACAAAGACCCGGACCGCTACCAGGTCTATTGGAACACGATTCCCAATTGCTATACGGCGGGGGATGTCTGCCGGAAGGATAAAGACGGGTATTTCTGGTTCATGGGCCGCGCCGACGATGTGATTAAAGTGGCCGGCAACCGGATCGGCACGGCGGAAGTGGAAAGCGCGCTCGTGAGTCATCCGGCCGTGGCGGAAGCGGCGGTGATCGGCAAGCCGCACCCGACGGTCGGCGAATCGATCAAGGCCTTTGTGATCCTGAAACAGGGCCACCAGGAGAGCCCGGAGTTGATTCAATCGCTCAAGAATCATGTGCTGACCGAGTTGGGCAAGATCGGGGTGCCGGCGGAGATCGACATCGTGCCCTCGCTGCCCAAAACGCGTTCCGGCAAGATCATGCGGCGCGTGCTGAAGGCGAAGGAATTAGGCCAGGACGCGGGGGATATTTCGACGCTCGAGGATTAGGTGGTGGCGGAGCGGCTGGAGCAATCTCCTTGCTCCCAGAACGCGCACGCGGGATCAATCAGAATTTTCAGCGTCGGGCGGTGCTCGTTCGATGGGCGCAGTCGAGATTCCCCCAGCCGCTCGCCTTGGTGAATGATGGGCGAGAAACGGGAACTCGACTTGTCCGATGCAAGCCTGCATTTGTTATGAGTTGTAGCCCATCCGTTCCAGCCAATGAAACATCTGAGATCCGAGCTGTGGCACGGCCTATCAGATTTTGCCGAGGTCCATCACATGTGTTACACTTTTCTCATGTAACAGTGGTTTAGGAGAGGCGATATGCCGGCAATCAATCCTCGTGTCAATGTTGTTCTCGAAGAACCCGTCTATGAGGGCCTCCGTCGCTGGGCTAAGCGAGAGGGAGTCTCGCTCTCGCTCAAGGTGAGAGACCTCGTCAAGGAGGCGTTGGAAGCCGAGGAAGATCGCGCGCTCGCGCAACTGGCGGAATCTCGGGAGCAGACGTTCGACCGACACAGAGCCAAGACCCACTTCCAGGTCTGGGCGCATCTCAAGCGGCGGAAACGGTAAGTGCCTTTCGAGCTTCGGTACCATCCTGCTGTTGCTGACGAGGACATTCCCCTTATCCCACATAATCTTCATCGAAGAATTGCCACGGCCATCGACACGCGGCTCACGCACGCCCCGCAGCAGTATGGGGCTCCCCTTCGCAAGACTCTGAAGGGCTACTGGAAACTGCGCGTCGGGGACTACCGAGGGTCTACAAGATCGAAAGAAGTCAGGCATGGATTCTGGGCATCCAACACCGCAAGATGGTGTATGAAAATATCCTGTGGCGACTTGATGAGCAAGGCTAGTGGTCAGTCTTCAACGGATAGCGAAGTGGGATGATCTCGCCGTGCGTTTATTTTGGCCGACCATATGCGTCATGTCGGTAGGCCGGGGATATTTCGACGCTGGAAGACTAAAGGTGGTCGGCTGACGAACGGTGCGCGGGTTCGGTCGCGCCATGATGCATTGCGTCTGGACGGCTCCCGCGAGTCTTTCTGTTTGGTCGAGTGCTCCTGTAATACTGCGACGCGACGTCGCGATGCCGTCGCACTCGGAACTAGTGGAGCTACCTCGGCGGCAGCACCTGCCATGGAGCAATCCTCACCGCGCATCCGTTCCAGCCGATGAAGTCCTGTCCAAGCAAGCGTCCGCTTCCTGCTCCTGCAACGCGCACACGGGATCAAGTAGAATTGTCAGCGTCGGGCGGTGCTCCTTCGATGGGCGCAGCCGAATGGTGAAAGAGAAAGCAAACTGAAGCATTCAACTTTCAGGGATTTATCGGCTCAAGTTACTTCCGACCCCGTTTTGACCCCTCAAGCCTGTGTTGGGTTACAACGTGGCGCATTACCGGGCAATCACCAGTCGATGGCTAAAAGTCTGGTTGTCTGTCCAGTTGAGGCCGGTAAGGAGATACCGGTCTCCAGGTTGAGATCGGGAGAAAACGGAGATCTGGTTACTGAGGAAATCGAACACCTTCTCCACATCAGAGAGGGTCCTCTGCTGGAAGATCATCACTCGGTGCTGCGCACGCGCAAGCAGAAGCTTACTGAAATCTTCGTCGATGTTCTTCAAATCGATGGCCCACTCGGACTCCAGCACCAGTGGAACATCGACGATTGATTGACCACGGATAGAAAGCCACACGAGATCGTAAAGCCACTCGCCCTGCCCATCCGGTAGCCCCCATCCGCTCGCACAGATATAGTAGCCATGGTTTTTACCAAGTAGTCCGATTTTGAGTTTTAGCTCGGACGTCCACGTCCGATCCGATTTCCACCCACCTTCGAGGACACTTAGCGGGAGAGAGTGGAGGATTTTGAGGATGTCCGCCTCAATCTCGTCTAGCCTGTCTTCCATTCGATCCATCCAAAAAACAGAGTCTAAAGAATACAGAAATAGCGTCGGGCCTTGCATTGATGTATTGGCTCTGCGCCAAACGGCCGTCCGCTCTGCCCGTCTTGCCGTGACTTACTTCCCTCCCTACCTTCGATCGCACGCGCCTGTCCAGGTCACGCCGCCCTTCCGGATGCGGTCTTCGCTCGCACGAGCAGATCAACATCGCAATCCAACACGTGCAGCAGGGCCAAGAGTTAATCGATCGACTTGCGATAGTTGGTTTGGTCGAGCAATAGAGTTGCGTGGCAGAGGTTCCAAGTCTCCGGATGATCTCGCGCTTTGACAAAGGACTAGCCTTCGCTCTTCGCTGCGCCTCAACCGTCAACTTATACAACAGCGCATCTCGCAGATAGTTCGGATCCTGGTTGTACTCCAGGACCTGCTCAATATGGACTGTCCCTTCTTTTCCCGATGCCAGCACATAGGTGAATCCTTCCCGCCCAAGTTCCTTGTCCACGTAGAGTTGAGCAATGGGATCGTCGGCGCTGGGTTGAGGATCGATCTTCGAATAGGAGCAGCATCGTCTTCTTGGTCCCTCTCACCGGAAATACCTTTTTGCTGTTGTTATAGGTCACGGATTGGATCTTCATAGTGACCCCTTGGCTCCCAACTCCTCGATCAGCTCACGAATACGGCGCAACGTGGCGACAGATCGTTAGCTTTCGAACTTTGCCAGGAGTCGAATTCGCTTCCGGAGAGCCGTGCGGGATACGGCTGCGAAGAGCCGTGCGTCATCCGTGATCAGCTCGACTGCCTCGCTTTCCGCCAGCGCGAGGTAGAGACAATCGTACACCGGATGATTCAACTGATTGGCCAAGACATAAGCTCGCGCGGCCAACGAGCCGGAGGGCGTCAGGCGATCAAAAAAGAGCGGGATGGCTCGTACCATCGCCTCCCCTTGCTCCGACGTCATCTCCTGTCGCTTCACCTTTTTCCATGCTGTGTTGCTCGCTTCCACCACGATCAGGTCTGGTGCCAGAAGGGATTCGCCCCTTGCGAGGACCGCGCGCGCTGCCGGCCAGCCTGGCTCCTCGATAAACCATTTCACGGCCACGCTGGCATCGACTACCCACATTACCGGTCTCGATCCTCGCGAATGAGAGCGGTGGAATCCGTCTGGCGTCGTTTGGGCGTCAGACTACGGATACGGTCTGCCAGTGCGACTCGCTCTTGCGCGTTGGGTAGCGCCGCCTTCGAGAGAATGGACCGCAACTCCTGTTCCAGCGAATGGCCGTGTAATTCCGCCTTGGCTTTCAAAGCGTCGATGACGCGATCATCCAGATTGCGGACAATGACCTGTCCCATAGGTCCCTCCAAAATGCTAGCAAATATGCTAGCATGATCACTAAGTCTCGTCCAGTCCAGACTCTGTGAGCACAGAGACCACACCCGTTACCTTGTGATCCTCTTGTTGCGCGTTCCCGGATCACCGGACTGAGGCAGGCGCGATTCGCAGATGCCCCTCAAATCAGCCCGCGCTTCTTGAGATAGTCCAGGTCGATGGCGGGGGCCGGCTTGGCGGGGAGCACGCCGCGTTCCTGCAGGAGCCGTTCGACATACTTGCCGATCAGGTCCGATTCGAGGTTGACGTGATCCCCGACCTGTTTGAGACCCAGGGTCGTGACCTTGGCCGTGTGGGGGATGATCGCGACGGCAAACGACCGGTCGGCGACCTGATTGATCGTCAAGCTGATGCCGTCCATCGTGATCGAGCCCTTCGGCACGCAGTACCGCAAGATCTCCTTGGGCGCTTCGCATTCGAGGATGATTGCGTTGCTGTCCGGCTGTCTGGCGAGGATCGTGCCGATGCCGTCCACATGCCCGGCCACCATGTGCCCGCCGAGCCGTTCGTTCAGTCTCATGGCCCGTTCGAGGTTCACCGGCGCGCCGGCGGTCAACTGGCCGAGCGTCGTCACCGCCAGCGTTTCCGGCGAAACCTCGACCGAGAACTCCCGCTCTCCCCTGCTCACGACCGTCAAACAGGTTCCGTTGACGCTGACGCTGTCGCCGATCTTCAAGTCGTTCATCACGGTGGACGCCAGAAAGGTGAGCCGCGTGCCTGCGAGGGATTTCTCAATTGCACTGACCGCGCCCATCTCTTCCACGATGCCGGTAAACATGATCAGTAAGAACTCCCGGAGAGGGATGCGCTTATCTCTGTCCTCTCACCACTTCTTGATCACCTGCCGAACCACCAGCACGAACACCACAATGAGCACCAGCACGCCGAGCGAGGCGATCACTCCGATGACAATATCCTCGGCCGCATAGTCACGCATACATCGATGTCTGTCTGGCGCGGCTGCATTATAGCATCAGTCCGGAGGCTCAGTTCGCTCCGGATGCGATGAGGCCCCAATTTTGGTGGAGCGTCGTTCGTATCCTGTGCGAGAGCGGATGGGAGCCCATCAACGGGCCGGCTTAGTTGCGGCAGGCGATTTCTTGTGCGGTTCGGATAGTACCGAGAGTGGACTGCGACAGGGTGGATGCCGTACCGCATGGTCGGTGAGCAGCCATCCGGCGATTGATAGGCGCGCATGGTCACCCGCCGCAGGGTTCACCCGGCAGACGCGGTGATAGCGAGGGACGGTAAACAGTGCAAGCGAGCCTGGCTCAGGCGCAATGCAGTGGCTGATGCCCAGCTTGGGCCGGTCTGTTCCTGTCTGCCGGTCGGCCTTGTAGATGATCAACTCCCCTTCCCAATCCGCTTCCCATTCTTCATGCACATAGCTGACCAGAGCCAACCTGTGCCTGCCGACCCTGGAGTTATCCAGGCTGGAGGCATTCGCTTGGGCCCTGTCCTCGTGCGTCAGCAGACCATCGCCGGATTTGATCTAAACCTCAAGCTGCGCCCGACAATCCCGGGGAAGGCCTCCATAAACCGCTTAATGCAGGGAAAAGGGAGCCGTTCGAGCAGCCGGCCGACCTTCGGAAAGGCCATGCGCCCTTTGCGCCAGTTCCCGCAGTTGGGGAAGGCAGCGTGGACGCCAGGCACGTTCGTGCAACAGTTGCCACGACGATCGCTCCATGGCGTCACGAAACTGCCTTCGCTCAACTGCCGTCCAGCAGTTCTCGACGACCAGCACCGGATCATCGTGGAACGAGAACGTCGCGGGTGTGAAGTCCGGCCAGGAGACCTGCATCACCTCTCTCCGACATGCCGAGGGATGGCCACGTCCGTGACTTTGTTTTCGTCGTCCATCAGCAACACCGCTTCATCGCCTTTCGATAACTGTGCCATCCGCCTTTGAACGAGCGGACGAACTTCGTATCGGCGCTCGTCCCCCCTCTCGGTCTGAACCGCAATCGTGTCCGCTTCCAAGGGTTTTAATATCACCACGTTGATGCGGCTGAAATTGCCCTTCAGCGGCGTCTTCTTTTGCCAGAGTTCGGCCGCACGATGGACGGCTTCCTGGTTGTCGAACGTCACGTCTACGATCCGGTTCAATTCGTCGATGAGAAAGACTGCATCCACGCCCACCGGGATGGAAGCCGTCTTGCTCCTTGCGACAGGCCGCACGAAATGCGACTCCTCTTGTCCGTCAGGGGTCCGGATGACCGCCTTGTCGTGGCCGGTGATCAACGGCTGGGCCAGTTGGCCATGCAAGACCAGATGATAGCTCGATTCGCCGGTCACGTGGACATCCACCAGGAGGTTCTGATCATTGACGGTGATTTCGAGGCGATCGCCTATTTTCAGGTCCGGCAGTCCCTTGGCCTTGCGTACCCCAAGGGGCACGAACCGCGGCTGCAATTCGCCGGTGTGGACTTGGGCCTGGTCGCTTCTGATGCTCTCAACGGTGCCGATGAGAACCCGGTCTCCCGGCAACAGTTGGCGATCATCCGCGTCGGCCCCGGGAGCGGTACCGGCAAGGGTTGTCGATGCGGACAACCCGATGACACCGATTGCGAGAACGGCTGCCTGCCATAGAGTCTGGCGTCTCATGATGGACTCCCTTCTGTGAGAGGGTTGAAGCGCGTCTCAGGTTTAACCCACATTATTCATGAGCGCTTCTACTGCAACCACCGATACGCCGCTGCGACAAGTTGGCATGCAGCTTGGCGGCATGCCAACGGGCGGGCTCGCCCTTCGCGGCCTCAACGTACTGTTTCAAGTACGCTTCGGCCTCTCGGGGCTCCACGCGCCCGTCTCACTTGGCGTCTTGGTGGTTTCGTCACGAACCGTCATGAATAATGTGGGTTAAAGATCCTTCCGTAACCGGACCACCCTGCCCCACAGAAAGTGGTCATGGGTCAGCAGGGTGTCCTTCCGCCGCCGATTGAGAGGATGGAGCACATACTGGGTTCCGATCGTTCTCAGTTCTCTTAAGACCGCCTGCTCCGGAGTTCGGCGCGGGCCGGCGACGACATAATGGCCCGGCTCACATTCGAGATCCGGGTTCACAAAGATGATCTCGCCCTCGCCGAAGAGGGGATTCATCGAATCATCCTTCACCCGCAGGGCAAAGGCGCGGGGTCCTTGAACGTCCGTCTCAAGCATCGCATCGCTGTCATGAACGGTCGCATTGGCTTCGCCCGCGGCCATTCGTCCGATGGCCTCCCAACTCACCAACGGAACTTTTCTCATGGGAACGGTCGGGCCGATGCCGGCCTTCCTGGAACGCCCGGGCGTCTTTCTTGGAGCGCCGGCCCGAAGAAAATCCGCGTCCATCCGAAAGTACTTGGCGAATTGATGCCAGACGGCCGGTTCCTTCGGCGACTTATTCGCGAGAATCCTGTCGATGGTTCCCGGAGACACACCGACCGCGGCCGCCAGCTCTTTTTCCGTCAGTCCCTCGCCCAATTCACGATAGATCAGGCCCTTGAGATTCATAGGGTCCTCGCCGGCTCGTTGAACGCTGTGAACTCATGAACTAACGAGGTTACGTTGCAACAACCAAGCCCGTCGGATGCCCCAAGGGCGGACGAAATGCCTTGCCGAAAATCGCTGCTGTGAATTTCGCCTCTCGCAAAGGTGATGCAATTCTGCTGGCTTATGCATCAGGCTCGCGCATCCATCCAGGCTGGTGCCGATGCGCTGTCAAGGAAGGTGGGCGCGGTCGTGGCGAGTCCGGGAAATATAACGGTGGATCGTTCTCAGACACGATGAGCTGAAGGTGTGGCCGACGATGCAGAGGTTACGAAGCGGCGGGGGCCGGGCGAACGGTCATCCAAAAGACTCCGGCCGCGACAAGCTGCAATGCAGCGATCACGGCGAAGGTTGCCGGATAGCCGAAGAAGGTGATCAGGAATCCGGCCAGCAAGGGGCCGCTCGCGTGGCCGATGTCCATGATCGTGCCCTGCATCCCCATCCCGGCCCCAAGCCGCTTGATGTCGGAGACGTCCGCGACGAGCGCGGAGGTTGATGACGAGACCACCGCCTCGCCGTAGCCGAACAGCGCAGCCAAGAGAATGAGAGTGGGAAAGGCGGCGACCTGGGGAATCAGGACGAACGAGACGGCACAGAGCAGCAGTCCGATCAGAATCAACGGCCGCCGGCCGATGCGGTCGGAGGCCCGGCCCATGATCGGTTTGGACAGGAACGACGTGACGCCCTGGACACCGAACAGGATGCCGACCTGCCCCGGATTCAATCCGACCGAGGTGCCGTAGATCGGAAGGAACGCCATCAGGGCGCCGTTGGCAATCATCTTGGCGCCGTCGGTGACGCTCGTGACCAGGACGGCCCGGTTGTTGGCGACGATCCGGAATCCTTGCCACATGTCCTGTGCGACGCGTCCCAGACTCTTCTCGCCCAGCGGCGGAGCGGGATTGAGCCGGAGCGCCAGAAAGCAGATCAGGCCGAGACCGCCGAAGAGGCCTGCCGTGACGAAGGTCGTGGGAAAGCCGGCCGCATAGACCAGCCAGCCGCCGAGGACCGGGCCAAGCAGGGCCCCGGCTTGGGTGGATGCGGTGTAGCCGCCCAAGGCCGCGCCGCGCCGTTCCTGGAAGAGCTCCGCCACCGTGGCCAGCGCGGCCGGCGCAAAGAGCGCCGTGGCCAGGCCGTGTACGAAGCGCAACCCCGTCAAGGTCCCGGTCTCGGTGATGAAGGGATAGACAAAGGGCGGAAGTCCGAAGGCCAGGACGCCGATGCGAAGCAACAGGCGTCGTCCGTAGATATCCGACAGGGCCCCGCCCGGCAGTTTCAACAACACACCGGTCAAGGTGGAGACGGACACGATCAGGCCGATTTCCTCCGGCGAGGCTCCGAGCGACTGTGCAAACAGGGAGAGGACCGGCATGCGGACGAGGTTATAGCTGATGAAACAGCAGACCCCGACCGCGCAGAGGATGGCATAGCTCTGCCGGCGGGTCATGGAAGGTCCGGGTTGGGAGAGGGCGAGGCCGGTGCGCTTGGCTTGACCGGTTCGGTCCGTTCAGGCCGATCGGCTGGGCCGGCCGAAGAGGTGGTTGTAATCGTGACCTGGGCGGAAAAGGTTCGGGGGGGATCGCCGCGGCGACGGGCCTGCCGCAGCATCGTCTCGACAGAGGGTGTGAGGAGTCCGCGGAAACTTTCTGTCCCGTTCGTGATGACGACGACCGGCCGGGAGAGATCAATCAGTTCGTCATTCAGGAACAACGAATAACGCAGCACATGGTCCGTCCGGACCTCGATTCGGTTCCCTTCGACGATCTGTACGTCCAACTTGGCGTAGACACGGTCTGTGATGAACCGATCCGTGCCGTCGAAGAGATTCTCGCTGAAGACCGCGATCCGGTCGGTCGCATCGATGCGAACCCAGGCAAACGCATCCAAATGACTGGCGTCCCGCGTCAGCGAGAGATGCGACGGCAGGACCCTGCGCCGCTGCCGGTTCATCCAATCCACCAACGCCGGCAATTCCTCCCGGGGGAAAAAGTGACCTCCGGCCATCGGATGGGTGCGGTCATGTTCGCGATAGACGAAGTCGTATCCCAGTTTGGTCAGCTCGGCCGCCAGCTCTCGGCTCAGCCGTACCGGCATGACTTCGTCCTGCGAGCCGTGGATTATGTAGACCGGCGTCGTGCGCAGATTCGACAGAAACGGATACAGCACGTCGTCGATGCCGGAAGCCATGGGCGCAAGGCCGGCGAAGAGATCGGCGTGGTGCATCCCGATGATCCAGGCCCCGATCCCGCCGTTCGACATGCCGGTAAGGAACACTCGGTTGCGGTCGATGCGATAGCGGGACCAGACCGCGCGTATCGTGGCGAGCACGAGTTCCTCGGCGCTCCGATTCCACCAGGCGCCCCTGCCGTAGGTCGGGCAGGCCAGGATGTACTCGTCTCCCAGGCGCGGTTTCCAGCGATCGAGATAGGCTTCGCCGGTGAACCCGGCACCGTGCAGGCAGATCACCAAGCCATAGTCGCTGGACGGTTGATAGTTCTCCGGCACGGACAGGGCGAAGCTGTAGGGCCTGCCTCCGACCGAAAGCGGCAGGTTCGGTTGGACGCCGGTGGCGGCCGGGCCATAGTCCCGAGGGCGCAGGATCAGGTCGCGGACCACCGCGGGGCTGTACCGATCATCTGCCAGGATCGTGGTGAGCAGGTGGTCGGCCCGCTCCGCGTCCGGCGTGTCAAGATATTCGCGGACAAGGTTGTCGGAAGGTGGCGGACTCTCTTCCGCGCTGCCGGGACTCGCCGCAACGAGCAACAAGAAGCCTAACCAGAGGGAGATGATCGAGAGCGATGTGTGACGATCGTGCGGTCGCATTCTGATTTCAATGGCGGCGGGACGTTGATTGTGGCGGGACCAATCCCTGCACGAGGAAATCCGATCCTACCTGACGAACACGCAAGCCCTGTAGCTTGACCGCGTCGGCCAGCCGGGCCGGCGAGGCACCGCCGATGACCGACTTGGCATCCTGTCCTCCGAGCAGCAGCGGCGACACAAAGAGCCGCACCTCATTCACCAGGCCTTCCTTCCAGAGAGCGGCGTTGAGTGTGCCGCCTCCTTCCACGAGGAGGGACGCAATCCCGCGCCGGCCCAATTCCCGAAGCAGATTTCCCATCGGCACGCGCCCCTGTTGAGGCTCCAGTGGCAGCACCTCGATGCCGGCGTTCCGGAGATTCCGTACCCGCCGGAGCGGAGCCTTCGTCGTCGTGGCGATCAAGGTTTTGGCCAAGCTTCGACGCGAGAGAACCGCCGCGGTCGAGGGAATCGTTAGGTTGCTGTCCGCAATGACCCGCAGCGGCTGCCACGGTCGAACCATGTCGGTCATCCCTGCCCGCCTTGGCACTCGCACCGTGAGCTTGGGATCATCAGCCTGCACGGTCCCCACTCCCACCAGAATCGCGTCCACCTCGCCGCGGAGCCGGTGTGCTTCGCGGCGCGCCTCCGGGCTGGTGATCCATTGTGATTCTCCGCGGGCCGTGGCGATCTTGCCGTCAAGCGTCATGCCGGCCTTGAGGATGACCCAGGGTCTGCCGGTTGTCACCCAATGACAATAGATCCTGTTGAGCGCTGTCGCTTCTTCTTCGAGGCACCCGACCGAGACGGAGATCCCGGCTCGCCTGAGGGCTTGGAGGCCCCGTCCATGGACCGACGGGTTCGGATCCTTCATGGCCACGACGACGCGGCGAAGCTGAGCGGCGATCAGCAGCGGCACGCAGGGCGGCGTGCGTTTGGCGTGGTGGCAGCAGGGTTCGAGCGTGAGATAGAGGGTGGCGCCTCGCGCGCGCGGGCCGGCCTGATGCAGCGCCAACACCTCGGCATGGGGCTCGCCGGCTTTTCGATGGTAGGCCCGCCCGACGATGCGTCCGCCGGAGACGACCACGGCCCCCACCATCGGGTTGGGACTGGTCCGGCCCTTCCCGCGCGTCGCGAGTCTGAGGGCCAGACCCATGAAGCGACGGTCGGTCTCCGAGTGAGTCACCGCTTTGCGGCACGCGCCTTTTTGGCACGGCTGGCCGGTGTCTTGGCGCGAGCGGGCGCGCCGCTCTTTCTCTCTTTGGCCTGTGTCTTTCCGGCCGACCGGCCGTTCAAGGCCGAGTGCGCCGCCGCCAACCTGGCTATGGCGACCCGGTAGGGAGAACAGCTCACGTAGTCGAGCCCCAGTTGGTGGCAAAACTCAATCGATCTCGGATCGCCGCCGTGCTCTCCGCAGATGCCCAGCTTGAGATCCGCTCGGGTCTTGCGTCCCGCTCCGATGGCCAGGCGCATCATCTCGCCGACACCCTCCCGGTCGATCGTCTCAAAGGGATCAGCGTCGAGGATCTTTTGATCCTTGTAGATGCCGACGAACTTCGCGGCATCGTCGCGGGAAAATCCGAACGTGGTTTGTGTCAGGTCATTCGTCCCGAAGGAGAAGAACTCGGCTTCCTGGGCGATCTGGCCGGCGGTGACGGCCGCGCGCGGCAACTCGATCATCGTGCCGACCAGGTAGTTCAGCTTGACCCCGTGCCGTTTCATGGTTTCTTGCGCCACTTCGCGGACGAGATCCTTCTGCGCCTTCATTTCCGTGATCATGCCGACGAGCGGGATCATGATCTCGGGCACGATCTTCTTGCCTTCCTTGGCGATTTCGCAGGCGGCTTCGATGATCGCGCGCACCTGCATGCGCGTGATCTCCGGCATGGTGATGCCGAGTCGGCAGCCGCGGAGTCCCAGCATCGGATTGAACTCGTGCAGTTCTTCGACGCGGGCCAGCAGCTTCCGCTTCTCCTCCAGCACCGCGGGGTTGCCGCCGGTCAGTTCATGTTTCGCGATCTCCACCATCAGTTCCTCCCGCTTCGGCAGGAACTCGTGCAACGGCGGATCGAGCAGCCGGATCGTCACCGGGTAGCCCTTCATCTCCCGGTAGAGCCCGAGGAAGTCCTGCTTTTGCAGCGGCAGCAGTTGTTCCAGGTACCGTTCTCGGTCCTGGGACGACCGGGCCAGGATCATCTTCTGCATGATCGGGATGCGGTCCTCGGCGAAGAACATGTGCTCCGTACGACAGAGGCCGATCCCTTCCGCGCCGAAGCCGCGCGCGATGCGGGCCTGATCCGGGACATCCGCGTTGGCCCGGATCTTGAGCGAGCGGATCTCGTCCGCCCATTTCAGGATCGTCTCGAACCGCTGGTACTTGTCGGACTGAGCCGGAGCGAGTTTCCCTTCCAGAACTTGAATCACCTCCGACGCGACGACCGGAATATCGCCCTCGTAGACGTTGCCGGTCGATCCGTTGATCGAAAGGTAGTCTCCCTCGCGGAACACTTTGTTGCCGATGCGCACGCTTTGACTGCCCTCCACCTCCACGCCCTCGCAGCCGGCCACGCAAACCTTGCCCATCTGCCGGGCGACGACAGCGGCGTGGGACGTCATGCCGCCGCGCGCGGTGAGAAAGCCGAGCGAGGCGTTCATGCCGTGAATATCGTCCGGGCTGGTTTCCTGCCTGACCAGGATCACCCGGTTGCCCGCCGCCTGCATTTCGACGGCGCGATCCGGCGTGAGCGCGATCTTTCCCGCGGCGGCCCCTGGCCCGGCCGGCAAGCCCTTGCCGAGCGGCGAGCGCTTGGACTCTTCCGCCAGGTCGAAGATTGGATAAAGGTATTGCGAGAGATGGTCCGGCTCGACCCGCCTGACCGCCTCCTCCTTCGTGATCAGTCCTTCCCTGACCATGTCGGCGGCGATCCGGACCGCGGCGATGCCGGTCCGTTTCCCGACCCTGGTCTGCAACATGTAGAGCTTGCCCTCCTGGATCGTGAACTCGATGTCGAGCATGTCGCGGTAGTGTTTCTCCAGCTTCTTATAGGTCGCTTCCAGGTCCCGAAAGGCGTGCGGGACCGTTTTTCCCAATTCGGCCACCGGCAGCGGCGTGCGGATGCCGGCGACCACGTCCTCGCCCTGCGCGTTCATCAGGCATTCGCCGAAGAACCGTTTTTCCCCGGTGGAGGGATCTCTGGTGAATGCCACGCCGGTGCCGCTCGTTTCGCCCATGTTGCCGAACACCATCGCGACCACGTTGACGGCGGTGCCCCAGGTATCGGGAATGTTGTAGAGCTTGCGGTAGGTGATGGCGCGCGCCCCGTACCAGGATGAAAACACGGCATTGGTCGCCATCCGCAATTGCTCGATCGGATCGTCCGGGAAGGTCTCGCCGGTATCGTGCTGGATCAGTTCCTTGAAGCTCGCCACCAGTTCGCGGAGCGCTTTCGCGTCCAAATGGGTATCCTGGGTCACGCCCAGCTCGGCTTTCTTATGGGCCAGGATTTCCTCGAAGTGCTCGCGCGTGACGCCCATCACGATGCTGCCGAACATCGTGACAAACCGCCGGTAACTGTCCTGGGCAAATCGTTCGTTGCGGGTCTTGGCCGCCAGACCCTCGACTGTCTTGGTCGTCAAGCCGACGTTCAGCACCGTGTCCATCATGCCGGGCATCGAGGCTCGGGCGCCGGACCGCACCGACACCAACAAGGGATTCACGGGATCGCCGAATTTGGCTCCCATGGACCGCTCCACCCGCTTCAAGGCCTGGAGCGCCTCCTCCCACATGCCCGGCGGATAGGTCTTGCCTCGCTTGTAGTACTCAACGCAGGCCTCGGTGGTGATCGTGAAGCCGGCCGGCACGGAAATCCCCAGGTTGGTCATCTCGGCCAGGCCGGCGCCCTTGCCGCCCAGCAGGTTCTTCATGTCGCCCTTGCCTTCGGCCTTTCCATCGCCGAAAAAATAGACGTATTTCTTCTTGGCTCCCACGGTCTTGTGCTCCTTCCCTCTTAGCGCGCATTATTCATGGCCGCTCCTACTGTAACCGCCGATACGCCGCTGCGACAAGCTTGGCTGCCAGGTTCCCGAAGCCAAGCGGGCAGGCTCGCCGCTCGGTCGGTCGACATACTATTTCAAGTATGCCTTCCTTCCTCACAGCTCCGCGTGCCCGTCTCGCATGGCGTCTTGGCGGTTTCGTCACGAACCGTCATGAATAATGCGCGCTAGGACCAATGCATGATGGATGTCTGTCGGGCGGCGGATTCGAGCCGCAGACGGTATCGGGCGACGAGGTAGCGCCGTACGAACCACCCGAACGCGAGGATCGCGACCACCAATCCGACATACGCGAACAGCCGCCAATCCGTCAACGAACCATAATCGAAATAGAGCTTGCCGTCCGCTCCTTCCCGTATCGTCGTTTCCTGCTTCAATCTGTGAGTTTCTCCGGAAGGATCCGCCAGGCGAATCCACTCGGAACAGACCTGGACGAGCTCGTCCTTGCCTAAGACCTGTTGCCAACCCAACCGGAGGCAGACATCGCTGGTTGGATGAAACACGTCGGGAAGCCGGAACAACTGGTCGGTGCGGATGCCGCTGACCCAGAGGCCGAACAAGAACAGGGCGGGACAGAGGATCATCAGCGCCACCGTGACGCGGGTTGCATACCGCCGGACGAGACGGGCCCGCCGGTCTCCGTCGGATGACTGAGATGCGTGCGGCGGCGCTGGATGCGGCGCGTCATCCGGCGCCGGGCGCGGATTGACCGAGGCGTCGCGCGAATCCATCCCCGACCTCCCTCGACCTGGTTATCTCGTCAGGTCCCTCGCTCGCTTCCCTGCGCGGCGATCAACGACAAGTCGGCATACGAGAGAAACAGCACGTCGATCACGTAGAGCAACGACAGTCGATTCGATCGTAACCCAGAATGCTCCGTGTTGACCATCACTCCGGCAAAGAATTCATCGATGGAGGGTTTGAGCGCGACCAGTTCGCCCAGGGCCTGTGCGTAGTTCTGGGCTTGGAGCAAGCCCGGAACCCGCTGCTTTGCCCGAAGCAAGGCCTCGTACAGCCGCCTTTCGGCGTCGTGCTCGAACAGGTCGGGATTCACCTGATCCGACGTCCAGCGCTCCTTTTCGACGAGCCGATGAGCTCGCTTGAATCCGACGATCAGCGGATCGAAATCGGGTTTGACCGTCAGGGCTTGCAACGATTTGATCCGTGCGAGCAGGTCGCTCAGGTCATACTCCTTGAGCCCGGGCGTCTTCACCACCGCCTGCATCACATCATCCCGGAGCCCCTCCGCCGTCTGCCCATAGTAGCGGAACCGTTCCAGGACGAATTCCAGCGGGTCGGCCTGGAGAGTTTCGGTCCGCCCGGCCTTGGCGGACCCCAGAGCCTGCGAGCCGAACCCCTGCTCGCGGACAAGATCGGTTGCCTGCGCCAGCGCCTGGGCCAGATCGAGGCGCAGGTCTCCTTCGACGAGGAGGCGGACCAGCCCCGCGGCCTGGCGTCTCAGCGCGAAGGGGTCCTCCGATCCCGTCGGGATCAGGCCGACGGAGAAAAAAGCCGCGACGTTGTCGAGCCGGTCTGCGAGCGCGAGAATTTGTCCGGTGGCGCTGGCGGGACCGGTGTCCTCCATCGTGCGGGGCCAATACTGTTCCTGTAGGGCCAGGGCGACCTCCGGCGACTCCCCGTCGTGCGTGGCATACTCGCGGCCCATCAGTCCCTGCAAGGTCGGAAATTCGCCGACCACGCCGGTCAGCAGGTCGGCCTTGCTCAACAGGGCCGCGCGCCGGCAGGTGTCCACCAAATGGTTCCGTCCGAGACGCTCGGCCAGATAACCGGCGAGCGCGATCAACCGTTGGGTCTTCTGATAGAGCGTGCCCAGCTTTTGATGGAACACGACGCTCTTCAGTTTCTCGACCCGATCCGCGAGCTTGGTTTTCTGATCTTCGGTGAAATAGAACGCCGCGTCCGCGAGGCGCGCGGCCAGCACGCGCTCGTTGCCCTTGCGGATCAGCGACGGGTCGCGCGGCCTGATGTTCGTCACCGCGAGGAACTGCGGCCGCAGGCCCCCCTGCTGGTTGCGGAGCGTGAAGAAGCCCTGGTGTTCCCGCATGGCGGTTTCAATGATCTCGGGCGGCAGTTTCAGATAGCGCGCATCGAACTCGCCGAGGATGGCGGAAGGATATTCGACGGCATAGGTCGCCTGTTCGAGCAGTTCGTGGTCCATGCGCAACTCCGCCTTCGCCTTGCGGGCCAGGCCCTGAAGCTGCTCCTCGATCAACGAGCGGCGCCGGCCGGGATCGGCGACGACGCCCTGTTTCTCCAACAACGACCGGTAGGAGGAGGCCTGTTTGACCACGATGCCGGATGATCCTGCCGTCGCCGGTCCGCCGAGAAAGCGATGGCCGTAGGTCAGCCGGCCGGACTCGATGCCGCCGACCTCGAACGGAATCACCTTCTCCCCGAAGAGGGCCAGGGCCCACCGGATGGGCCGGGCGAAACGGAAGCCGGTCTCGTTCCATTTCATCGCCTTGGGAAACGACAGGCTTTGAATCAGATGGGGCAGTTGTGCACGCAGGACCGATTCAGTCGGCTCGCCCGTCTCCTGTTTGACGGCGAAGAGATACTCGCCCTTGGGCATCCGGCGCACTTCAAGATCCGAGACGGAAACACCCTGAGAAGCCGCGAAGCCCAGCGCGGCCTTGGTCGGTTGCCCGGTGCTGTCATAGGCGGCGGATTTGGGCGGTCCCATGGCTTCCTTGACGGCCGAGGCTTGTCCGGTGGCCAGGCCCCGCACTTCCACCGCCAGCCGCCGCGGGGTGCCGGCGGTTGAGAGGGCCTCGAAGGCCAGCCGTTGCTCGGCGAGCAGCCGCTCGGTCAGATCCTGGAGCAAGCGGAGCGCCGGCGCAATGAATTGATAGGGCAACTCTTCCGTGCCGATTTCCAGCACGAAGTCTCGACGCGACTCCGTCACCTTTGGGCGCGAACGCTTCCGTTGAGATGATGATCGGGATGAGGAGGCCATGAGTCCTGTGCGTTGAAATTCAGTCGGTTGTCGGCTTTATCGGTCTGACCTTGGTCGTTTGCGCGATGGACGCGAGCGGCTCCGGTCTTTCGCGCCGCCCCCTGCCGGTCCCCGCTCCGCGCGGGCCAGCAGTGGAAAGCCCATCGATTCCCGATCCTGCACATATTGTTCCGCACATTGTCGGGCCAAGGCGCGGACCCGCGCGATGTAGCCGGTCCGCTCGGTCACGCTGATTGCGCCTCTGGCGTCCAACAGATTGAACAGGTGCGACGACTTGATGCAGTAGTCATAGGCGGGCAAGGTCAGTCGCTTTGCCAGCAGTGACCGGCATTCGGCTTCGTAGGCCTGAAATCCAGTCATCAGCATGGAGACGTTCGCCTCCTCGAAATTGTGCTTGGAGAACTCCACCTCGGTGCGATGGTGAATGTCTCCGTACGAGACCGACTCGTTCCAGGCCAGATCGAAGACATTGTCCACGCCCTGCAAGTACATGGCGATCCGTTCCGTGCCGTAGGTCAACTCGACGGTGATCGGTTGAAGCTCGATGCCGCCGATTTCCTGAAAATAGGTGAACTGGGTGATCTCCATGCCGTCCAGCCGGACTTCCCAACCCAGCCCCCAGGCCCCCAATGTCGGCGATTCCCAGTCGTCCTGCATGAAGCGGATGTCGTGTTCTTTCGGGTCGATCCCTAAAAAGGCCAGGCTCTTGAGGTAGAGATCCTGAATGTCGGCGGGAGCGGGCTTGAGCACCACCTGATATTGATAGTAGTGCTGCAACCGGTTGGGATTCTCACCATATCGCCCGTCGGTCGGGCGGCGGCAGGGCTGCGCGTAGGCCGAGCGCCAGGGCTCCGGTCCCAGCGCGCGGAGAAAGGTGGCCGGATGGAACGTACCGGCCCCCATTTCGAGGTCGTACGGTTGATGGACGACGCAGCCTTGATCGGCCCAAAAACGGTGGAGCGAGAGGATCACGTCCTGGAAGGTCACAGACTCACAAAATCCTTCAAAAACCCTTGTCGATCAACGTGTTTCAGAGCAGCGAACGTAACAAGAACGCACTACCCTGTCAAGCGGGCGATCAATGACCTTCGGCAAGAAGCAGGACCGCCGCCCGTCCGGGAGCAAGGGCATCGAATCTGTGGCCGGCGGCGGCGAACCTTGTCGGGCGCACGTCCTGCGGCTTGACAATGGCAGGGTGATGGAGTACTTCTCGTCCAAGTTGACTAACTCACTCTAGTTATAGCTTCGGCGATGAAGTTCTCCAAGAAAAGCGAATACGGATTGCGGGCCTTGCTGGAACTGGCCCTGCACTATAACGAGCGGCTGATCCAGCGCCATGAAATCGGCCAGCGGCAGCGGATTCCGGTCGAATTTCTGGAGCAGATCCTGTTGGCGCTCAAACGGGCCGGATTCCTGGCCAGCCGGCGGGGGATCCATGGCGGGTACGAGCTGATCAAGCCGCCGAAAGACATCACGTTGGGGCAAGTCATCCGGTTGCTGGACGGTCCCTTGGCGCCGATCGGCTGCGTGAGCAAGACGGCCTACCAGAAATGCCATGACTGCCCCTATGCGAGAAAGGAATTCTGCCCTCTGCAGGACGCGATGGGCGAGGTGCGCAATGCAATCGCCTCGATCCTCGACAACTACACGCTCCAGGATTTTGCCAAGGGCGTGAAAGGAGGCCGCTGAGATGTCAGGTGATTTTCCCGTCGGGCGCGGTCGGCATGGAGCCTGGTTCGGGCTTCTCTGGGGCATCGGCCTGCTCCTGTTCTCCGACACCATGGCGATTGCCGAGACAAGGGAACTGGTCATTGCCTCCTACAGCGTTCCCAAGGAAGCCTATGAAAAGCAGATCATTCCGGCATTCCAGGCTCATTGGAAGGCCAAGACCGGGCAGGACCTTCGAATCCGGACTTCCTACAGCGCCTCCGGCGCGCAAACCAGGGCCATCCTCGGCGGGTTTGAAGCCGATGTCGCCGCCCTCTCGCTCGAAGGCGACCTGGCCCAGATCGTCAAGGCCGGCCTGATCACGCACGACTGGAAAAAAGGCCCCAACCGCGGCATCGTCACCACGTCGCTCGTGGTATGGGGAACCAGAAAGGGGAATCCCAAGGGGATCAAGACGTGGGAGGATCTGGCGAAGGGCGGGATCGACGTGCTCTATCCCAACCCCAAGACCTCCGGCGGCGCCATGTGGGACATCCTGGCGATCTACGGTGCGGGTCTTCGGCAGCCTCCGCCTGGGACGGCCAACCCGCCATCCTACGCGGCGGATCTGCTGAAACGGATTCAGAAGAACGTGAAGGTGATGGACAAGAGCGGACGCGAGTCGGTGACGACGTTCGAACGGGGCATCGGAGACGTGATCGTGACCTATGAAAACGAGCTGGTGCCTCGCGTAAAGATCGGCCGCCCCTACGAGATCGTCATGCCGCCCGCCACGATCCTGATTGAAAACCCGGTGGCGGTCGTGGACCGGTATGCCGACAAGCATCGGGCCAGGGATGTCGCCGAGGCCTTCGTGGCGTTCTTGCATGAAGCGCAGGCGCAACGGGCCTTCGCGGAACTGGGATTCCGCTCGGCGGCCGAACGTCCTCTTGACCAGCCTTCTGCCGGCAAGGCCACGGCCGCTGCGCCGCAGATCTTCTCTATCGAAGACTTGGGAGGCTGGGAGTCCGCCTCTGCCCAGGTGTTCGGTCCACAAGGCGCCTGGACCAAGGCGGTTGAAGAGTTGGCCCGTTCCCGATGAATCGGCGCGGCGCTGCCTCGGGACGATCCTCTCCCGGCGAAGAATCGAACAGGTGTTTTTGAAGCGACCGTGAGGGTTGAATGCCGTCCCGCTCCCTCGTCAAGATTGCGCTCCGCGTCACGAGCATCGGCTATGTGTTCGCCTTGATCGTGCTCCCCCTGGCGGTCATTGTCCAGGCCTCGTTCACGAACGGCTTGGTCGGTTTTCTCGACGATATCTTTCAGCCCCAGGCCTGGGCCGCGGTGAAGCTGACGATCGGCGCCGCCCTTCTGACTACCGTCATCAACGCCGTCTTCGGCACGATGACGGCCGTCGTCTTGGTGCGCTATGAGTTCCCCGGCCGCTGGCTGCTCAATTCTCTGGTGGACCTCCCGTTCGCGATCCCGACCCTGGTGGCCGGTCTCATGATCGTGGCCGTGTACGGCCCGACCAGTTTCATCGGGAGCGGATTGCAGCCGCTCGGGCTGTCCGTTATTTACGAACGGCCCGGCATCGTGCTCGCGATGGTGTTCGTGACCATGCCCTTCGTCGTGCGCGCGCTTCAGCCGGTCTTGATGGAGCTGGAGCGGGAGCAGGAGGAGGCGGCCTTCACTTTGGGAGCGAGCGCCTGGGTGACGTTCTGGAGGGTCACCGTCCCCGCGACCTTGCCGGGCCTGTTGACCGGAGTGTTTCTGACTTTCGTGCGCGCGCTCGGGGAATTCGGCGCGATCGTGATCGCGGCAGGGAATATTCCGATGAAGACACAGGTGGCCTCGGTCTACGTCTACGGGGAGATCGAAAGCTATAACCCGCGCGGAGCCACGTCGGTCTCCGTCCTGATGCTGATCCTGTCGTTTGTCGCGCTCCTGCTGCTGGAGCGTCTGGTCAGGCCTCCGGGCGAGCGGCTCCCGCCCTGGCTCCGGCGGCTTCCTTTCCGCATCGAAGCTGCAGCCCCTTCCCGGGTGCTGCCGTCGTGACCATGCGCCGCCTGCTCATCGCGCTCGTATGGGCCTACTTCCTGGTGCTGTTGGTGGGGCCGATCGTCTATGTCTCGTCGCAGGCATTCGGCGACGGGCTCGCCGCGTTTTGGAACGAAGTGACCAGACCGGAGGCGCTGCATGGCTTCGCGTTGACCGCGGAAATCACCGCCATCGTCGTCCTGCTCAACGTCCTGTTCGGCACCATCACCGCGTTCGTCCTGGTCCGGCAACGGTTTTGGGGCCGCGCGTTCCTGAGCGGCGTCATCGACCTGCCCTTTGCCGTGTCTCCGGTCATCGCGGGCTTCATGCTGATCCTCCTGTTCGGGCCCGAAACATTGCTCGGACAATTCTTTGGAGCGGCGGGCGTCCAGATCCTCTTCGCCAAGCCGGCGATGGTGCTGGCCACGCTGTTTGTCACCTACCCGTTCGTCGTGCGGGAGCTGACTCCGGTGCTCCAGACGATCGGGACCGAGAGCGAGGAGGCAGCCAGGACGCTGGGCGCCAAGGAGTGGCAGGTGTTCCTCAAGGTGACCC
This sequence comes from Nitrospira tepida, assembly GCF_947241125.1. NCBI lineage: Bacteria > Pseudomonadati > Nitrospirota > Nitrospiria > Nitrospirales > Nitrospiraceae > Nitrospira > Nitrospira tepida. Next base: position 2,827,764 of record NZ_OX365700.1, on the reverse strand, counting down.
TGCCGGCGATTCGCTGGGGCTTGATCTACGGCGTAACGTTGACCGTGGCCCGGGCGATCGGCGAGTTCGGCGCGGTCCTGGTTGTGTCGGGCAATGTCCTGATGCTGACGCAGACCGCGACCTTGCATATCTATCAAAGTTACGTCGATTTCAACTACGCGGGAGCCTATGCGGTGGCCACGACCTTGCTGGCGGTGTCGTTCCTCATCCTGATCGTGCTGGAGATCGCCAAGGCGCGGGCCGCCAGGGCGACCTTGTAATCAATCGATGAAGATCGATATTCGACATCTGTCCAAACGTTTCGGATCGGTGGAGGTCGTTTCCTCGGTCTCCTTTGCCGTCCGCGAAGGCGAATTGATGGGTATCCTGGGCCCCAGCGGCAGCGGGAAAACCACGGTGCTGCGGATGTTGGCCGGGCTGGAAACTCCGACCACGGGAGAAATCTACATCGACGGCAAGCTGGTCAACGATCTGCCGGTCCAACAGCGGAATATCGGATTTGTTTTTCAGCACTACGCGCTGTTCAAACACCTGACCCTGTTCGAGAACATCGCGTTCGGTCTCAAGATACGCAAATGGCCTCGGAAGAACCAGGCGGAGCGCGTCAACGAGCTGATGCATCTCCTGGGGCTCTCCGGCCTCGACGCGCGCTATCCCGGCCAACTCTCCGGCGGGCAACGACAGCGGGTCGCGATCGCAAGGGCCTTGGCTCCCCGTCCGAGCGTGCTGTTGCTGGACGAGCCGTTCGGCGCCGTCGATGCGTTGGTGCGGCAGGAGCTGCGCGAATGGCTCATCCGGCTCCACGATGAATTGGATGTCACCAGCCTGTTCGTGACCCACGATCAAGAAGAGGCCATGGAAGTCTCCGACCGCATCCTCGTGTTCTCGAAGGGCCGGCTGGAGCAGATCGGCACGCCCGCGGAGATTTACGAGGAACCGGCCACGGAGTTTGTCGCCCGGTTCATCGGCGCGATGAATATCGTCTCCGGGCAGGTGCGGGGCGGACTTATCCGCATCGGCGCGCTGGAGTTCCCCGCGCCGGGGTTTCAGGATGGCAAGCAACTGCAAATCGGTTTCCGCCCCTATTACGTCAAGGTCTCCGAGGACCCGGCGCTCTATCGGCTGCAGGCGCGCCTCCGGCACATCTACTTCCTTGGCGTCGCCTACCGGTTGGAGATCGAAACGCCGGAGGGGTTGATCCTTCGTTCTCGCCTGAACAAGGAAGACTTTCGCCGAAGCCGGCTCGAAGTCGGCAAGCCGGTCTCCTATGCCATCACCCAGTTTCGCATCCTGCCCGAGGCAGGCGCAGGGCCGCTCCCGGAGGCTGGCGACTTGTTCGGCAAGGTGTTGCTCCCGCCGTGATCCTTGCGGGACCCCTCGTCATTGTACGGTGGGCGTCGTCATTCCTTTCGTCCGATAACGGTGGCCATCACAACCGTCTGATACGAAGTCTGTTGCGCAGGCCTCTCGTGATCGGTACAGTGCGAACCTTGCGCGTCTGTCCCTCTACTACGGACTATTGGAGCCCATGAATCCCACGACACTCGCCCTGCTCATTTTCGGCGCCTGTTACCTCGCGATCGTCACCGAACGCATCCACAAGACGATCGTGGCGCTGTTCGGCGCAGCCTTAATGATCAGTTTGGGCGTGGTCACGCAGGAGGAGGCGTTCTACTCGCACGAATTCGGCGTCGACTACAACGTGATCTTTCTCCTGATCGGCATGATGGTGATCATCAACATCACCCGCGAGACCGGGCTGTTCGAGGTCTTGGCGATCTGGTCTGCCAAGCGGGCCAAGGCTCAGCCCTTTCGCATGATCCTGCTCCTGTCGGCGATCACGGCGGTCCTGTCGGCCATGCTGGACAATGTGACCACGGTGTTGCTGATGGCGCCGGTCACGTTGGAAATCACCAAACGGCTGGAGTTGAACCCCATTCCCTTTTTGGTTCCTCAAGCCATGGCGTCCAATATCGGCGGCACCGGCACGTTGGTCGGTGATCCGCCCAACATCATGATCGCGAGCAAGGCGGACTTGAGTTATCTCGAATTCCTGTTTGTGTTGGGACCGGTGGCCATGATCATCATGGCGGTGTTCCTCGGCGGGCTCTGGTTCATCTTCGGACGCACGCTGACCGTGGCGCCGCACCTGCGCGAGTCCATGATGGCGCTCAAGGAGCTGGAGGCGGTGCGGGACCGCTCCCTGTTGCGGCGATGCGTCTGGTTGCTCGCGCTGGTGAACGTGGGCTTTTGCTTTCACGGCTGGCTCCATCTGGAGCCGGCCACCGTGGCTCTGTTGGGAGCGAGCCTCTTCATGCTGGCCGGCCATGCCAAGACCAAGGAGAAGGGCCTGGAGGACCTCCACTACCTGACGGACGTGGAATGGAAGACGATTTTTTTCTTCATCGGGCTGTTCATCCTGGTTGGGGCGCTCGTGAAGGTGGGCGCGATTCGGGAACTGGCGAATCAATTGGTCGAATTCACGCGAGGCAATACGGCGGGGACGACGTTCGTGGTCCTGTGGGGGTCGGCGGTCCTCTCGGCCATCGTGGACAATATCCCCTATGTGGCGGCCATGAATCCCTTGATCGTGGATTTGGCCCGCTCGCTCCATCCGACGGTGACGGAGTATACGGATCTGGTCCATCAACCAGATGTCATGCCGATCTGGTGGGCCTTGGCCCTGGGCGCCTGCCTTGGCGGCAACGGGACGATCATCGGCGCATCGGCCAACGTCGTGATTGTCGATATCGCAAGGCGGGCCGGCTATCCGATCAGCTTCTGGCGATTCTCGCTCTTCGGCCTGCCCGTGATGTTCGGCTCGATCCTGATCAGCCATCTGTATCTCTGGCTGCGGTTTTTCTGAGAATGCCGCATGGCCACGTTCGGATCTTTGGCGCGCCAACGTCGATGAGCATGCCGTGGAGATCGTCGCGTTGACTCATTCGCTCCGCTTTTGCTAGCCTTTGCTGACCACCTTCATGTCGCGTTGAGTTGTCGATCATCCGCCTCCACCCATCCACGAAAGAGGATTGTTCATGTCTGGGAGCACGACCCTGTCATCGGATCTCTTGACCATGCTTCGAAATAAGGCGACCAGCCTGCGGATCGAGAGCGTGCGCGCCACCACCGAGGCGGGAAGCGGCCATCCGACGAGCTGCTGTTCGGCCGCCGACATCGTCGCAACCTTGTTTTTTCATGTGATGCGGTACGATCCCAAACAGCCACGCCATCCCAATCGGGACCGGTTCATTCTCTCGAAGGGCCATGCCGCCCCGCTGCTCTATGCGGCCTGGGCCGAGGCAGGCCTGTTTCCCAAGAGCGAGCTGCTCACGCTCCGGTTGCTGCGCTCTGATCTGGAAGGCCATCCGACTCCCCGGCTGTCCTTCGTCGACGTGGCGACGGGTTCGCTCGGTCAGGGGTTGGCGGCCGGCGTAGGCATGGCCTTGAACGCCAAGTATCTCGATCGCAGCGACTATCGGACTTATGTGGTCCTGGGCGACGGCGAGTCCGTCGAGGGATCGGTCTGGGAGGCGGTCGAAATCGCCCGGCAGCACCAGTTGGACAACCTTTGCGCGATCGTCGATATCAACCGGCTCGGACAGAGCGATCCAACGATGCTCCAGCACGATCTGGAGGCCTATCGCGCCCGTTGGTCCGGTTTCGGCTGGCATGCGATCGTGGTGGACGGGCATGACATCGCGGCGTTGGTTCAAGCCTTCGGCGAAGCGGTTGCCACCAAAGGGCGTCCGACGGTGTTGCTGGCCAAGACCCTCAAGGGCAAGGGCATTTCGTTCATTCAAGACAAGCCGGATTGGCACGGCAAGCCGCTCAAGAAGGGCGAGGAGGCCGATCGCGCCATCGCCGAATTGTCGCAACAGTTCGTCTCGGGGAATGGGGCGGCCCCGGTCATTCCAAGCCCAACTCTGGCCAAAAAGGAAGAGGCGGGCAGGAAGACGCTGGCCGCGCCTTCTTACAAGATCGGCGACATGGTCGCGACGCGAGAGGCGTTCGGCGTGGCATTGCAGGCGTTGGGCGAGGCTGATCCGAGCGTTGTCGCGCTGGATGCAGATGTCAAAAATTCGACCTATACCGACAAATTCGGCAAGCAATTCCCGTCGCGGTTCTTTGAGAACTTCATCGCGGAACAAAACATGATCGGCGCGGCGGTGGGGCTCTCGACCTGCGGGAAGGTTCCCTTCGCGGCGACCTTTGCGGCGTTCTTGACCCGAGCCTATGACTTCATCCGCATGGCGGCGATCAGCCAGGCCAATGTAAAGCTGGTCGGGACGCACGTCGGGGTGAGCATCGGCGAGGACGGGGCCTCTCAAATGGGACTTGAAGACCTGGCGATGATGGCGGCCCAGCCGGGCGTCACGGTGCTGTATCCGTCCGATGGGACGAGCATGTACCGCTTGGTCGAGGCGGCGGCGAGGCAGAGCGGGATGGTCTATCTGCGGGCCGGCCGTCCCAAATCGCCGGTCATCTATGGACCGGATGAACCGTTCTCGATCGGCGGATCGAAGGTGCTGCGCAAGAGCCAGCAGGATCAGGTGACGATCGTGGCGGCCGGCGTGACGTTGTGTGAGGCGCTGAAGGCGCATGACCAGTTGAAGGCGCAAGGCATTCAGACCCGCGTAGTGGATCTGTACAGTGTCGTCCCGGTCGACCGCGCGACGTTGGCGGACTGCGCGCACGCCACCCAGAAGCGGGTGGTGACGGTCGAGGACCACTATGCCCATGGCGGACTCGGCGACGCGGTGCTGGGGGCCCTGTCCAACGAAGGCGTGCGGGTCACGAAACTCGCCGTCCGCGATATTCCGCGCAGCGGCAAGCCCGATGAACTCATCGACCATTTCGGCATCGGGGTCCGGTCCATCGTGCAGGCCGTCAAGGACCTGTTGAAGCTGTAACCAACTCCGTGAACCCTCCCCCTTCCCGGCGAGAGTTGCCGCTCATCGACCTGCTGCAAGAGCAGGATCGCCGCGAGATTTGGAAACAAGTCAAAGAAGAGCACTACCGAAAGGGCGAGTACATCTTTCGGGAGGGTGACCGCGCCGAGTACTTCCATATCCTGAAGGAAGGGACGGTCAAGTGCGTCAGAGCAACCTCCGCCGGCAAGGAATGTACACTCAAGGTGTTGATGCCGGGCGATTTGTTCTGCTGCGAAGCGGCGGTGTTCGACGGAGGGCAGCATCCTGGGACGGCGGCACCCATGGGAGATGTCAGCATTCTCCGGCTAAATAAGGAACAGTATTTCAATATCTTGAAGAAGAATCCCGAGGCGGCGCTTGAAGTCATCAAATATCTCGGCAAGCGGCTGACGGAAGTCCAGGAACGCGCCAAGATCCTTGCGCTGGACCGTTCCGATCAGCGGCTGGCCTCGCTGCTGGTCGGTCTGGCCGAACGCATCGGCGTGAGCGAGCCGCAAGGCATCCGACTCGATGTCCGGTTGACCAGACAGGACCTGGCCGACATGGTGGGGATCACGCCGGAGACGACGATCCGCATCATGAGCCGCTTTAAGCAGGCCAAGCTGGTCTCGGGAACCGCCAAACAATTGATGATTCTCGATCTTCCCGCGCTCCGCTCGTTTGCCTCCGATCCCTCCAGCGTCCTTCCGTAGCAGATTCTCTCAAAACATGACGTGAATCATATTTTTAGTTTGGGATTCTTCGTATAGTCCCTCCCGTTCCTGACAGGTCTACAGTCGTTCTAACCAATTCAGAAGGGAGCGCAACATGATGAAGAGAGACAGAGGTCTCCGTAAGCACGATGGCTCACGGTTCTTGCTAGCGGGAATCGCGGCCTTGCTGATGGGGACCGGGTCGGTGCTCCCGGCATCGGCCAAAACCCATGAGGTCAAGATGACGGCGGTGGAAACCGACGTGATCATCGACGGCAGCGGCGAAAAGTATGCCGCCTGGACGTTCGACGGGCAGGTTCCGGGCCCGGTTGTCCGCGTGACCGAGGGCGATACGATCAAGTTTACCTTGACGAATCCCGCCACCAACAAGAGTCCCCATGCGATGGATTTCCACGCGGCGGAGATCGACTTCCTCAAGAATTACCGGGCGATCAACGCGGGAGAATCGATCAGCTTCACCTTTGAGGCGCGGAAGCCGGGGATTTTTTTCTATCACTGCGGGGCGCCGCCCATGATTCAGCATGTGGCGCGCGGCATGTTCGGCGCAATCATCGTCGATCCGAAGGACGCCAAGGTATGGCCAAAGGCCGACCGGGAGTATGTGCTCGTGCAGTCCGAGTATTACAAGAATCCCAACGACGTCCAAGCGATGTTCGATCGGAAGTATGACGGGGTGATGTTCAACGGCGGCATCTTCAAGTACCATCCGTTCGTCACCAACGGGGGGAAGCTGGATGCCAAGCCCGGCGAGCGCGTGCGGATCTATTTCGTCAACGCGGGGCCGAACGAGTTCTCCGCCTTGCACCCGATCGGCGAAATCTGGGATCACGTCTACGAGAGCGGAAACCCGGCCAACAAGCTGACGGGCGTCCAGACCTATGTCGTGGGTCCCGGCAGCGCAGCCACGTTCGATGTGGTCGTGGAATCGGCCGGCGCCTACCCGGTGGTCACCCATTCGCTCACGGGAGCCTTGCGGGGGGCCATTGCGGTGCTGGTGGCGTCTCCTGATGCCAAGCCGATGCCGCTGATGCCGATGGTGCCCTGGAAGTTGGCCACGCCTCCAACGGAGATCACGCCTGTTCCGGTGCCGTAAGGATGCCGGAGCGGCCGGCCATCAGCGGCCAGCCGCTCCGCAGCGCCTCGTCCGGCCTGTCTCCGTTTCGGCTTGTTGTGCGAGAAAGCGACGATCCATGATGAAGACGTGCCTGGCTCTCTTGGCCGTTTGCCTTCTGGCCTCGGTTTGGAGCAAGAGCGGCTATGCTGCGTCCCCGCTTGAGCGGGTGACCTTGATGGTGGCCGGCGACGAGTGCGACTCGCTCAGCCGGGACATTGAGACCGCGCTCAAGGCACATCCGGGAGTCCGGTTCTTCGATGGGCGGAGCCTACCCGGACATCTGCTGATCGACGTCGATCCCGAGCAGGTGACAGCAGACGATTTGGCGCGTCGCGTGGCCGAGCTGGAGACGACGGTGCAGAGAGCCTGCCGGGCCAGCTTGATGCAATCCTGCATCACCGCCGGCATCGCTCCTGTCGCTGTTCAATAGGTGTTCGGACATCCGACGCACCTGCCAAAATGGACGGAGGGGAGCCGTGGTCTCTGGTCCCCTGTCCGGTGGTATCCGGTACACGGTACCGTTCGTCTTGGGCCTCCTTTTGGCCGTGGCCGGCCCGGCCTCGGCGCAGGATGCGCTCTTGGATCTCCTGCCGATCAAGCCGATCAACCTGGACATCGCCATCCGAAAACAGACCTTTGCCCCCAAGGACCGCGAGATCGGCATACAGGCCGGGTTCACGGCGCTGCGCTATGGGGATCTGGAGCTTCGCGCCACCTATCAGTTTTTCAGCATCCGGACCGAAGAGTTCACCACCGACCAGCATTCTGTGTTCCTCAATCCCCGTTGGAATAATTTTATCGACGTGCTGGACTTTCCGAAGCGGAAGCCGATCAATCGGGTGATCCGCCATGTCCTGTTCGGCCCGTTGGCGGACCGCGCCGTTCCCTACCTGGGCGCGATCGGCGGCATCGTGTTGCCGAGCTCCGGCAACGATCGGACGGGACATCTGGTCGGAGGCCAAGTGGGCGTGCGGTTTCCGGTCGCCCACGGAATCGCCGTGGATTTTTCGTTTCAGTACACGCAGTATGAAATCGACTTTCGCGAGGAACGAGGGCTGGCGCAACAGTGGGTCTTTCTCACGGGGGTGCGGTTTTGACATGCGATCGACCGGCTCTCCGATGATCGCCCGGATCGTCCTGACGGCAAGCCTTCTGGCCTTGACCGGATGCGGCCTGGTCTATGATGCCGTGCAATGGATCTATCCGATCGCCAAGGACGACCTGCAACGGGTCTGTGCCCGCAAACGCCTGCGGGTTGGCATCTCGGTCGAGCCCTTTCGCCCCTTCGTGTTTCCCGCGGTGTTCACCGACGAGGGCCTGCGCATCACGGGCATGGACGTGGACCTGGTGCGGGAACTCGCCTCGGCCCTGGAGCGCCGGTGCGGCCGGGAAGACCCGGTGATTCCGACCCTGCATCTGGTCCGCGTGCGCGATCAATTCGTGGAACTGAACGAGAATAAACTGGATCTCATCGTCTCCGCGGTGACCGCCAATGTCCCGTTGGAGCAGGCCGCCGGCATCGCCTACTCCATCCCCTACTATGACGACGGCGCGATCGGGGGCATGGCCAGAAGCCGGGAGCTTGCCCAGTCGATTCGCACGAGATTCGGAGCACCGGCGCAAAACGGCGAGGGCGGAACGCCGGCGAGCCGTGCATTCGAGGGACTGCGCGTGGCGGTCCCCGAATTGAGAAGCCCCTATGTGTACGCGAAGGAGTATCTGGAGAGGAGCGAGCTGATTTTATGTGATTCGCTGCCCGCGGCCTTCGAATCGCAGAATCCTCCGGTTGACGTGATCCTTGGAAAGTTGCCGGTCCTGCGCTACATCGTGACGCGGGTCAGGAAAGATTGGCATCTAATCGAATGGGCTGACGGAGTCCCCTTAAGATTGATGCGCGAGCAATATGCCGTGGCCATGGCGGAGGAGAATTACCGGTTGCGACTGTTTGTCAACGACACGCTGTTCCGCCTGAGGGAATCAGGACGGTTGGAGGAACTGCGCCGGAAGTGGCATGATGACTTCTATGCCTATCCCCGGCGGGCCGCGACGGAGGGTCTTCCCTTTTCGGTCGAGGACCTTCCGCAACATTACGACCAGGGCACCTGTCGATGGATGACCTCACGATGAATCCCGCCCGGGTCTCCGCCGCACAAGTCCGGCGTTCCGCCCTCGTCATCCTCTGTTGTCACGCCGTGGCGGCCTGGTTCCTGCTGACGCCGTCCGGTCTCGTCTGGGGCGCCTCCGAAACCGAAGCCCGCAGGACGGCGCAACTGCTGGCCTTGCTTCTTGATTCGGGCCGGGTGGTCATCGACCGCAATCAATCGCTGATCGACGATCCGCACAGGGGGGCGAAGGGGTTCACGGCCGAGGTCTTCGAGCAACAGCTCAAGACCGAGTTCAAGGTTCGTAGTGGGGTCGATTTGAACGACGTCTCGACGGCACACCTTCCTCACGGCGCCCTGGGGCTCCTCTTGGCGCTCGTGCAGGCCAGCAAGGACGTCGTCAACGACGCGCAGTTCGTCATCAACCAGCGGGGCATCGGATACAAAAATTTCATTCCGGCGACCTTCGGCAGCCAGGCGGCCAGGCGCTTTTCCGCCAATTCGCCGGTCCGTCTCAAGCAGACGGCCCTTTCGCCCCGCAATCCCAAGAACGAGCCCGATCCCTATGAAGAGGCGGTTCTTCGGCAATTTGCCGCTGCGCCCGGGAGCCGTGAGCCATCGAGCGAGCTGGCGGATGGAGGCCGCACCCTGCGACTGCTCGTGCCGATTTACTACGAGACCGAATGCATGGGCTGCCATGGCGAACCGAGAGGCGTCGAGGATATTTCCGGCTACCCGAGGGAAGGTCGGCAGGTCGGTGAATTGGCCGGAGCGATCAGCGTCACGATTCCGCTGGACGCGGAAGATCGCTAACCCGCATTATTCATGACAGTTCGTCGCGAAATTGCGGAGTCGCCAGGCGAGACGGGCGCACGGAGCCGCGAGGAAGGGAGGCAGACTTGAAACAGTCTGTTGACCGACCGAGCGGCGAGTCCGCCCGGCAACATGCCGCCGAAGCCGCATGTTGGCTTGTCGCAGCGGCGAATCCACAATTGCAGCAGAAGTGCCCATGAATAATGCGGGCTAAGCGTCAAACGACAACCGTCAACCGGCGGAGGCCGTTGCAGGTTGACGGATGGCGATTGACAATGACGCTGATCATGACGGATTCGGCGCGACGAACACGAGCACTTTCAGCCGTTGGTCGGTATGGTTCAGGACTCCATGCGGTTCTCCGGCTGGAGCCATGGTTCCCTCCCCTGGACCCAGCACCTGCCGGTCATTCCCGACCTGAAACGTCCCCTGCCCTTCCAAGACCAGATAGACCTTGTCCTGCTCGCCGTGCACATGGCCCTTCTGTTCCTGGCCCGGCTCGAAACAGTACACATCGCAAAAGAACCGCGGCGTCTGAAAGATATTGTTCTTTTTCATCTTATCTGAGCTAAATATTTGATAATCCGACAACTTAATCGTCTTCATGAACCGGCTCCTTCGGGAAGAGCGGCCGCCTGGGGCCGCTCGATTTTACGCACCAGCGATTCCACCGAGATGAGATGGCGGGCCAGCCCCAGGTCCTTGGCCGGGAGTCCCATCGCCAGCCCGAGCAACTGGGGCAGGTGGAGAATCGGCAGATTCAAGGTGGTGCTTACGGCCAGGCCGGCTCGCTCCTGATAGATATCCAGGCTCATGTGGCAGAGCGGACAGGGGGTGACCATCGCATCGGCTCCCGACTCCTTCGCCTCCTTCATATTCTGTCCCGCCATCGTCACGGCGATGGCCTCCTTTTCCAGGATGATGGGAAAGCCGCAGCATTTGGTCCGGCCGGCATACACGACTGGTTCGGCGCTGACCGCGCGGATGACCCGTTCCAGCGAGGTGGGGTTCTCAGGGTCGTCGAAGCCCAGATGCCAGGAGGGGCGCAGGATGTAGCAGCCGTAGAACGGCGCGATGTGCAGTTGCTGGAGAGGGACGCGCACTTCCTGGCGCAGGCGCTGAAGCCCCACGTCCTTGACGAGAATCCAGAGCAGATGTTTGACCTGCACCGTGCCGCGGTAGGTGATTCCCTCCGGTCCGAGAATCCCGTTGATGCGGTCGAGCAGCCCCGGCTCGGTCTTGAGCCGGCGATTGGCGGCGCTCATGACACCTTGGCAGGTGCCGCAAATGGTCATGATGTCGAGACCAAGCTGCTCGGCCTGGGCAAAGGTGCGCGCGTTGAGCGCCAGGGCCGCATCCGGGTCCTCCTCGGCCAGCACCCCAGCGCCGCAACAGGAAGCGGCGGCCAACTCAACCACCTTGAGATCCAGCCTCGGCAGGATCGCCATCGTGGATTGATACAGTTCCGGAGTCGCGCCCTTGGCGGCGCACCCGGGATAGAGGGCGTAGGTCAGTCTGGTCCGCGGTTCAGCCGCCATGGTGCGATGTCTCCCTCTCGGTCATTACCATACTGGCATGGCCGGCACAAGGGACCGGCTCAGGGCCTCTGGTAAAGTTTGCGGCCGGAATCGCCGATAAGACAGAGGGTTGCTACTCCTCAATCACCTGAACCGGCACGAGGTTATCATGAGCAGTCCCCCGACAGACGGATCCACCGCCTGCGAGCCGATCGAACAGGCGCTGCTCGAGCGCATCGGCAACGGGAAGATCGAACTGCCGCTGCTGCCGAGCGTGGCGACAGAGATCCTGTCGATGGTCAACAATCCCGATTCCGATGCAGCCAAGCTGGCGAGCCTGATCCATCGCGACCAAGCCCTGGCCGCGCACGTGTTGCGGATCGCCAATTCGCCGGCCTACATGCCGCGGATGCCCATTGTCTCGCTCCAGCATGCCGTGTCGATGCTGGGCTTGACCCTGCTGTCGGAAATCGCCTTCACCGTCTCGCTCAAGGCCGGAACCTTCGCGGCGCCGGGCCACGAACGCCGCATGCAATTCCTCTGGAAACACTCGCTGGCGAGCGGCGTCTATGCGAAGGAGGTGGCGAAGCTCAAGCGGCTGAACATGGAAAGCGCCTATGTGTGCGGCCTGCTGCATGCGGTCGGCAAGCCGGTCGTTCTGAACACCTGCGTCGGCCTGAGCGCGGAACTGAAGGTCGCGCTTGAGCCGGATCTGCTGGATATGTTGATCGACGCGCATCATGTGCCGCTGGGGATGCAGTTGGCCGACAAGTGGCAACTGCCCAAGCAGGCGCGGGAATCGATCGCGCACTACCGGCAATACGACCAGGCGGAATCGTTCAAACAGGAAGTCATGATGGCCTGCGTGGCGGACCGGCTGGCGACCTTCCTCCTCGATCCGGCCGCGCTGGACGACGTCTCGCTCAGGGAGCATCAGGCCTTTGCGGATCTGAACCTCTATCCGAAGGACCTCGATGCCCTGGTCGCCGCGAAGGACCAGGTGGCGAAGGTCGTGGACAGTCTGGCGCTATGAGCCGCGTCGCCACATACGACGTCCTGGTGATCGGGAGCGGACCCGCCGGCCAAAAGGCCGCGATCATGGCGGCCAAGTCGGGAAAGCGCGTGGCGGTCATCGAGCGGGAACAGGGATTGGGCGGAAGCTGCGTCTACCGCGGAACCATCCCGAGCAAGACGTTGCGGGAGGCCGCCTTGAGCCTGGAACGGGTCAAGCGGGGCGCCGCCGTGTTCGACTGCAAGCTGCGCGAGGGCGTGGAAGTCGGCATGCTCATGCAGCGGCTCGATGAGGTGGTGTCCGCCCACAGCCGCTACATGGGCGATCAATTGCGCCGCAACGGCATCGTCTTGCTGCATGGCTGCTCGCGGTTCCTGTCCGACCATCGGCTCGAATTGACGACCGTGGACGGCGTCACCCAGGAGCTGACGGCCGGCCTCATCGTATTGGCCACTGGCTCCCGGCCAAGGCATCCGGCCAAGATTCCCGTCGATCATGAACATATCCTGGACAGCGACTCCATCCTCTCGATGATCTATCTGCCGCGGTCGCTGACGATCGTGGGAGCGGGCGTGGTCGGATGCGAGTACGCCTCGATCTTTTCGCTCCTGGGCGTGCCGGTGACGATCATTGATGCGGCACCCCGTCCCTTGCAGTTCGTGGACGCCGAGCTCACGGAGCGGTTCGTCGCGAGCTTCGAGGGCTATGGCGGACGCTACTGCGGGCGGCAGCGGATCAAGAATGTCCGGTGGGACGGGCTGCTCTCCGTGGTGACCACCCTGGAGAACGGCGAGGAGATCGCCACCGAGAAGATGCTGGTCGCGTCGGGCCGGCAACCGAATCTCGAAGATCTCAATGTCGGCGCGGCGGGCCTCGAACCGAATGCCAAGGGCTACCTCCCGGTCAATCAATACGGCCAGACGGCCGTGCCGCATATCTATGCGGTGGGAGACATGGCCGGCCCCCCATCCCTGGCCTCCTCCGCCATGGAGCAAGGCCGCCGCGCAATCTGCCATGCGTTGGGGATGGCGGTGGGGTCCGTGGATCATTTGATTCCGATGGGCATTTATACCATCCCCGAGCTGTCCTCCGTGGGGTTGGACGAATCACGAGCCCGCGAACGGTATCGGAACATCGTCGTGGGGCGGGCGGATTTTTCGGAAGTGGCCAGGGGCCAGATCGCCGGCTCCGACCAAGGGTTGCTCAAAATGATTGCCGGCCCGGACGGGCATCAGTTATTGGGCGTCCAGATCATCGGGGACCACGCCACGGAGTTGATTCACCTCGGCGAGTTGGCCTTGATCAACGGCAATCCCGTCGAGACCTTCGTTGAAGGCATCTTCAACTTTCCCACCTACGCGGAAGCGTACCGTATCGCCGCGCTCGACATCGTCAAGCAGCGAGGGCAGCGGCCGGTGCTGGCCAAGGCCGGATAGTTCATTTCCTCTGCCTCAAACGATCCTTGCCCTCCTCCAAAACGGTTTCTGGCGGACGGGCCTCGCGGCTTTGACCGGCCGCACCGGTTTGCGCTAGGCTGTCGTTCCTTTGATGATAGGGTTGGCATCCGGGGAGGCGGCCATGAACCGGGCGGACCGGCGGCGCGAAGACAAGCTCCAGCGCGAAGGGGGGCGAATCACGCAGGCCGCTCTGTCCCGGCTGCTCCAGGAAGGCCGCGCGCATCACCAAGCCGGTCGCTTGACGGAAGCGGCCACCATCTATCAGACCGTTCTGGAACAACAGCCGGATCATGCCGAAGCCGCTCATTTGCTCGGGCTCGTGGCCTACCGGTCGGGGCGTCTCGATGAGGCCTGTGAGTTGATCCGGCTGGCGATCCGATCGGACAACGCCCAACCGACCTACTACTTCAATCTCGGCGTCGTGAGTCAGCGAAAAGGGGCTATTGCGGAGGCCGCGGAAGCCTATCGCGAGGCGATTGCCCGGCAGCCTCGTCATGTCGATGCCCTCGTGAATCTCGGCAATCTGTTGCGGGAGCAGGGGCAAGCGGCGGAGGCGGTCGAGTTGTACCGCCGGGCCCTGGCGGCGAATCCGGCTGCGGTGGAAGCGCATAACGGTCTCGGCGTGGCGCTCAAGGAACAAGGGCTGGCGCGGGAGGCCATCGAGGAGTACCGGGAGGCGCTGCGTCTCAAGCCCGGGCATGTGGAGGCGCAGAATAATCTCGGGCTTGCTTGGATGGAAAGCGGCCGCCTGGACGAGGCGGTTGCGGCCTTCGAACGTGCCGTTCACACCGAGCCGGCGAACCCGAAAGGGCACTACCATCTGGGGTTGGCCTATCTGTGGAAAGGAGAGATCGAGGCGGCGGTGGCGAGCCTCAAACGTTCGGCGGACATCAAGCATGACCACGGCCGGCCGGTCGCCGGCGGGACCATCTCGCGCGCAAGGCTGAAACACGAAGCGGAGCAGGTCGGATACCTGATCAAAGAAGGGCTGTTGGGGCCCGATTCAAGGGACTATCTGGATCGGCTGAGGCGGATTCGCGAGAAGGTCGATGCGGCGGCGCCCCACTCAACCTGGGTGTCGCTTCAAGCGGACGAGACGGCCGCCATCGCGCCGTCGTTGAACCGCATCCTCTTTCCGAGCCGGGCGGATCGGCTGGAGGCCGGCGCGTTGAACCCGCATCTGGACGTGGCCGCGATTGAAGCGGACTATCATCGGCAGAAACCGGAGATCATGTACGTCGATCACCTCCTCACCCCGGAGGCGCTGGCGGCCATGCGGCGCTTCTGTCTGGAGGCCACGATCTGGAAGAAGGAATACGAGAACGGGTATCTCGGTGCGTTTATCGGCGACGGCTTTGCCACTCCCCTGCTCTTTCAGATTGCGGAAGAGTTGCGCCTCCGGTTCCCCGGCATCTTCAAGGAGCACCGGCTGACGCAGGCCTGGTCGTTCAAGCACGACAGCGCGAGGCGCGGTCTGGGCATGCATGCCGATGCCGCGGCCGTGAACGTCAATTTCTGGATCACGCCGGACGAGGCGAATCTCGATCCGGAGACCGGCGGGTTGGTGGTCTGGGACAAGGAAGCGCCGCGCGACTGGAACTTCAAGGCCTACAACAGCGAGAAGAACCGCGGAAAGATCCTGGACTTTCTCGAACAAGGCGGCGCCAAGATGGTCCGCATCCCCTACCGGTGCAATCGGGCGGTCATCTTCAATTCAGACCTCTTCCACGAAACCGACGACGTTCGGTTCCAAGACACCTATCTGAGCCGTCGGATCAACATTACCCTGCTCTACGGATTCCGCGCACAGAGCTGATAGTTTCTGGTTCACGGTGCATGGCTCCAGCTGGCCTGACAGGCAGGACCGCGGCCGGTGTGCGGATCTCAGGTGTCAAGGGTCATCGGCGCGGCGGGCGTCGTCCGTTGACGATGGAGGATCACCGGATCGAACAGGTGCCCGCAGTTGATGCAGCGCCACCCTTGAATGTGATCGCCTCGCCGACGGTCGTAGAACTCGGAAAACCATTCTTGCACCATGTACCCGCTGCACCGTTGGCATCGCATGGAATCCCTCCTCGGTATGCCGCTCGCGCGCCCCTGGCCCGATGAGATTTTTGCCTCGAACCCCGGTCGAACTTCGTTGCCTGACGTGCGTCAGGACATGACGGTCTGGGTGGCCATCGCGGGGATGGCGTGCGGGGTTCCGCGACCGTTCAGCAAAGGCCTCGCCCCGCGCGCCTCGGCCAATTGCTCGTACACGTTGAGATACCCGCGTACCATCCGTTCAATGGTGAAACGCTGTTCGAAGGCCTGCCGGCAGCGGGTCCGGTCGATCAGCGCCACCTGTTCGACGGCCTCCGCCATCTCGCTGAGGTATTCGGAAATGAAGCCGGTGACGCCGTCGTCAATGATTTCCGGGACGGAGCCTCGACGATAGGCCAGCACCGGCGTGCCGCAGGCCAACGCCTCGATCAAGACCAGTCCGAAGGGTTCCGGCCAGTCGTAGGGCGCCAACAAGGCATAGGCCTGGCCGAGAAAATCGTCCTTCTCCGGATCCGTGATTTCGCCGATGTATTCCACCAGCGGATGGTCGAGCAGCGGCTCGATCTCGGTCCGGAAATATTCCCGATCAGCCGGATCGACCTTGGCGGCGATGCGGAGCGGCATACCCACCCGTTTGGCGATTTCGATGGCATGATCCGGTCTCTTTTCCGGCGCGATGCGGCCGAGGAACGCCAGGTATTGTCCGGGCTCCGGGTGAAACGTGTAGAGGTCTTTTGGCAAACCGTGGTGCACCGTCGCTTGCCAGTTTAGCCAGGGGACGGGCAAGCGTTGCGCGTCCGAGATCGACACGACCGGGAGTTCCGCGAACTCGTCGAAGACCGGTCTCATTTCGGGGAGGTCCAACCGACCATGGAACGTCGTCACCACGGGCGTGGGGCAGCGGCGGGCCAAGGGAAACCCGATGAAGTCCAGATGGGAATGGATGACATCGAAGTCGGAAGCCGATCCGAATGCGCGTTCCATTAATGAGATCAAGGGCGCATCACGATTGAACACCCCTTCAATCAGTCGCAACGCCTGGGGACAAATCGCTTCCAAACGGGCGGCGGTGACCGAGTCGCCGCTGGCGAACAACGTGACATCGTGACCCAGACGAACCAACTCCTCGGTGATGAACGAAACCACCCGCTCGGTGCCTCCGTAGAGGGTCGGCGGAACACTTTCCCAGAGTGGCGCAACCTGTGCGATTTTCATGAATCAGTCTCCTTGGTTAAGTGAAGCGCCCATCGAGGCGTGAAAGTGCCCTCTCGCTTCCTTCGTCGTCAGTTCCCGCTGATCCTATGGGCGCCACGCGGCTGTAACGGATCGGTCCGACGCGGCTGCCTGGAGTATCTGCAAACAGCGGACCCAAGTCTCCAGGAGGCCGGCTCCCTAACCAACTGATTTCTTGGCGTTGAACCGGCTGAGCCTGAGTTCCACCTCACAGACGGGTCGCCGAATGGACCTGCTGTCGTGAAAGACTGGTCTCGCGAGAGAGATTCGTGTGGGTTATCCAGGGGTTTGGCGAGGGGATACTTTGTCTATTCCGAGTACATTTCGTCCGTCGGCATTGTGGAAGGCGCAGGCGTGAACAGCTTGCCTTGCTGGTGCGATCCAAGCAGAGGGTGGGAGAGGGTTGCTTCGAGCCTGAGCCGCGGTCGCCCATTCGGAGGGGCAAGGCTCGCGCAAGCAGGGGTTCGTTTCAGCAGGCGCCCGTCTTAGATGGACTCCTCCTGTTCGACCGCCGCTTCGTCGGCCGTGGAGCCCTCTTCGATGGCGCCGGCCTCCGCCAGCCCATACTTGCGAAGCTTGCGCTGGAGGGTTTTCCGATGAATGCCAAGCAGGTCCGCCGTCTTGGCCTGGTCCTGTTGGTGAGCGGCCAAGGCCCGCAGGATGTAGTCCCGCTCCAACTGATCCAAGGTGACCCAGCCGCTGCGCGGCTGGCTGTCCGCGATGGGTTTTTCGCGGAGCGCTTCGGGCAGATCTTCGGGAAAGATGACGGGATGCGGGGTGAGCACGACCGCTCGCTCGATGACGTGCTCCAGTTCCCGCACGTTGCCGGGCCAGACATACTTGGTGATCAGGTCCATCGCGTCCGCGGAAATGCCGATCGCGGGCTTGCCTTGGGCGGCGCCGTATTTCTGCGCGAAGAACTGGGCCAGCAACGGGATGTCATCCGCCCGTTCCCGGAGCGGGGGGATCGAGATGGTGACGACGTTCAACCGATAGTAGAGATCGCCGCGGAATTTTCCGGCGTCCACCAGGCCTTTAAGGTCTTTATTGGAAGCGGCGAGAATGCGGACGTCCACGCTGATGGGATCGCTGCCGCCGACTCGCCTGATCTCGCGCTCCTGGATCACCCGGAGGAGCTTGCTTTGGAGGGTCGGCGAGATGTCCGCAATCTCGTCTAAAAAACAGGTGCCGGAATGGGCCCGTTCCAACAGGCCCTTCTTGGTGGTCAATGCGCCGGTGAACGAGCCGCGCTCATGTCCGAACAACTCCGACTCCAGCAAACTTTCCGCAAGCGTCCCGGCGTCCACGGCGACGAAGGGGCCGGCGCTCCGAAGGCTGTTGGCATGGATCGCGCGGGCGACCAGTTCCTTGCCCGTTCCGCTTTCTCCCTGGATGAGCACCGTGCTGTCGCTCTGGGCCACCCGGGCGATCATCTTATAGACGGCGATCATCCCGGCCGAACTGCCCACGAAATTGTCGAACCGGTAGCGTTCCTTGAGTTGTTCGCGCAGCGCCGCGTTTTCGTTGATGACCCGCTTGTGTTCAATCGCCCGCCGGACGACCAGACGGATATCGTCGACCACGAAAGGCTTGCCAAGGTAGTCGAAGGCGCCGGCCTTGATGCCGTCGACGGCGGTCTTCAGCGAGCCAAACGCCGTGGCCAGCACGACCAATGTCTGGGGAAGACGCCGCTGCAATTCCGCCAGCAGGGCCAATCCGTCCATCCCCGGCATCTGGATGTCGGTGACGACGACATCCGGCTCCTCCTGCGAGGCGAGGCTCAACGCGGCTTCGGCATGTTCGGCGGTCCGGACCCTGTATCCTTCCTTGGTCAGGATCTCTTCGAGCAGCAGCAACGTGTCGGCGTCGTCGTCAACGACCAGAATGCGAGGCGGATCCGGCATCAGGCACTCCTTCTGCGATCGGGAGCAGCACTTGAAAACGTGTTCCTTTCCCCAGTTCGCTGTGAACGTGAATGGTCCCGCCGTGCGCCTTGACGGTGTCGTGGGCGATCGCGAGGCCGAGCCCCGTGCCTCGTCCGGCGGTCTTGGTGGTAAAGAAGGGCTCGAAGATCTTGTCCGTATGCTCGGGCGCGATGCCCTGCCCGGTATCGGCGATCTCGATCGCCACCTGATCGCTCGTCTCCCCAGCCCGGCGCAATCTGGTGGGGGCCGTCCGGATCGTCAGCGTGCCCCCTTTCGGCATCGCGTCCAACGCATTCTCGATCAAATTGCAGAACACTTCCTGAAGCTGTTGCTGGTCTCCCTCCACCTTGCCCAAGGCAGGACTGCATTGCAGGATCGTATCCACTTTCCGCCGGTCCATTTCAGGCCGCAGGAGCGCCAGGCATTCTTCCACGCTCTCGTTGACGTCGAGGAGCGTTTTCACCAGTTCCGGCCGGCGCGCGTAGATAAGCAGATCTTGGATGATCTTGATCGTCCGGTCAATCTGGGCTTCCACCGTGCGCAGACGCGCCCGGGCCTCGGCGCTCAGTTGAGGATCTTCCTGCAACAACTGAATGTGGCCGGACAGCGCCGTCAACGGGGTGCCGATCTTATGGGCCACGGAGGCCGCGAGTTGGCCGATGACCGACAGCCGTTGCGCGCGCGCGGCCTCGCGCTGCACGGTCGAGAGCAGCTCATTGGTGCGGGCCAATTCCTGGTTCTTCTGCCGGAGTTCGGCCGTGGCTTCCCGCACTTTGCGCACGAGGCTTTCGTTGGCGTGCTTCACCTTCTCGTAGAGGTGGGCGTTCTCTTCCGTCGTGAGCCGGATTCGCTCGACCATCCGGTTGAACTCCTGGCCCAACATCCCGATCTCGTCCCGGCTGGCCACGGGCACCGTGGTCGTGAGGTTGCCGGAGGTGACCGCTCTGACGGCGGACAGCAGGGATCGGGCCGGGCGATGGACCGCCAGGTACACGAAGAAATTGATGGCGAGGACCACGCCGACCCACGTGAGCAGCCTGAGGGAAAAGGACAAGCGCCGGATCAGGTCCAGTAGGTTGTCGAAATCCAATGTCGAAAATTCGGCATAGGTGGCCCCGACCCGCCGGCCGTCGACGGAAATAGGCGCCGCGATCTTGAGCCGATGGTCGGTCGCCCAGCTTTGTCGATCGCTCAGGGACAGGTCTTGCTCGATGGCGCGCATGGCGAGAGAAGGCGCCTGTGCCAGCATCGTAACGGGTGTCTGGCCCGCGTGGGCCAACAGGGTGAGTCCAAGCTCCGACAGGGCATAGATGCTGATATTGACCAGATCGGGCCGGCTGGCCCGCAGTTTGACCAATTCCAATTCGCGGGCAGATTGGTTGGCAAAGTCGGTCCGTGCGGTGATGCCGGCGCCGACCTGTCGCACCACGCCCATGACTTCGTCCTGATAATGTTCTTGGATCACGTGTTGGACATAGTAGCGATCAACGGCCTCCATCGCGACCGCCGACAGGCCGACGATGAGCAGAATAACCAGCGAGGCCTTCGCCGCCAATCCCATTGGAGAACGATCGTACGCCATGCCGATACTATATACTGCCCCTGTTTTCCATTGTGCAAACGACGCGACGGCCGCATGAGTCCGGGACGATCCAGCGCGATCGCCTCGCTTGCCCGTCTCATTTACTCTCATCTTGAATCAGGTCCCGGCAGACGTGCCTTCAGAGCACGGCAGGGACGACGGGCCACTGTTGGTAGAATTCTTGCATGGAACAATCGGATGGTTGCCGGTCTCTCCAACCGTGCGAAGCCGGCAGACCGGTTGTCCCAATTGTTTTTTCGGGGGAAGTCCATGAAGTGCAAAACTCCATCTGGCGATCAAACCGGCTCAGCCAACCGGACGGCCAGCGGCGAAAGGACCCTCCGCCGCCGGAGCGATCCCGATCGCCTTGTCTTGATCGTCGAGGCGGATGCGACGCTGGCCGCCATGATATCCGAATTGCTCGACCAGGCGAGCATCAAGAGCGAGGTGGTCGCGACGATCAAGACAATCGTTGCCCGTTGCCGTCCGAGCCGCGTCCGCTGCCTCATCATCGATGTCGATACGGTCTCCTTGGAATGGAACGACGGGTCGCTGGATCAATTGAATACCTGGTTGCGTGTGAGTCCACGGTCCATTCCCCTGCTCTTGGCGAGCGTCCACGGCCCCTCCGACGGGCCGCATGCCCCGAATGTGCATCTGCCGTTTGCCGCGCCGGTGCGGTGGATTCGCAAGCCGTTCTGCAACCGGGACTTTCTGACCTGCCTCCGCGCCATGCTGCGTGAAACGGACCCGCTTCCTCCCGCATCATGCGACCGTCCGTGACGCCGCGCTCCCGCTTCGATTCAGCGCGCGTGATCCGTTCGCGGAAACGCGATCGCCGCTGCGCGACCCTCTGCGCCGGCTGGTGGCATTTGACCATCGCAAGGCGCATAATGGGTTTCGGCACGGACGCGCGGTGAATCATGCGTGTCCGCCGCAGGAGGAGAGACCGACATGAATGTCCGAATCGTGCTGGCCGCGGTCTACGCAGGCGGACTGCTGGCATCCGGCTGTGTGCCGAGAGAAACCCATCAACAGTTGTTGACCACTCTCGAAGAGGCGCGCAAAGCCGAAGCCGAGGCACGCAAGGCGGAGGCCGAGGCAAGAAAAAGCGAAGCGCAGGCGGCAGCGGCCTGTGAAAGCTTCAAAAAGAAGGCCATGGCCGAACTCGACGCCGTGCATCAGCAGAAGGCGAAACTCCTGAACGAGCTGACGGAAGCCCGCAACGGCGCCAAGGATGTAGAAACTAAATTGGCGGTGGAACAGGTCAAGGTCGCCACGCTTCGGGAGGAGAAGCAAAAACTGATGACCGGCACCACCACGACCAAAGATGAAATCGCGCGGATTCAAAAGCGGATGGGCGAACTGGAAACGTCCGCCGCGCGGGCGTTCGAGCTGGAAAAACGGTTGGAGGAGCAGGAGCAGGAGATCAGCCGGCTGCAGGAAGCGGCGGCCGAGCGGGATGCGCTCAACACCAAAGTCGCCGCGCTGATGCAGGAACGCGAGCAGTTGAAAGCCGAACTCCAGCGCCAGCGGGACGCCTTGAAGCCTGCGAAATAGGTCAATCAGCCGCCTGCGCGCCGAGGCCTGCGACGTTCCGCTTGAACCAGGACGAAGCCGCGGCCAGAACAGCCAGCACCATGCCGATGCCGATGACGCTCGCCGATTCGTCGAACGCTTCCGTCACCCATCCGAAGAACGTCATGCCGGCCATCGCGGTCGCGGTGGCCACCGCGGTGTAAATGGCCATCACCCTGCCGAGCAAGGGAGCGGGACAGAGTTCCTGAACCAGGCTCCAGGCGATGGGCGTCCAGGCGCCGAGTCCCGCGCCGATCACGAGAACCAAGAGGGTGGCGGCGGCGAAATCCTGCGCCCACACCAGGCCCCAGAGCGCCGCTCCGCCCAGGAGGCTGCTCACTGTCACGGCCTGAAGACGGGTTGCAATGTCCCGGTTCGAGAATCGGACCAGCCCCAACGACGCGATCAGCAGGCCGACCCCCAGCCAGGACCACAGGTACCCGACCTCGATAGGTCCGAGATCGAGCAGCCGTCGTCCGTAGACGGGAAACAGGGTCGTAAAGGCGCCGGCGCCGAACGTATACAGCGAGGCGAGCAGGATCAACACGAGGACGGCGCGGCGCGAGACGAGCGCATAACGCAGCCCGGCCAGGAGGTCTGCGAATACGCCTGGCGCGGCATGCCCGGCCGGGGCGCCGGCCGAGCCCGGGAATCGAATCGGCAAGAGGCAGAGGACGGAGGCGACGTAGGTCACCGCGTTGAGGCACAGCACTTCTTGCGAACCGGCAAAGGCGATGCCGAGCCCGCTGAGAGCCGGCCCGGCGATGATGCCGATGCTGGTGGTGCTCTGGAGCAGCGCATTGGCCGCGGTGAACCGCGATCGGTCCACCAACGATGGAACGGATGCGGACAAGGCGGGCACGAACATGGCGCTGGCAATCCCGTACCCCAGCGTCAACAGATAGAGCATGCCCGGCGTGAATCGTTCGACGGACAGGACGCAGGGGATCAGACCGATCAGGAGCGCGCGGGCGAGATCGCTTCCGATCAACACGGCTTTCTTGGGAAGCCGGTCGACGGTGACGCCGATCAACGGACCCAGGACGATGGCCGGCAGGGTCTGGAGCAATCCGATAATGGTCGTTTTGATCGCGGACCCGGTGACGGAGTACACGAACCAGAGCAGGGCCAACTTGCTCACTCCGTCGGCGATCTGAGACAGAATCTGGCTCGACCAGATCAGGCTGAAATCACGGGTCAACAGCCAGCGGCGAGTCTCGGGGCGGACGCGGGCGGCGGACAGGACCGACGCGTCGTCGAGGCGGCCGACCACGTTCTCCCCCGGCATCGGGTCAGGCTCCTGTATCCCGGGTCGGCCCGAGACGGGGCGTGACGGCTGAGGCGTCCGCGAACTCATGCCGGGCGCATGGGAGAGAACGAGGGGTGGAGCCAGCCGGAAACGAGGCGCCGGTCCGAACGAGGGTCATGAGACGGCCGGGCTCATGGCCGCCGCGTGACGTGCCGTGGTGTGGCGGGCGATTTGGAGAGCGACGACGGCGGTCAACAACAGCACGAGCCCGAGGCCGATCAGGCTGGCGGCCGGTCCGACGGTATCGGCGACGAACCCGAATCCGGTCATCCCTGCCATCGCGGCGGCCATGGAGCCGGTGCTGAACGTCGTCAACACCCGCCCCATCAGGTGCGAAGGAGTCTGTTCCTGCAACAGGGCCCATACCACGGGGTTGAGCACCGCCGTGCTGCCCCCGACGATGACCACGAGCGCGCCCGCGATCAGCGGCGTCTCCAACAGACCGAGCGTGCACAGCGCCAATCCTCCTAGCGTCATTCCCCGGACCACGATGCGCAATCGATGTTGAGGATCGCAATGGCGTCTCCAGGCCAGCCAGGTGGAGGCCACGAGCATGCCGATGCCCAACGCCGACCAGATCCACCCGAGCTGAACCGGTCCGACCTGGAGCAACTCCTTGGCATAGACCGGCAGGACGAACACGAAGGCGCTCGTCCCGAGATTATACAGGGCGGAGATCACCGCGAGGGGGAAAATCGTCGACTGGTTGCCGAACACGAAGCGGAACCCGGTCATCAACTCCTGGAATATTGTCACGGAGGCGCCTGTGTCGGACACGGACTTCTGGAGGCGCTCGTCCATGCGGATCGGGATCAGACAGATCGTGGAAATCAAGAAGGTCAAGGAATTCACGTACAGGACATTGTCCGCGCCGATCAACGCGATCATCAGGCCGCTCACGGCCGGCCCGATCAACATGCCGATGTTGTTGGTGCCCTGGATGAGCGCGTTGGCCGACACGAGTTCGGCTTCGCGGACCAGCAACGGGACGGAGGAGACGAGGGCTGGTCCAAAGACCGTTGAGACGACAGATGTGGCGAAGATCAGGACATACAGACCGGGGAGCGTCAGCAAATCGGCGGCATAGAGGGCCGGGATCAAAAAGGTTAAGACCGAGCGGATCGCGTCCACCCACATCATGACGCGCTTCTTGGACAGCCGATCGAGGTAGACGCCGATCAAAGGCCCGAATACCAACGGCGGAACCGTTTGCAGCAACCCCACCATGGTCATCTTGAGTGCGGACCCGGTCAGTTCGTACACGAACCAGAGCAACGCGACCTTGTTCAACCCCTCCCCGATCTGAGAAGTCACTTGTCCCCACCAGAGCAGGCCGAAGTTCCTGGTCGTTACGAGCTGCCAACCTCTGCTTCGATCATGTGGGGGATGGGATCGCATAGATAGTCCTTCTTCTTGATGGTTCGGAGATCGATCTGTTCGCTGCCCAACCTGCTCGGTGATCATGGTCGTCGTCATCTTTCGTGAGCGTGATGACCCTCCGTGGCAGGTAGGAGAGCAAACGGCGGGCCAGATTGGTATGCATCTGTTCATCTGCCGCAACCGGTTGCGCGAATAGAGGTTTTTCTGCGGACGGCCACGGCGGCTCCATCGGAAAGCTCCGAAAAGCTCCATGACCGAGAATGACTTGGCGTGAACCTGGAGGGGGAGAGAAAGAAATCTTTGGGAATCCAACACTTAGCTGGGAGCAACTTGTCCGGTCCTTGGCATAGGTTATCCGGGGGAGCAAGCGGAGCCGCGCCGGTTCGGCCTCAGGAGGAGGCCATGAAACCGGAGGGCTGCGCGGACCGGCCCTGCTCCGAACCGTCCTTGTTGTGTTTATCTTGGTTGTCGTGACGGTGCTCATCGTAGACCTCATACGCTGCTTTCCGGTTGGCGCTCGGCTCGATCAGGCGCATGATGGCCAACCCCTCCTGTAGTCCCAGTTGATAGCGCGCCACATGTTCACCGAAGGATTCCGGAGAAGAAGACGGGCTTGGCCTTCCGCGCAAGGCATCGACGAGCCCGGCCTCTTCCGCCCACCATCCCTGTTTCTCCTGCACGTTGGTGGCGGCCCTGCCCTGCTGTTGACACCATTCGATGCGCGCTTTGAGATAAATCAAGAGTTCTTGCATGGTCAGCCTCCTCTCTTTTCTTTGGCTTCATCAGATTGCGCGTCGTCCTGCTTACTGCTTAGGCAAAGGCATTCGCTGGCTGCGAACGGCCGTTGGAATGCCGGAATGTTGATGGTAGCGACCGATGATAGGAGGACCGCGCTGCCCCCGCAGAGCGCACGAAACGCCCTGCGTGCTAACAAGCACACCTCATGGAACGAAGCGGATCGAGCCGGCCGATGCGGATGGCGTTACGACGGCTTCTCGACTTTCAGCACCTTGATCTGCATCACGAACCGCTTGCCGGCCAGCGGATGGTTGTAGTCCATCACGGCGCCTGTGTCCGAGATCGTCGTGATGGTGGCGACGCGGCCGTTCTGGTCTTCCACCACATCACCTTCCTTGACCCCTTCGGGTAAGGACGCGCGAGGGACGTTCGCTTTTTTCTGTTCGTCGTAGGGCCCAAACCCTTCTTCGGGCGTCACCTCCACGGTTTTTTCATCGCCCGGATGCAGGCCCGCCAACTCTCGCTCCACGACCGGAAGAATTTGATGCTTGCCCTGAACGAAGGTGCCGACGTCGCTATAGATCGTCGGAACGGTTCCGGGGACCGTAAAACTGTAGGAGAAGGTGACCGTCGCGCCCTCCTCAATCGTCGCCTGGTCCGCGGCAACGGCCGGTCTTTCCAGCCAGGTCACCCATGCGCAAGCCGCGCAGATGGCTGCGATCAACACAAACAGGATGGACAACCGGTTTGTTCTGGCTCGATGATGGGGTCGGCAGTTCATAACGCCTCCGTAACGTGCCTATGCATGAGGGGTGGTGGTCTGTTCACAGCCGGACAAGACGCGTTTCAGCGAGCCGACCTGGTTATTTTGTCTCCGCCCGGTCCGGCTCATGGGGTTGCGACAGTTTGAGGATCGTCTTGACCTCGTCGTTGGGATTCACTTCGATGGTGACTTGATCTCCCTTGGCCAGCGAATCCTTTTTGAGAAGATCGGGGTTCTCCACACGAAGCGTCCAGGTTTGCCCGTCGCGGGCTTGAAAGGTAATGGTCTGCTTCGAGAGATCGATGCGCTCGACCGTGCTTCGCACGAACGTGGTGGTCGCCTCAGCAGGAAGCACAGCGGCACCGGCAAAGGCGAGAGTCGCGACGATTGCGAGGACAAGCTTGCTCATGACGCCACCTCCTTGAAGAAGAAATGATTCTCCCCGGTCGCTCGATTCCGTTTCTTTTCTTGGCTTGGCCGGCGTGGCTCGATCGGCTAGTCGGAATAACCAGCAAATCTTTTGCCAACAGGCAGGGATTTCATAAGCGATTGATTTGTCGCCGGGTTGATGAGGCTGGCGCCGAATAGGCCACTATCCCGACTGGATGGATAAAAGAACACGTCGATGCAACAGCTTGGTTTTACGGAATATTGTCGTTTGACAGGTTGTCCAGAGCGGAATAACTGTCTTGGTCCGCTGAGAGTTCGTTGGAACTGATGGAATTATAAGGTAATTTTAGGCCGTGACGATCGACAGACCTTGTCTGGAAGGACAGGCTGCTCCCTGAGGATACGGAGCCAGAGGAGGGCTATCGAGGTGAGACTAGGAGAAACCCTAGGTCATAACGGACGGATCTCTCGGCGACATCCGTCATGGTTCACAGAGGAGACAGGATTACAGACGATTCGCTTCGACGGAGAGAACAGCACCGGTCATGACCTAAGGAGCAGCCGGTTCACACGAAATGCTATGTAAGTAAGAGTAGAGAAGCCACGCTGCAGGATATCTCCGCGATGCACTATGACGATCAGCCTAAAAGTAGCCTCGCGGTTCAACCGAAGATTGATATGAAGAGAAAAGCGAGAAGAATCACTTGAGGTGTTCCTCCGGCGGCGCAATAAAGAGGGGCTATGCCCGACGAGCCGCCCGCTCACACGAAGGTAAGAGAAAAGGGAAGCACTAACCCGCATTGTTCATGAACGCTTCTGCTGCTTAGGCCCATTGCAACAAAGGAGCAATGGGCACCCCGATTTGCCCCGGGGCACCCGTTGCTCCCAAATTGTAACGGGTCCCTGGCCAACATGCGAAGTCGCAGGCAAAGTACCTCTCCGCCGCGATGTGATCGAACGCGGCGGTTCAAGCGAAGCTTGGTATGGCGGGCGTGCTCGCCGCTCAGGTCCGGCCGCCTCACCAACTCGGCGGCGCGCACAGACATGGCGCTCTTTATTCAATCGCGCCGTGCGCCCCTCGACGTACTGTCTCAAGTACGCCTTGTATCTTGGAATTGTGGTACATGAGACATACGGAATGTGACAGATCGATACGCCTCCGGTCCGAAGAGACCGCGGCCGAGCCGGGTCGTCACATTCCCTATTCCATAAGCCCGCACAGTTGCCTGGGCCACCGAGCCCGCATCAAGACAAGGACGGGCTTCACCAAGGAGGAGGCGATGCAGACATCGTCGGTGTGTGTCGGAATTGATATCTCGAAAGCGCAGCTGGACGTCGCCATGCGGCCGGCTGGCACGCCGCTGAGCGTCCCGTATGATGCCCAGGGAATCAGCACGGTGATCGCACGGCTGAGCCAGGTATCGCCGATACGGATTGTCGTGGAAGCCACCGGGGGCTTGGAACGGCCGTTGCTGCGGGCGCTGGTGGACGCCGCCTTGCCCGTGATCGCGGTCAATCCGCGCCAGGTCCGGGACTTTGCCAAAGCGACGGGCCGGTTGGCGAAGACCGATACGCTGGACGCGCAGGTGTTGGCCCGCTTCGCAGAGGTCATCCAACCGGAAGTGCGGGCGCTCCCCGATCCGCAGACCGCGGAACTGGCGGCCCTGTTGGCGCGACGCCGCCAAGTGCTGGCGATGCAGCGGGCCGAGCAGAACCGGTTGGACCGAGCTCCAGCCCGCGTGCGGAAGCGGATTGAAGCCCATCTGCGCTGGTTGCGCACCGAACTGGCCCGGCTCGACGAGGACCTCGATGACATGATTGAAGAGAGCCCCATCTGGCGTGCACGCGAAGATTTGTTGCAGAGCGTGCCCGGCATCGGACCGGTAATGAGTCGCACGGTCTTGGCCGAGCTGCCGGAGTTGGGCTTGCTGAATCGCAAGCAAATTGCGGCCTTGGTGGGCGTCGCGCCCTTCAATCGGGACAGTGGGCGGCTGCGCGGCCGACGCACCATCTGGGGTGGGCGGGCCCCCGTCCGCACCGCGCTGTACATGGCGACCTTGGTGGCGACGCGCTGGAACCCCGTCATCCGGCAGTTCTACCAGCGACTGCGTACCGCCGGCAAAGCATCCAAGGTCGCGCTGGTCGCCGCGATGCGCAAGCTGCTGACCATTCTCAATGCGATGGTACATCATGGGACTCCATGGCAACCGGCCGCTGCACGGAGAGCTTGACATTCAAGACAGTTGCTTGGTCCTTCGCGGCTGCGCCTGGAGGCACCCATTGCTCTTTTACTGCAACGGGTGCAACGCGACGAACCGTCATGAATAATGCGGGCTTGCGGATTGGGCGGGTCACATCATTATGTCTAAAGGTGTCTCTCTGGGCGCAGCATATTGCGAACACGCGATGGAGAGCGCCCGGTTCATGCAAGAGAATGATCTACGCGGAGGGAAAAACTGGAGGTGTGTCTCCGCCGACGTCAAGGAAGAAGGCTGCGCCTGAGGAGCCGGCGGTTCACACGAAGTGCGGTATGGAGGTTTTTTATGGGGAAACGCGGGAGGGGTTTCTCCGCCGGCGTCCAAGAAGAAGGCTACGCCTGAGGAGCCGGCGGGACCAGCAAGCTTGGTATGGAGCGGGCGAGGGGATTTGAACCCCCGACAACTAGCTTGGGAAGAGCGACTAAGTAGTTTACCCCATAGACTTAGTGGACGATATAGACGTGAGAGCACAGGATATGGTAGGTAATAGACGCAATGGACGGTAGAACACAAATGAGACCGTGACTAAATTCGGAAGGGCTCGACGCCGGGCTGATCCCCTGGCGTGACGCGATCGTCCTCGCGGTCGCGGCCCTTCCCTCCCCACGCGAGGCCCCACGAGGAGGGGTTATGCCACGAGTACCACGACGCGACGCCTTCGATACCTATCTTCGTCAGGTAATGGCGCTCAAGGGTCCGCAAGACTCTGAGTATGATCGCATTCAGACTCAGTGGGCGAAGGCACGGCAACGGCGGGATGAATTCTTCAGGCGTGTCCAAACCCTCGAACGGCGCATCGGCGGGCTTGAAGTTGATGTGAGGCCGGTCTTGGGCCACACCCCTCCCCGCCTGAAATTGATCGTCACCATTCCCGAGGGCATCACGGCCCGGAAAATCCAGAAGGCCGAGGCAACCATTGCGGCCTGGCGCACTGAGCTCACCAAATTTCAAGGGCCGACCGCCTTTGTCGGAATTGAACCCTTCGGGAAGGTAGAGCCCAACGGCGCCGGTCAGACGGATTCACACCGGTTTGTGCTGTCGAAAACACAAGGTCCCGCCGCCATTGCTGAAGCCCTGAACCGATCACTGGCCGACCACCTGACGGAGGCCGTAGCCCTAGAAAACGTGGTCCCTCCTGATGACCCACCATTCAATTCTGAATGGCGGCTGTCGGAAGCGCGCGACCTGATGCAGGCCTGGAAGATCAACCCGGCGGACCAGGAGATCTGGATTCGGGAGGCTCTCCAGAGACTCAGAAATAGAAAGCCGGCCTTTGCCAGTGTTCAGCGCGGGCGTTCGCCTGCCCGTCTCGACGGTCCTTTCACAGACACTCACGTCAAGAACTACCTCGACAATTGGCGGAACCGCAACCGATCGCACGGCATGTAACTCGACCGAGCCCCGCCCTTATCCGCTCTCCTCCTCACGAGTAAGTATTTATACCAGTACTGCAAATAACGTCATATCCTAGCTTCGCACACCTTCGTGCGTTGTGTACGCTGTGGAGCATAGACAACGAGGAGGCGCTCCATGCACACAGACACCCCCCACGGACAGATCCTGAAAGCGGATGAACTAGCTCGCCTACTCCGTTGCGGCAAAAGTACGATCTACAAGCTTGCCAAGACCGGCAGAATTCCCTGTCTTGGCATCGGTGACATTGGCGTCCGCTTTGATCGCGCGGCCGTACTGGCCGCGCTCCAACAACCGCGGACGCGGCCCCATCTCGGACGCGAGGCGACGAAGTGACGCATCGATGAGCGTAGTACTACGTATGCTCATCTCATCGATACTTGATCGACTCGATGCGATGCTCGCGCACAGAAGAGGCAACAGATGACGACGGTTGCTGAACTGAAAAATCTTGTTTCTGTCGCAGATCTGCTCAGACGCTATGGTAGTACCCCTGATGCGCAGGGGCGTTGGCGATGCCCGTTTCCGGAACGACATCGCAATAGCGATGCGCACCCATCTGTCACGATCAAGGACGGCCGGGCCTTCTGTTGGTCCCGGAAGTGTCTCGGCGAGAAGGGCGCCGACGTGTTTGAGTTGATCGGGTTGCTGGGAGGCCTCCAGACATTCAAAGAACAGCGGCGGCGCATCGAAGAGCTTGCCGGCGTGACTCACGCGAACGGAAAACCGAACAGAGAGGGTGCATCCGTGACAGCATACGAGATCTGCGACCGCAGCGGAGAGTTCGTCGCGATCCATGAACGCATCGATCGCGACGGGGAGAAAACGTTCACCTGGCGGCGCCTGGACGGCACCCCGGGCTTGAACGGTCGGAAGACGGCGGATCTCCCCCTCTATGGCTCAGAAGTCGAATGGACCGACCCTAACCATCGCATCGTGGTCGAGGGCGAGAAAGCAGCTGAAGCGCTCTGGTGGGCGGGAGTCCCAGCGCTGGGGACGGTGACCGGAGCCAACAGCGCTCCGTCGCTTGCCTCGCTGGACGTGCTTCGCGGAAGAGATGCGATTCTGTGGCCTGATCACGACGAACCAGGACGCGCGCACATGCAGCGGATCGGTGAACGTCTCGCCGGAGTGGCCCGAAGCGTTCGCTTCGTCGAATGGCCGGAGGCTCCGGCGAAAGGCGATGCGGCGGATTTTGTCGCGCAGTATCGACGGGACCCCGCGTTCAGTGAGCGACTCGAAACGTTGCTGGCGAGCGCGCGGCCGTGGGGCATGGATGATGGACCGATGCTCTTCACGTCTCTTGGTGACTTGCTCAATGAGCCGGAAGACACGCGCCCATGGGTGCTGGAAGCTCGCCTGCCGGTGGGCGGCCTTTCGCTCCTCGCTGGCAAGCCGAAAGCGGGGAAATCGACCATGGCTCGTTGCCTTGCGTTAGCTGTAACGCGGGGAGATACGTTTCTGAGCTTCCCCACTTCGCGCGGGCCTGTCCTGTACCTTGCGCTGGAAGAAAAACGGTCGGAGGTGAGGCGCCACTTTCGAGAAATGGGGGCGACGGTGGACGATCGCATCTACATTTTCTGTGCGCCTTCCCCCGCTGATGGGTTGCCTCTGTTGCGAAAAGCCGCGGGTCGCTACGCGCCAGTGTTGATCATCGTGGACCCACTCTTTCGCTTCACGCGCGTAAAAGACGCAAATGACTACGCAGCTGTGACGATAGCCTTAGAACCGCTCGGGACGCTGGCGCGGGAGACGGGTGCTGGTGTGTTGGCTGTTCATCACTTGGGGAAGGGTGATCGAGAGGGCGGAGACAGTATCTTAGGGTCAACCGCAATCTTTGCAGCGGTGGACACTGCACTGCTCCTGAAGCGCACGGAGAAGTACCGCACGTTGAGCAGCGTTCAACGCTACGGCGAAGACCTAGAAGAAATCACGTTGGCGTGGGACCCAACAGCGCGGACCATAGCAGCCGGACCAAGCCGGGATGTGGCGGATCAAGCCGCAATGGGTGACGCGATCCTCGACTACCTGGCGATGACCAAGGAACCCGTCGAAGAGAAGGTCATCCTTGACCAAATGGAAGGCCGACGCGGGGTCAAGGTCAAAGCGCTTCGAGCGCTGGTCGGAGCCGGAAAGGTTGTCAAGACTGGCCGGGGTGGCAAGGCGGACCCGTTCAAATATGCCCGATCCTGTGAACACCGGGAACAAGAATCCCGGCCGGAACTTGGGAACAAGAACCCTGACGCGACAAGCTCACCCCAGTCAAGGAGTTCTTGTTCTGTTGTTCCCCCATATATAGGGGAACAAGAAAACAAGAATCAGAAAACGAACGTAAGCGCGCGAAATATCGTCAATGATTCTTGTTCCCGCGATTTTGGGCTTTTCGCCTCCATGCGAGAACAAGAAAACGGTCCTCTGGAACAAGAATCTTGGGAGATAGGGGCGGAGATCATCGACGATGAGACTTGAGGCGGTCGGACAGCCGATCCGTTACCGCTGGCCTGGCGGGGAAATCGTGCTCATCCCCGGGCAACCGGTGGAGGTCGAACCGGACCGGGCGCGCCGGATTCTGGCGAAGCTGGGGGACCGGGTGCGCCCGGTTGGATTGCCCCAGCCTGGCGATCCGATCCGCTGGGACAGCCCGCTCTTCGGAACCTGTGAGGGTGAAGTCCTCGCGACCTACCCCGATGGCTCGGTCCTGGTTTGGCATCCCGCGACCGACCGGCTGGCGAAGATTCCGGCGGAATGGATGACGGAGCGCGGCCGATGACGCCTGCATGCCTGACGGTGAGCGTTGACCACGAGCGGCACGAGGTTCTGTTGACCGGTTCGGGCGGTTCCGAAATCCGCCTGACCTGGGTGGCTGCGGCGAACCTCGCCAGTCTGCTCAACGAAGCGAGCCGCCAGGCCGAGCCGCCTGCGCCGGCTGGCCGGACCTATCAACCGGCGTGTGAACGATGACGGAGGCCCGATCGTTGCGTGCCAGACTGTGGCGCTTGGCAACCTCCAGGCAAACTGAAGGGGCGATTCTGCCACCCTGGTTACTGATGGTCCGTGCCATTTTGTACCCCTGCGACTTCTTTTACTGGTGGATGAACAGCACGCGCGGCTATCAGGTGGGGACAGATACGTGGATCATTGAAGGCGTCCGCTACTCTGGGCGGGCATTGAAAGAGTTGGCGAACGCACAGGGCGAAACCTACCGCATCACGCGGTCTGGTGAATGTGTGACGCTGGAGCGCGTGGAGAATGGAGTTGATCGCCTCTCATCTCACACGAGGAGGAAATGACATGCCGGGCAGTGAGGATTTCGCCCGTGAAGCGGCCGAACTCCGCTGGGCGTGGATCAATGCGGAAGATTCGGCGGAACGGCAACGCCTGCTGGCCATGGTTGCAGACCTGCGCGCGCGCCAGTTGGCCAGGTTGGCCAACCTCCGGCGGCGCCGACAGCCGACTTCGCGCCTGCCAGCACAGCCGGCGCAGCTCCCGCCGTGCGACCTGCTGGACGATGATGACGGCGAAGCGGGGGAGTTGATCAGAGAGGAATACCAGCCGGCGGCGGGAGCGAAATACCAGCCTGGAGACACTGTGATCATGCGAAGTCTCAACGGGGACTTGCTCGGTGTTGTGCAGGAAGTCTTTGGCGGGTACCGCCTGGCCGTGGCCGTGGAAGTGTTTGGCCAGCCTGCTCCGTTGCTGGTCGATCCGCGGCAGATTCGCGGACATCTGCCCGCATGAGGGGATGGCGGGTGAAAAGTCTGGGGCCTTTACGTATAGACCGCGGGGTCCCCATTCGGGATTTCCCCGCGAAATTCGCAACTGTTTTTTAGGGAGGCCTTATGAGAGGCAGAAAGCCGAATCCGCAGCGTCTTCGCATCCTACGTGGAAACCCGGGCAAACGCCCGCTGACCTCCGCGCGAACCTCTCCCTTCGTGGTCGGCACTCCGCAGAAGCCGGCTGATCTCGATGCCGACGCGAGCGCCGAATGGGATCGCTTGGTTTTGCTCCTTGGCGGAGAGCATGGGGTGTTGTGCGAAGCGGACTATGGCATTCTACTTATTGCCGCGACCGCATATTCGATGTTCAAGAGGGCCGAGAGGGCGATTGCCGAGCACGGCGCCACCTATGAAACGGAACGCGATGGGCTGAGGATGACGAGACCGCGGCCGGAAGTGCGGATCATGCAGCAAGAACGCCGCGCCTATCAAGCGGCCTTGGCCGAACTGGGTGCCACACCGGCCCAGCATGCCCGCGTGTCGCCGCTTCCGAACGACAGCGAGCCGAAGGGCATCGCAAAGTTCTTCGAACCGCAGAGGCCGCGCCGTGGATAGTCTCGATGTGCAATTCCATCGCGCGCTGTTGCGGCAATTGAAAGGGATTTGCTCGATCTATCAGACCTGGATTGATGCAAAGATAGAAGCCGCGGTGCGCGATGAACGCGCGGCGCGTGAAACGCGCGAGAAGGTTGATTCATCTAGGAACGATACTGTAAACTTATAAATGACACATTCACCCCCGCACGCTGTCCGCCTCCGCATGTCGCCGCGGCGGACCACCCGCCAGAACGGCGAACCTCCGGGGATTTTCAACAACGGAGGTTTCGCTATGTCGTCCTTCACACGTGCACAGCAACTTCGGGAGCAGCGCGGGCGCTTGCTCGACGAGGCCCAAGCGCTCCTCAAACGCGAGCCCTTTACCAAGCAGATCGAGGCGCGCTTTGACGGGATTATGGTGGAAGTCGATCGTCTGGCCGCGCAGATTCGAGAAGCGGAACTCGGGGATGCGCTGACCGATGCCGGCCGGCGCGATCCGAAGATGGATCGCATCCTACGCGGGCTGTCCTCACGGCCGGGACTGTCGGAGGATGAGGGGGAACCGGAGGTCCGGGCCTTTTCGAACTTCCTGAAATTCGGGATCAACGGGCTCGATCCAGATGAGCGGGCGATCATGACGAAGCGGCTGCGCCATGATCCCGACATCCGCATGGCGCAAGGGGTGGGCTCTGGCGGCGCAGGCGGGTATGCCGTGCCGGACGCGGCGATGGCGCCCCTGGTGGAAGCGCTGAAACAGATCGGCGGGGTGTTGCCGAACTGCACGATCGTGCCATCCGCGACGGGCGCGGACCTGCCCATCCCAGCGGATAATGAAACGGCCGTCGAGGGCGAGATCATCTCAGAGAACACGCAACACAACGAAGGCGATGTCGTGCTCTCGCAAGTCGTGTTGCAGAGCTTCCTCTATTCCTCGAAGATCGTGCGCGTCTCAATCCAACTCATGGACGATGCCGGCTTTGACTTCGCGGCCTACGTCATGAAGAAGCTCGGGGAGCGCTTGGGGCGGATTACGGCGAAGCACTGGGTGACGGGGGACGGCAGCTCCAAACCGCGCGGGATTGTCACCGCGGCCACGGTGGGCAAGACGGCCGCCAGCGCCACGGCGGTCACCTATGATGAGCTGGTGGACCACATGCACAGCGTCGATCCGCTGTATCGCCAGAACGGCAAGTGGCTCATGAATGACACCACCTTCGGGGCGCTACGGAAACTGAAGGATTCACAGAACCGCCCGCTGTATGGGGACTTGGCCGCCGGCAGCCCGGATTCACTCCTCGGCAAGCCGGTCGTCATTGATCCGAACATGCCGAGCCTGGCCACCGGGAACAAGGCGATTCTGTTCGGTGATCTGTCGGCGTACTATGTCCGGCTGGTGAAAGAACCGCGCGTGTTGCGGCTGGAAGAACGGTATGCCGATTACTTGCAACTGGGCTTCCTGGCGTTCATCCGCGCGGATGGCGACCTGGTGGACGGCGGCGGCGGGGCGGTCAAAGCCTTGCAGATGGCGTAAGCGGCTCGCGGGCCTCCACCGGCGGCTTGGGGGCGGCCACGGCGGCACAAACTTGGCGCGGAGCCCGCGGGACACTCTCGCCGCGCCAAGAGCCCCCACTTTTTCCCGGATGTTCAGGCGCCGGCTCCTCGCGGCCATCGTCAAACACCGGAAGAATCTCGATTAGCCCTTCCCTTTCGGCAACAGCCCTTTCTTCTCCATCCCCTGCAGATGTTCGTCCAGGGCCTCCAAAATGAGGGCCTTGATCGACTTGCCCTCTACTGCGGCGGCAATTTTGGCAC
This sequence comes from Nitrospira tepida, assembly GCF_947241125.1. Lineage (NCBI taxonomy): Bacteria > Pseudomonadati > Nitrospirota > Nitrospiria > Nitrospirales > Nitrospiraceae > Nitrospira > Nitrospira tepida. The sequence continues at coordinate 2,791,365 of NZ_OX365700.1, read as the reverse complement.
GCTTCATAAGCTCTCGCGGGATGTCCCGGAAGATCCAGGACCCGCCTTTTTCTTGATCTGTTTTCTTTGGCATGGTGGCGAAGATAGCACGGTGTCGGCGATGGGTAAATAGCACTTGACAGCATATGATATGCGTACATATCATAAATATCACGATAGGAGATTAGCCATGAAAATGACGCGCCTCGTTGTGCAACTGCCGAAAACCCTCAAGGCCAAGCTCGACGCCGAGCGCAAACGCGGCACGACGGCGGCGGGCCTGATTCGCCACTTACTGGAACAGCACTTCAAAAGCCAACGTGGCGCCTAGCCCGCCACCACGGAGGGAGCCATGCGACGGCGCCGGCCACGCCCGAGACTGCCGAACGGGGTTGAGATCAAGAAGCGCATCCTGGCGGAGGGGCTGGAACTGATCTGGCTCCTCCAACGGCGCCCGAGCAGCCGGGCGCACGTGGAGCAGGTCTTAGGGATCCCGCATCGGGAATTCTATCGCTACCTCCAGGCGCTTCGCCTGTTGAAAGCCCCACTGACGCGGGACCGGAACCGAGAGACCGGAGGGATTGAATACTCACTGCCGGCCTGGTGGCCGTAACCAAGGAGGGGGAATCATGACATGCTCATACCGAGTCGATCCATTTGGAGAGTCCCCAGCGCGCAAGAGGGTCACAGTCCGCCTCAGCACGACGCATAGTACGAGCAGTTACGGCCAACCCGTCATGGTCCTACCCGATGGCGGCGCCTTGGACCTGATGTCCTGGGTTGGCTGCGGGTATCGGATTGAACGCGCGACGGCGAAAGAGCGGGAGGCGGTGGCGCGGATCCTGGGGACGCTGGCGTGTCAGGACTGAGGCCACGACCCACGATCAGGGGGAAGCCCGGCCTTCCCCCTGGTCTTGCTCCAGATCGTGGCTCATATGCGAAATACGGCGTTCCGCCTTCACGGAACCAGGGAAAAACTCTCTGAAAGGAGGAGCGATGGCACGAGCAGGACGAAAAGATCGGGGCTTGCTGTCGAAGCAGGACGCGGCCGGGAAGACGATATGGTACGTGCGGCTCTACCACGATGGCCGAGAGCGGCGGTTCGGAAGCTTCTCGACGAAGACGGCTGCGCGGGATTTCTACGAGAAGGCGAAACAGGAACAAAAGGCCGGGCGCTTCTTTCCTGAGCGATACCAGCACGGCGGCTATCCCTTGATGACAGATCTGATCACGGCGCATGTCGAGACCTCGACCGTGAAGAATCAATGGGCCGAGAAGCACTATGGGGAATGGTGGAAGGCACGGCTACAGGGTCTCCGTGTGAATGCCGTCACCCCTGCCCTCCTGGAAGCGGCACAGCGGGAACTGTTGACCGAAAACCTCGACCCAAAGCACGAAGCGACCCCCGTGACCAGGGCTCCGCAAACCGTGTTGCATTACATGAAGTTTCTTCGGCATGTGCTGAATAAAGCGAAGCGCGATGGGCGGATCGATCGTAATCCGTTTGAGCGGGTGACGCTGGTGAAGATACGGCCAAGCCGGATGCGGTTCTTGACCCCAGAGGAAGAAGCCACACTGCTCGACAAGCTCGGGCCTGATCATGCGCCCTGGGCGCGCTTGGCGATTCTGACCGGCCTTCGCCTTGGGGAACAGATGCGGCTCCGCTGGCGGGATGTGAACCTTGACCTGGGCTTGCTCACGTTACCGGAAACGAAAGCCGGCGGGGTGCAGTACGTGCATCTCCCGGAGGAAGCCCGGCAGATTCTCGCCAACATGAAGGCCATCGCAGAGGCCCGGGCGATTGCTCACCCCAAGCGCGCCTCTCCCTGGGTCTTTCCGTCAGAGAATCCCGCTCGCCCGATGGATCAACGCAACGTCTACTCGCGAATCTTCTGCCCGGCGGTGCGGGACGCGGGATTGCTCGATGTGCGATGGCACGATCTCCGGCATACCTTCGCCAGCCGGTTGGCGATGGCGGGCCACAATGAAGGCACCATCGCGGCCTTGCTGCGCCACTCCTCGACGGCCCTGGTGAAGCGCTACGCCCATCTCAGTCAAGCGCATCTCAAGGCCGCGGTGGAAACGGTTGGCCGCTTCGGATTGTTCTCCCCGACTCCCTCACAACCGAGTGCAGATCGATTGCTTTCTGGAACCGTGACTGAAACCGGAACGGAGGTCAGAGAGAGTGAAGAGAGGGTAACGGAACCGGTTGAAAAATTGGAGCGGGCGATGGGATTTGAACCCACGACAACTAGCTTGGGAAGCTAGGACTCTACCACTGAGCTACGCCCGCTCGCTTCGGTTTGTCGCGCACTTACAATTTCGGCTCCTACCGCCACAGGCTCAGGTGTTATTACAGTGTTAGCCTGGAACACGGCAAGCTTTGAAACGGCTCGGTGCAGGTCTTCCGGCTGAATGGTGTTGTACCGCCGATGCATCCGCTCGGACTTGTGGCCGACGATCTTCATAGCCGTGGCCGTGTCTACCCCTGCCCGCCTGAGGTTCGTGCTCGCCGTGTGGCGAAAATCGTGAATCCGAAGCCCGACGATTCCCGCTCGACGGCAAGCCGCATTGAACGCCGTATTGAGTCGAGAAATCAGCCTCTCTTTATACAGGAAAACTCGTTGCGTGTCGAGTCGGCGTTCCTTCCAGCACTCCTTAAACACTTCGTACACCTCCTCTGTCATGGGAACCATGCGGCTTTCCCCATTCTTGGTGTCTCGAAGTGTAACCTCCCTCCGTTTCATGTCTACGTCCGACCATTCGAGCTTCAGCAGTTCTCCCTTTCGAGGACCGACCGCATAGGCCACCGTGAGGACTCGGCGCAGATGCGGCGCTGCCGCTTCCTTCAACCGAAGCCATTCGTCCGTGCTGGCGATCCTGTCCCGCTCGTTCTTCGGGTCTGGCTTCTTCACGTGGCTCGCCGGATTGTCCAGGATCACCTTGAAACGCGGACTGCGCGCCACATTCAGCATGTGAGTTAACGCCGTATGGTCATGGTTGATCGTCTGCAAGGAGACCGGACGCGGGGCATCCTCGCGCTTCCAACCACACGCAGGGCAGACCTCCTGCCCGACAAACCGCCTCTCTTTTCGTTTCTTGCATTCAGGACATTGAATCCGCCTGTACTGGACTCGTTGCGCCCGATACGCAGCAACCTCCTCCGGGGTGATCGCGGCCAACGGTTTGTCCCTGAAGAACTTCACCAGATTCCCCACATACAACTTGCGAAGGGGGTAACTCTTCAGCTTCTTCACTTCCTCAAGGTTCAAATAAATCTCCGCCCACTGCCGAAACGTCATGGCTTCGGCACGGGCCACCGCCGGACTAGGTATCTGGCCGGACAGGAGGCGTGTCTTAATGATGGCCTCTTGATCCTTAGCATAGCGCCGGTTCAGCGTTCCCACCTTCCACCGTTTCAACTTGCCTGTGCCCGGTGGCGCTAGCTTGAGCACCTTGCCATCATCCAGTACAGGGAACTCGACATAGTAACTGTCCTTCCGTTTGGTCAGTCCCATTGGACTACCCCTCCTTTCGCTGAGTTAATGCGGTTTACTGAAACCTTACTCCGATGATCTTGAATCGGCCCCCTTGAGGTTGGTCAAAAGAAACTTTAGTAGCTTAGTTGCTTGGTCTACCTGGTCATATTCATAGTTCCAGACAAATGGTCCAAGACCTTTTACAACGTATTGTCTTCGCCATTTCTCAAAGGCGCTGACCGCATTGCTAACTGCCTTATCCTTTCGCTGGACGCTGTACCTCTGAGCCATACTTGCCCCCTTCCTTGTGATTGTTGAATTGGGAAATGGCCTGCCTCTTTCACCTATCAGATCAGCGATCGATACGTTCAGGGCCTTCGCCAACTCACGGAGCGTAGAGAGCCTCGGATCAAAGGCACCTAGCTCCACTCTCTGTAGTGTGGAAAGGGCAATTCCCGTCTCCAGACTGAGACGGCGAAGGCTTACGTCTTGTCTCTGTCGTATCTCTCTGAGCCGTAACACGACGATAGTCTACTGTACCCATAAGTGGGTACACACGTCAAGTTTGCAATTTGTTGGGCATCGGCATCACGGTATGCTGTTTGATCCATTTGTCCAACAGGTCAAGATCGAACTTGACCAACCGGCCCACCTTCACGAATGGTATCCGCCGCTGACTGACCATCGTGTAGAGGGTATGGGGTGACAGGCCCGTGTATTGAGCCGCCTCTTTTATGTTGATTAAATGCTGCATAGCTCAATACCTTTTGCCTCCTGGTTTGTTTGGGGTATCTGATTTGGTCGTTTACCCATCCGGTAGGGCCATAACGGACAGGTGATAATACGGCACTCACGGATTTCCTTGGGTTGATGGCATGTACAGTCCATGCACTTGGCTCTTATGGCCTTAATAGGCGTTAGACGCTCCATAAAATACCTCCAGAAATAAAAAACCCCAGGGCTAGCTCACGATTCCCGTGAGAAACCCAGGGGTCTGTAGGTTAACCTAGGGAAGCTATTAGCCTGTCCTAGTCTCTATTGTTTAGATTCGTTAGTACCCTCGTATTTAGGAAACAAGAGCCTCGCACTCGCTCCGCTTCAGGCTACGCTCGTGCTCGGAATTGGCCCCCGTTCACGTGGACAGTGTTCTCCCGTGTATTTCCAGTCTCGCCGCCTCGGTGGTCTTTGGCCCGGCGGTCCACAAAAGACCGCCGCCACCGCCGACTTATATAAGTAAGGCGGTTTGGCGGATCAGTTTGTGACACTGGCAACCTCCTGTTGAGTCGCTATACGGTAGGCTCCGTGCACCGGCTGGGTAACTCTGCCAGTCTCTCTAAGCCTCCTAAGGGCTTTCTCGCATCTATCGCTTGATACACGATGTGCCGTGTCTAGATTCTGCCGGATCTGTGCAGTCGTCGCCTGCTGATCTTGCTGATCCCTCAGATACTCCTCTATCCAGTTGGCCACCTCCTCAACCCGGCTCTGTGGCACTACTAGAGCACCGCCTTGGCCCTCAAATCGCATTGAAGCCGGTGTTTCCGGCCCTGTGTCATGTAGGGAAACATAAAACGGTGATGCCTCAGGTGTATTGCGAGCTCTAACGCATGTCACACAGACCTTATTGGCTTGTAGTTTTTCTACTGCAAAGGCTGAGTCTGACCCTCCCAACACATCAGTGCTACCGCTAGCTCTATAAACGGACTCATTGGCACCATGCATTGAAGGCTTTTTCATGTGGTGGGTGATAATTAGACTCCTCCCTTCTTTCCTGAGCAAATCAACGCATCTCCAGAAGGCTCCTACTTCATCGGCGTTGTTCTCACTCCCATGTAGAACCCTTCTCATGGTCTCAATGATCACTACCTCCGGGCTAAACCCGTGAGTAGCGAGCCCAGCTAAGAGGGTTGTCCCCACACTCTCATCGGTGAACCTCACCCCACAAAGGGTCAGTGCCTTGAAGGGCAAGGAGTCCGTCTCTAGGTCTGACCCTTCGATCAGCCTCTTTACTCGTCGAATTAATGTGCGTGGGCTCATTTCCTCGTCTATGTAGAGAACCCTCTTCCTTTCTGGAATCTCGAAATGTCCCAGCCAGGGAGTCCCAGCAGCGATATGTAAGCCCAGGTCGAGCATCAACCATGACTTCAGTGACCCAGGCTCACCATAGACCAGTACTCGGTCACCCTTCGCTATGAGCCGATCAACCACCCAATCTACCGCTGGTAGCTCACCGTCAATGATCGTTTGAACGTCTAGCAGACTTGCTCCTATTGTCACTGCACTTAGAATCGGCATGTTCGATCTCCTTGCTTATTGTTCAATAGTGTGGTCACTGTGTAATCCCATCGCCATCTGTTCGTACTGTCTCTCCTATACCTGGCTAGACCTATCCCTATATGGGTGAAGTCCTGTATACAGAGGGCATAGAAATAGACCGTGTTACTACTCGCCCTATGGATTCCTGTTATGTGCATACATCCTCCCTATGGTTAATGAGTGAAGTTGACCGTCCCTACACAAAAAAAAAGGGACGCCTATAACAAAGAGGGCCTCCTCCCTAGGTGGGGAGAGGCCCTCGAAGTAACGAATGCACTGCTATGGAGCTATAGATATATAGGGAGTATGTATATAGGGAGGACGAGGACTGATACTGTGGAGAGGTAGCTGCTACCTAGTGAGTAGGTAGACAGAGTACGTTTAGCGGCACTCAGGACACACAAAGCCTACGCGAGCATTCCCCACACCCATATTGCATTCAGCGCTCAACCGCGCCTCAGACTTCTTTCCGACTGTCAAACCGGCAAAATGACACGTAGGTGTTTTATTGCCATCGTGATTCCAGCTAATCATGGGCCATGCCCATTGTCAAGAGCGCAACGGCCAATTGGAAAAAATTTTTCCTTTTCCATGGTTCACTTATTCGCGTGTTGCAAATCCTCTCCGGCTGATGTCTTGAAAGCAAATCCTGGGTTTGCCAGGCTGGCGCTATTTCGTTTACTCTTCCAATGGAATAAACGGTTTTTGGCCGTGTTTTTTAACGACCCCTCCCCCACTTTTTTTTCTCGCCGACGGGTTGGAGAATCGCCTGCGTTCGCGGTAGATGGGTGACCCATTTATCGCTGCCGTGGCCACCAATGCGGACGGCCCCCCACCCCTAGACCCCCATTGTCGGAGAGGAAGAGCATCTACCTGCTATGCCCGCCCGCCCTTAAGGGCGGGCGGGAGCATGCTGTTAACACCTGTATAGTAGGACTACTGCTCAATCGCCGCAGGGGCTTTGTAAGAAGGGTATTTATCTAACGCCTTTGTGGGCCTAAAAACAACCGGGTCAGGACGTTAATTTTGTCTAATCTAGCGGGAGTTCCCCATCAGGAAGGATGGGGGTGAGAGCCGGGAGCCGCGAAGCGGCTCATGCGATGCATGAAACAACGGAGACCCCGCCTGTCAGGGCGGGGACCTCTCGCTAAATAGAGACATCTGTAGCTTCCAGCAACCGCCTGCTGATTCTGGCAAAATACCACCATTTCTCACTTTCCGTTCTTGTCATACCTTCTTGCGGGTTCCTAGAATAGCGCCACATCGGGGGCCGGAATTGGGTCAGGGGTTTTACCGTTGAGGGAGGAGGCCACCATGAACATCTTCCTACTTCATGCCCTGCGATTGGTTGTTCTGAGCATCCCACTTTGTTTCTTGCTCGGGTGCGGTGGTGGTGATGGTGGATCGGCATCTGTCAATGCGCAGAATACCACTACCGAGCAACAGATTTTGGACAAACTCAACGTGCTCGAATCCAAGATAGACGGCCTGAACCTTCAGGGAGTCACTCAGAACTGGGACAAGAATTTCCCGAGTGCTTCGCGGTTTACCGTCTTAGCAAACTTTGGGGGAGTAGTAGCGGTAAGAGACAACAACACTGGATTGGTTTGGGAGAAGCAGCCTGTCGCCATCACCCGCTCTTGGGTCGAAGCGATCCGCGATTGTGTTAATAAGAGCGTTGGCAGCACGGTTGGGTGGCGGCTACCCTCGGCAATCGAATTGAAGAGCCTCCAAGACGCCGGGCTACCATCACCTTTTGTGCCAACGAGCACCTTTACAGGGGTCCAGTCATTCCCTTATTGGTCGGCGACTACCGTTGCCGAGAATTCTACGCTCGCATGGCTCGTGGACTTCGCAGGTGGCAACGTGGGCTGGGGAGGGAAAACCGACACCCAACATGTCTGGTGTGTGCGTGGTCCGATGAACGCGGATGCCTATTGAATCTTCAAGCTAGCTTGGTTTCTTACCGAATAGGGACTAACAAGGTCCTGCCCATCCTGGTGGACAAGCTGGCCTCACAGGTCGTCCATATTGGTCCATACCAACCCCAAGGCCGTAGGCATCGGGTTTCACTGTGCTAAAGTGGTCTGGTGGACCGAAACCCGGATCTGGCTGCCATATAAATGGTCTACCCGTGGCGTCGGCATTCATTCCTGGGCCGTACGCGTTGGGTGTGTATGGTCCGAGCAACGCCCTGCCGCCTGGTGTTGGGATGAGTTGTTGAGGTGGCTGAAACACTGAATATTGCTGCTGGTCATTCCGAGTCTGGGAAAAGTCCGATGTTTCGTCTCGCTGGCTCGATTTGATCCCTTGGGCCTCCGGTTCGCCTGTCCACACTTTCGTCTGAAACGGAGTCAACCGAGCGTGTGGACATAGGGCCACTCCAGCCGGTTTCTGCCCTGGCGCTGCTGGCGTTGGGGTAAGTCTCACCGATGTCACTGGCTCGCCTTCGGCGGTAAACTGGAGAGGCTCAGCAGGAATCAAGTGCCCATAAAGTGCCTGGGTCTGCTCACCTGGGATGAGCCACTCAATGGGGAAACCGTGCTGTACCGCATCAACGACACGTGGCATCCGCATCTCGTTCATGACCACATCAGCGGCCAGTTTAGACGCATACGCTCGCTGACGAGCTTGTATGCCAGTCCTAAAATAGTTATCCGCAAATCGCTGTCCCCATGTCATGCCAGTTTCACTAAGGAGGCCAACAAGTTTCTCATAGCCTTTTGAATGCCAGCTTGGTCCCCAGCAGCCACAGCCCGTCGAATGTCCTCAACAGGCCCCATGACTTTCTCGTCGGCATGCCCCGCGCATGGATTCCATGTAGCCTCATCTGCCACAACCGATTCCGAGGCTACCTGCTCTCCGTCAACTGTGGCGCATCCTGAAAGCAAGAGAAGAAGGGGCAGGGCAGGAAGTAGAATTCTCATCGTGCACCCCGCGCTTGGCTGGACGGCTGTATTCTACGACAACAGCGACACCCGTGTCATTGCCGGGCCGATAGGGTTCCCCTTCACTCAGCTTCGACACAAGTTCTCCAGGTAATTTCCGTCCCGATCCCTATGCACCCGAGGCCGGACGGAAATCCAGGCAGGGTCTATCCACCGGAGGTTTCCCGCCGAGTCACCGCCGAGTCCACGCGGACATTGCACATACTAAAGACTACGTAAGCTAATGAAATCTACAGCTTTCTCGTTAAACTGCCCCAAAATCCTTCCAAAATCCTTTTTTATGGCAAATCAGCCCCCTTTCCACCTACCTTTTGCCACCCGCTAAAATTTCCGGGGCCTTTTCCCTGAGCACTGTCAGCCCTGGCACATGGACCACCACCCCCACCCCCGGCACCTGCCCCAAGGGTGCACCCCCTGAGGGGGGCCTGAGCAGCGTGAGTCAGCGGGGTGGCTCAGCGTGAAGCAATCTGGTTGCACGAGGGTTGCAGAGTCGCTTTGGGGAATGACCCCTATCCGGCATGTTCCTACCCGGCATGACCACCAGGACTCATGGAGCCTTCCCGTGGAGCCTGAAACCGTGCTCTCTGTCAGGTGTTATTACGGTGTTAGGAAGACCAACGAAATGGGCAGAAGAGCAGGATGAGGAACCAACGCGGGATGAACAGGCAATGGTGTGTTTCGCCAGGAATGACAAGGGGATTACTCAAGCCAACAACGACTTAAGTAATCCCCCTTTGTCAGCTTGGGAAGCTAGGACTCTACCACTGAGCTACGCCCGCTCGCTTCGGTTTCTTGCGGAGACAGTTAAGGCTCCAAGCGTCCGGCGGTACGGATGCGCCGGATAGGATACTCTTTATACAGGAATGCCAGATTGGTGTCTAGACGGCGCTCTTGCCTCAGAGGGCTTCCTCTCAACACTCACTCCGGGGAAGCGTACCCTGGCAGCTTACTATTCCTCCTGTGACCATGTTCCGAGCCGCTACACGGATGTCGCAAATTGAGCAACCAATCCGCTCAGCGTCATATTCTCCGCGATCACATCGTGTGGGATGAGGACATACTTCCACGGTTTGCCGCCGTTGCCGAGGGCATGGGTGGTGGCGCGGGCGCACCAGGTGACGGCTGCCTCCTTCTTGGCGAGGACTTCAGAGCTGGTCATTTCGTTTCGCGCTTTAGGCTCCAACATGTAGATACAGTCCGTGGTCTCAGCCACAAAGTCAGGCACGTATTCACGCTGGTCCACACCTACCTTGTAGGAAATCTGAAACTGCCCCTGTGCCGGCTTAAACCACTTTTGCGCATCCCGGTCCAGAATCACCGACAGCTTCCTCTCTGAGTCAGACTGAAACTTCTGTTGCTTAAAGAGACATCGCTGAAAGCCTCCAAAGAGAACCTGGGGAATGCAGCTCTTGTCCTCGAAGGTTTCGCGGAAATCGTGAATGGGTTCTCCGTCTTTCGCGGTATAGGCAGGCTTTCTCAGTTTGGTGAAGCCCTTGCTCACTTGCACATCGTAGCCCGTCGCCTTCTCCCATTGATGGTCTTGCATCTGAGCATGGACGAAGGCGGAAAGCGGCTTTTGGTAGTAGATCAGCACATTGCGCGCATCTTCTTCGGAGAGGTAGGAGCGCAGATGCCGGACGAGTTGTCCAGCCAGGTCATAGAGCAGGTCCGCATGTTGATCGTAAGAAATATCGTCGAAATCGATGAGGCCTCGGACCACATAATCCTCCAACCGTTGTTCTGCCTGCAGAGATCCACCGCAGCTCAGCGTCTCCTGTTGATTGGTCCGAAGGTGCTGGATCAAGAGATCTCGCGCAACTGGCTGGTAGTGGATGCCCGAACAATCCAACGTGAACGCATGAAAGCCTGTGGTCACTTCACCTCTTGGCACCACCAGAACGCGGGGAATATCGATCGTCTGTTGCACGACTAGTTCAGCGGTCTTTGCAACGACATCGGCAATGCTCGGTGTCGCGGCCATTCCCGGAAGCGCCTGCTGGCTTGGCGTCACATATTCTTTCACTTCTTCGGCAATCCTGGCTTGGACTTCCGGCTTCAGGAGATAACTGGAGGTCGGCAAGTTCTCGTATTTGTTGATGACCTGATAGGTCGCCTCGGCAATCCTTCGCTCCACCTCGCTGGTGAAGACGGCAGAGTCCGCGGCAGCAATCTGTTCCTCAATCTTTGGCTGAGCCACGACGGTCTTCGTTTTCTGGAGATCCGTCGCCGGATCGAGAATCACCTGGGTCAGCCGGACCAGTGAGTCCGGCCGATTGGCCTCATCCACAATCTCCTGGAAGCGGTCATGCACCACGATGTTGAGCCGATCCACAGTGTTCACCCCGGTGCGTCTGCCGTAGGGAAGGCGGAGGCCGCGTCCGATAGATTGCTCAATAAGGGTGCGCGCATTGGCGGCGCGGAGCGGGACGATGGTGTAGAGATTCCTGACATCCCACCCCTCCTTCAGCATGTTCACATGAATCACAATCTCAGTCGGCTCATCTGAACTCTCAACAGCCAGGAGGCGCTGGACCATCTCATCTTCTTCCACGCCGGTCCTGCTGGAGTCCACCTGAATGACCTTGTCCTTGTACCGGCCTTCAAAGAACTGCGGTGACTGAATCAACTGCAGTTGGTTGGCTGGCATAGGTCGTATCGCGGGCAATGATCAGCATGAAAGGCTTGACCACTCGCTGCCCGGTCTGCCGCGCATAGGTTTCCAGCTCGACCTTGGTGTTCTCATGCAAACGGACTCCATCCTCCAACTTGATCTGCTCAAGTTGAGGCGGGGTAAACTGGCTGGGGTTGAAATTCTTCTGTGTCACCACCGCCGGTTCTTTCACAAAGCCATCGGCCATTGCCTTGGCCAATGGGTAGTCATAGATGACGTTCTTGAATTGCACGGGGCCTTTGCTCGATTCAACAAACGGTGTTGCGGTCAGTTCCAGCCCGAGGACAGGTCTCAACTCATTGATTGCCCGGACACCGGCCGAAGCTCGATACCGATGGGACTCATCCATAAGCAGAACGAGGTCTGAAGTTACCCCCGTTTTTTGGACAGGTCGTGAAGCCAAGAAATTATGGTAGAACGACCGTCGCAAAAACCGGGAGACACCTATGGCCCCAAAACGGAAGACCCATTCGGAGGAGTTCAAAGCGCGGGTGGCAGTGGAGGCGATCAAGGGGGTGCGGACCCTGAGTGAATTGAGTGCCGTCCATGGTGTGCACCCGACGGTGATTGCCCATTGGAAGCGACAGTTGCTAGACGGGGCGCCGGAGGTGTTCCGGCGAGGTCTGGCGGGCACGGGGCGTAGCGAGGAGGTGGTGACGGCCCCGCTGTACCAGGAGATCGGCCGCCTGAAGATGGAGCTGGAGTGGCTGCGAAAAAAGCTCTGAGCGTGCCGCGGGAGACCCGCCGCGGATGGATCCACGCCGACCCGGGTGCCGTGTCGATCGTGCAGCAGTGTGTGGTGGCGGGCCTGGCGCGCTCGACCTACTACTACGAGCCAGTGCCCGAACGGGCCGAGAATCTGACGTTGATGCGGCTGATCGATGAACTGTACTTGCAACGGCCGTTTTACGGAGTGCCCCGGATGACCGATTGGCTGCAGCGATTGGGCCACGTGGTCAACCACAAGCGGGTGGCGCGGCTGATGCGGGTGATGGGGTTGCAAGCGGTGCTGCCGGGCCCGCACACGAGCCGCCGGCAGCCCGCGCATCCGACGTATCCCTATCTGCTGCGGGAGCTGGCGGTGGAGCGGCCGAACCACGTGTGGTGTGCGGACATCACGTATGTGCCGATGCGGCGCGGGTTCCTGTACCTGGTCGCGGTGCTGGACTGGTACAGCCGCTACGTGCTGGCGTGGGCGCTCTCCAACACGCTGGACGCGCTGTTCTGCCTGGAAGCGTTGGAGAACGCGTTGGGGAGCGGGCAGCCGGAGATCTTCAACACGGATCAAGGGGCGCAGTTTACAAGCGACGAGTTCACGGGGCGGCTGGAGGGCGCGGGCGTCCGCATCAGCATGGACGGGCGCGGCCGGGCCTTGGACAATATCTTTGTGGAACGGCTGTGGCGGAGCGTGAAGTACGAGGAGATCTACCTGCGGGACGACGCCGACGGAGCCGAGGCCTGGGCCGGGTTGCAGCGGTATTTTCTGTTCTACAACACCGAACGACGGCACCAGAGCTTGGGCCGACGGACCCCGGCCGAGGTGCATTTTGGCTGAGTCGAGGGGGCTACTCCGGTATGGACCGACAGGCGATCGCCCCGTATAACCGATCCTGGAGCGAAGTGTTGAAATGCCCCTGCACCCAAACCACGCATTGACGGTTTGTGGCCCGCGCCTCTGGGGAAACAGGAGTCAGAAGAACTCTAAAAGAAAGGAGGGAAGGAGGGAAAGATCCATTAGCTTAATTCAGATGAAAACCTGTCCAAACAATGGGGGGAAGCTCAGTCTTCGAGACTTGCCAAATAATCAAAATAACTCTGGCCAATGTATTCCGACAGTCGTTTAATCCGTGGCGCTTTGCCGCCTCGCACCTCCGAGTTGATCTTCGAGATATTGAAAATGTTGATGTGCACCTCTTGGCCGAAGCCAGGTAACGAAGTAAGGCGAGCTGCAACCCCGGACTCATAGTTGTCCCCGGTGATGATCGTAGGTGGCTCTGTGGCAAACTCGGCAATACCGGTGAAGACGTACTTCGGTGTATTCGGTGTAAAGTCGGTCATCAGCTTGATGTAGATGGTCAGGTTCGGTGCCAGCACGAAGAAGTGATTGATTCCGTGAGCGAGATGCAGATAGCTGATGAAGGCGCCCATGAGTCGCGTCTTCCCGACTCCGGTGGCCAAAGCGAAACAGAGCGAAGGGAAGTCGCGCTCGAAATCCGTCACCGTTGGGAACTCGCGGTGGATCACCTCCAGCGCCGAGACCAGGTCGGTTCCCTTCTTCGGCGGCACGATCTCGGTGACCCGGTCCAGGATCTCGAGCGACTGCCGCTGCGGAGGTCGGAGGCTTAGGCGTCCGGCGATGGCATTGACGTGGCGGTTCATGGTGAGACGGCTCAAAAGCGCGCGCCTATTGGGACCGATTCCTAAACTGATGGAGGACCTGCTCAGCCGATTGGCTGAGCAGCGGGAGTTTCGTTTGGACCACGTCCCCGATGACGTGCAGGTCCAACCCAAAATACCCATGAGCGATCACGTCACGGAATCCGGCGGCCTTCGACCAATCCACATCGGGTGTCAGAGTCTTCGCTTCCTCAGGCAGATGCTTCGCGGCTTCTCCAATGATCTCCAGATTGCGGACAACCGCGTCAACAACCATGTCCTGCGAGCGAAACTGCACGAAGGTCAAGCCGTCTGTGTAACGTCGAATTTTCCGTGCACTCTCGACGATGTCCTCAAGGTAGAACAGCCAGTTACGCGACACGAACCAGGTCCTTCTCAACGAGAGGGCCCATGCGCGGCTTCAGGGCATCTTCCGTGACGAGATCGACGGTCGTCCCGAGCAGGGTCTCGAGATAGGCTTTCAGGTCCATGTATTGATCGAACGTCGCGGGGGCCTGAAACTCGACCAGAATGTCCACGTCGCTCCCGCTTCGCATGTCATCCCGGGCGGCCGATCCGAAGATGCCCAGTTTTCTCACGCCAAACTTCACAAGAATGTCTTCTCGCCGGCTGGCTAAGAGGGACAGGATTCGCTCTTTGCTCATGCGTAGTCCTCCAGGGAGCTTGTCTCGGTAGAGAGCGTCGCTCCAAGCCCGAATGTTACGCTACCGCGTATTCGACAGACTTGGGATTCTGCACCCGCTTCGAGGCGTTGAGGATCTCCATACCTACGATGTTCCCATCCTTGTCATAGTCCAGAATGACACCAGGCTTGTCCTCGTCGCTCTCCTCGACTGGGGCATCACTGAATTCGATCGTCAGCACGTCCACTTCTTCGTCATATTTCACCTTCATGGCTTCCTCCAAGTCGGTTCAGGTCGGAGGCATTCCGTCATTCCCGCGCAAGCGGGAATCCAGAGACAAGAGAGGGGGCTCCGCTTGTTTGGACAGAATCTTTCAGTTCTTAAGTGGCGCCTCGCGGTGTTTTGCCTACGCGGCAGTGTGCCGTGCGGGCAGGTTGTCAAAGTACACGCGATCCGGCGTCCGCCCGTCAAGAGCCCGATGGGGTCTCGTCTGGTTATAGAAAGTCAGGTAGCGTCCTAACCCCTGTTGGGCCGTGGTAACGGTCTCGTAGGCGTGGAGATAGACCTCTTCATATTTGAGGCTCCGCCACAGCCGTTCGACGAACACATTGTCGCGCCAACGCCCGGTTCCATCCATACTGATCTGAATGCCGTGGGCTGTCAGAAGCCCGGTGAATTCCTGACTGGTGAACTGACAGCCTTGATCGGTGTTGAAGATCTCCGGGCAACCATACCGGGTGATCGCCTCCCGCACGGCTTCCACGCAGAAGTCCGTCGTCAACGTATTGGACAGCCGCCACGCCAGCACCCGGCGACTGGCCCAGTCCAGGATGGCACAGAGATAGACGAAGCCGCGCTGCATCGGGATGTAGGTGATATCCGCCGCCCACACGTGGTTCGGACGCGTGATCGTGAGCTGGCGCAGCAGATAGGGATAGATCCGGTGGGCGGGATGCCGGTGACTGGTGCGGGGTTTGCGGTAGACTGCCGTGATCCCCATGCGCCGCATCAGCGTCGCCACATGGCGCCGTCCGACTCCATGGCCCTCGCCCCGGAGGACATCCCGGAGCATCCGGGCGCCGGCAAACGGATACTGCAGATGCAGTTCGTCAACCCGGCGCATCAGGGCCAGCGTCTCCGACGACACCGGCACGGGCTGGTAGTAGACCGTGGACCGGGCCAGCTTCAGCAGTTGGCATTGCCGCCCGATTGGTAATTGATGCGTGCGATCGATCATCGCTTTGCGCTCAGCAAGCCCGCCTTGATGAGCGCGCCTTCTAAAAAATCATTCTCCAACGCCAGTTGCCCGATCTTCGCATGAAGCGTCTTGAGATCCGGTGCCTCCGACGACGGTTTCGTCCCGCCAAACACGTCCGCCGCCCGGCCCACCAGGTGCTGCTTCCATTCGGTGATCTGAGTGGGGTGGACGCTGAATTGCTCGGCCAACTCGGCGAGCGTCTTGTCGCCTTTGACCGCGGCCAATGCGACCTGCGCCTTGAAGGTGGCGCCATGATTCCGTCTCGTGCGTTTCATTGCCTCGCTCCTCTCGTCGGCCACCTCGCGGTGGCGGTGGTGAAGCCAGGCTACCACTTACCACACTGTCCGAATTTCCGGAGCCCCCTCTATCTCCAATAGCCTCGCTAGCCTTCTCATCAAAGCGAATGTCTTCCCCGTACCTGGCCCAGCCGCTACCCAGAGAGGCGAATCGTTCGTTTGTGCGATATGAAGCGCTTGGCCAGCTAACCCTTCATTCCAACTCATTCAAGTGGCTCCCCACAAATGTGGTTGCAGATTACATCAATCTCCAGCGAAGAGAAACCAACGGTTCAGTGAAAACTCGTTGTTGGAGCTTGCCCTCAATCTCGGCGATGAACTGCTCCCGCCGGCGGTCGATCTCGTCCTGGGCGTCGAAGAGGGCCCTGCGGTGCTTGCCTCGTTCAGTTTCCAGGGCTTTGATCTGTTTTTGACCGGCCAGTTTCTCTTCTAACGTGAGGGATGCGACCGCCGCCTTTCGGGCTTCTTTGATCTGTCGGTCCAGTTCCTTGATTTCCCGCTCTAACCCCAGTTTTAGGTCATCGGCCCAGGCATCGAGCTTCTCGGCTTCGGCCTCAAAGAAGTCCGCATTGCGCTGCGAAATCTGGCGCCTGATGGCGTTCTGCCGCTCTTCCGTTTGTTTCCGGATTATTGGATGTTCAGATAACGCGGTCGTGGAGTGATGGACGCGAGCCGGCAGAGTGAAGAGCCTGTGGATGATGTCTTCATCCAAGACCTCTCCGTGATCAGTCACTCCTGCACAGATCAGGTAGTCCTCGGCTTGGTCCAGCGCTTCGACAGTAAATCGTGAGATGCTCAGGACGCCGGATTTGCCGATCAGCGGTTGGATGAGGCTCACCTTACCGTCATGCTTACTGTACTCAAATGAGAGTTCTGTCGGGTCCAGCACACGGTTCTTAGCCTGGGCGAGGACCTGCTCTGCCAAGGGATGAGCAAGCCGATACAGATGGGCTTCGCCAGACCGGCGAGGCAATTCATAGAGGCCAAGGGGAATGTCTCCCGAGAACGGACAGGATTTGAGCCGGAACGAGGAATCCGTGAGGAATTCGGCATGGTCGCCTAATTCATAGCGGGTGAGCTGCATCAAGATCCGCTCATAACGATTGAGATACAGCCGTGAACGTTCATCGCTCGCCCGCAGCTTCTCGCGCACTTCGTCGTCAAAGTGCTCGAAGAGAAGCTGCCGGGCGCGCGTCATGGCCTCGTCGATTTGAGCGCCGAGTTCGCTCTGGAGTTGGTCAAATGAGGCCTTGATTTCCTCCGGAGTCCGGCAGCGCTGATAGATGTCGGCGATCCGTTTTTCAAAGTCCATGCCGGACTCAATGGCCCCAAGCACTTCATCGCTGGTACCGAAGACACCTTCGAAGAGTTGAAACTTTTCGGAGAGCAGGCGGAAGACGTGTTGGTCGGCTTCATTGGTTTGATTCAGAAAGTTCACCACGACGACATCGTGCTTCTGCCCATAGCGATGGCAGCGGCCGATCCGTTGTTCGATGCGCTGAGGGTTCCAGGGAAGATCGTAGTTCACGACCAGCGAGCAGAATTGGAGGTTGATGCCCTCGGCTCCTGCTTCTGTAGCGATCATGATCTGGCCCTGGTCTTTGAAGTAGTCCACGATGGCCGAGCGCATATCGGCGGAGCGAGACCCTGTGACACGGTCGGTTCCCTGATGGCGCGAGAGCCATTCCAAATAGATCTGCTTCGATTTCTCGTCGTTGTTGGAGCCATTGAAGAGGACGATGTGGTCTTTCCAGGGACTGTCTGTGAGGACTCTGAGGAGATATTCCTGCGTTCGTCTCGACTCGGTAAAGATGATGGCTTTCTGTGCCGCACCGAGTTCTGCCGCTTTGGCGAAGGCTGTTCGCAACGCCGTGAGCAGGGCCTGCCCCTTCGCATTGTGGGTGATGGAGACGGCCAGTTTCCGAAATCCTTCAAGGTCGTCGATTTCCTGTTGGATGGCCTTGCGGTCGGCTTCGCTCAGCGGCTCAGGTGGAGCCTCGTCCTCTTCCCATTCTTCCGCAATTTCATCGAGCGCCTCAAAGTCTTCTTCGAGCGCTTCTTCGAGTGGTTTAGGACCTTCGGCCAGTCTGAGCCGGTCACGTAGGCGCCCGCTCATCGATTCCAAGGCCCCTGCAATCGCAAAGGACGATGAGGCCAGGAGCTTCCGCAGCACCAGGATCATGAGCGACCGTTGGCTGGCCGGTAACGCCTGAAGATTGTCTCGGCGGAGATAGTCCGAGACCAGATGGTAAAGGCGGTCTTCGCTCTCCGCCGGCGTAAACGGTTGCACAATGGGCAGCCGTTTCGTGTATCGCACATAGGGCAACACCTGGCGCCGCAGAGTTCGTTTACAGAGCGGTTGCAGGCGTGCTTTCAGAACGTCGAAGGTCGCGTTGTTCTGGAGGTTCGCAAACTGTTCCTTGAAACTCTTGAGGTCGCCGAAGATGCGGTCGTCTACTACGCTGACCAGCCCATAGAGTTCGAGAAGCGAGTTTTGCAGAGGTGTGGCGGTCAAAAGAAGCTTCGGCGCTTCTTTCAACGACTGTTTCAGCGTGTTGGCGATGACATTGGTCGGCTTGTAGACGTTTCGCAAGCGATGGGCTTCGTCAATGACAACGAGATCCCATCGCACGAGGCTGATCTCTCCGGCCTTTGATCGGGCGAATTGGTAGGAACAGATGACGACGTCGCTGCATTCGAACGGGCGGACATTCCCCTGCCGCACAGCGGCGTTGTAGGACTTCGTCTCCAGAATGCGGCACGGTAGGAAGAACTTCTCTTGGAGTTCCTGATGCCACTGCTTGCGGAGATTTGAGGGCGTTATGGCGAGCACGCGTCGCTTCCGCTCGGCCCATTTCTGAGAAAGAACAAGCCCCGCTTCGATTGTTTTTCCAAGGCCAACTTCATCCGCGAGGATGGCGCCTTTCGAGAGCGGTGATCGAAACGCGAACAGCGCAGCTTCAATCTGGTGCGGATTCAAGTCAACCTGGGCATCGACCAACGCCCCGGCCAGCTTCTCCATGCTGTCCGACGGACAACGCTTGGTAAGTTCATGGGCGAAGTACTTGGCGTGGTAGGGCGTGAGCGTGTGAGAATTCATTCCGTTCGTCGCGACATTTTCAATCCGAACCAACCCCACCTGGGGAAGCAAACCATTGCGGCAAGCCCCGCCGAAGGGCCTGTTAAATAAGCGAGATTATGCTCTAAAGTTTGATTGTTTCCGCGATCAAAGTAGTCCATCACCGAGATAGGCCCGCAAACGGAACGAAGAGGACAAGGGAATACCTTCGCGCAGGAACGAATCCTTCCATTGCTCGAAGCACCTGCTTCTAATTGGAACTGGGGAAGGGACCAGAAATCTCTTGCGGTGTGAGGAGGATTAGCATAGAGGTCCGGGCAGTAGTCGAGGAGCCCGCGAAATGTGCCGGATGAAGATATGATCTTTGCCGGATAAGCCGCCGTCCATGGGCGATGAGTCCCTGTATCGGTAGGAAATATTGGCTAGCCTCGTCATTTTCTAGACCGCAACCACAATTCGTTCTTGCCCGGGCTTTAGGGGAAAGGCCTTCAGCGCCTTCTGGTCTTCGGCCCACAGCCACGCCGTGATAGCTTCCTTGATATTGTCAAGAGCTTCCTTCTCATCCTTTCCCTGGGAGACACAGCCGGGAAGCGCTGGGCACTCTACGACAACCCAGCCATCTCCCGCTTGCTCCAACATCACATGGAAAATCATCGCGTATTACATCCCTCCTGTCATTTTGTTGATGGCCCCACTCTATTGCGAATATGGCTCCTCATGCGATCTAACAGGTTTCTGGCATTTTCTGTGTCATTCTTCAATGTCCCACATCATCCTAAGTGCATTACGAGCGCCATGTATTTTAAGACACTGTAACTTAATGATATTAGAGTCATGACATTGTCTTGACATGATATGATTCTTGCGTTATCTTTATCCGCAACAGAGGTGACCTATGCCAGCCCGTGCACTTCGGACTGAAAAATTGGATCTTCGGGTAAGTTCCGCAGCCAAGCGAACGCTGGAGGCTGCTGCCTCTGTCTCTAATCGTACAGTAAGCGCGTTTGTCCTTGAAAGCGCACTGGCTCGGGCAGATGAAGCCTTGGCAGATCGCCGAACGTTCCCTTTGAGCAAGGCCAAGTGGACTGAGTTCTTGGCTGCACTGGATGCTCCGACTCGCCCCCTCCCTCGGATGCAGCGTCTCCTCACAGAACCAGGCTTCTTTGATGCTACGCCGACACCAAACGCTCAAGAAAAGCGTTGACGAGGCGCATCGAAAAGCTTCAACCGCATCACGCCGTTGAAGCATTCGACTGTGGACAGGAAGCTCTCACTCGCTTTCTCCAGAAGTACGCCCTCCACAATCAACACAGCGGAGGGGCGCAGACCTATGTAGGGTTGGCCGATGAAACGGTGATCGGTTATTACGCTCTCGCTGTGGGCTCTGTAGAGCAAGAACATGCCCCAGAGCGAGTGAAGAAGGGGCTGGCCAAGCATTCCATTCCCCTTATGCTGCTCGCCAGGTTAGCCGTCGATCTCCGCTGGCAGAAACAAGGGGTCGGTGCTGCTCTGTTGAAGGACGCGATGCTCCGGACTCTCCAGGCTGCCGACATTGCAGGAATTCGTGCCTTGGTGGTCCATGCCAAAGATCAGGCGGCCAGAAAATTTTACGGGCGCTTCGATTTCCTTCCGTCGCCAACTGATCCCTTGCATCTCTTCATGCTCCTTAAAGATGTTCGAAAGATCCTCTCATAATTCCTACATCATCAACACCGTCCCTTCATAATGTCTCCAGCCAGAGCAAGTGTTATTACAGTGTTAGAAATTCCGACGAATGGGCCGGATTTCAGACAAAGAGCGACAAAGAGAAATGAGCAAAGGAAAGCGTGAAACGCCAGAAATGACAAGGGGATTGCCCATGTCATTGATGACTTGAGCAATCCCCTTTGTTCCGCTTGGGAAGCTAGCCCACATTATTCATGACCGCTTCTACTGCAACCGCCGATACGCCGCTACGACAAGCCAGCATGCGGCTTGGCGGCATGCTGGCGGACAGGCTCGTTGCTCGCTGCCTCAACGTACTGTTTCAAGTACGCCTTGTATCTTGGAATTGTGGTACATGAGACATACGGAATGTGACAGATCGATACGCCTCCGGTCCGAAGAGACCGCGGCCGAGCCGGGTCGTCACATTCCCTATTCCATAAGCCCGCACAGTTGCCTGGGCCACCGAGCCCGCATCAAGACAAGGACGGGCTTCACCAAGGAGGAGGCGATGCAGACATCGTCGGTGTGTGTCGGAATTGATATCTCGAAAGCGCAGCTGGACGTCGCCATGCGGCCGGCTGGCACGCCGCTGAGCGTCCCGTATGATGCCCAGGGAATCAGCACGGTGATCGCACGGCTGAGCCAGGTATCGCCGATACGGATTGTCGTGGAAGCCACCGGGGGCTTGGAACGGCCGTTGCTGCGGGCGCTGGTGGACGCCGCCTTGCCCGTGATCGCGGTCAATCCGCGCCAGGTCCGGGACTTTGCCAAAGCGACGGGCCGGTTGGCGAAGACCGATACGCTGGACGCGCAGGTGTTGGCCCGCTTCGCAGAGGTCATCCAACCGGAAGTGCGGGCGCTCCCCGATCCGCAGACCGCGGAACTGGCGGCCCTGTTGGCGCGACGCCGCCAAGTGCTGGCGATGCAGCGGGCCGAGCAGAACCGGTTGGACCGAGCTCCAGCCCGCGTGCGGAAGCGGATTGAAGCCCATCTGCGCTGGTTGCGCACCGAACTGGCCCGGCTCGACGAGGACCTCGATGACATGATTGAAGAGAGCCCCATCTGGCGTGCACGCGAAGATTTGTTGCAGAGCGTGCCCGGCATCGGACCGGTAATGAGTCGCACGGTCTTGGCCGAGCTGCCGGAGTTGGGCTTGCTGAATCGCAAGCAAATTGCGGCCTTGGTGGGCGTCGCGCCCTTCAATCGGGACAGTGGGCGGCTGCGCGGCCGACGCACCATCTGGGGTGGGCGGGCCCCCGTCCGCACCGCGCTGTACATGGCGACCTTGGTGGCGACGCGCTGGAACCCCGTCATCCGGCAGTTCTACCAGCGACTGCGTACCGCCGGCAAAGCATCCAAGGTCGCGCTGGTCGCCGCGATGCGCAAGCTGCTGACCATTCTCAATGCGATGGTACATCATGGGACTCCATGGCAACCGGCCGCTGCACGGAGAGCTTGACATTCAAGACAGTTGCTTGGTCCTTCGCGGCTGCGCTTGCCCGTCTCGCCTGGCGTCTTGGCGGTTTCGTCACGAACCGTCATGAATAATGTGGGCTAGGACCCTACCACTGAGCTACGCCAGCTCGCACGAGTGTGTGGATGCGCGATCCTGTGACGCGCTTGCCGGTCAAGTCAAGGTAACGGCCGGGAACCTATCTCGCCGGAGACGACCAACGCTTCCATCACGGTTCCGGCATGGATGGGGAAGGCGACTTGCCATTGCCGCGCATTCGTCAGGCCGCCCTCCTCGCGATGGCAATAGAGGTACGAGGCGTTTTGCTGCCCGTTCCATATGGCATGCCACTGGAAGACGCAGGCAAAGCCATTGGCTTCCATTCGCTGCTTGGCATCGATGAGCGGGGTGCCGACCGGCACCACGCTCAGCACCCTCTGCTGGACGGCAGGCTCCGATTCCAACCCGGAAGGAATATCCCAGTCGGGCTTGGAGCAGGCGACGAGGAACAACAGGAAGACGAGCGATCGTAGGAAACGCTTCACGCCGGTGAGGAGGTGAATTCGATCAAGGCAAATTTCCGCTTGCCGACGCGGAGCCGATATTGCCGGCCCGACTGGAGCGCGAGCATCCCGTTGATGTCCGTCAGTTTCCGTTCATCCAATTCGACGCCGCTCTGCGCCAGCAGCCGCCGCGCCTCGCCCTTGGAGGAGACTAAGCCGGTCTTCGCGATGAGGTCCGTGAAGCTGATCGCAGGAGCAGCCGGGTCTTTGACGTCCGCGAGTGTCAGGGTCAGGCGCACGTCCGGCTCGTCGGGGAATTCCCGCTCGCGGAACTTCAGTTGAAACGATTCACGGGCCTGCCTCCCCGCCTCGGCTCCATGGTAGCGGGCCACGATCTGCTCGCCGAGGGCGAGTTTCGCCTCCATCGGATGGCGGGCGCGGATTTGTGCCAGGTCTTCCGTCGTCAGGAGTTCGTAATAGCGCCACATCAGCGGGTCGCTGATCGACATGAGCTTGCCGAACATGTCGGCCGGCGTATCTTCCAACGCGATGTAATTGCCGAGGCTCTTGCTCATTTTCTTGACCCCGTCGGTCCCTTCCAAGAGCGGCATGGTCAGGACGATCTGGGGCTCCTGCCCGTAGTCGCGCTGCAACTCCCGCCCGACCAGCAGGTTGAACTTTTGGTCCGTCCCGCCGAGTTCCACGTCGGCTTTCAGCGCCACCGAGTCGTAACCCTGAACGAGCGGATAGAGAAACTCGTGGACGCTGATCGGCTTCTGCTCCTGATAGCGTTTGTGAAAATCGTCCCGTTCCAGCATGCGGGCCACCCGGTAATGGGCGGCCAGTTGTATGAGCCCCTCCGCCGTCATCCGCCCCATCCATTCGCTGTTGAAGACGATGGAGGTCTTCGCGGGATCGAGGATCTTGAAGATCTGCCGCTGATAGGTCCCCGCGTTCTCCAGGACCTGCTCTTTGGTCAGGGCCTTGCGGGTCTCGGAGACGCCGGTGGGGTCGCCGATCAGTCCGGTGAAGTCGCCGATCAAGAACAGGACCTGATGGCCGAGGTCCTGAAAATGTTTCAACTTGTGGATCAGCACCGTATGGCCGAGATGGAGGTCCGGCGCCGTGGGGTCGAAGCCGGCTTTCACGCGTAAGGGGCGACGCTCCTTGAGCGAGCGGGCCACCTTGGCTTCGAGTTCCGTCCGCTGGATCACTTCCACGGAGCCCCGGAGGATCAACTCCAATTGGCGCGAGAGTTCGTTCATCAGGTTTGCCCGTTCTTGGGATCGGTGCCCTTGTGCGAGCCAGAGGACGCCGGAGGAGCCGTGGTCACTACCGTCAACAACGGTTCGAGCTTCCTCCATCGTTTTTCGCCGATTCCCTTCACTTCCCGCAATTCTTCCACGGTCTTGTATCGGCCATGTGACTGTTTATAGTCCAGGATACGTTTGGCCAATCCCGGTCCAATGCCCGGGAGCCGTTCAAGCTCGGCCTGCGTCGCCCGATTGAGGTCGAGCCGCTGTGCAAGCGCCTCCCCCCTCACCGTTGGCGAGGGAGCGTTCGCGCCGGCGGAACGGCCTGCTTGCGGTTGCGCGGCCGTCCGAGCGGTTAGCGCATTCGCTGGCGGCGCCGTTGGATCCGTTTGGACGGCGACAGTGTTTGCGGGTGGAGCGGGCTCTGCCGGGAGAGTCACGATGATCGGATCCGGCGAACGAGGTGCCAGCTCCGACAAGGTAAACGGAGTCGGCATGTGGATCGACAGCCAACTGATCGCCCACGTCGCACCCGCGAACAGAAACGCCTTGATCAGCAGCGAGCGGCCAAGCGTGATGGACCGACCGGGCGAAGAGGATGGCGGATTGATCTCCATCGAAGGTCACGCCTTTTTGCGGGCCAAGTGAATCGCCAACCCATCGACATCCTCGGCCGCCTCCATGAGGCCTTCGGCCAAGGTCGGATGCGCGTGGATCATGCGGGCCAGTTGCGCGACGGAAGCTCCGACCTCCATCGCCAATGCGGCCTCATGGATCAAATCGGCGGCATGGGCTCCCATGATATGGGCGCCCAGGATCCTGCCGCTCTCCGCCTCACTGATGATTTTGTAGAACCCGGCCGTGTCGCCGACCGCCTGGGCCTTGCCCAAGCCCGCGTAGCGGAACCGTCCAACCTTGAGCGTTTTGTCCGGGTCTTGTCCCAAACTCTGCGCCCGCTCGCGGGCCTGTTGTTCCGTCAACCCGACCCGCCCGATTTCCGGCAAGGTAAAAATGCCGGCTGGAATCACATTGTAATTGATCTCATGGATCTGCCCCAGCGCGTTCTCGACGGCCACCTTGCCCTGTGCCGACGCGACATGGGCCAACATGGCCTTGCCGGTCACGTCTCCGATGGCATAGATCCCGGGCACGCTGGTTTCGAGCCGCTCATTGACGAGGATCTCGCCGCGCCGCCCAAGCGCAACCCCGGCCTGCTCCAGTCCGATCCCCTTCGAATTGAATCCCCGCCCCACCGAGACTAGCAATTTCTCTGCGGAGAGGGGTGTGCCGTCAGCAAGGATGGCGGTCAGGACGGAGTCGTCACTCTGGAATTCGGTGATCTGCGTGCCCGTGTGAATGGTCACGCCCCGCTTGCGAAGCTCGCGGTCCATCGCGGTGGAGATTTCTTCGTCTTCCAACGGGAGGATGCGGGACAGCAGCTCCACCATTATCACCTGGGTGCCGAGCCCGCTGAAGAGAGAGGCGAACTCGCAGCCTTCCACGCCGGCCCCGACGATCAAGAGACTCGACGGTCGCTCGGTCAGCTCCAAGGCCTCGCGGCTCGTGAGGATCCGCTTGCCGTCGATCGGAAACAATGGAAGGTTGGGCCAGGAGGAGCCGGTGGCAAGGAGGATCGCATCCGCAGAGATCTGTTGTTCCCCCCCCGTGTTCAAGGCTACGTGAACGGTGCGCGCGTCGAGCAATCGCGCGGTCCCCTCCAGATAGTTGATGTTCCAATGTTTGAAGAGGGTGGCGATGCCCTTGACGAGTCCGGTGACGACCTTATTTTTCCGGGCCACCATGCGCGCGAGATCATAGGTCGCGGGACCACCGAAGGAAAGTCCCAGGTCGGCGGCCTTCTTGGCCTTGTCTCCCAGGTCCACGACAGAGAGAAGGGCCTTGCTGGGGATGCAGCCCCAGTTGAGACAGACGCCCCCCAGCGCCTCGCGGTCCACGACCGTGACCGTTGCGCCAAGCTGCGCGGCGCGGATGGCCGCCACATAGCCGCCGGGACCTGCGCCGATGATAACAATGTGAAGGTTCGACGACATGGAGGGTCTAGCTCAAGTTAAGGCTTAGGTTTAGACTGAGGGGAGCAGCGACTCCTCAACCTCAACCTCGGCCTTAACCTTTCTTTTGAGAGGCCAGGAAGGTGTCGTACTGGGCGGCGGTCATCAAGGTCTCGACCTCGGCCGGTTGGCTCAAGTCGATCACGACCATCCAGCCCTTGCCATAGGGGTCGCTGTTGACGACTTCGGGATGGTCCTTCAATTCCGGATTCACGCTCGTGACCGTGCCGCTGACGGGCGTGTAGATGGTGGAGGTCGTTTTAGTGGATTCCACCTCGCCGATCTGCTGGCCGGCCTTCACCTGCAGGCCGACCTTGGGCAGGTCGATGAACACGATGTCGCCCAATGCGTCCTGCGCAAAATGGCTGATGCCCAAGGTGGCCTGCTTGCCGGCGACACGGATCCATTCATGTTCTTCATGGTAGCGGAGGTCTGGTGGATTCATGCGTCCGTCCTTCCGGTTCTCACCGATTCCCTGTCTGCGTCCGTGATCGCGCGTCGCGCGCACGTGAACGCGGGATCGTAGTGCAGCCCTCCCCGTTTGTCAAGAAATCACCGGCCTCGTGGCGGCTGCGGAACGAACAGCACATTCAAGCCTCTCGTGCGGGCGAATTCCACGACGGAGGTGTGCAGTTCGCGAACGACGCTCGCGCGGTCCGGCGCCGCGACCGGGACGATGATCCAGATCCGTTCGGGCGAGCCGATCACATTGACCAACCGGCTGAGGTATTCGAGCCGCCAGCCTTCATCGGGATCGGCGGAAGCCAACAGAGTCCGTGACGAGGGGAAGGGAAGCGCCACCGGCAGGCCGCGGGTCGTCGTTTCCAACAGATCCTCGCCGTGGTCGATCAAGGCGTCGAGCGGCTTGGTCACCGCCGTATCGTGAAGCGCCACGACGACCTGGAGGCCGCTCTGATAGCGGCGGAGCGACGCACGGAGGGCCAACAGCATGGCCAGACGCTCACGCGCCTGCCACCCAGCCCATCGCCAGAAGATGGCCGCCTGGTCTGGGGGAGTCGCGGGAGCCGGCTGCGGGGCGGAGGGCGAGCCAGAACCGGATGGCGGGAGACTGCGGCCGACGATCAAGATGGTTTTCGGATCGAGATTGGCCGGCAGTTGGGAGCCGAACTGATCGAGCCCGCGGCCGCTGACATGGTAGCGGGGGCCGGTGCGTTCCCCCACGCGGAGAAAGAGTCCGTCGATTTGCAGCCGGGCCAGGTCGGTCAACAGTCCCGTCAAATACTCCTGGATGGCCGGGTGCAACGGATCGAAGGCCGTGCTGGGCACGAGCTGGCGCGTGTGGTCGTCATAGACATACGTCGTCCAGCCCAGTGTCGGATCGAGCCAGGGAATCGTGGTGATGTCCATCGAGGCGAAGACCGTGAGGCCGAGATCACGGGCCAGCGGCAGCATTTCTCCAAACAGGTCCCGCTTGAGAGACGCCCAGGTCGTGCGGAAATAGACTCCGTGCGTGGATTGAGCGCCGGGCCGCTCGTGGTTGTTTCCGGGAACGTCGCCCGGCCCCAGGGGGCCGACGTCGAAGACCAGCGTGGTTACGCCTTCGGCAATGAAGGTGGTGAGCCACTGTGCGCGTAGAGCCGGCTCCGGCAGCGCGGACGGGTCCACCCACACCGCGATCGATCCGGCCGTGCCCGGCGCCGCCCGCCCAAGCCGTCTGGTGAGCAGGCTCAGCCGATCGCGCACCTGGGTGTTCATGGCCGGCGAGAGGCCCGGCGGGCGCGTGGCCTCCGCCGCCACCAGCCGGTATTGAGTCAACGCCGCATGCCATTCCCCGAGTTCTTCATAGGAGCGGCCGAGCAGCCAGCGCGCTTCGGGAATCGCCGGCGAATGGGTGTGCAGCTCAAGGAAGTGACGGAGCAGCCGGACTGCCACCCCGTATCGTCCCGCGTCGAAATGAGAACGGGCTTCGGCCAGCGCGCGCACTTCGGCTTCGGTCTGGGCTGTTCGCGAGACCGGGGAAGGAACCGGGGCGGTCGCTGGCGTCGGCCGTTGAGCCGGACAGCCGGTCATGAACAGGGTCAGCAACAGGAGACAGGGTGCAACCAAGGGAAAGAACCTTCTCGGCGGACGCCGCCTCCGATGATGGTGCGGCTTGAGAGGGGCCGCTCCGCTCGTACGGAGCGGCCCTCCCTGCCGATCTCTGCTGGGCGTGGTGCGGTGCGTGGGCGAAACTCTATCGGGTGACGAGGTCCATGCCGGGGAAGAAATAGCCGATTTCGAACTGTGCCGTGTCGGGGCCGTCGGAACCATGGACGGCATTATACTCGATGTTGGTTCCATAGAGGGCCCGCAAGGTCCCCTTGTCGGCCTTGGCGGGATCGGTCGCGCCCATCAAATCGCGATGCTTCTTGATGGCATTCTCCCCGGAAAGGACCAGGACGACGACCGGGCCGGAGGACATGAAGGTGGTCAAGCTGTCGAAGAAGGGCCGGGCCTTGTGGACCGCGTAGAACCCCTGCGCCGCGGATTTCGACAGGTGCATCATCCGGATCGCGACCGGCTGCAGGCCGACCTTCTCATAATGGCTGATGATGTCCCCGATCACGTGCTTCTTCACGGCGTCGGGTTTGATGATCGCAAGCGTAAGTTCGCTCATAGTCTGTGCGTCTCCTCTGTCGTCAGACGAGATAAGGTTGTGGCTGCGGACCTGTGAATGGCCGCGTGGACGCCATCGATCAAGCTGGCTTGATCGTCAACGGGTCGATGACCTCCAGGAATGGGAAGCGGTGAAAGTCGGTGTCGCGCGTATAGATGCGGCGTATGCCGTGTTCCTTCATCAAGATGGCCGTATGGGCGTCGTGAACCACGTTCCCATTAAGATGCGGAACATCCCGGAGGACCTCTTCGACGATGGCGGCGTGACGGTCGGTTTCCACTAAGAGACTCAGCGCCGCCGAGCCGAGCAGGGCGTCGACAAAGGTCCAAGCCTTGCTCGCGGTCCATGGCATTCGCAGGACGCGGGGATGTGTTGCGATTCGGAGGAACTCATACAGCACACCCCAGGTGGTGTACCATGCGGACCGCTGAGAACGCCACTCCTCGAGGAGCTGCCGGCAACGTGCATGCCCAGGGGCATCCTCGTCCGCGGCATACACCAGCACATTGGTATCGACAACGAACACTACCGCCCTTCCATGGCTTGATACAGCGCTTCACGGTCGGCGATATCCACCAGGTATCCGCCGCTCTTGAAGGACGGTAATGGAGGAAGGGGCCGCCGGGGTTTCTGAGTCTGAAAGAGCAGGCGTAATGCCATCTCGACCAACTCGGACATCGTACGGCGCTGTTTGGCCGCCTCGCGCTTGAGTTGAGCCATAATGGTATCGTCGATGTTCAAGGTCGTCTTCATAGTATGGAAAACCATATCAAACTGATGGGAGTAAGGCAAGAGAGTTGCTGTGTGCGTTTATTGCGGTGTGGGTCGACGGCCAGAGTCCGGCCAACCATCTACTCACATTTTCGGCAAGACAGTAAACCCCTCTCGCCGGGCCGCTTCTCTCAGCCGTTGATCGAGGCAAATGAACTCGCGCTGCAGCGGATCGCCCTGACTCCACACCAATGCCGCTGCCAGTTGCAGCGCGTCTGCGGCTCGCAAGGGATGAAGACGTAAGACACGGCTCGCCTGTTCGCGCACCACATTCGCCGGCTCCACTTCTGTCCAGGTCCTTTGAATCGTCCGCAAGATCAAGCCCGCTTGCTCTTCCTCGACCTCACTAAGCGTCGCCTCCCGCCGAAGACGGGCAAACGCCGAAAGGCACTCCACCGGTGATCCCCACCAGGCGACAAGCGCCTCATCCTCCTGGGCAAGCCGTTTGAGCGCGGACGAGTGCCGCTCATGCAGGCAGAGCGGAATCAGAGCGGAGGCATCCCAGAACTTCACCGTCCCTCGGCGCGGTCAGCCACCAGAGCCGCAAGGGCTCGTCCTCTCTTGTCCCGCGGTCTGGCCATTTTCCAAAAGTTCGGAGGCAACTTCCCTGTTCCCGCTCGCACAAGGCCCGCACGCGATAACTCCCGCAACTGCATAGCGGTCGCCTCTCCACTTGCGTCTTTCGGAATCGGCACCAACTTAGCAACCGGCTTGCCGCGCTCCATCACCAACAGCTCTTCGCCGGCTTTTACTTTCGCCAGGCACGCACTGAATGTTGCTTTAATCGTGGACACAGCCGCACGCTTCATGAAGAGATCTCCAAGATCATTGAATAATGACCAGTATAGTCCGATACAAGAGGTCCTGCAACCCGAGAACGGAGAGGCACGAGGTCTACCTCTCCAGGCCATGCTATCCGGAGACATACAACACAGGGTGCAGCGGCTGGAACAAGTTTTCGGTGCAGATCAGTTTGTCCTTGCCAGAAGCGTTTTTTGCCCGCGCTGGCCATCAAGAGCGGAAGCGAGTAGATCACGACGGACTGCGACTACCACCGCTTTCCCGGTCTTCGCGTCGGCCATCCGCGGCGTAAGACATAAGCGCTCAGGCAGGGTTGGCAGGATGATTCTGCCGTCATGGCTGGTTCAGGGTGCGATCCCTTGCCACATATCCTAGAGAGTTCGTCCGCAGTTTCGAAAATGCGTCACAGGTCCCCATTCCTACCGCAACTGAGACCCTTCGTAAGTGTGATGAGGTGGTCGATCCGCGTTTTTACGCCATTGATGACGTCTGCATCCCTGTTCAGCCGTCGATCATCAGGAACGGAGGCGCGAGCAACATGAAACAGTCGCCGTGCGGTTCGCACGTCTTCTGCCCGCTGTGGACAATCTTTTTGAACGGCATGGATCAGAACGACCAACCCGTAGACGTCAGCGCGCTGCCAGAGATAAAGGTAGTGAGGCGATGTAACCTCTTGGGATGTAACCTCTTGGTCTGATTGAGACTGTTCTTGCTTCGAAAAAGATTCATAGATCCTCCGGGCCTGCGCCCGAGCATAGTTTAAGGCGGTCCTGGGAGCCAAAAGCTGTCGAACACTGTGCCGGAGCTTCGCAAATGCCTCACAAACCGCTTTGGCATTCCTTGAATCGATGCTCACGACTGTGTTGTGGTCGTTCACATCTCCACAAGGTGCATCCTGGAAACGGACGTGTTCGTCAATGAGCAGGGGGTCGCCGAGAAGCGGGCTGTCATCGTTCTGTTGACATTCGAAGTGACCAAAATGAGCGAGGAAGGCTTTGATGGCCTGCCTGACTTCCATAGGGAGAGACAATCTGTCGAGTCTGTGAGTCACGCCGCACCACGCAACTGTTATATCCGTTTTGTGACGTTCTCTTGTCTGCTCCGCGAGCAGGGCTAGAGTCGAGAACGCATTGCCGCCATGGCCATCAGGAAAGGTACGATTGAGCCAGGCATCCACCTCCTCGCCAGTCACAAACTCGGCGCGGCCTTCAACTGGAAACGGAGATAGGGCAACATACTTGGCATATTGCAGCATGAAATAGTCTTCAGCTCTTGCGAAACGCTCTTGGGTGGCAATCTTCCAGTCCGTCTTCTCTCCCACTTGCGGAGAAGCAACGGGAAGCCATTCGATCCGCTTCTTTCTGTCTTCGGCCTTTTCTCTGGCTTGAAACAAGTGTTTCAGGCCCCCATGAAAGTCGCGGTTCACGTGAATGGCGTAATAGCCCAGCAGGAACGAGAGGTTGGTATCGTCTGGAAAGGCGGTGGCGCCTCGATAGAGGTAATGAAAGCCTTCCATCGTTTTCTCCTGCAGCATCGAGAGCCTGGCAAGGAGGTAGTCATACCAAGGCGATTCCTGCCAAGGAGGCTTCCCCAGCTTCTCCGGATCATTTGCGATAGTTGATAGCTGTGCTGCGAATTTGGCTGCCCAATTATCCAACTCTTGCTTCTTGTTCTTCAACTCGGCGAGGTCGGCATTTTGCTTGAAGTCGGCATTTTGTTTGAATAGTAACGAAAGATAATCATTGCGATCCTGGTTAGGCAGGACGTTGCCGTCAAGAGCCGCTTCCAGCGGTGTAAGAGTTGGGTTAATGCTGCCTAAGCGATGTTTTGTAATCCGCTCAGGTTCGCAACTAGGAGCGGCTTGAGGGTTTGTGAATACCGACCGCACACAGTCATCATAGGCGATGTCGCGTTTCAATTGCGCGAATGAGTTATCAGTCTGTGCAAAAAGATCCAATGCCCTGGTCTCATACTTGTACAGTTCCCATAGGCGTTCTTTAATCTGAGCCAGTTGAGCGGATCGATTCTCGGCCGTGGTCCGCGAAAAATCTTCGCCGGTCTTGGTGAGGACGTCGAGCAGGACGCCGATCTTGTTGGCGACCACATGTGGCGTCTCAAGGCTGGCTGGCCAGCAATAGCTCCGTTGCGGATTGATAATGCTGTCGCAGCTTGCCTCAAATCGTTTATCCGCCAATTCTTCGTACCTGTGTTTGATGGTGTCCGACAGTTCCGCCACCACGGCCCGTCCTGCCAGGATCAAGGTATCGATCTCGTCCTTGGTGGGAAGCAAGCTGATATTATTGAGGTCGCTGAGGACCTTTCGCTCCATCTCGGTGAAGTCGAAGGCCTGTGCGACCTTGCGAATCGACTCGGGCGTCGACTTCGTCTTGTTCTGAATCGCCAAACCCTCCTTGACGATTCTGGTCACGACTCGGTTGTTCTTGACGAGATCGCGCATGTTCAATTCGACGAGGCCGAAGCCGAAGTTGTCCAGCAGATGTTCGGCGATCACGCGGGAAAGGTCGGTGCGGTCTCTCATGAGGACGTCAAAACTGTTGTCGAGATGGCCGCCCAACCTCGGTAACGAGGATGTGGAGCTGACTCCCGCATTGACGACGAGCAGGAATGCCTTTTGAGATTTCGGGTTCGCCCGCTGGATCGTAGTGATCTCCGTTGTCTGAGCTTGGGATACCGTCGATCGAGATGAGCGAACGATCTCGTCTGGGTTCAAGGGCAGCCCGCGTCCCGTTGCTAGCATCCGCTCGTCAGGTGGAAAGGTTATCCCGTTTTTCCGTTCCACAATGGTTCGGAGCAGTCCGGTCACGCCTAAATTGTCGCTGACGCCGCCGTCCACCAATAGAGGTGATCGGACTTGATCGCCCAGAATGAGCGGACAGTTGGTGGGAATGCGTGCCCCCTCGATCGTCTTGAAATGCGATTTCAACCGCATCGGGGAGAAGACGCCTGGTAGACTGCTTGAGGCGGCTACGGCTGCCGCCAGGTCGAGGTCTCGGAAGGCTTCGACGTCGCCCAGGCAGGCGAACGTCTCCTTGTCGAACGTGAAGATTCTGCCGTTGGCGATATCGGTGGCATGAATCAACAGGTGAGCGCGTCCGATGGCATTCCGCTTCGTATTGGCCGCGTGGCCGAACAAGGACTCTGTCAGCGTCTCGGGACGGTGGGTCTGCTTTTCGAGCTCGCCGAACGTATAGTCCTCCAGGAACAGATCGTTATACACCTGCGTCAACTGTTCGCTCTCGAACAAGCCGTCATAGAGCCACATCGTGGCAAACGGAGCCACCTCTATCTCAGGGATCGGGATGATTGGGAGCTTAAAGGTCTGAAAGACCGTGTCGAACAATGAGGCGAGGAGCATCACCGGAGGACGCCAAATGGGTGTCTTCTTCTTGCCGGAGAAGAGTTCACTCGCCAATCGCGCGTCCTTGAGCAACTGGCCGAATTCGGTCACGCGTTCCGGATGGGTTTTATAGTAGGCGGCGGTGATGGCTCCGCCGGACACCCCGGACAGGAAATGGGTGTTATCCAAGAAAGAGGCGCCTCCGTGTCGACCGCAGGGGTTCGAACGGTCGTCATCCGAGTAGTCCGTCTCTTCGAGGTAATAGAGAGAGAATTGCGTTGAAGGGGTGTCGTGGTCATTGTGGTTGTCTGCTTCTGTGGAATCTTGCGGAGATCTAAGCAAGCACAGTTTTCGCAATTCCAGCATGACCCCGTGCGAAAAGGCCGCGGCACGGATCCCTCCGCCCGACAGCGCGATGCCGATCCATGGGGCTGCGTGAGGATTCTCTTGCACGTGTGGATGACCTGGATAGGCAGGCATCGGGCTGAACAGGGCGCATGGGAGGACAAGCCAACAAAGGATGGAGAGTTTCTTCCACATGGGGGTATCCCCTCTTATCTTTCTGTTCAGGTCTTGATGAGCATTGATAACGAATATATTCCGTCGCCCCCTATGAGGTGCCTTTGGCTGGCACCTTAGCCTTGACCTGATCGAGGAGTGTAAGGACGTTTTCGAGTGTGTCCTGCGCATCCTTGATCAGAGCCGCCACGTCCGGCGCACTGCCTTTGAGATTACTGACTAGCTTCTCTGCGCTTTCCTTAGTCTGTTTGGCGCCGGGACGAACCTCTTCTGTGTTCATTGCCTGTTCGGCCTTGTGTTGAGCGCTCTCGGCCTTGTCTTTGGCTTCTTCAAGGCGATTAATACCGTTCAACTCTGATTTAAGCCTTTCCGCTGTTTGTTGCCATTCTTTCGCTTTCTCGCCCGACTCTCTGAGCTTCTTCTCTCGTGTTTCTTTTTCTTTCTGTGTGGATTCGCCCGCAAGCTTGCCTGCATCATCTTCAATTTTCTTCTTGAGCTCCCGAGCATCATTTTCAAGTTTTTCGGCGTGTTTCTTGAGCCGTTGGGCTCCTTCTGTGGTGGTTTTGACCAATTCCTCAGCTTCCTTGAGGTTCTGCCTCGCTTCCTCCGCAAGCCTCTTGTCTTCTTCCTCTTCCGTCAATCCATGAATGAGGTTTCTCGCCGCGCAGCCGGTTGCAAAGTGCTGCTCAATCTGGGCCGGCCCGAACCAGTTCACGGCCAAATGAAAGACAGCCAACACGGAGAAGGCGTCGACCTTTGTTGTCTGCCGGGGTTGCGCCTTGCCATCACCCGAGCCCCCTGTATCGGCGGTTCCCGTCTGGTTGTGAGGCTTGGCGTCATTCTTGGTTTCTGAACAGCCGAGATCGGATGATTTGGCTGTGAGCTTGGCCTGACCATCGGACGGCGGGTTAAACTCGACCACCGGGACCAATGCCAACTCTGCTCTTTTGTAACCAAATGTGATGGCTGGGGGCGTCTCGCCGGTCGGTGGAGTGGCTTCAAGGCCCACCGTGGTGCCGGTAGAAAAGTAAATGGAAGGGTTGCAACCAGCCGTCATCAGCAGTGGACCCAGCATGAGTAACCATCGATGTGCGCGCTGGCATGAGAGCCGCATGGCATCATTCCTTTCTGCAATCAATATCGGCTAGAGACACCGTTTCTCTTTGCGCTTGTCGATTGTTCGTTCGAGAACGTTGTCTCGAAAATAGTGTCGTGTCTCGACTCTATCGGCGGCCTTATTTGCCGCCATCCCGGTCGCGAAGAATGACCGAATTTGCAACCCGTCCGGCACGTTGCGACTGGTCGGCGAGAGCCCCTGGAAGAAGTCCCACAGGGAGGGATTTGCCATCACGCAAAACTCGGCGAGGACTGAGTAGGTATCGGTGTTATGAGTGCCGTCTGGTTTTATGGTGTCGTCCGTTGCATTCCGGTGTTCGGCTGGGATGATGGCGGTTTCCTCGCGTTTGTAGCCGATTACGACCTTGGGAGGCTCTTTGGCCACCTGCGAGACCTCCAGCCCGAACTTCGTGGCGGTGGTGACGACGAGATAGTCCTTGCAGCCGTATGATCCGCAGACGGACGCGATCAAGCCGAGGACTGGTACTATCCGGAGACACGTGAAGGCAGTCATCGGAAAACCTCCTCTAAGCACCGATCAATTGAGGCGTTCTGCTTCTCATCGCAGACAAGAAATTGCAGCGCGAGCGGGTGGGTTCCGCAAAATTCCAAGAGATAGACCGCATCGGGATGTGGCCAAAAACCGGTGGTTCGTGACGCACCGACGGTGAGATTCGACCCTTCCTTGTCGAAGCTGGCTGAGAGTTGGAGGCCAATGACCAGTTTCGCCACGAATTCGGCCTCAACTTCACGTTCGATCGAGAGATAGAAGGGGCTGATTCTCCAGTCTCCGATTGGGATCGCTGCCGGGGAATGCCATGAAAACGGATGTCTTGGTTGCGCGGTGGCATCTGGGCTCTGCAGGGCCATCGGAAGACTCAGGAGCTTGCTAAAGTAGCCGATGGTGATCCCCCACCGTTTTCCACCTTCAACCAACAGCGGCAGCCAGACTTGTTCCGCAAGAAAGGCTTGGCTCTCAGGCGGGCCCGCGACACGGAAGACCGTTGGTCCCCACAGGTGATCCGCTGATTCAGCATGCCATGCACATCCTGTATGCATGGCCAGGGTCCAAGCCAATAGGCTCGTGCTTGACAGGAAGTTCCAAGATGGATTCCGCCTGAAGCCCTTCAAGATCATCCTCGCCTTCACTCTCTGGCACGGATCCTTGCCGTCCGCGAGCGAAAGAGTCACGGATAGGATGTCTTTCCGAGAAGAGGGTTGATCCCATTCAACATAACTTCGTAAGCTTCACGCCCACATCGCCCACGGATCTTTGGCAGAGACTCGAAGCAAGCTGTATGCCTCAGGAGTGTGGGGATGGTAAAATGTACGTATTATTTTGAGAATGCGCTGTAGAAGCGTAGTTGCGAGTTCCGGCGGGCAGTCGGCAAGGCGATGGGCGGGCAGCAAATACGTGTAATTTCGCCGAGGGTGAATCCAAACTGATTCAATGCTGAATCATTTCCGATTCTATGGACAGCGGCCACGAAACTCGGCTTCGGGTTGCCCTGCGTCTCCTTTGAGGGTCCGTGCGATACAAACACACCTGGTCATTACTGTGTCTGTGGTCACTCCCCTGACAAGCCTGATGTTATGTTGTTGGCCCGATCCTTGCTCCGCCGAAACCAGGGTTGCCGTGCCGGAACGGTCCTCGCTGCTGGCCGATGAGATTCGCCAGGAGATCGATTTTCTTAAAGAGGAGACGGTCGTGACCCCGATGTGGAAGGAACAGCCGATTTCCGAAGCGCCGTCCAACGTCTACGTCATCACGGCGGAAGACATTCGCCAGTCCGGGGCGACAGACATTCCTACCCTGCTCCGGCGCGTACCCGGCATGTCGGTCATGGAGTTAAGCGGCGGAGAATTCGCCGTCAGCGCAAGGGGCAACAATCAACTGTTTGCCAACAAGATCCTCTTGCTCATCGATGGACGCTCCGCCTACATCGATGCACAGGGCGTCATCCCCTGGAAAACGCTGCCGGTCTCGCTGGTCGAAATCAAACAGATCGAGGTGGTGAAGGGACCGGCGGCGGCCGTCTACGGATTCAACGCCTTCGACGGAGTGGTGAACATCATTACCAAATCGCCGGAGGAGATGAGGGGCGCGACGATCCAAGCTGGAGCCGGCGAATTCGCCACGATCCGAAGCGCAGCCGTCTACGCCAACCGCCACGAGCAGATCGGGTATCGTCTCTCCCTTGGCCACGATCAGAACAGCCAATGGCGCGATCGAAACGCCTTGGCCCTGCGCACATCCCGATTCAACGGGCTGATTAATTATCATCCGAACCAGGACGCCATGATCAGGATCGAGGGCGGGGTCGTCGATACCAACCGGATGGACTTGGCCTCAGGAGACTTCCTGCGGGTGGACAGTCCGAATACGATCAGCTATGCCCGCGTGAGTTACGAACGGCCGGACTTCTTCATTCGGGCGTTTTGGAATCAACAAGATTTGACGATCAATAACGGCTCCTATCCGGTCCTTGCG
Organism: Nitrospira tepida; assembly: GCF_947241125.1. Classification (NCBI taxonomy): domain Bacteria; kingdom Pseudomonadati; phylum Nitrospirota; class Nitrospiria; order Nitrospirales; family Nitrospiraceae; genus Nitrospira; species Nitrospira tepida. The sequence goes on along the minus strand of NZ_OX365700.1, from coordinate 2,753,664 downwards.
CCGATCTTCACCGTGTCCGATCGGTTCGGGCGTACGACGGGCATTCCGTTTCTGACCAACTCCTATGATGTTGTCTCCCAATACACTGCGTGGATTTTCACCACGCACCGCCTGAGCCTCGGCGCCAATTACCGCTACAACACCCTGTCGGGCACTGAGGTGTTCCAGTACGGACAAGAACATCGCTTCGGCCTCTATGTGCAGGACGAGTGGCGCCCCCATGAGAAGTTCTGGGTGGTGGGCGGCGTGCGGATGGACCTGCAATCGGGGATTAATCCAACGTACAGCCCTCGGGTGGCGTTGTTCTATGCGCCAGCCAAAGACCATACCTTCAGATTGTCCGGCTCGGTCGCTTATCGCCCACCGACCCTTGTCGAGGCGAACCATGAGGTCTTGACGACGACGACGCTGTTCGGATTCTCGTCCACAGATGTCCTGCGCGGCACGTCGCAGGCCGATCCTGAGCAGATCACGTCTTACGAAGCCGAGTACCAGGGCTGGTACTTTCACCATCGGCTGAGGGCCCGCGCCGCCATCTTTCATAATCATATTTCCAAGCTCATCACGGCGGTCGATAGCGGTCCCGGGATGGCAGAATGGCGGAACCAGCCGGGGGTGGCCGATATCCGAGGAGCGGAAGTCGGCCTCGAAATCTTGGTCGCCTCTTGGCTGCGCGGGTTCGCCACCTATGCTTATCAGGACATCAACCAGTCGTTCACGGATATCATCCGGCGAGGAGGGCCGCGCCATGCCGCCAATGCGGGCGTGACGGCCGATTGGGAGAACGGTGTCAATCTCAGCGCGGTGGTGCACTATGTCAGCTCGGCCACTTATCCCGTCCGGGCCGAGCTTTCCACCCTCGCGAACTTTGGGATCATCCCGGCTTCTGCGGTTCCGGCGGAACAACTTCCGTCCTATACCCTGGTGAATCTCTGGGCCGGATATCGATTTTGGCATCGGAAGGCGGAAATGGCGGTCTCCGTCTACAATGCGTTGAACGATCAGCATCGGGAACATCCGCTGGGGGATGTCATAAGCAGCCGGGTGATGGGTTGGCTGACGTTGCGGCTGTGAGAGGCCTAGCTAGGCCCTCAATTACGTCGGTGATAGGATAACGTCGCCATGAGGTCTCTGATGGCATTAGTAAGCGCCTGGGGGTTGGCCTCGTTGTGCTTTGCGACAAGCGGGTACGCGTACGCCGGGGACATTGTTATCCTGAAGTCGTCGGAGCAACTGTTCTATACCCAGGCGGTCGAGGGGTTTCAATCCTCGGTTCCGCGGCAGACTTCGCTGAAAGAAGTCGTGGTCGATTCAGCCGACGTCGATCCACGCGCACTCGGGCGGCGGGTTCGCGCGTCGAATCCTGATCTGGTCTTTGCGGTCGGGTTGAAGGCCGCCTTACTGGCCAAGGTTGAGCTTCCCGACTCCCCGGTGGTGTTCTGCCTGGTGCTCAATCCTGAAGTGCATGGCCTTCCGGCTGACAATATGGTCGGCATCGTCACGAGACTCTCTCCGGAAGCCCAATTAACCGCGATTCGAAAGCTCGTCCCTGCCGCCAGCCGGATCGGGCTGCTCTACGGCGATCCACGCATTGATTCCTTCGTCACGGATGCGCAAAAACAGGCGGCGCGCATGGGGCTCGACCTCGCCGTCGCGCAGGTTGCCGGTCCCCGCGACGTGCCGGATCGGGCGCGTGGGCTGATCGCGTCCATCGATCTGCTGTGGTTGATTCAAGACCCGACGGTGATCAGCGAGGAATCGCTGGCGTTCCTGCTTCAAACGTCGATGGATGCCGCGATTCCCGTGTTCGGATTTTCCTCGGCTACCGCGCAACAGGGGGCCTTGGGCGCCCTATTCGTCGATCCGCGCCGGATCGGCGAGCAAGCCGGCCGCCTGGCACGGGATCTGCTCAAAAGCCAACGGAATCGTTCGCGATTATTGGTGCCTCCAGATCGTCCCGAACTGGCGGTGAACCTCAATACGGCAGAGTATCTTGAGTCGCCGGTCGATCAGGCGGTCGTCCGGACGGCCTCGGTCTTGTTCGGCGGGCCTGGTGCGACGGCCCAGCATCGCAACCGGTAGCATCCTGGTTTTCATCCACGGTCAAGTATGGAAACCATTCATCCCACGGTTCAGGCCAGGGATGGCCTCTCCTCCGCTCGCCTCTCACGCTTCCGGTCATGGACCTTTAAACTGATCGTCCTGGCGGGAGCCGTGCTGGTGCTGGCGTGCGCGGCCGTCGGATGGTTTTTCTCGGACCGGTTGGCGCAGATGACCACGCAGGGGCTATTGCGAAACGGGACGTTGTTGGCCGAGACCATCGCGGGGTCCGGTCGGTACAGCGTCATTGCGAGGGATCTGCCGCGATTGGAACAGTTGGTCGAAGGGGCCTTGATCGATCCCGATGTGGCTTATGTCCTCATCGCGGAAATGGATGGAGAGCCGTTGGTCGTCCGCGGAAAGGCCGTCTGGACGCTCGGGACGAATCAGGAGCCGTGGTCCGTACCATTGCCTCGCGTGTCCGCAGAACGACGCAATCTGCTTGAGTCCAGCCGTAGCGAAGGCCCGTCGGTCTCCGCCTTCTTTCTTCGTGAAGGACAGCTCTTGCCGGCTCCGAACCCCGGCTTCTGGGACGTCCTGTTCCGCGGTGATGCGCTGCATTACGACGTGCTCTTCCCGATCAGGCGCGATCCGGGCCGGTCTCCGCCGGATTTGACGTTCGGGCTGGCCCAAGATGAACAAGTGATCCTCGGTGGTCCACGGTCGCGGAGTGTCGATCATCCGTTGGGATTAATCCAGATCGGCCTATCGGCAAAAAATCCTCAACGGCTGCTTCGCGGATTGCTGTCGGAGCTTGCCTGGCTCACGCTCCTGATCATGGGCGGCGGGATTGCGGCGGTTGCCTTCCTGTCGCACCGGCTGACTCAACCGCTCGTGGCATTGCGTGACGCCGCTCGGCAAATCTCACGCGGGGATTATTCCGCCTCGCTCGCAACGCCCTCCGCCGATGAAGTCGGGGATCTTTCGGAGAGTTTCAATGTAATGGCCCGTTCGCTGCAGGAACGCGACGGCGCCTTGCGGGAGCTGTTGCAGACGTTGGAGGAGCGGATTGAAGCCCGCACCCGTGAACTCCGGCAAGCCAACGAGCGGTTGCAGCAACTGGATCAACTTAAAACCTCCTTATTGTCGAACGTGTCGCATGAGCTGCGGACCCCACTAACCTCGATGAAGGTCCACCTCGAAAATCTGCTTGACGGGGTGGACGGAACCTTGGACCAGAAACAACGCTTGTCGCTTGAGAGGGTACAGGGGAATCTGGAGCGACTGCGCCGCATGATTGACGATCTCCTGGACTTGTCACGCCTCCAGGCCGGCCGGTGGGCGTTGTCTCTCACTGCCGTGCATCCTCTGGATCTGGTGGCCGACGCCATGGCGACGCTCCGGCATTTTGCCGTCGAGAAGAGGGTGGATGTCAGGTTGGATGTGCCGCTGTCCATGCCGGAGGTGTCGGTCGATCGCGACAAGCTGGTTCGCGTCCTCACGAACCTGGTACACAACGCCCTCAAATTCACGGAGCCCGGAGGACACATCATCGTCCGCATACTGGAAGACCATGGCGAGTGCGTGGTCTTTTCGGTGGAGGACACGGGCTGCGGCATCGCCGTCCAGGACTTGGACTCGATCTTTCTCCCCTTCTATCGCACCCCATCCTCGGCCACGCAGGTCCGGGGATCCGGGTTGGGTTTGTCCATCACCAAACATCTGGTTGAACTGCATCATGGACACATTGCGGTCGAAAGCGCCGTCGGTCGTGGCAGTCGCTTTACGGTGACCATTCCTCGCCATTCAGATAAGGGGGTCGGGATCTGACGAAGGACATCGGTTGCTGGCGGCGCGGATGGGTCGAAGGCTTGGAGGGCTATGAGTCGGACGAATAGGACGGAATGTTCTTGTGTCTGAGGAGCTTCGTGAGGTACGTCCGCTGGAGGCGCAGCAATTCCGCCGCCTTGGTTTGATTCCCGCTCGTCCGGTTGAGGGCTTCAAGGATCAAGTACCGGCTGTAGGCTTCGATCAAGTTGTGGTACGGTAACTCTTCCGTCTCACTGATGAATGGGAACGGGCCGCCCTCCCCGCTGGTTCCGCCGAGCGCGAGCTGAACCGGTCCGATCTCCTGACGGTCGGACAAGATCACGGCCCGGGCAAGGACGTTCTCCAGCTCCCGGACGTTCCCCGGCCACTTGTAGGTCATGACCGCGGCCATCGCGTCGGACGTGAGCTGCTTCGGGAGCCCGCCTGTCCGCCCGGCTTCGCGGGCAAAAATGTGCTCCACCAGGACCGGAATGTCCTCGCGCCGATGGCGCAGCGGCGGCAACGTAATCGGCACGACGTTCAGCCGATAGAAGAGGTCTTCTCGAAACGTGCCGGCCTTGACCTCCGCCGCAAGCGCCTTGTTCGTCGCAGCCAGGACTCGTATGTCCACCTTGACGAGGCGGGTTCCTCCCACGCGGTGAAATTCCCGATCCTGCAACAGCCGCAAGAACTTCGCCTGTAAGGAGAGCGGCATCTCGCCGACTTCGTCGAGAAACAGGGTGCCTCCCTGGGCCGCCTCGACCTTGCCCTCGTGCGGGCCGGTGGCCCCCGTGTAGGCGCCCTTTTCATGGCCGAACAACTCGTTTTCCAGGAGGGTCTCGGGCAGGGCGGCGCAATTGATCACCACAAACGGACGATCCCGCCGCGCGCTCCACTGGTGGATCGCACGAGCCAGCACTTCTTTACCGGTCCCGGTTTCCCCAAGCAGCAAGGTTACGATGTCGGTTCCGGCCACTCGTTCGGCCGTCTCGACGACCATCCGCATCTTGGGACTTGGCCCGACTATGAGCCGGTAACGCGTATCCACTTCGGTTCGCAGGAACCGGACTTCCTGACGCAATTGCTCATGTTCAAGTGCTTTTTGAATCACCAGCACCAAGTGGTCTATTTCGAACGGCTTGGTGATGAAATCGTAGGCGCCCATTTTAACGGCTTCGACGGCCCGGGGAATCGTCCCGAACGCCGTCATCATGATGACGGCGGGGCGAGGAGATGCTTGCCGTCCATTTGCGGAGCCCGACAGTGGCCTGCAGTCACTGTGGAGTTTCTTCAGGAGGTCCAGGCCTGACAGGCCCGGCAATTCGAGATCCAAAAGGACGACATGAGGGCGTGAGGATTCGACTTCCTTGAGGGCCTCCGCTCCGTCCATTGCCGTAGCGGTATCGTATCCAAGCCACGAGAGGCGGCTCTTCAACCCGCTGGAAATATCCGGATCGTCGTCGACGATCAGTATTTTCTTCGACATGGAGCCGGGCCTCGGGGGGAGCCAGAGGATACATCCGATTGAGACGTAATTCCAGTCCTTGTGGTGACGGCTGATTAAAGAGAGAGCCGTGCGGGTTCCACCACTCCCCGCTCCGTGATGATGCCGGTGATGAGATCAGCCGGTGTGACGTCGAAGGCGGGGTTGTAGACCTCGACCTCGGGCGGCGCGAGGTGGGTGCTGCCAAGCGCAGTGCGCACCTCTTCAGAGCTCCGTTCTTCAATTGGAATCTTGTCACCGGAAATGGTGTTCAGGTCGATGGTGGAGGACGGCGCCGCGACGTAAAACGGAATGCCGTGGGCTCTGGCCAGCACTGCGACAGAGTATGTCCCGATTTTGTTGGCGACATCGCCGTTCGCGGAGATCCGGTCGGCGCCGACGATACATACGTGAATTTTGCCCTGTTTCATCAGGGCGCCGGCCATATTGTCGGTGATCAAGGTAACGGGAATCCCGTCCTGCATCAGTTCCCAGGCCGTGAGCCTGGCTCCTTGCAGAACCGGTCTGGTTTCGCCGGCGATCACGCGGATCTTTTTCCCCTGTTCCCAGGCCGCGCGCACGACCCCCAGCGCGGTCCCGTAGCCGCCGGTCGCGAGCGCGCCGGCGTTGCAATGGGTCAGGATCGTCTGATCGTTCTTGATCAGTAATGCGCCATGATACCCGATAGAACGGCACATCCGGATATCTTCTTGAAGGATCGCTTGAGCTTCATCGATCAAGGCCATTTTGATCTCGGGGATGGGGCTGCCCTGATGCCGGTCCACGACCCGCTTCATCCGCTCGATGGCCCAGAAGAGGTTTACGGCGGTCGGTCTCGTTGCAGCCAGATGGTCGCAAATGGTCCAGAGCTCCGCTTTGAAGCGGTCAAAGTCGGTAGCAACAAGGGCCTGGGCCCCCAGAGCCACTCCCATCGCGGCCGTGATGCCGATGGCGGGAGCGCCGCGCACACGGAGTTCTCGTATCGCCTGCGCGACTGCAAAATAATCGCGGCAATCCAGAAATTCGACATGGAGCGGGAGCTTGGTTTGATCCAGCAGGCGGACGGCGCCGTCTTTCCATTCAACGGTCTGAACCATGGAGGCGATTGTAACAGGACGCGGGATGGAACGTCATGCGTCAAAGGTCAACCGTCAATCGTCAACCGTCAACCGTTTCGGACCTGTGTCCTTGATGTTCACGAATGACCATTGACGAGTGACGATTGACGCTTGTCGTCTTCGGGCTAACGATTACCCCGCTGCTCCAGCACGGTGACCATGAGGATGATCATGGTCGCTTGGGCCAGTAACAGCAGCGCTTCGGTGGTGTCGGCCTTCCGGAGCACGATGGCGGCGATGCCCAAGGAGATGGTGAGGCTGTAGATGAAGAGCACGCTGGCGACACGGCTGCCCAGAACCCGCTCGAGGCGGTGATGGAGGTGATCCTTCCCGACGTATTCCAGCCACGAGCGTAGCGATGTCACCTTCCCCGTGGCGATGCGCGCGATCGTGATGTGGACCATGTCATAGATCAGCACGCCGAAGATCAGCAACGGGTTGCTGAAGGACACGATGGGATTTTGGTCCGCCCAGTGGCCCGTGACCGCCAGGCAGGCCAGGGTGAAGCCCAGGAAGGTCGAGCCGCAGTCGCCGAGAAAGATGACGGCCTGGCGGCCAGGACGGAAATTGTACGGAAGAAACCCGAGGCAGGCGCCGACGATGCCCACGGCGAGCCAGCCCAATCCGGCCTGATCGGTATCGAAAGCCACAAAGCCCATGAAGCCGGCGATCAGCACCGCGAGGCCGGCGGCCAAGCCGTCCATGCCGTCGAAAAAGTTGAACGCGCTCGTGATGCCGACGATCCACAACAAGGTGAGCGCCAGGTTGGCGGCATCTCCCATCGGCGAGGCCGGAAACAGGGTCAGCACCTTGCCGGAGGCAGTCACGAGCCCGGCTGCCAGAATGTGGGAGAACAACTTGAACCTGGCCGGTACTTCGCGGGCGTCGTCAAACAGGCCGACCACGAACAACAACGAGCCGGCGATCAGGAGCGCCGCCATCCATCCGGCCAGGATCGAGTTCATCAGCAGAGCGAGCACCAGAGCCAAATACACGGCCACGCCCCCTGTCCGCGGCGTGGCATGGCGGTGAATCTTGCGGGCGGCTGGCACGTCCACCAGTCCCCACCGATGCCCGGCCCAGGCCGCGATGGGAGTCAGGGCGATGCTGGTCCAAAAGGAGAGCAGCAGAATGTGGAGCCACCGTTCCCCCTGCTCGATGAACCACCCTTGGACGGTGGGCGTCAGCAAGAGAGCGGTGAGCGCCAATCCGGAGAGGCCCGCGGCGCCGGTCCACTGGAATATCCTGGCGGGAGGAGCGAGGGCCGGATCAAGTTCGAGCGACCTCACCACAAGCCTCCTGGATTGTTGCAAGACAACATTGCAGGTCTTCCTCGGTCATCGACGGATAAATGGGAAGCGACAGCGCGGTGCGGGAGGCTTCCTCGCTGGCGGGAAAGCCCTTGTGGCCCAGGTATTGGTGCAGGGGGCGAAACACGGGGCGACGTGCCTGAAGCCCCGCGGCATGAAAGCGAGCCAGCAGCGAGTCTGTCGGATCAACCGTCGCGGCCGAACTTCCCCACGGGCCTTCGGCCTTTAGACGCACGACGTACCGAAAGTAGACGTGCGTGCGGGCGGACGGCACCGACGGGCCGATCAGCCCCTTACCGGCCCGAGTCTCTGCCAAGGTCTGCCGATAGACCTCCGCAATCCGGCGTCGCCTGGCGATGAATGCGGGGAGACGAGCCAGTTGCGCCCGGCCCAGCGCCGCATGGAGATCCGACATCTTGAGGTTGGACGACCCCAACGTCAGCACAGGACGCTCGTCGTATTCGCGGAACTGGCGGACACGATCGAGCAGGGCGCTGTCATTGGACAGGATCATGCCCCCCTCACCGGCGCACAGGAGCTTGGTGGCGTAGAATGAGCAAACCGTCAGCGTCCCGACGGACCCGACCGGTCGGCCTGCCACCGTTGCTCCGAGCGTGTGGGCACAGTCTTCGATCAGCGGTACGTCCAACTGTTGCAGGGCTTCGAGATCGGCCGGCAGGCCGAACAGATGCGGCACGAGGATGGCTCTCGTCTTCGTCGTGAGCGCCCGCCGCGCGGAGGCCGGATCGATATTCAAGGTCTCGGGATCGATGTCGGCCAAGACGGGCCTGGCCCCGACGCGCGTGATGGCCTGCCAGGGCGCCGAGCAGACATAGCTGGGCAGGATCACTTCGTCATGCTCGCCGATATGAAGCGCGCGCAGCGCCAGCTCGAGCGCCATCGTGCCGGAATTGACCGCCACGCCTCCCTGGAGGCCGAGATATTCCGCCATCGCCTGTTCGAAGCGCGCGACTGCGGGACCCTGCGCAATCTGGCCGGAGCGCAGCACGTCGAGCACGGCCTGTTCGTCAACCGGTTCAATGCAGGGTTTGGAGTGGGGAATCATCGCATGCTCCCGATGCGCAGACTACACATTGATGAACAGTCTGAGCGGCACGAACCCCTCCGCGTTGCGTACGCGCCCTTGGATGCCGCGGAAGTGCGCTGCCGACCGGATGATATCGACGATCGATAGGCCTTCGATGTTGGTCTTGGCGACCTGCGATGCGTGGGCGCGGATCGACGCGAGCTTGTCGTCCAGCACTTCGTCGATGTCCACGAAAACCGTCGGAGAAAAATGTTGCGTCGTCGGCCCCTCGTAGAACAGCACGTTCTTGGTGTAGCGGGTAGCCGTGATCGTGCTTTCGGCCAGGTGCCGGTGATCCTGATGGGTGTCGTCGAAGTAATGGACGAAGATGAAATGGGGTTGAATGGCCTTCACGATCCGTTCGAGTTTCTGGATCAGGCGGCGGCCGGACGGCAATTGGGTGTCGCGGTATCCGCCCCAGTACAGTTGCTCCGCGCACAGGACCTTGGCCGCCAGACGTTGTTCCCGGCGGCGGATGCCGCGCGAGGCGCCCAACTCCCCTTCCGTCATGACCATTAAAAACACGCGATGGCCGTTCCTGGCGTACTTGATCAGGGTCCCGCCGCAGCCGGCCTCGATGTCGTCCGGGTGCGCGCCGATGGCCAGGAGCCGCATGGCGCCCGACCGGTCTTGAGCGGGCCTGAGAATCCGCGAGGCGGTCATCGATAAGACGTCTCCCCTCCGTCCGGTCCGACCGAACCGAGCCGCATCGTCACGCGCACACAATGCGTCCGTTTGCCGATTCTTCGATCACCAGCCTGCGGAACCCGGACGGGCCTTCCATCATCAGCAGGTCCAGCGCGCTCATGCCGGGAATGAACGGGTCGTAGCACTGGATATAGACCGGGTGCTGGAACCGTTGCAGCTCCAGCCGGAAGCCGGAGGTCTCGAATCGCGGGCGATCCAGATATTGTTCGGCTCCTGGTCCAGCCAGGTACGTGGCCGCGCCCACTGCGCGGCAGATGTCGATCAATCGATCCGTCGGCTGGTCCCGGAGGGACAGCTCGGACGCCAATCGGACCGGCGTCATGATCTGAAAGGTCTCCAGCAGCCAGCGGATGACTGCGAGGTTGAGATCGACCAGCCGCTCCCAATCTGTCTCATAGAGACGCCGAAGCCCGGCGAGCGCCAGGTCTCGATAGGGCGCCTTTGCGTAGTGCAGGGCCAAGGCGCGCAGGTGTCGGCGCCGCCAATCGACCTGCCGGTTGACATGCACCTCGTTGATGCGTTGGCCGAACCGCTGGTGCACGGGAACCGTCAGCCATTGCCATTCATGGGCGGTCCTGATTCGGTTGCGGTTCTGCCATTCCTGCTTCTTGAATTGCACCTGATCCAGCACCACGAAGAGGTCTGCCCGCGCGATCTTCTCCAGATAGCCCAGCCAGGGGAGGAATTGCGGTTGATGGATCGTGACCTTCACGGACGTGTCTCTCGGACGACGGCGGCAGTGAGCTGATCGGACGGTAGGGGTGGCATGGGCCCGACGAAGACGGGATTGCTGACGAGCTCCCCCTCCCCTTCCACCAGCAGGCGATAGGCCAACCATTGGCCGGCCGGCACGGTCTTGTCCGGGATCTCGATGGTCAGCGGGGTCGTCCCGGAGAACCGTGTCAGCGTCTCGCCGGAGCGAATGAGGGTAGCGGTGATGTGGTGGGCTTGCCGATCCGTGGTCGAGACGGACGCTCGAATCACCATATCGCGATGGCCTTCCGGGTCAAGGATCTCTCCTACAGAGGCGCTTCGGCGACCCGCGTCGCATTCTACCCGAAAGGTTTCCAGACGGAGAGCAAACTCTTTCTTCCGACGCTCGACGGCATAGAGTCGGCCTGTCCGGATAGCCTCCAACAGGTCGTCCGGCGTCCGGCCGTGAACGGAAACAATCGACAGCACCTGATCCAGATCCTTCCCGGCCTGGTCCAGGCTGTGAAAGGCGATCTCGCCGAGCATCACGGGCGGTTGCGGCCGTTCGCCGCGGAGGAACAGCTCGATGGCCTGGTCCCAGACCTGCCCCGGCTGAACCGCGCGATGCACGTCCTGGTACAACCCGCCGAAGCCGGTATGGCGATCGGTCAGGATCACCGCCTCCGGATGGGGCTCCGTCCTCACGGTCACCCGGCCCAACGGCCCGAAGGAGTAGGTTTCATGATCGCGCGCTTCGACCATCGACCAAAAGACCAATCCACCGGTGCCGCGCGCCGCATCGATGAACTGTTGATAGGGGCGGTAGCCCTGCCCGCTGTCATAGATGGGATACGGAGGTTGGCCGATAGGCCAGGCGGTCCAGAGCAATGCCGCGCCAATTGCGGCGAGGCCGCACATCACAGCCAGCCTCAGCCGGCTCAGCCGAGCGGCGAGCCCTTGGCGGAGCGCCTGGCGGTCCCTTATGCCCATCACTGTCGCCAGCGTGACCAGCAGAGGCGGCAGCATCAAGGCCATCATCGATTCCGCCGTGAGGTGATAGGAAGCCGGGTTGCCGTTCGCGGGAAGCTGTCCATAGCGAACCGGGTCGTTGAGGCCGAACACGAGGAGATTCTTCTGGCTGTCGTGCAGGGTCAGATCGCCGTTCCAGAGAGAGCCGGTCCAATAGGCGTAAGGGGCTGCTTCGACGCCCGGTATCAGCAGAATGTTGGGATGTCTCGATTGGACGTCTGCCAGCTCCGCGAGATAGCGTTCGATGCCATAGTCGATCAGGGAAGGAAAGTGTCTGGCATAGCGGAGCAGGGTCCTGAACGGCGGGAGCCCGTATTCATACCGAAGGGCCAAATTCTCGGTGAAGATGACGGCGTCGAGCCCGAGTTGTTCAGCCCTCTGTGCGATGGCCTCCAGCGGGAGAACGCCGGTGCTGGCTTGGCTGTGCACATGGATCGCGACCGCGAGTTGGACCAGTTCCTCCGCAGAGACAGCGTTCAGTGGGGACCAGGTCAAGGCCAGGAGCAGGCAAAGTCCGAACGCGAAGCAGGACCCTGCCGCCGGTCTCTTCCTTATCTGTCCACGCCGAACGTGCTCGATCGTCATGGGCTGGTGGCGGTCCGCGGCCAAGAGGCTGGTTGGAGACAACTCACATAAACGGACTCGACAGCCCTGACCATGCCGGCGGCATTGAACTCGGCCCCGATACTCTCGCGCGCCGCCTGTCCCATGGCTTGGGCTCGCACAGGGTCGTCCAGCAATTCGGCCATGGCGGCGGCCAGCGCCGGGCTATCCCCCGGCGGAACCAGCAGGCCTGTGCGTCCCTGCTCGATGATCCCGGGGATGCCTCCGACGTTGGTCGCCACCACCGGAAGCGCGGCGGCCATCGCTTCGATCAGCGCCCGGCCCATTCCCTCGTTCTGAGACGGGAACACGAACAGATCCAAGGCCGCGAGGCATTCAGCGATATCGTGGCGATGGCCGAGAAACCTCACCCGATCGCCGATGTCCAGCCGCGAGGCCAGAGCCGCCAGGTCATCATGCAGTTCACCGGTTCCGATGATCACTAAGAACAACGAGGGTCTGGATGGCGCGAGCCGGGCGAAGGCTTCGATGAGCCGGCGATGGCCCTTTACTTCGGTCAGCCAGCCGACCGTTCCCACGAGAATCGAATCGACCGGACAATGGAACAGGACCGGCCGTCGATCAGGTCTGGGTTCAACCGAGCGGAAGCGTGCGAGGTCGATCCCGCTGGGAATGACCGACCAATCCTCTGCCCGTCCAACCATCCGAACGACATGGTCGTCGCGTTCAGCCGTGGTCAGCGCAATGAAGTGCGTGGTCACAAGGGCGAGGATTCGTTCGATCTGCAGGAACAGCCAGGAGACCGGCCGGCTGAAGTGTCCGTAGAACACATGCCCATGGGGCGTATGGACGATCACCGGCACGGAAGCCAGCCAGGCCGCGATCCGGCCGAGCGCGCCGGCTTTGGACGTATGGGTATGGACAATGGCCGGTTTCGTGCGGCGAAATAAGCAAAGGAGCGCCCAGAGCGATTTCAGATCGCGGATCGGGCTCGGATGCCGGACGAGGTCCTTGATGATGATCCAGGGTGCCCCGGCCTGATTAAGCCGATGTCCCTGTTGCCACGTGGCTTCCAATCCCCCTTGCGCGGACCAGCGATCCGGATCGCCGACCACGAGCATCGGGCGAAAATGGCTTCGGTCATGGCCCAGCATGGTCAGCATCGTGTTTTCAGCGGAGCCGCCGTGGTCCAACCTGGTGATGACATGGATGACGGAATAGGGCGCCATCGTGATTCGCCTGAATCAGGCCGCGCGACGATCTGCCGCGCAGACGCTTCCGCCATGCTCAGCGAGCAACGACGCGAGGGCGTCGATCTGCCTCGGCCAGTTCCACTCCTGCTCGATGAGCCGCCGGCCTTTGCTCGCCAAACGTTCCTGTTCGCCCGGGAGTTCTCGGAAACGGCGGAGCAATCGCCCCAACCCATCGGCGAGATCCGGCGCAAGGGGCCCGTCCGTGACCAAAGACGGATCGATGCGCCTGAGAACTTCCGGCAGGGCTCCCACCGGAGTGCCGAGAACCGGAGTGCCGGCTGCGAGTGCCTCGACCGTGACGAGGCCGAAGCCTTCCAACTCCAGAGTCGGCATGACAACGAGATCGGCGCATTGATAATACCGGCACAGTTGTGCTTCCGGCACAAACCCCAGGAGCCGCACGCGATCGGCGAGATGTCGCTGCACGATCCGGTCGTGAAGAGCCTGGCGCAACGGTCCCTCCCCGCCGATGAGCAGAAGCAGGTCCCTCCCCTCCTCTTCGAGCAGCGAGACCGAATCGATGAGGTGCTCCAGTCCCATCCGGGGCACGAGATTGCGGAGAGTGAACAGGATCGTGCGGTCCAGAGGTAGGTCCAGCTCACGCCGGACTTGCACGCGGTCCTCGGGCGGCTGAAACTGCTCGTGGTCCGCCGCCCCGGGGATGAGGGCGATCCTGTCCGGCGGAATCCGGTGCGTACCCATTACGCGCGTTTTCATGAACTCGCTCATGACGACGACCTGCGCGCAGCGGTTCATGACGTAATCCTCGACCAGGAAGCGAGCGTGGCGGTTCGCCCTGTGCCTGAACTGTTGCGCCGGTCCGTCCGCCTGCGGCGCCCGGGAGACAAACTCTTCATGGGCCAGCGACAGACACATATAGATCCAGGCCTGCGGCACGTCCGCCCGTCGCAACAAGGGTCCGATGCCTGCCGTCGATTGATAGACGATCACGAGGTCCGGTCTGGCGAGACGCGCAGTCCGATCGAAACACTCGACCGACCGTTGCACGGAGGAGAGGATGAAGGACAGTTCATTGGATCTCGAGACGGCAAAGCGGTGTTCCTGCACCGGCCCGATCTTGACGAAAGGGCGGGCATCGCCTTCCGGAGCCCTGGTGACAAGGTGGACCTGGTGACCCCTTGCGGCCAATCCGAGCGCCTGCTGGCGCAACATGCGTTCGGCTCCGCCGATCACGAGCGCGGCCGAGACGTCAGCGAGCAACAGTATAGTCATGGTTCTCGATTCTCCGAGCCATCCAGACCTCAAGCATCAGCAACGCATAGAGTTGATCCGTGAAGTTGCGCCGCCCGCTCAGGTGCTCGTCCATCAGCCATTGCACGTAGGCGGGACGCAGAATCCGCCGGAAGAGGCCGGACGCGGCCGTCAGGTGATCCTGCAACAACTCGCGGAGGTCCTCCCGGAGCCAGCGGGCGAGCGGCACGCGGAAGCCCTGTTTCGGACCTTCCAGCACAAAGGCCGGAAGCCAGGGCTCAAGCGCCGCCCGTAAGAATCCTTTCAGATGCCACCCGTCGAAACGCGCTGCGGTGGATAGGCTCTTGGCAAACGCCAGCAGCCGATGGTCGCAAAACGGGACCCGGAGCTCCAGTGAATGGACCATGCTCAGACGATCCGCCATGCGGAGCAGATCGTCCGGCAAATAGGTTTGGAGATCGAGGCCCATTGCCCGGTCGGCCAGGGTCTCGCCAGGCCAGTCCTGGAAGAGGACGCGCGACCGGGCCGACGGGGCATGTCCGGAGATCCGGGCCAGGAACTCCGGCTCGAACGCTTCCGTCCCCCATTCCGGCGGGATGAAGGTTGTCCAGGAGAGATATTGTTCGACCGGCTCGCCCGTTCCAAAGCGGAGAAATCGCTTGAGCCGTCCCGTTTGATCCCGTCCGTCCGTGCCTTCCGGCAAGAGCCTCGTCGCGAGCGAGGACAAAGCGGACCGTACCGGGCGAGGCAGGCCGAGATAGGGGCCGAGCGCTCTCATGCCCAGGTATCGGGGATATCCGCCGAACAGTTCGTCGCCCCCGATGCCGGACAAGGCGACGGTCACGGACAGTTTGGCGACTTCGGACACGAGATAGGTCGGGATGGCCGCGGAGTCGGCAAAGGGCTCGCCCATGGCGGCGGCGAGGCATGGCAGCAACGTGGCGTGGTCCGGGGAGAGGATCGCTTCGGTATGGGCGCTGTCGAAATGGTTGGCGACCGCCCGCGCCCGCGCCAGCTCATTGTAGGACTGATCGGATGGGGCCGCGTACCCGATCGAAAAGGTGCGAATCGTGCCGGAGGTCACCTGGCGCATCATGGCGAGGATCGCCGAACTGTCCAGCCCTCCGGACAAGAACAGTCCCAGCGGCACGTCGCTGATCAGATGGGCCTTCACGGTGTCGCGAAACAGCTCGATGAATTGCTCGCGGGCTTCAGCCATCGAGGACCAGGTCGGTTTGCCGGCCGGTTCGTCGAGTGCCGCGTACCGGAGAATCTCGATCCGGCCGAGCCGATACTGCAACAGGCAACCGGGAAGCAAATGCTCAATTCCGCGGTACAGAGTCCGCGGGCTCGGGACATAGAGCCAGGTCAGATAATCGAGCAGCGCCTCCGGTTCCGGCTCCGATCTGTCCAGCGCACAGGCCAATGACGGGAGTTCGGATGAGAAGGCCAAATGGAACCGGGCGCCGGCCTCCCCTTCTCCTGTCGCATAGTAGAGCGGCTTGATCCCCATCCGGTCTCGGGCCAGCAGGAGCGTCTCGCGTTCGCTGTCCCAGAGGGCGAAGGCAAACATGCCCCGCAGCCGTTTGACGCCCGCGGTTCCCTCCTCTTCGTAGAGGTGCGCCAGCACTTCCGTGTCGCAATGGGAAGAAAAGCGGTGTCCTTTCCGCATCAGCTCGTCCTGCAGTTCGCGATAGTTGTAGATCTCCCCGTTGAGCGCGACCCGGACCGTTCCGGTCTCGTTGGACATCGGCTGATGGCCTCCTTGCGGATCGATCACCTGGAGGCGGCGCGCGCCGATGCCCACGCCGGGCGACAGATAGCGCCCTTCATCGTCCGGCCCGCGATGCCTCAGGGCCGGAAGCATCCGGTCCAGCCACTCCGCCGGTTCGGAACCGATGACGCCGCAGATGCCGCACATGGTCTGGTTACCGTTTCTCCGGGTTGGCCTGTTGCAACTGAAGCTCGCGCTCGGAATCGAAGGGCTGGTAGTCCTTCACTTCATGCTGGTAGTACGTGCCGACGAAATAGCTGAGGCCGAGCACCAACAGCGCGGTCAATAGGGCGAGCAGGACGGTCGCCTCGCCCCACTTGAGCCGTTCTCTCCAGCGAGTGGTGAAGATCGTCATCGGCCTGCGCCGTCCCCTGCGTCAACCAGATTGCCGGCGTGTGCCACGTCGCCGTGAGCCTGCTCCGGCTTCGATGCGAGGGCTTCGATCGACGGCCCCCAGGGCAACCGGTCGAGGCCGAGACAGGCCGAGAGGCCGTAGCCGACCTTCAACGCCTGTTTCGCCAACGTCCGGACCATTCCTCCCGCTTCCCCATTGGCATAGGCGTCGCCCTCGCTCAAGGGGGCCGTGCGGATGTCGATCCGTTCAAACCCGGCTCGTGTCAGGAAATGCTGGAGCGAGCGCCGGCCGAAGCCATAGAGGTGAAAGACCGTCATCGTCGACAACATCCGGCTCCACCGCCCGGTCAATAGGCGGAGGTGAAAGGGACCGTTGGGCACTCGAAGATAGAGAATCCCGCCGGGACGAAGCACACGCCAGGCCGCTTGAAGGGCTGTGAAGGGGTCAGGCAGGTGGTCCAGCACATTGAGAAACACGATCGCATCGGCCGAGTGACCGGAGATGTCCGTGAGGGGCCAAGCGGCCTGCCGGATCTCGATCCCTCCAGTCCGGCGCTTCCCGTTCCTGTCCCCGGACGGATCAAGACCCATCACCGACCATCCTGCCTGCTGGGCCAGTTCGAGCAGCCGGCCGTTTCCGCAGCCGACATCGATCAGAAAGCGGCGAGCGCCAGGCCGATGGTCGCACACACCCCTGAAGCGCGCTGCGCGCGACTCGATGCGCCGGAGGGCGTGGGCCTGCAAGTTGTCTCTCGGGCCGGACTGTTCCGCGGCGAATTGCCGAGTGTACTCCTGTTCATAAAAAAGCTCCAAGGCCCGGGGAGCGGGGGCTTCTCGCCGAGCGTACAGATCGCAGGCTCGGCAGTGCACCAATTGGAGGCCTGACGGTAGTCTCACCATCTCAGCCAGACTGTCGCGACAGGCGCAGGTCACCGCCCGGATCATGAGGCCTTTCTCCGATGTTCCCAACTCGCCGCCTGCTCGATCACCTGGATGACCCGCTCCGCCGCGTGATCGGGCGTGAAATGTCGGGCCCGCTCGAGCCCCTTGGATCCGAGGTGATCTTGAAGCGATGGGTCTTCCAGCACCCGTCTCATGGCGGAGGTCATCGACTCTTTATCGGTCGGATCGCACAAGACTGCGGCGGCGCCGACGACTTCTGGGAGCGAGGCGCGGTTCGACGCCACGACCGCCGTTCCGCAGGCCATGGCCTCCAGCGCCGGCAGCCCGAAGCCCTCTTCAAGAGAGGGCAGCACGAACAATGAACAGGCGCTGTACAGCATGGGCAAGTCCCGATCGTCGATCAGCCCGGGAAAGCGCACGTGGCTGGCGATTCCGAGAGACAGAGCCAGCCTGTCCAGCTCGGGCCGGTGCGCCGCGTCTCCTCCCGCCAGCACCAGGCGATACCGCCCGCGCAAGGCCGGAGGCAGCGCGGCGTAGGCCTGAAGGAGGCGCGGCAGATTCTTGTGCGGCTTGAAATTGCCGACACAGAGCAGGTATGGCGCGTCGATGCCGTATCGCCGCAACGTCGTGTCGTCGGGCGCCGTCGGTCTGAATTCAGATCCCAACGTGACCGGGATCACGTGGACCTTGCCCGGATTGACCCGCAACCGTGTGACGATCCTGTGCTTCGAGTAGTGCGAGTCGGCGATGATGGAGGCGGCTCGCCGCGAATAGAGCGTCGCCAGTCCGGTCATGGCGCGGTCGTAGATGGGGCGATGGGTTCCCGGATAGCCGATAAACAGCAAGTCGTGGATGGTGATGACGGTGGGACAGGGCGTCCTCAACGGGCATTTGTAATAGGGGGAAAAGAACACCGTCACCTCGTCCCTGCGAAGCGACGCCGGGAGGGTAATCTGATCCCACCAGGATGTCCAGGGGGCGGCCAGGCGCTTCACGGGGAGGTGGGCCAAATCCTCAGGCAAGGAGGTGGACCGGTCGCCGTAGACGACGCAGTCCCACTTCTTCCGATCGAGCGCCCGCAGGACCTCCCGCAGATAACGGCCGATCCCCGTCCGCGCCCCTGTTTGCAGCTCCCGCCCGTCGATGCCCAATTTCATCGTGGACCCGAGTGCCGCGCTCCGGCTGATCCAGAGACGCTCACGACCCGTTCCCCTTGCGGGCGACGAGCTGCAGGCCCATGCCCCAATGCAGACCGGTCGCGCGATACCACCAATAGGCGAGCCGGTCCACCAGCCGTTTAGCCGTGGTGACCGCTGCCCCCTCATCGTAGCCGATCGTCAGGTCTCGAAACCCGGCCTTCTCCGCCAAGGCCCGTAACGTGGGTACGTTGAAGTAATAGAGATGCAGCTCCCGTTCATCCGGTTCGTAAAGCGGAGGCCACCGCCCCCTTGCGACCAGATAGGCCAGGCGGAACAGGTAATCACGGCCGTTGGGAGTCGCCAGCAACAAGAGCCCTCCTGGGCGGAGCAGCCGGAGGACTTCGGACAGGAGACGCAAGGGATCTCTCACATGTTCAATGACGTGCCAGCAGGTCGCCACGTCGAACGAGCCGGAGCGAAGTCCGGCTTCCCAGATCTCTCCGCGATGGATCGTCAGATCAGGCGAGGCCTGGGAGGCAAAGGCCGACAGCTCCGTGCCGGCAACCTGCCAGCCTCGGCTCCGAGCCAACCGGAGAAATGTCCCTTCGCCGCAGCCGACATCCAACAGCGTCCCCTTCTCAGACCATAAGGATTCCACCAGTTGCATGCGCCTGATCCACATGCGCCGGCGTTCATCGTCCTGGGATTGCCATTCCTCATAATAGTGGGCGCCGTAGGCCGATTCGATGGTCGGCCGGTCGGGCAAGGGCGTGACGAAGACCAGCTTGCAGGAACAACGCACCACCCTGGTGGGCGCGAGGTCCTCCAGAACGGTCCAGGCCGTGCCTCCGCAGAGATTGCAAGCCGTCATGGTTGACCGAAGAGCAACGATCGGTACAGGTTCCCCACCGCCTGGAGATGTCGATCGAGCGTGAAACAGGTTTCCACCCGATGTCTCCCATTGGCGCCCAGATAGTCGGCCAGCGGCCGGTTGGCCAACAGTCCCTGCACCGCCTCGGCCAGCGCCTGCGAATCGGACGGCGGGACGAGCACGCCGGTATAGCCGGCCCTCACGATCTCCCGGGCGCCCCCGGCATTGGTCGCCACTACCGCCTTGCGCATGGCCATGGCTTCAAGAAGCACCCGACCGAAATGTTCGCCGAGCGAGGGCAGCACGAACACCTGGCCGGCGGCGAGCGCGAGCTGCGGGCGGGAAAGCCAGCCCGTAAAGTGCAGGGTCCGCTCAAGGCCCAGATCTTTGGCGAGACGTTCGAGCGAGCTTCGCTCCTCGCCGTCGCCGACCAGAAGCCAATGGATCTCCGGCAGGCGGTCCGCCAGACGGCGCGCCGCCTGAATCAAAAACCGATAGCCCTTGTAGGGAACGAAGCGCCCGACGCTGACCACGACCGGAGCGTCCGCGGGAATCCCATAACTCCGGCGAAACGATGTCAGGTCCGCCGCCGGAACCGGATCATAGTCCGCCGGGTCGATGCCGTTATGGATGCAGACCAGCTTGTCCTGCGGGACGAACTGGAAGCGGCTTCCGACCGCATGGGAATTGACGATGATGCGATCCGCGGAGGCTGCCAGCAGACGGTCCAGCAGCCCGTCAGAGTCCGCCACGCGGACATGCCAGACGGTCCGCGCTTTCGTCGTTCGGCGAGCCAGGGCCGCATACACCATGGCGCGCGATCCGTTGGCGTGCACCAACTCCGCTCGACAGTCGGCAATGAGCCGCCGCAACAGGCTGATTCCCGCCCTCATGGCGGCGTTCGGCCATCGGCAGGAGGGCATGGGCATGACATGGGTTGGAATGTGCATGGCGCGACCGTATTCGGCCACCCGGCCTTCGCCTGGTACGACCAGGATGGGGGACCAGACTTCGCGGTCGAGGCCCTTCAGCAAGGTCAGCAGGCTGATCTCTCCCCCACCGATGATGTCGGCATGGTGCGAGACGTAAAGCACGGGAACAGGCCGATTCAT
Organism: Nitrospira tepida; assembly: GCF_947241125.1. Taxonomy (NCBI): domain Bacteria; kingdom Pseudomonadati; phylum Nitrospirota; class Nitrospiria; order Nitrospirales; family Nitrospiraceae; genus Nitrospira; species Nitrospira tepida. The sequence continues at coordinate 2,733,205 of NZ_OX365700.1, read as the reverse complement.
TATGGCCTTGTGCATGGCCTTGTGGTCGTTTCCGATCACGGTGATGGCAGGGGGCCGGGCGATCTCTTCGCGGCCCAGGCCATGCCCCGCCCCACATCGGCGCCCAGATCCATGACGAGTTTGACGACCGGCACCAGCCAGAGGGCCTTCCGATGGGGGTAGTATCGCCAAGCAAAGCGATAACGCCGGAGTAGAACTCCATAGTAGATCAGCATCACGAGGGCCAGAAGGGAAATCCGGTTTGACGCACCGGCCAACAGTCCGATAACCGGGATCGATTTGAGTGTCCAGGAACTGCGCAAGAGGCCAATCACGCAGCCAAGGCGGTCGAGACGATATTGGATCGTGGCGACGTCGCTGCGGCCTCGCCTGACGAACCAGGAGAAGACCTTGCCCAGACCGTCGCGGGTCCGATGGTAGACCTGCGCATCTGGCATAAACAGGCAGGGACCGATTGCCGAAATCCGCTCCGCGACCAGGGCGTCCTCCCCGCCCCATGGCGTCTCCTCCGGAAACCCACCGATCTGCTCCAAGACGGCACGGCGGTAGGCGCAGTTACAGGTGGACAGATGACGCGTGGGCATCGTGCGCCCCCTAGCCTCATGGAGGGAGCGGAGCCCGCCGCCCGGAAATCCCAGGATATGCTCGGCATAGCCGATCGGGCCGCAGCCCTTGACGAGCACGGCGCCCGCCACGCCGAGGACCGATTGGTCTGAGCGAAAGGGGCGGAGCAGAGCGGAGGCCCATCCGGGCGCGGCTCGGCAATCATCGTCGATAAACAGCAGGATGTCGCCGCCGGCGGCCTTCAAGCCGCTGTTGCGCGCATGGCCGAATCCACGGCCCAGCGGCGGCAGGTGCACGTAACGAACGTCAGGAATCTCCCGCGCCTTGGGACATTCCTCCACGACGATCAGCTCCGCCTGCCGTCCGACTTCATCGCAGCTTCTGATGGAGGCGATGGCCGCGATCAAGTCGTCGGGACGATCCTTGGAACAGACGATGATCGAGATGGACGGCGTCATAAACAGAGCGTTCCATACTTCACGGAACCCACCAATCGGCCGGCGGTCATGGCGCCGGATTTGGCGATCAACAGGACTCCCAGGCCAAACGATGTGAGCCAGGAGGCCTCGACCGGTTCGGTAACTGCCCGTTGATGGGCCTGCCTGGCCAGCCAGAACAGATAGGCAGGGACCAGCCATCCAACGATTGGCACGATGAGCGAACCAGCCAGGATCGCCAAACATTTCTTGTCAGCCGAGGCGCAATCGATCCAACCGGCGACCGGGGCACGGCTCCAGGTCGCTGATCCTTGCGGCAGATCCACCCAGAGCCCGCGGGTGACATGTTTATGGATCAGATAGGCCTGGCCCAGACCGAACCCATAGGCCTGCCGCAAAATCGCGCGCCACGTTGTTCGATGGTGGTGGATCACCTGAGCCTCCGGTCGATACAGCAGGCGCCATCCTGCCGCGTAGAGGCGCGCGCAGAGGTCGTAGTCCTCTCCATAAATCGCGACGCTCTCATCGAATCCCTGGAGTCTCTCCAGAACAGTCCGGCGCACCGCGAGGTTGGCGGTCGGATAGCCTCCCTGAAGCGGCGTCCAATGGTCGTGGAGCGAGGCCTCTTTGGGAAGCCGCAAGGTGTAGAGCATGCTGAAGAGTTCGGGCAGCGTCGATCCAGGATCACCGCTTACCCGGCCTGCCACTGCACCGATCTTGGGATCATCAAATGATTCCAGCAACCGCCCGAGCCAGTCCGGCGCCGGTGAGCAATCGGCGTCCGTGAACAGGATGATGTCACCGCTGGCGGCCTTGATCCCCGTGTTACGGGCAATAGAGGCGCTGTGTGGCGCTGCGGACAGGAGCTGAACCCGAAACGGATGGGACTCTCCTTCATAGGTCTTGGCCAGGAGCAGGCTCTCGTCGGTCGAGCCGTTATCGATGAGGACGACTTCGCCGGGAGAGGGGCGAAGGTTGTCCAACGCGCGCAGGCAAGCCGGGAGGGTGCGGGCTGCGTTCAGGATGGGCACCACGACGGAACTGGTCAACATGCGATCGCCTGTTCCTTAAGCCATGTGCGATAGAGTCCCTCCAGCGGCGCCAGGCAACGGTCCCAATCGTAGCGAGCTTCAATCAGGTTCCTTGCCGATCGTCCCAGATCGGCCCTCATCCAGGGATCGGTCAAGAGCCCGCAGAGGGCTTCGCCGAGCGCTGGAAGGTCGTCGGCCAGGATCACCTCGCGGCCTGCTTCGGCCTCGATGCCCTGCAATCCGATGCTCGTCGTCACGACCGGCAGGCCGGCCGCCATCGCTTCCAAAATCTTGGTCCTGGTTCCGGCTCCGGTGAAGTGCGGCGCCGCAAAGACCGTGGCCTCGCGGAGATAGGGCCTCATGTCGGGCACGTTCGCGATGACGCGCACGCGAGGGCCGGCCAATCGTTGCACGCGCGGATGGGGATGGCGTCCGACCAGGCGAAGCTCGGCATCCGGGTGGCTCGCCAGCACCATCGGGAGGAGGTGCAACGCCAGCAGTTCCGCCGCCTCGATATTGGGAGCAAACCCCAGGTCTCCGGTGAACAGGATCACGCCCTGAGGAGCCTCACCGGATGGCGGCGGAGTCACGGCGGAAGAATCCACGCCGTTGGGCACCACCAGCACCTGACGTCCAGGCCTGGTGCGGAGACAACGCAACCGGTCCTGCTCCGAGACGACAAGCACGCAGGCCGTGCTGGGCCAACAGAAGGCGTCGAAGAGGCCGAAGCGCGCCAGACGAAAGGCGTTGCGCGCTCGGACCAGCGGTCCTCGTTCCTGTGTCAGGGCACGGATCGCTCCGGAGAGTCCATAGGCCCAGACATCCAATACCAGCGGGATGGACAGGTCGGTCGGGAGATAGGGAACCATGGCCGGCTTTTCGATCTGCATAGCGCCGTATTTTCTATCCCGGAGCCGATGCAGGATAGCCTCGGCGAGCGCCGGGTCTTTCTCATAGGGCCCCAGGTGGCTGCGTTTCCGCCAGGCGGGCCGAACCGTTTGTGGAACGATCTCGACCTCCCGGCACCAGGCGCGCAACTGCGCCTCACTCCCCTCCGCCCCCGGTGTTTGCGGAGCGATCAGATCCAGATCGAACCGTTGAGCAAGAAAACGGACGAGGTGATACATCCGGATGGCGCCGCCGCCGAACGTGGGCGAGGGCAAGCTTGGGGCGATAAAAAGCAGGCGCCTCATGTGCCGCCACCTGGCGTCGGAGGAGATGCTTTCCAAAGGACGAACTTATAATCGGCTGGCGTGCCGATGGCGGCCCATTCCCGCATCAGCCGGAGCAGATCCTTGGCTCGTTCGGACGGACTCGTCTCCCCGCTTAGCTCCGTCTCATAACAGCGCCGGTATCGGAAGCCGGCTTGCTTGAATAACCTGGTCCAATACCCTAACGGTTGCACGTTGATGTGGGTCGGATCGCGGGTGGCATTGGGATGCTGAGGATGACAGATTTTGAGGTAGGCCCGTCCATCGGGTGCCAAGACTCGGTGGATGTCGATGAGGACCGGCAAGGGATCGACCAAGTGTTCGAACAGGTCGAGGGCCGTCACAAGGTCCAAGCTTCCGTTCCGGAACGGAAGTCCTGTCACCACGTCACCAACCAAGAGTCGCCCCCGCAAAGCGTTTTCGGCGCACGCGACGGCGTAGGGGCTCGCGTCGAGGCCGAACGAATGGGGAATGCCTGAAGCGGACAGGGCCTCGACGAGATAGCCCTTGGCGCACCCAAGATCCAGCGAGCGGGAGGCCATCATGTGGCGGCACAAGAAGCGGCCGGTGCGCATTGCCCATGGATAGATCAACTCTCTGGTATGGGGCGGGCTCTGTCTGGTTCGGCCTTCAAAATACTCGCGATCGTAGAGCGTCGTACTCATAAACCTACGCGGCCTCCCGATGCGCTTGTCCCGACTTCAACAACCGATGGACCTCCGTCGCGCTTCGCCGCCATGAGAACTGCGCAGCTCGAACCATTCCCTCACGCCCGAGGCGCTCCCTGGTCATGTCATCGCGACAGATCAGACAGAGGGCATCGGCCCAGGCCTCGATTGAATCGGGAGGCAGGCAGATGCCCGCTCCTCCCACCACTTCCGGCAAGGCTCCGCCGGTTGAGACGATCGCCGGGACGCCACAGGTCATGGCGTCCAGCACCGGTAGTCCAAATCCTTCATACAAAGACGGAAACACGAACGCCGTGGCGCCGGAATACATGGCCGGAACATCGGAATCCGGCACGCGCCCGGTCAGGATGATGTGCCGGCGGCTAGGCAGATCTTTCAAGAACTCCAACGCTTGTTCTCCCCAGCGAGGATCACCGACGATGACCAAGGGAACATCCAATCGGCCGGTCTCATGGGCCAGAGCAAAGGCGCGGAGCAAGGTCGAGACGTTCTTGTGTGGGCCGAGCGAACCCAGGTACAAGAGATAACGGGGCGGAAGTCCATAACGGTCGCGGATGGCCGAGAGCGCAGCAGGTGGGATGGTGGACCATTCTTCGTGCCGTCCCGGATACACGACCTGGACGCGATCCGGTTCCACCTTCAGCAGTTCGATCAGATCCGCCTTGGTTCGATGAGAGATCGTGATCAGCCTGTCCGAGCGCTCCACCGTCTCGCGCACCAGCGCCAAGAACTCTCTTCGGCGAGGAAAGAGGTGTGGAAGGCGCAACGGGATGAGGTCGTAGATGAGGCTGATGATGGTGGCGTGCGTCAATGTCGGAGTCATGAGGCAGGTCGAGAGATAGCCGTCGAGCGCCTGCCAGCTTCGGTCCATGGGCAAACAGGATGGAGGGAGCCAACGCCATCCGAATCGGAGCAGACGGTCGGGCGTCCACAGGGTCGTTGTCGGCGCCAAATCAGAGAAGCTGTGGTCGTGCCGGTGATCGCGCCAACTACGGCGCAGGAACAGGCGCCAGTGCGTATCAGTGGCACCGGCCACGAGGGTCCGGACCAGAGGCGTGACATAAGAACTGATGCCTCCCTGTCCCACCATCGGACCCGCGTCGATTCCGATCATCATACGTGCATCCCGGTGACGGTCGCTCCGCCGCATCAAGCGGATGGGTCACGAGCGATGTCTCCCCTGCCAGGTCTCGCGAATCCGTGACACGATCGCAAGTCCATCCTGCCAACCGATGGTCCTGGTGGCTCGGAGCAGGCAGACGTACACAGTCAGCGCGCAGCCTGTGGCGGCGATTGGTCCCCAATGGGACGACTGCCACAGGGTCAAGGCACCGGCTCCCGCAGCCAAGGCGATGCAGACGATCATCCTCGCCGGCGGCCTGTATCCCAGTTCTTTCATCACCAGCCAGGCTCCGATCACCAGCAGGAGGATCTCCGAGACCAGGGTCGCGATGGCGGCGCCCATGCCACTCCACAGGGGAATGACCGCCAGGTTGACCATGACATTGACGAGCAGCGCGAGCGAGAGGCCTCGCAGCCAGGCATACTCCTTATGCTTGGCCTGCAGGGTCGTGCAGAGCGGGACGTAGAGCCAATTGGCCGCTGCGGACCAGGCCAGAATGGCCAACATCGGCGCCGCGTCCTTGAAGGCTGCTCCGTAAAGAGCGTCCAACATCCAAGCGGCGAGGCCGCTGAAGATCAACGCAACAGCCGGCGCCATGACGGCGAAGACCTTCATGACCCGGTGGAATGTGCCGGACGTTCCGGCGCGCAGTTCGTCTACCATGTACGGGAACAGAGTGCCCGCGGCGGAGGCTCCGAAATGGGTCAGCATCGTGATCGGTTTGTAGGCGGCGCTGTAGAGGCCGAGGACGGAACCGGGAACGAACTGGCTCAGCAACAACAGATCGCATCGGGTGTACGCACTTTGCAGGAAGGCCGTGAGTCCGAAAGGGGCAGCCGTCCGGAGGAACGCGCCGATGGGATGAGCGGTCGGACTGTCCGATTGGATGAATTTCGCAGCCGCACCGCGTGCGACGAGCACGGCCAGGAGCGTAACCAAGACCTGGGACCACAAGAAGGCCGGCACGGTGCCGCTGCCGATGGCGGCGATCCCCAACGCCAGCGAGCCGGCCGCCGCCATCGCGGTTTCCACGCCGGCCAGCAGGTCGTAGCGCGCCCGGCCCGCGAGCACGGCCAGGTACGGCCAACTCAACGACGCCAGCGACATCTGTATCGCGGCCAAAACGATGTTGGTGATCGTCGTGGCGCGAACCGGAAGGCACCAAGCCGTCAGCATCACCAGTCCACAGGCCGTGGCGGCCGCGCCTCTTTGGATCGTTCGCGCGGTGGAGAGGACGGCTGCCGTCGAGCCGGGGGCCGACGCGACGGTTCTGGTGACCACTGTGCTGATGCCGAGATGGGGCAGCAGACCGAACAGGCCGGCAAGGCCCGTGGCATAGGCGAACTGGCCGAGCCCGTCGGTTCCCAGCGTCCGTGCCAGCACGACGGAATTGCCGACCGTGAGCCCGTACGTGAGGAGTCGGTTGAGCAGCAACAGACCCGTGACACGGCTGAACGAGGGCATAGACCGCCGGGCCGCCGGTTCGGCCTCTGCGCAGGGCTCTCTTCTGACCGTCAGACTGTCAGTACGGGTCGTGCCGACTGCGGGCATCGTCTCGATTCGCTCCATGGCTGATCATCTAACGCGGTATGACCGGTCCAAGACCGGGAATGAACTGACGCTCGTCAGCCAGACCATTCGTCCGCGACGCGGAGTCATCCGGATTCCTTTGCGGCGCGGCGGGATTCCCCAGCATGTGCCCCTTCACGACCAACCCGGCGAACAGCCAGAACGGTTCCATGATGCGCACGATGATGAAGGTGTTCGATCCGATCGCATGCACGAGCAGGCCGAGGAATCCCAGTACGAACCCCAGGCTGATCGCCTGTAGATATGGATCGGGAGAGAGGTGATAGCCGGTCATCCCGGCCCTGAAGAGGCTCCACAGCAGGACGCCGAAGGCCGCCAGCCCGATGAGTCCGGTTTCGGTCAAGACGTGGGGGTACATCGCATCCATGAAGGGACCGCCGGTGACCCCCTTGCCCCACAAAGGAGAAGTCAGCCACACCTCGCCTGCCTGCTTCCAAGACCGGAGACGGTCGGAGGTGGACGTATCGATCCGGAGCGCCCCCACCTTGATCTGTCCCTCCTCTGCCGGCTGGTTGAAGGTGTAGGTGATGCGATCGACCACCGGCCTGGGCAGGAGCCACGCGAGACCGATGGCGGCGATCAAGGCCCATATGAGCAGGAGCGGATGGCGCCGCCGGATGATGTAGGCGAAGCCCAGCAGGACCGGGACGAGGGCCAGGAATGACGCGCGTGATAGGGTGGCTTGCAGGGCGACGACGGCGGTCGCTCCCAACAGGATGAGCGGCCAGCGTCGGAAGACGGCTCCTCTCACGATGACCAGAGATCCGATGATGGCCAACAGGAACACCAGATAGCCGCCCAGCGTGTTGGGCTCTCCCTCCTGACCCTCGAACGGAGCGGAGACCCGCACGCCGGAGGGAATCTGCGCAATCGCATACAACGAGACGAGCCCGCAGGTGACCAGACTGGCGGTGACGAGCCGCTGCACGTCCCGTTTGTCGGTGACGATATTCACGGTCATGAAGTAGATGAAAAAGTATTCGTAATACTTGAGGAGGAAGAAGAAGCCGCTGGCCGGCCGGATCCGTCCCGCCAACACGCCGACCAACGTGGCGAACACGCAGCCCACGACATACCAGACGATCGGGCGATTCAGCGGCGTCCGCAGGACGATTCGCTGGCTGGGAGCCAGCGCCATGCGGCCCAGCCAGCCGAATCCGACGAGCAGCAGGAGCAGATCGTCGAATCGGAGCGTGACCCCTCGGCCGAGCAGCGCTCCGGAGCCCAATTCCCCGATCAGCACTTCCGGGCCCAGCAACATGGAGAAGACCAGGATGTAGAGCCCGCTCGCCGGCGAGAGAAACGAGACGATCAGCGGGGAGACGGCGGCGACGACGGTCAGGACCGCCGAGGGTGTTGCCGTCGCGCTGAGCCAAGCGACCGGGGCGGCCAGCAGTACCGTCCATAGCCAGTCGGGCCGCGGGCGGATGACGGGTGAGGGCATCATCGTTCGCGTGATTTGCGCGCTAGCGGTATTCGTAGCGGTAGAACGTGGCCTCGGTGGAGATTTCCGCCTTCACGTTCGTCAGGACCACCCCCATGATGTTGGCCTGCGCATGGTCCAGCAGGAACTTGGCGCGCTTCAGCGCATTCCGGCCGATCCGTCCGACCTGATAGACCAGCACAGTCCCGTCAATCCGGGAACTCATGGCCACGGCGTCGGTGACGGGCAGGATCGGCGGCGTGTCGAACAGCACGATGTCGTAGGCGTCCTGCATCTCGGCCAACAGCGGCTTTAACTTGGCCAGGCTCATGCACTCGCTGGGATTGTGCGCGGCGGACCCGCTGCTGAGAATGTGCAGATTGTCGAGCCCCGGACTCTTGAGCACCCGGTCCACGCCGAGCGATCCGATCATCAGATCCGTCGCGGTCCGCACCGCCTCCTGCCACGAGACGATTCCTTGCAGCGCTTCAACCAGCCCCGGCTCCCGCGGGAGGCCGAGCCGCTTATGGACAATCGGACGGCGAAGGTCCGCATCCACCAACAGGACCCGCTGGCCTTCCTGGGCGAGCGTGATGGCCAGGTTGATGACGGTCGTGCTCTTGCCCTCGCCGAGCCCGGCGCTGGTGAAGAGCAGAGATTTGATGCGGCGGTCCATGCTGGCAAACTGGATATTCGTGCGCAGCGAGCGGAAGCTTTCCGACAGCAGAGATTTGGGGTCGAGCAGCGTGATGAGCTTGGACACCCCCTCCACCAGCTCTTGATCGGCGTCGCACGGCAGAGCCTGCTTGGCCGCCTCTTGCAGCTCCTGTTCGTCAAAGGTTGGAATGACGCCGAGCACGGGCACTTTCAGGAAGTCCTCGACGCCCTCGATCGTGCCGATCGACGTGTCAAGTGATTCCCGCGTGAAGGCCAGAACCACGCCCAGGAACAGGCCCATGATCGAGCCGACGGCCATGTTCAAGGGCACGTTGGGCGCGTTAATCGGCTTCGGAGGCTTGACCGCCGGCGCGATCAATGTCACCTCCTCGATTTGTTCCGCGCTCTTGATGAGCAGTTCCTGATGCTTGATCTTGAGCGTGGAGTAGAGGTCCGCGTTGACCTTCACCTCGCGTTCCAGCCTGTTCAGCTCGATGGCGGCCTTGGGAAAGGCCAGATACCGATCCCGGTAATGCGCGATCTGAACGGCCAGCGTGTTCTCCCGGTCCTGGAGACTCGCGGCCTTGGACCGCAGCTCCCGGATCATCTCGTTTTTTACGTTGGTGATTTTGCGGTCCGTCTCCTTGACCTGCGGATGCTCCGGCGTGTAGTTGATCAACAGGGTCGAGCGGTCCTGCAGCAATTCGAGCAGGCGGCCGTTGAGTTTGGTCAGGAGCGCGTAGGGGTCTTCGGTGAAGATCCGCCCGATCCTGCTGTCGATGGATGAGGACGGCCTCTCAAGTGCCTCGATCTGGCGCAGGGTTTCGTCCTTCTGCCTGGCGATCGCGTTCCATTCGCCTTCGAGCTGGGTAAAGCTCTGGAGCGCGGCCTTGGCCTCGTCGTCCAAAAAGACCTGCCCTTCCCGCTCCTTGAAGATGCGGAGGGCCTCTTCCGCCGCCTGGAGCTTTTCTTCCAGGGCCGCCAGTTGGTCTTCGACGAACCGGCGCGACTCGGTCACCATCCGGTTGCGGGCGGCGATGTTCTCGATCCGGTAGGCCTGCGCGACGGCGTTGGCCGTGCGCTCGGCCAGCTCCGGTTCGTAGGCGGTGGCCGTGATGCGGATGATGTTCGTGTCCGATTCGCGGGAGGTTTGGATCTGCTGTCCGAGATTGTAGATGGTGTTGAGATACTCCGCCGATCGCCGCTGTTCGGGGGGAAGATCCGTCTCGACGATGCCCAAGGCCTGCGCAACCCGCTCCATGACCGGAAAACCCTTGATGACTTCCGTCTGGGTCGTGAGGTCATTGGCGGTGGCGAAGGTGATGGATTCGAGCAGTTGCTGGGCGACCGTCGTGCTGCGGTCGAACTTGACGCGCGCGGAGGCCTCGTACAGGGGTGTCGGCTTCATAAACTGGGTAAAGGTGAACGTGAAGCCGACCACCAGCAGGGTGGCCAGCACAATCAGGTACTTCCGCTTTTTGAGGATCATCCAATAGTCGAGGACATCGAGTTCGTATTGGGCCATGGGTGATCCTCGGAACCAGCGTGCTCGGCGCTCCTATTTGATTTGCGCCGCGGGAACGAACAGCGGGATCGCGAACAACGGATAGAAGGGTGCGACGGCGGCCTGGATCACCGGCATCAGTTTCTTGGCGGTCTCCGAGCCGTCGCCCAGGTGTTCGCGCGGCACGAAGACGACATCGTTTTCTTCCAGCGGCAGATTCCGCGTCATGTCGCCGTAGGTCCAGAGGCGCGCCAGATCGGCCGTATAGATCTGCGGTCGGTTCAAATCTCCGCGGATGACGCGGATTTCGTCGACCAACGCAGTTTCCGTGTAGTTGTCCGCCGCGGACAGGGCATGCAGCACGGTCATGTTGCGCGACATGGGATACATGCCGGGTTTGCGCACTTCTCCGAACACGAAGATCCGCTTCACGCGGACGCCTCGTTTTTTGAGCGACACCTGCACCTTGGGGTTCCGCATGTAGGGCCGGACGCCTTCGGTGATTCTGGCTTCGGCCTCGGAGACCGTCAGCCCCCTGACATCGATATCGACGAAGGACAGCGTGATATGGCCCGACTCGCGCACGGTGCCCGAGAACTTCTCTTCGCCGGCGCCTCGATGGATCAACACTTCGACCGTGTCGCCCGGGTCGATTCTGGCGTCCGCGCTCACGACGGATTCGTCCGCATAGGCATCCCCTTTCGGAAGCGGCGGAAAGGGCGTACCGGCCGGCGCCATGTCCGAGGGGGACAGGGTCGATTGGGCCGGGTTCCGGCAGGACAGGGTTCCCGTTCCAAGCACCATGATCAGCAGCCATGCGATCGTTCGTTCGGCTGGCCGTCCCATCGGAGGGTTCATACCTGGGTTCCTCCGGAAGGCGACTGCGCCAGGACCTCCACGATATGGACGGACGGAGTGAGGGACAGATCGAGAATGCGTTCGGTCATGGCGGTCGGAGCGATCAATCGGACAACCGGCCTGAGGGGCGTGCGCGCATTGAGCCGTTCGACCGTGGCGTCGTCTCCCGTGCTGAGCCTCACCTCGGTCCCAGGGGGATAGAGGGAGATGCGATTCAACAGCGAGCGCAACAGTTCCTGCGGAAAGACGTGTTTCTGGGCGGTCACGAGCTGGTGGACGGCCCGGTGGGCGCTGAGCCTGTGCCGGTAAGGGCGAGGATTCACCAAGGCGTCCAACACGTCCGCGAGTCCGATCACCTGCGCAATGCGGTGGATCCGGGGGCCGGACAGTTGATGCGGATACCCCCGCCCGTCCCATCGTTCATGCTCCTGCTCCACGATCGATGCGAGCCATCGGTAGGCGGCGTCCACGCGACTCAGCGCCAAGGCTCCGTTGCGGGGATGATGATAGACCAGCGCCCGCTCGCTGCTGGTCAGGGTCTGGGGCTTGGCGACCAACGAGTCCGGCACCAGGAACATCCCCAAGTCATGAACCAGACCGGCGAGCGTGACGCACTCGCGTTCGGCCTGTGAGTAGCCCAGCCCCTCGGCCAAGCGATTCCCGATGATCGCCACATTGACGCAATTGGCGGCCAATGGGGAGAGGGCCTGCGAACCGGACACGGCGTGCCGCAGGAGGTCGTCATGATTCCGGCAGGAACTGGTCAGCGCCGAGGCCAGCCCGGTCAACGGCTTGAGGTCCAAGTCACCCTGTTCGGCAACCGCGCGGCCGAGCCGAGAGACCTCAAGGATCGCGCGTTGATACCACTCGCGGTCGGTCGATCCGCCGTCCGTTTCCGTGACGACGGGGGGCGGCGCGGCCGGCTTGAACGAGGTGGAGGTGAAAGCCGGACCGGCGAGCGGAGGGAGGCGGTCGGTCCGGCGAATGAGGTCGGTGAGACGGGCCATCGGTTATCCGGCGATGGAGCGGGGAAGCGGCCGCACCGAAGGATGCGGATGGTCCGCCTTCTCCTCCTCGACCTTGGCGAATTCCCGCTCGAGAACGGCGCGAATGTAGCCGCTGGCGGTATAGCCCTGTTGCTTGAGAAGGTCCAACTGCTGCTTGAGTTCAATCGGCAACTGAATGACGACCCGCACTAACTTTCCCATACAGCCTCGTGGTGATGATCGGCCCTTTTTGTCGATCAGGAATGGTCATTAAAGGACGAGAGCGCTGCATACGATGTGCCAATGTTGGAATTGATGATTTGTGATGTCTTTCAACGGCTTGCTACACGAATCCGTGACAAACGGACCTAGGGGTGCCATTCATTGCCACTTTGCGTACAATTTTGGAGCAGGGACAGGCAACAACGGAAGGCAACAGAGCCGAGCAGGACGAACCCTGATCGGATCAATATGAAGAAGTACGGTTCGGCGGATCGGGTCGCAGACGTTCCGGTTCTCTCGCTCTCCAGCAGGCCGGCCCAAACTGCCGGAGGCAGACTCGATGGTAGTTTCGACGCTCCTGTTCCCAGACTGTTTTGGTCAATGAAACTCGCTCGAACTTCAACTGGGAGGCCGAGCTGATCAGGAGGTGCTGCGACCCAGCCGAGCCGGTGATGGTGATCGCTCCATCCCGATCGGTGCGGAACAGGAGGGAGCCCTGTGCCTGATAAGAGGCGAGGACTTGTGGATGGGGATGGCGGTAAGGATTGTAGCGTCCAACGGACAGGACCGCGATCTCCGGAGCCGTTGCCCTCATCCAAGCGAGGTCGAGCGAGCTGGCCGCTCCATGATGCGGGACCTTGACGACCTGCGTCCGCGGCGCGAGCCCTTGCTGGACAAGCCGCGCAAGGCTTGGCCGCTCAAGATCGGCCGCAAACAGGAAAGAGGCCGCGCCGCATTCCAGCCGTGAGGCGACCGAAAGGTTGTTCAACGCGGAGCCTGAACGGGGCGACCACTCCACGCCGACCGGGGTGATCTCGGATGGCATCGGACTCACGATCGACAGGACACAGCCGCCCTCTGCCGCGATGGTCTCCCCTGCCGCCGGGATCAGCTCATTCAACCCCTTTTCGGAGAGGGCCTGCCGGAGGTCTAGATAGAAGGCCTCGCTGCGCGGGACCCCGTTCCCCCAATACCGGGCGACCTCGAAGTGGCGAATGAGCCAGGGAATGCCGCCGATATGGTCAAGTTGGGGATGGGTCCCGATCAGATGGTCGATCCGGTGGATGCCCTGGTCCCAGAGGTAGGGGCCGACCACGGAAGCGCCGAGATCGAATTGGCCGTAATGGCCGCCTCCGTCAATCACGATGGTTTGATCCCGCTGGTCGTCCTGATCTCCGGCCAATTGAATCACCGTGGCGTCTCCTTGTCCGACATCCAAAAAGGTGACTCGCACCTGGCCTGGAAGCAACGTCGTCACAGGCGACATCGCCCACCAGAGCAGCAGGACGGCGAGGGAGCCGATCGCAGCCAGGCGGGTCGGTTTTTGAGAGTCGGGACGGACCGTGAGCGCCAGGAGAGCGTAGTACGCACACAACATCAACAACGAAGGCGCAGCGACGTGCCGGTCCACGGCGGGAATCGTTGCCCACAATTCCGTCGTGTTGGTCAACAGCCGAAGGACGGCCTCGTTCAATTGGACCAGCGGCAGGCCCTCGCCTCCCGATGCCAACAACCACAGGGCTGAGACAAGGCCGACCGGGACGACCACGAATCCAGCCAAGGGGACGATGACCAGGTTGGCGAAGGGGCTGATCCAGGCGAATTGATGGAAATAGCGGGCGACCAACGGCAGCGTGACCAGCGTGATGGCCAGCGACAGCAGCAAGGACTGTATCAGCCATTGCCCCGCCCTCCCCCAGTTTGGCCGGAAAGATCGGAGCGGGACGGTTGGCGCTGGATCGAAGGAGGAAGAATCCGACTCGGGATCTTCGGCTCTGAGAGAAAGATAGAGGGCGATGGCGAGAACCGACAAATAGGACAATTGGAACGACACGTCAAACAGGGCCTGTGGGTTGACCAACAGCATCGACAACGCGGTCAGGGAAAGGATCGGGAGGAGCGGCTTGTCACGGCCGGACCAGGCGGCGAACAAGAAGGCCAGCACCATGACCAAGGCCCGCCTCGTCGCGACTTCCGCCCCGGCCAACAGGGCATAGCCGACGACCACAGGAACCGTCGCGAGGATCGCCAGCCGTGTTCCGGTCAGTCGCCATCGGTTGAGCGTCAACGTCCACCGGTTCGGCAAGGGGCGGCAGAGAGCCCGAACGATCACAAAGGTCAGGAAGGCGATCAGGCCGAGGTGGGAACCGGAGATCGAGAGGATGTGAACCGTCCCCGTCGTCATGAAGGCATCGCGGATTCGGGCGGGTAATTCGTGTTGCTCGCCGAGAATGATGCCCAGGAACAGGCCCCGCAGCGGCTGATCCAGCGAGGCCTCTGCCGCCTGTTGAACGAGCAGGCGCCACGAATCAATGGTCGCCCAGGGAGCCCATCGCCAAGAGTCCAACCCCGATTCCAAACGATGCAAGCGGCCCGGGCCGGTAAATGAGGAGACAGCGACGATTCCCTGTCCGGCGAGATAGGCCGCGAAGTCGAACCCTCCGGGATTGTTCAGACCATGCGGAGGATGGAGGCGCCCCTGATATTCGATCACATCCCCCTGTAGAACCGGCACGTCCGGTTGACGCCAGGTGAGTCGTACGCGACCCAAGATCGGCGTCGCCACGGGTGGCGGTCCTGTTTCGGAGACCTCGATGACCAGGATATGCTGGCCTGAGATCCGGCGGACCGGCTCCGTGACACGGCCGACGATGCGAGTGGGCTCCTCGTCTATGGACGGGGGCAAGGAAATCCCGCCGCTCGCGGCAAAATTGTAGGCCGGCCAATAGCAGGTGCCGGCCAGGACGACGGCGAAGCAGAGGAGGCCCTCGCGAGCGGCAATTCGCTCCTTCCATTCGAGCCGTGTGACGGCGAGGCCGATCACGACCAGGAGACAGAACACCGTGACGGGAAAGAACGGCAGGTAAGAGCCCATGAGCAGCCCGAGGAGGAAACAGGCCGTCAGGAGGGCAAGCATCGGACGGAAGGTCCTGTGGTTGAGGCTATGACAGGTGGAGGCGAACCACGCCCGCCAAGTCCTCGGCGAGGGTTCGAATCAAGGCGTCATCCGATCCCTCCACCATGATGCGCAACAGCGGTTCCGTGCCGGAATAGCGGACCAACACGCGGCCGTTGCTGTTGAGCCTGGTTTCCGAGGCCCGAATGGCCTCGTGAATGGCGGGAATCGAAGACAGGTCCGGCTTGCTGTTGACCTTCACGCCGATGAGCACCTGCGGGATCCGGGTCATCGCACAGGCCAATTCCGACAGCGGTTTCCCGGTCCGTTTCATCAGCGACAGGACCTGAAGGCCGGCGATCAGACCGTCGCCGGTCGTGTTGTGATCGAGAAAGATCATATGCCCGGATTGCTCGCCGCCGAAATTATAACCGTCCGCGATCATCCGTTCGAGAATGTAACGGTCGCCTACCGGCGTGCGGACCAGCTTCACGCCCGCCTTGCCGAGAGCCAATTCGAGGCCGAAATTGCTCATGACCGTGCCGACGACCGTCTGTTGCGTAAGCTGGTTGCGTTCGTGCAGATCAAACGCCAAGGCGGCCATGATGTGATCGCCGTCCACCACGGTGCCCTGTTCGCAGACGAAAATCGCGCGGTCGGCGTCGCCGTCGAGGGCGATCCCGATGTGGGCCTGGTGCCGGAGCACAGTCTCTTGCAACTGCTCCGGATGAACGGCCCCGCAGCCGGCGTTGATGTTCATGCCGTCCGGCTTGATCCCGACCGCCTCCACCGAGGCCCCCAACTCTCGCAAAATGGTCGGAGCCACCTTGTAGGCGGCGCCATGCGCGCAATCCACGACCACGCGGAGGCCCTGGAAATCGAGATCCTTGGGCAAACTCCGCTTGACGAATTCGATATAGCGGCCCTCGGCGTCGTCGATTCGAAAGGCCTTGCCGATCGCGTCGGCCGTGGGACGCAGATGTTTGATTTCGTCGGAGACGATCAACGACTCGATGCGCGCTTCCAGTTCATCGGGCAATTTCAGGCCGTTGTTCGAAAAGAATTTGATGCCGTTGTCTTGATAGGGATTGTGCGAGGCGGAAATCACGACGCCGGCATCCGCGCGAAGGCTGCGGGTCAGGAAGGCGATGGCGGGGGTCGGGAGCGGGCCGACAAGCAGGACGTCGACGCCCATGGAGCAGATTCCGGACGTCAATGCCGACTCCAGCATGTAGCCGGAGAGGCGCGTGTCCTTGCCGATCACGATTTGGTGTCGCCCCGCCCGCCGCTGGAAGATATGGGCGGCCGCCCGTCCCAGTTGCATGGCGATTTCGCTGGTCATGGGCTCGAGGTTGGCGACGCCCCGCACCCCGTCCGTGCCGAAGAGTTTTCGCATAGCGATCCCGTCCTTATTTCTGAGCACGTTGGCGCATCACCGCCTCCACGACCTTCACCGCATCGGCCATGTGAGCGACATCGTGAACCCGAAGCAAGCTGGCGCCCCGCTCGACGGCCAGGGCGACGGCTGCGGCGGTGCCGAATTCCCGCTCGTTCACCGGCCGACCCGTCACCTGCCCGATGAACGACTTTCGCGAAAGGCCCACGAACAACGGACGTCCGAGATCGCACAGTTCGGGTAATCGGTCCAGCAGGGCCAGATTGTGTGGCACCAGCTTACCAAAACCGAAACCCGGGTCAAGCACGATTTGCTCCGACTTGACGCCGATCGCTTCGGCCGCCGCCATGCGTTCGGTCAAGTAGGCCGTCACCTCGTGCACGACATCCGCATAGGAGGCCTGCTGCTGCATGGTTTGCGGAGTTCCCGGCATATGCATCAGGACCAAGCCGGCGCCTGTCTCGGCGGCCAACTTCCCCATGGCGGGATCAAATCGCAGCGCGCTGATGTCGTTGATGAGGCTCGCGCCGGCCTCGATGGCACGGCGGGCCACGCCGGCCTTGGTCGTATCGACCGAGATCGGCACCCGACAATGCCGGGCGATTTTCTCCAGCATCGGCATGAGCCGCGCGGTTTCTTCCTCCTCGGTGACAGGAATGGCTCCCGGCCGCGACGATTCAGCGCCGATGTCGAGCATGGCGGCTCCGGCCTCGACCATCCTCAAGGCATGGGCGATGGCTTCATCATCCGAGCGAAACTGACCTCCGTCGGAGAAGGAATCAGGTGTGACGTTGAGAATCCCCACCAGCAAGGGCCGGTCGATCGTGATCAAGAATTGTCCGGCGTGGATTCGATTAGCTGACTGTCGAACCCGGGACATCATGGGCCGCAACGCCGAGGGTGGTCAGGGTGTTGAGCGGAGGACCGGGTTCGAATGTATGGCCGCGGCGCGGGGATCGTCCGTTCCCGCACCGCGGCAGTGGGATCAGGCCGGAATGGGTTGCGGCGACGAGGATTGAATGATGTCGTCGATTTCGGTCCCTTCCAGGACTTCTTTCTCGAGCAGCGCCTCGGCGACGGCCTTGAGCGAGCTCATATGCTCGGTCAACATGCGTTTGGCGCGCTCGTAATTTTCCGTGACGAGGCGGCTGATTTCATGGTCGATTTCGATCGCGACCTGCTCGCTGAAGTCGCGGCGCGTGGCGATTTCCCGACCCAGGAAAATCTCCTCGTCCTTCTTGCCGAAGGTCAACGGGCCGAGTTTTTCGCTCATGCCCCATTCGCAGACCATTTTCCTGGCCAGGTCGGTCGCCCGCTCCAGGTCGTTGCCCGCGCCGGTCGTGATGTGCTTGAGGACCAGTTCCTCGGCCACACGCCCGCCGAGGAGAATGGCCAGGGTGTTGTAAAGGAAATCCTTGGAGTAGTTGTGGCGGTCGTCCGTGGGCAGTTGCATCGTCACGCCCAACGCCCGGCCCCGCGGGATGATGGTCACCTTGTGGACCGGATCGGTCCCGGGCAGCAATTTCGCCATGAGGGCATGGCCGGCTTCATGGTAGGCGGTGATGCGCTTTTCCTCGTCGCTCAGGATCATGCTCTTTCGTTCGGCCCCCATGAGCACTTTGTCCTTGGCCATCTCGAAGTCGGAGTACTCCACTTCTTTCTTATTCTGCCGGGCCGCCCAGAGGGCGGCTTCGTTGACAAGATTTTCCAGATCGGCGCCGGAGAATCCTGGAGTTCCCCTGGCGATTTTTTCCAGCTCAACATCGCCGGCCAACGGCACCTTCTTCGTGTGGACCTTGAGAATCTCGGAGCGGCCGCGCAGATCCGGCCGGTTGACCACGATCTGGCGGTCGAACCGCCCGGGGCGCAACAGCGCCGGGTCCAGGACATCCGGCCGGTTGGTCGCGGCAATAAGGATCACGCCCTCGGTCGTGTCGAATCCGTCCATCTCGACCAGCAACTGATTTAACGTCTGCTCGCGCTCGTCATGTCCGCCTCCGAGCCCGGCTCCGCGCAGCCGGCCGACCGCGTCGATCTCGTCGATGAAGATGATGCAGGGCGCGTGTTTCTTGCCCTGCTCGAAGAGATCGCGGACGCGCGAGGCGCCCACCCCGACAAACATCTCGACGAAGTCCGACCCGCTGATGCTGAAAAACGGGACACCGGCCTCCCCCGCGATCGCCTTCGCGAGCAGGGTCTTACCGGTGCCGGGAGGGCCGACGATCAACACCCCCTTGGGGATGCGTCCGCCGAGTTTCTGGAATTTTCTGGGATCTTTCAGGAACTCGATGATCTCGACGACCTCTTCCTTGGCCTCATCGATGCCGGCCACGTCAGAGAAGGTGACTTTCTTCCGCTCTTCCGTCAGCATCCGCGCGCGGCTCTTGCCGAAAGACAGGGCCTTGTTGCCACCGATTTGCATCTGCCGCATCAGGAAGAACCAGAGCCCCAGGAAGAGGATAAACGGCCCCCACGTCACGAGGAACGTAATGTACCAGGGGCTGTCCTCCGGGGGTTTGGCTTCGATCTGGACATTGCGCTCGCGCAGGATCTTGACGAACTCGGGATAATCGGCCGTGTAGGTCTTGATGCGGGAGCCGTCCTTCAGAATCGCGCTGATATTGCTGCCCTTAATGGTGACCTTGGTCACCTCCCCCTTCTCCAATTGGGTCATAAAGTCGCTGAAGATCACCTCTTCTTCGGGGGCGTGCGTCGGGACGCTGAAGAGGTTGAATAAGAGAATCATGAAGAGCGCCACCACGACCCAGAACAATACGTTCTTCACACGTGAATTCATTCAGTCCCTCCTCACACCACAAGACGACGGCTATGCGATGAGTGCGGAGCTATCGCTGCGAAATGCTAACATACAGAACCCGAGGCTGACAACCGTCCTCATAACTCCTGGTCGAGTTCCGCCACCTGATCCAGCGCGACCAAGTAAGGCAGATTTCGGTATTTCTGCTGGTAATCGAGACCGTACCCCACCACGTATTGGTTCGGGATATTGAACCCCACGTAATCGACGGGCGGATGCACTTGACGCCGGTCCGGTTTGCTGAGCAAGGTGCAGATGCGGAGCGAGCGAGGCTTCCGTTTGGTCAAGATCTTGAGGAGATAGGAGGCCGTCAATCCGGAATCCACGATGTCTTCCACCAGCAACACGTCTCGGCCTTTGATCTCCTCCGTCAGATCCGACACCAGCTTGACCTTGCCGGAGGTTTTCGACCCGGCGCCGTAGCTCCTGACGACGATGAAATCGACCCGCATCGGGAGCCTGATCGCCCGGGCCAGGTCAGCATAGAAGGCATAGGCTCCCTTGAGGACCCCCACCAGGACGAGATCCTTTCCCGCATAATCCTCGGAAATTTGTTTGCCGAGTTCCTTGATGCGGGCCCGCATTTGTTCCTGCGTGACGACCGGGCGACCGAACATCCGCTCCATTTCCCCTCCCTACTGACCGACTGCTGTTTCGACCTCAACGATGAGCACCTGCGTTGTCTTGGCGTCGGGCACGTACCGGTGGTCGGCCCGGCAACCGACGACCCAGAGAATCCCCTCCGGTGCGACAAGAATCGGCAGGCGGCCACGGTCGTGGCGTGGAATCTTCATGTCCGTGAAGAGGTCCTGGAGTTTTTTTCGATGCCCGCCCATGCCGGTCGGACACAGAGAGTCCCCAGGCTGCCAGGACCGAAGGGAGAGGGCATGGGTGAAGCGGCCGGCGTCGAAGGCCATGGAAAGAGACCGGCCCTTCCCGACCGACAGCTCTTGTTCCGGCTGCCACGATTCCCATCGCAGGGCGATCCGTTGGCTGGACGGGGGCCAGGTGACGGTTGAAGGAATCACCAGGGGCAACGAGGTCGTTGGATTCGATGAAAGAGCGATCGTATTGGAGCGATTTCGGTTTGCAGGATCGCCGGGTGGGACAGGGATCACGATGACCTGATCGGAATCTCTGGTGATGACCACGCGGGCGATCCGAAACGAGGCGCCGTTCCGGGCCCGCACGATACCGTTCAGCACGGCCGAAACCTGTCTCAGCGAAGGTACTTTCCCGGCGGCCTGGTGTGTTTGCAGGAGCCGACGAATGATCCGGCGCTGGATGCCTGTCGGCAACGCAAGCAGGCCATCGCGTTGGACGGCAAGGAGAGCCGGTTCCCGTTTGATCAGCAAGCGCGAGAGATGGCGGTCTGTCTCCTCTTCGAGCACGTGCTCATCTTCGGCCAGCAGATCGGCCTGCCGGCAGAGCACGCGGAGGATCGCGGGATTCAACTCCTTTAAGAGCGGCAGCACGTCATGCCGGATGCGGTTGCGCCGGTAGACCCTGGATTGATTGCTGGAATCCCGCCGATAGGGCAGGCCTTCCGATTGGAGATAGGCGAGGACCGCCTCTCGCGAACAGTCCAGCAGGGGACGGATGAAATGGACGCGCGACCCTCTCCGATCATGTCGCATCCCGCCAAGGCCGGTCGTTCCCGCGCCCCGGAGCATCCACAGGAGGACGGTTTCGGCCTGATCGTCGGCCGTATGGCCGAGGGCGATGCGATCGCATCCATGGCGCGCGGCTAATTCTTCAAGCAGCCGATACCGCAGCTCGCGGGCCATCTCCTGCACCGACCGGCGTCCTCTGGGAGCGTCGCGGGAGAGTCGAGGCCGTTCGACCAGCAACGGAATAGCTCTGTGCCGGCAGAAAGCCGCCACGAACGCTTCGTCCTCATCCGATTCATGGCCGCGGAGCCCGTAATTGAAATGCACCGCCGTCAGTTGCAGATGCCACCGTGGAGCCAGGTGATGAAGACAGGCCACCAAGGCCACCGAGTCCGGTCCGCCGGACAGGGCCACCAGGAGGGACACGCCGGGATCGAGCAGGCGACGGGTTCGAATGGTCCGCATCACCTGCCGGATCAAGGGGGGAGTCCGAGTGGCACAGGCGGAGAGGGTCATGCTGATTGTTCCGCCGATTTGCGATATTCGATCTGCACCGTTTTTAGACGGGCTTCGGCCTGCTGCACGTCCTCCTGGATCTGGCGGGAGAGCGCGTCGGGGCTCGGAAACGTCATATCGCCGCGTAGATATGAAGCGAACTGCACCGTAATGCGCTCACCGTACAATGTCCGCTGCTCGTTGAGCAAGTAGACTTCCAGGATCCGCTCGCCCTTCGTTTCGAACGTCGGCCTCGTTCCAATGTAGGCGACCGAATCAAATACCTGGGCGCCATGAACCGTCAGCGCCGCATACACCCCATCCGGAGGCACCACGCGATCGGCCGGGAGGGCCAGGTTGGCGGTTGGCCAGCCAAGGCTCCGGCCCCGCTGGTCCCCCTGTTCGACCAGGCCGCTTAGGGCATAGAGCCGGCCGAGGTAGTCCGTCGCCAGTTCCATCCGGCCAGCCAAAATCGCCGAGCGCACCTTCGTCGAACTGATGATCCCCCCCTCCCAGAGCACGGGCTTCATGGGGTGGATGGAAAATCCATACAGGGCGCCGAACCGTTGAAGGTCGGCAACGGTGCCGGCGCGCCCCTTGCCGAACGCGAAATGTTCTCCAACAAAGAGCTCCCGCAGGGAAAGCCGGGCCACCAGGATGTCCCGAACAAAGGCCTCGGGCGTCAGCTCCGCCAAAGCCGGCGAGAATTCCAAAAAGATGACCTCGTCGATGCCGGTCGAGGCAAAGGCCGCCAGTTTTTCCTCGGGAGAGGTCAGAAATTTCAAGGCCACATGGGGAGCCAGGATACGGACCGGATGGGGATCGAAGGTGATCACCAGGGCCCGGCCGCCGGTCTCCCGGGCCCGCTCGACCACGCTGCGTAGCAGGGCCTGGTGTCCCCGGTGTTGCCCATCAAAGTTGCCGATCGTGGCGACCGGATAGGACGACGGCTGATATCCCGTGAGGTTCCGGATGACGTGCATGGTCATCCGGCAAGCAAGCGGCGTGCAGCATCCTTCGCGAAATAAGTCAGGATGAGGTCGGCCCCTGCCCGTTTGATGCTGACCAGCGACTCCAGCATGGCGCGCGCCTCATCTAACCAGCCCGCCTGGGCGGCGGCCTTGATCATGCTGTACTCGCCGCTGACTTGATAGGCCGCGATCGGATGGGGATAGGTCGCACGGGCTGCGGCGATGATGTCCAGATACGGAAGGGCCGGCTTAACCATGAGAATATCGGCTCCTTCGGCTACGTCCAATTGGAGCTCCCTCATCGCCTCCCGGTGGTTCGCCGGGTCCATCTGATAGGACTGGCGGTCGCCGAACGAAGGGCTGGAGTCCGCCGCCTCCCGAAACGGAGCGTAGAGACAGGACGCGTACTTGGCCGAATAGGCCATGATCGGAAGATCCTCAAACCCGGCTCGATCCAATGCCTCACGGATCGCCCCGACCCGCCCGTCCATCATGTCGGAAGGGGCCACCATATCCGCCCCCGCTTGGGCGTGGGCCAGGGCCATGGTTTGCAGGCAATCGAGCGTTTCGTCGTTGAGAATTTTTCCCTCTCGAACGATCCCGCAATGTCCGTGCGAGGTGTATTCGTCGATGCAGACATCGGTGATCACCAACAGGCCCGGTACCTGGTCCTTGAGGGCTCGGACGGCCTGCGGCACAATCCCGTTGGGGTCCAGCCCCGAAGTGCCCCGCTCGTCTTTGCTGTCCGGAATCCCGAAAAGAATGACGGCGGGAATGCCCAGTTGCTGTGCCTCCGCCGCCTCCTTGATCAGCAAGTCAATCGACCGCCGGTACTGGCCCGGCATCGAGGCGATCGGGTCCTGCCTCCCCTGCCCGCTCCGAACAAACAGGGGGTAGATCAGGTCTGCCGGGTTCAGGCTGGTTTCCCGCACCATCCGCCGGATCGGTTCGGTCGTCCGGAGGCGGCGAAGACGTTCGGAAGGAAACGGCATCGGATTACTTCCTGGGCAAGTTGGTGAGGAACACGACGAGATCACGGACCGAGATCATACCCACAAGTTTGCCGCCCCGTGACACCCCCAGGTGTCGCAGGTGCGATTGGGCCATCATGTCGTTGGCGTCCAAAAGCGTCTTGTTCTCATCGATCGTCAGGATCGGCGCCGACATGATCATTTCCACCGTCGTCTTGGCGGTATCCGCGGCGGTGGCCAGGACGCGGCGGACCATGTCGGTATCGGTCACGATGCCGATCACATCTTTGGAATCGCCCCCTCTGGTGACCATCAGGCTTCCGATGTTGCGGTCGCGCATCATGACGGCCGCGGTCTTCACGTCCGTGTCACGGCCGACGGTCACGAATTTTTCCGCAGGAATCATAAACGACTTCACTGGAACCATACTGTCCCCCTCCTTGGTCTGTAAGGAAATCAGTTCACGTCCACCGCTTCGCGTTAGGTCTTCGACCTGTCAGGCACAGATTCCCCATAGTATTCCACAATGGCCTCGGCCAACGCCGGAATTGTGTTCTCTCCGGCCTGAATCGTCACCGACAGCCCCAGCTCGCGGGCCGTGTCCGCCGTGATCGGACCGATGCAGGCGACCGGGACGCCCTGCGTGAGCCGAACCATCTCTTCAGGCGACTCGAAGAGGCTCGCAAAATTGCGCACGGTGGACGAGCTGGTAAAGGTGAGCATGTCGATCGTCCTGTCGGCCAACCGCTTCGTCAACCGAGCCGTGTCGGCTTCGGGCTTTACCGTCCGGTACACCGGTACCACCGTGACTTCCGCCCCCATTGCCGTCAACTCGGCTGGCAGCATCTCGCGCGCCACCTCCGCGCGGGGGATCAGAATCCGCCGGCCCTTCACGCCGATCCGCCGGAACGACTCGATCAGGCCTTCGGCCTGGTACTCGTCCGGAACCAGGTCCGCTTGCAGGCCGTACTGCCTCAGCTCCTGGGCGGTGCGGGGGCCGATGCAACAGATCTTCACGGACGCCAAGGCCCGGACATCCCGCCCGTGTTTGTACAACCGATTCATGAAAGGTGCAATCCCATTCATGCTGGTAAAGACCAGCCAATCGACCGACGCGAGCTGGTCGATCGCCTGGTCAAGCGCCTCCCAGGTCGGAGGCGCGGCGATCTCGATCGTCGGACATTCCACCGGCTCCCCTCCCTGGGCGGTGATCAAGCGGGAAAATTCTCCCGCCTGCTCCTTGGCCCTGGTGACGAGAATGCGCTTGCCGAACAGCGGCTGCCGCTCAAACCAGTTCAGTTGATCCCGCAGGCGGACGACCTCGCCGATGACGACCGTGGTCGGAGGTTCGAGCCCGGCGGCCTGGCCCTTGGCGACGATGTCCCGGAGCGTCCCGGTGACGGTCCGTTGCTTGGGCCAGGAACCCCAGTGAATCAAGGCGACGGGGGTCTCAGCGGAGCGGCCTTCTTTGATCAGACGATCGACGATCAGGGGGAGATTCTTCAGGCCCATCAGAAACACGAGGGTTCCCTGCGCCGTGGCGAGCTTGGGCCATTCCAACAGTTCCGTTTCCTTGTTCGGATCCTCGTGGCCTGTGACGAAGGCGACGGTAGAGGCCAGGGTCCGATGCGTGACGGGAATGCCGGCATAGGCCGGGACGGCGGTGGCGGAGGTTACGCCGGGGACGATTTCAAAAGGCAAGCCAGCCGCCGCCACCGCCTCCGCCTCCTCCCCACCCCGTCCAAAGACGAAGGGATCGCCGCCTTTCAGCCGCACGACAATCTTCCCCTCCCGGGCATTCGCGATAATCAAGCGGTTGATCTCCTGCTGGTCCAGATAGGCCCCTCGCCCCCGCCGGCCGACATAGATCCGTTCCGCATTCGGACGCGCATAATCGAGCAGGGAGGGATTGGCCAGGTAATCGTAGAACACCGAGTCTGCCTGCTCGAGACAATGTTTCCCCTTCAAGGTCAGCAAACCTGGGTCTCCGGGGCCTGCGCCGACAAGGTAGATTTTTCCTGCTATGGCTCCCACGAACCTCACGTCCTTCCGTAAATCTGATCCAGGATCTCACGGGCTCCTTGCCGCAGCAGACGCTCGGCCAGCTCGGCTCCGATCCGGGACGCGTCCGACAGCGGTCCTTCCAGTTGATCGTGAACCAGCCGTGAGCCATCGACCCGTCCGACCAAGGCCGCCAGCCGGAGGCGGTCTCCCTGAAGCGAAGCATGGCCGGCGATGGGGACCTGGCACCCTCCTTCCAGACGATGGAGCAGGGCCCGTTCGGCCGTCACGGCCGAACGGGCGGCGGCATCTTCCAGCCTCGCCAGGATAGAGACGACAAAGGCATCGTCCCGCCTGGCCTCGATCCCCAGGGCCCCCTGGCCGATGGCCGGCAGGCTGATCTCGACCGGCAGGTACTGAGTCACCTGCTCCTGCCAACCCAAACGCTTCAGCCCCGCAGCGGCGAGGACGATCGCGTCATAGAGGCCCTCGCGCAGTTTGCGAAGGCGGGTGTCGAGGTTGCCCCGCAACATCTCAACCACAAGGTCCGGTCGGTGATGGAGCAATTGGGCCTGACGCCTCAGGCTGCTCGTGCCGATCGTGGCGCCGCACGGCAGGTCTTCGAAGCGCTTGACCTCGCGGGCGATCAGGGCGTCGCGAGGATCTTCACGCGGCGGCACACAGACGATGTCGAGTCCGTCGGGCAACTGGGTGGGCACGTCCTTCATGCTATGGACGGCGAAGTCGATGTCCCTCGCGAGCAGCGCATCCTCGATTTCCTTGACGAACAAGCCCTTCCCGCCGATCTTGGCCAGCGGCACGTCGAGGATCTTATCGCCGGATGTCCGAATTTCCTTCAATTCCACCCGCAGGCCGGGGTTCAGGTTCATGACCTGCTCCGCCACCCAACGACTCTGTTGCAGGGCGAGCTTGCTGGCGCGGGTGCCGAGCACGAGTGGTTGGCGCGATTGCAGAGTCATGCGGTTCTCCCAGGCGGACTGGGTCGCTCCTGAATCTGTGCGCCTCGGTTGCTCATCGATGATGGGTCACAGGGCGGCGGTTCAAGCTGCGGGTGATTGGAGCACCGAGGTCATGATGAAGACGGTTCCTGGCCGGTCCAGTTTTCCGGTCGTTGAAGAAGATGAGGAGCAGCCTCGTGATCCACCTCTCTCATGATGGTTGCCGCAGACGCACCGGCTGGTCCGCACGCATCCTGTCGTTCTCCTCGTTCTGGGCACGGTAGGAGGCCTCCTCTTCCGTCTGGCCGGAAATCGCCTCCGGGCGGGTGCATCGAGCCGAGGTCCGGACTGATCCGGCCGCCTCTTCGAGATTGAAAAATCTTCGCGCCGCCTCGACAAACAAAGCACCGGAGGAGGAATCCGCCTCGGCCTTCAAGGTGACCATCGTGCCGTGCAGGAGCTTGTTGACGATGGCGGAGGCGAGGGACTCCACCATTTCCTGATCTTGCGGAGACAGTTGGTTCAGGCGGGCTTGCAGGCGCTCCATCTCGGCCTTCTTGACCGCGTCGGCCTTGCTGCGCAGCGCCACGATCGTCGGGGTCACCTCCAACGATTTCATCCATTGCTGCAACACGCCGACTTCTTCGGCCACCATCGATTCGGCTTTCTCCGCCTCGCGCAGCCGCTCTTCGCGATTCTGCTCGACGCGCAGCTTCAGATCGTCGATGTCGAAGAGGAAGGCGTTGTCGATGTGCCGGACCGCCGGATCAATATTGCGGGGGACGGAAATGTCGATCAGGAAAATCGGGCGGTTCATCCGTTGCCGGACGGCATGCTGCACCTGCTCGGGCGTGATCAGGTAGTGCGAGGCGCCGGTCGAGCAGAGCAAAATGTCCGAGGCGATCATTTCGGTCGGAAAATCATCGAATGGCACCGGAACTCCGTTGAACCGCTTGGCCAACTCGATGGCATTGACCGGGTTGCGCGTGGTCACGCGGATGTGCCGCACACCTTGGGCCACGAAATGTTTGGCGGCCAGTTTGGCCATTTCCCCCGCCCCGACAAGCAACACGGTCCGCTCGCTGAGATTCGAAAAGATCTTCTTCGCCAGCTCGACGGCGGCGTAACTGACCGAGACGGCGGTTTCGGCGATTTTGGTCTCGGTGCGGACCCGCTTGGCCACGGATATCGCCTTCTTGACCACCTTGTTCAAGACGACGCCGGTGGCTTTATGAGTCAAGGCCGCGTCATAGGCCTCCTTGATCTGTCCAAGAATCTGAGATTCCCCGACGATCATCGAGTCGAGGCTCGACGCCACGCGAAACAGGTGGGCGATCGCCCGATCGCCCGTATGCCAATAGAGATGCGGGGTCAGTTGCTCGGAGGAGAGCGAGAGATGCGTGTCGGCCAGGAACTCCTGCACGCGGTGGTAGCCGGCATCGACGGCATCGACGACGGCGTATACTTCCACCCGGTTGCAGGTCGACAGGAGCAGGCCTTCTTTGATGCCGGGATAGGAACAGAGTCTCGTCAGGGCCTCGCCCAGGCGGCTTTCCGGCACGGCGAGCCGTTCACGGATTTCAACGGGGGCGGTTTTATGGCTGAGACCGACCGTGATGATATGCATATCAGGAGTAGGTCCCGTAATTCTTGAGCACCACGCCGATCAATGTCAGCACCACGCCGGCGAACCCGATAATCGTCAAATAGGCCGCGCGCTTGGCCCGCCATCCGACCGTCAGGCGGCCGAGCAGGACCACAAAATAGAACATCCAGGTCACCAAGGCCCAGACCTGTTCGGGGTTCCAGTTCAGGTACGAGCCCTTGGCGAACTCGGCTGAAATCGCCCCGGTGATGATCCCCAAGGTGAGCAACGGAAACCCCAGGATGATCGACCGTTGATTGAGATTATCGAGGAAATCCAGCGGCGGGAGTTTGCTGTACAGGACATTGAACCGTTTGGACTTGAGCAGCCCGTCCTGAATGACGTACATCAAGCCGGCTACGAACGCGACCGCAAAGCCCACGGTGCCCAACATGCTGAGCGTCACATGGAGCCAGACTGTTCGAAGCGCCGGGCCGAGCGTGGGGACGCGGTCGGGCAAGGCCGCAGCGGACACCAAGGAAACCAGGGCCAGGGGAACAATGAAGGAACCCAGCACGTGAATGCGATGGCGGAACTCCACGGCCAAGAAAACCAGCACCAGCATCCAGGAGAAGAACGATAGGGCTTCCTGAAAACTGGCCAAAGGCGTCCCGGACCCGCTCCATATTCTGAGGAGAAGCGCGATCGTGTGGGTGGTGAACCCCGCAGCGGTCAACCACAGGGAAACCGTCGAAAGCGCCTCCGAACGCCTCAGCAGATACACCAGGAAACAGACGGTTCCGGCCAAATACAGCAAGATCGTGGCCATCACAAACGAGACCGGCATCAACCCTATCTCCTCGACTTTGCGAAAGAAATTACAGGTGTGAGAGAATCTAAAAATTATACTGATCCGTGAAAAGAGCAGTCAAGAAATGAAAGTGCCAAAAGTCGATGCCGTCCGGAGAAATAGCAATCGCAGAATGTCGCCCGCGCGCGGCGCGACGATGACGCAGCCAATCAATCAGGCGCCGGCCGGCGCCGGCCGGCTCTTTGTGGTCGGTGTGCCGATCGGGCAT
Source organism: Nitrospira tepida (assembly GCF_947241125.1). Lineage (NCBI taxonomy): Bacteria > Pseudomonadati > Nitrospirota > Nitrospiria > Nitrospirales > Nitrospiraceae > Nitrospira > Nitrospira tepida. The sequence continues at coordinate 2,704,129 of NZ_OX365700.1, read as the reverse complement.
CCCGGTGATCTGACGTTCCGGGCGCGGCGTGTCTTGCGCAGTGCCGGCATCATCGCCTCCGAAGATCCTCGGGCCACACAACAGTTGCTGGCGCGTTATCGCATCGCCGTTCCCGTGACCACCTACTTCCCAGGCAACCGCAAGGAAAAAACGGCCGTGCTCTTGCAGCAGCTTGCGCAGGGGCGCGACGTGGCCCTGGTTACGGATGCCGGCACACCTGCCGTCTTCGATCCTGGCGCCTACTTGGTCCGGGCCGCACACCGGGCGGGCGTTTCCGTTGTGGCTGTGCCTGGCCCGTCGATCCTGCCCGCGGCGCTCTCCGTGGCGGGCTGCGAGGGGAAGCGAGTGCTCTTCATCGGCCGGCTTCCGCCGTCGCGGGCGGCGCGCCGCTCCCTCTTCAGGCGGGCCCGCACACTGGCGGATACCCATGTGGTGCTGCTTGAGCCGCAAGAGGTGCCTCGTCTGGTGCGGGAGGTTCATGGTTGGGAGGGAAACCGGAGGATGGTCATCCTCCGCAATCTCACGACGGCCTCCGAGGAGATTTGCCCTACGACGACCGGACGATTTCTACGTTCTGCCGTGTATGAATCGGCACCCGCGCTGGTCACCGTGGTATTCGCGGGAATGGCGCGGCGGGCGCGGGGAATGGCCTCACGACTAGGGAAGCGACGGCAAGGCAAGCGGATGGGGGGAGTTATTCGTCCGCATCGCCGCGCCGCCGTATGATCACGCGAAATGATGGACCGATCCGTTCCTCAGCCAGCACGACATGTCCCTCGTTGCGGACGCTCTGGGGTACGTTCTTGATAGGATCCCCGTCATCGAGCAGGACGCCCAATACTTCGCCGGGACTCATGGTTTCCAGCTTCAATTTGGTCTTCACGAAATTATAGGGACAGATCACGCCGCGCAGGTCGATCTCGCTATCGACGGCAACGGGCTGGTAAATCTGCTCGGACGACATTTTCCACTTCCCTCTTGATAATCGAAGCGCTGCTGATTGGGCGGCGCACTACATTCTCTCGCTTATCTATTCTGCCATGTTCCGGTGGAAGAAAACAAAAAGGGCAGCCTCTCGGAGGAGGCTGCCCTTTGTCGACCGATCGGTCGCGAGATCAGGACCTACTTGCCGGAGTACCCCTTCATCAGATTCGGCTTGGTGTTGTCTGTCCCATAGTCGGACTTGTTTTGCACCTTGGTGTCCGGGGCGAGCGTGCCGTATCCCCACCCTGGCTGCGGTTCGCAGTTCCAGCAGGGGGCCGCGCCGGTAAACTCGCCGACGCTGGTTGTGACGATTGCGTCCTTCACCTCGCCAGGAAGAATGGCGCCGACCGCGCCGCCGGTGACTCCGCCACCGTTGGTGACGATGCCGCGCTCCGTGGTCGGATTCGGCCGCTGGCCGAGGCCGCCGAATCCGGCGAGCTTCTCGTTGCCGCGGATCACGGTTACTTCACGCACCAGCTTTTTCCCCGTCCCGAATGGTTGAGCCGCCGTGGTTTCCTCGAACACCTGGACAGCAAGGTCGTCCCCGGCGTTGATCGTCCGGATTTGATCCATGTTGGTCTTTTCATCGAAATACACGGTCAGCGAACTCATGGCCCCTGTGCCCGCCCGCCCCTCGTCATGGGAACTGCCGCCCGTTTCGAGGTGCATCTTTCTAGCCGGGATATCGATGGCGAGCACACGGCCGAAGACGGTCTCGGCCTGCGACAGCCGGTCCAGGAATGCGCTGCGATCAAACGAGTTGACGCGGTTCGCCGAGCCGGAAATGTCGCCGACCCCGCTCCCCACGCCGAGCCCCGTGGAGACCTGAGGGAGTCGCTCTTGGGCGTTTGCAACGCTGAAGGAGCCGACGAAAAGCACCGCCGCTCCTAGTGCAACCACGTTACGCATGTGCTGCCTCCTTGTAAGTTAGAAGGTGAGTGAGATGATGAAGTTGAATGAACGACAAGTGCCGAAAAGGAACATCGATGTCAATTGCGTACAACCCTCGAATGTGGCGGAACTATAGGCCAGGAGGCTCATCATGTCAAGGGGGAATTCAGACCCACCCGGGGCAAGGCCTACAGGGTCCCACGGTCCGAAGATTCAGGGCGGAGGGGGGCGGTTAGCCACCAACGAGGGCTTTAAGAGAGGCGCCTGTGCAGGAGGTGTGGATAGGCTAAGGCGTTACCTGTGAGTTGGTGCCCGGAGGGAGGGTCGAACTCCCACTCTCTTGCGAGAACCGGATTTTGAGTCCGGCGCGTCTGCCAGTTCCGCCATCCGGGCCACCTGGAAATCAGTGAGGCCAGCCAGGTCGTCGCGAAGCCGCACTTACTAGCATGATGCATCGGGAGCGTCAACCGGCTGCCCTTCCTTTTGCAAAAGGAACGGTGCTAATATCTCACGAACACGAATCGTAGCCACCGACGAGCCGTGCGGAATAGAGATGCGGAGGAAACCATGACGCAGGTGCAGTGTGTGTGCTGTGGGCAGGCCGGAGACCCTATCACCGACCCTATCTTTCTCGGCCGGTTGGAGGCCGAAGTCAAGTCGAAGGTCTGTCTGGCCTGTTGGAAGAAGTGGGAAGGTATGCGGGTGATGGTGATCAATGAGTACCACATCAACCTCGGCGAAGAGAGCGGAAGAGACCTATTAAAAAAGCATATGAAGGCGTTTCTCAAGCTGGGTGAAAGCACCGATACGGCTAAACTCGCGGAGAACTATCGTCCCGCAAGCTCGTGAGCGCCGGTAGGCTCTCACGTTCCCATTTCTCTTCCGAGTTCCACTTCCAGACTCTTTGCGGTGCCGACGAAGGTCTTGAGTCGCCTCGCCTGGGCGGCCAGTGCCGATTGATTCATTATTCTGGATGACGTGTCCGACTTCGGACGGAGCTTCGACTCCCTTTGCGCAGGTGGACATCGCGCGAGCAGCGTTATCCGCCGGAGACGAATGCGCCATCGGAACCTTCACTCTCGACGCTTCGTTGACAGAGCTGCCAACCATTTGATATTGTTTCGCGTTCTGCCCTCTGCGATTCGTTCCGACGATCGGCAGGTGCCGCCATGATCACACAGATGAAGGTCCGGGGGTTGATGTTCGACCCCTATAACAACGCCTATATCATTATCTTGCGCGGCGAAGAGCACGGGGAGGTGTTGCCGATTTGGGTCGGCAAGGCGGAGGCGAGCGCCATCAGTTTCGCGTTGGAGAATATCGTCGCGCCCCGTCCGATGACCCACGATCTCCTCAAGTCCTTCATGGATCTGTTCGACGCCAAGGTCATCAGCGTGGTGATCACGGACCTGTCCGAAAACACCTACTATGCAAAGATTCACCTGCTGTATCAGGATTCCGAGTTTTCGATCGATTCGAGGCCGAGCGACGCCATCGCCATCGCGTTGCGCGCCGATGCGCCGGTATTCGCGAACGAGACAGTGATGAAGAAGCAAACATCCGAGGAGCTCGAGCAGTGGCTGGAGAACCTCAAGCCCGAGGACTTCGGCAAATTGGACACCTAGCCATTGAGTCGGAGATGACGACGCCTGGCCAAGAAACGGGCGAATGGGTGGAACTCAAGGTGCACGGGGTCGTGCGCGACGAGAACACCGACACGCAGATCGTGATCCTGCGGGACGATCGGGGCGGCGAGGTCTTGCCGCTGTGGGTCGGTCTGGCGGAAGGCAACGCCATCCGCTTGGCGCAGGAAGCCGTTGTCACTCCACGGCCCATGACGCACGATCTGATCAAGAGCCTGGCGGACCACCTCAACATTCAATTGCAGCGGGTGGCGATCACCGATGTGAAGAACACGACGTACTACGCCACGCTCTACCTGACCTCCAAGGGAGTGACGCGAACATTGGACGCCCGTCCGAGCGATGCGATTGCCTTGGCCTTGCGGGCCAAATGCCCCATTTACGTCACCCAGGACGTGCTCAACCGCCGTGGCGGGGGCAATGCCGACGTATGGCTGGAGAAGCTCCAATCAAAAAAGGTGGACCCGGCCGAGGCCTGACCGCCCTGCGGCGTGACTCGCGGGCGTCTCAGCCTATCGATGCGAGAGTCGAAACAGGAAACCGGAAACTGGAGAAGACAGACGATGCGAACGTATCTGGCAAAGCCGAAGGAGATTCAGGAAACCTGGCACCTCGTCGACGCGGAGGGCAAAACGTTGGGCCGGCTTGCCGCCCGCGTTGCGTCCTATCTGAGGGGGAAGCACCGCCCGACCTTTACACCGAACGTGGACATGGGCGATCACGTGGTCGTGATCAATGCCGAGAAGATCAAATTGACAGGCGACAAGATGCGGACGAAGACCTATGCCTACCACACGGGCTATCCCGGGGGATTGAAATCGGCCACCGCCGAACAGGTGTTTGCCAAGGATCCGACCAGATTGCTGCGCACCGCAATCGAAGGCATGCTGCCGAAGACGCCGCTTGGAAAAAAACTGGCCAAGAAGCTCAGGGTCTATGCCGGCGCGGTCCATCCGCATCAGGCGCAACAACCTCAGTCCCTGTCGCTCTAACCGATCTGACACACCCTTTCGCGAAGGAGGACGAATTCGAATGGCTGCTGCAGTTCAATACGCCACCGGGAAACGTAAAACCGCGGTCGCGCGGGTCTGGCTGACCCCCGGCAACGGCGAGATCGTCGTCAACAATCGCTCGCTCGATCAGTACTTCGGGCGCGAGATACTCCGGAACTTGGTGCAACTGCCCTTTGTGGTCAGCAACACGGCCGGCAAGTTTTCGGTCCGCGCCACGGTGGCGGGAGGCGGGCATGCCGGGCAGGCGGGAGCCTTGCGACACGGCATTGCCAAGGCCCTGGTCACCTTGAACACCGGGCTCCGCGAGCCGGTGAAGAAGGAAGGGTTCCTGACGAGGGATTCGCGCGTCAAGGAGCGGAAGAAGTACGGACAGAAGGGCGCGCGGCGCCGCTTCCAATACTCCAAGCGCTAAGACCGGACCAGCTACGGTGACGAAAAGGGAAGGTCCGGCGGCCTTCCCTTTTTTTATGTGTACGGCCACCGAGTCGCCGAAAGAGATTATGCATGTCCTCATCAACCTCACAGAAGGTCCGTGTGGCAGTGGCCGGCGCAAGCGGCTATGCAGGAGGGGAACTCCTGCGGCTGATCGCCGCGCACCCCTATCTCGATCTCACCGTGACGACCTCCGAGAAATCGGCCGGGTCCCGCGTGTCGTCGATCTTTCCCCATTTGGCCGGTATCGTGGACCTGACATTTGAAGCCCTCGCCCCCGAGGCGCTGCCGGATCGCGCCGATGTCATGCTGCTGGCGCTGCCCCATACCAAGTCCTTTGACGCGGTGGCCACCTGTCTCAAGGCCGGCAAGCAGGTCGTGGACCTCAGCGCCGATTACAGATTGAGGGAGGCGGCGAGCTATCCGGCTTGGTATCAAGCGACGCACCCCTATCCCGATCTGCTTCGCCAGGCGGTCTATGGCCTGCCAGAACTGCACCGTGCCGCCATCCAACGAACAAAGCTGGTGGCGTCGCCGGGTTGCTATCCGACCGCCGGCATTCTTCAGTTCGCGCCGCTAGCCGCGGAAAGGCTGATCGACCTCCGTTCCATCGTCATCGACGCAAAATCCGGCGTGTCAGGAGCGGGCCGAAGCCCGGCCCTGCCCTATCATTTCCCGGAGGCGCACGAGTCTCTGGAGCCCTATAAGATCGGCCAGCACAGGCACATTCCGGAGATCGAGCAAGAACTCGGTTTGCTGGCGCAGCGCGGCACCGCCTCTTCGGGGCCGGTTACGGTGACGTTTACGCCCCACCTGGTGCCGATGAACCGGGGCATCCTCAGCACGGGCTACGCGAAGCTCACGCGCGACCTGGATCAGGCTGCGCTTAGGGATCTGTACGCGACCTTTTATAAGGGCGAGCGGTTCGTCCGGCTTCAAGAGGGCGACAAGGCGGCCAATCCGCGGCACGTCCGCGGCTCCAATTTCTGCGACCTTTCGGTCCATCTCGATCGTCGGACCGGGTCGGTCGTGACCGTGGCGGCGCTGGACAATCTGGTGAAGGGGGCCGCAGGTCAGGCAATCCAGGCGCTGAATATCATGTTGGGCTATCCTGAAGAGACCGGACTGTTGTCCGCCGGCCTGTTTCCGTGACCGGTTCCGCCAGCTCTTCCCGCCCGTTCATTCCTTTTCACGCGTGGGAGCAACATGAAGTCTAGTCGTGGGGGCATTACCGCGCCGATCGGATTTGTCGCCGCTGGCCTTCATTGCGGCATCAAGAAGCCGCCCGGCCTGGATCTCGCGCTGGTGCTGTCCGAGCGCCCCGGTCCCATCGCCGGAGTCTTTACGACCAATCAAGTGACGGCCGCCCCGGTGACCGTCGATCGAGCGCATCTGGCCGGTAGGATCGGCCGGGTCCTGCTCGTCAACAGCGGTTGCGCGAACGTCTGCACGGGTCCTCACGGGATGCGGGCGGCGCAGGAGATGGTGCGTCTGGCCGCAGACCGGTTCCACATCCCTCCTCGCCAGGTCTTCATCGGCTCGACCGGCGTCATCGGCAAACCGCTGGCGATCGAGCGGATCCGGGCCGGCTTTCCCCGCCTGGTCGTGCGGCTCCGCCGTGGCGGCGGCGAGGAAGCCGCCAGGGCGATCATGACGACCGACACCCATGTGAAGCAGACGGCGTTCAGGCAAAAGATCGGCGGAGCCGTGATCACGATCGGCGGCATGGCCAAGGGGTCCGGCATGATCCACCCGAACATGGCCACGATGCTGGCGTACCTCTCGACCGATGCGGCAATCGCCCAGCCGGCTCTGCAACGAGCCCTGCGGAAGGCCGTGGATGAGTCGTTCAACTGCATCTCGGTCGACGGCGATACCAGCACCAACGACACCGTGTTGTGCCTGGCGAACGGCATGGCGGGCAATCGGACGATTCAAGCCGGCTCGACGGCCTTCAGGGCCTTTGAGCGGCTGTTGCGGGCCGCTTGCGAGAACCTGGCCCACCAGGTTTGCCGGGACGGCGAAGGGGTCACCAAATTCGTCGAAATTGTGGTGACGGGGGCGCGGCATGAGCAGGATGCCCGCCGGATTGCCCAGACCATCGCCACGTCCTGTCTGGTCAAGACCGCCCTCTTTGGAGAGGACGCCAACTGGGGACGGGTCATGGCGGCCGTCGGACGGGCCGGCGCGGCGCTCAAGCCGGAGCGAATCAGTCTTGCCTTCAGCGGCGTGCCGATTTACCGCCGCGGGATGGGACTGGGCGCGGCTGCCGAGCGGCGCGTGGCCCGGATATTCCGGCGCAAGGAATTTCGCATCGAAGTGGATGTGGGACTGGGCACAGGATCAAGCCGGATGTGGACGACCGATCTGTCCTATGAATACGTCCGGATCAACGCGAGCTACCGCTCCTGAACGCGTGGGATGTTTCCAGGGCGTCTCCATCGGCTTGAAAAGCCCTGCCCGCCGTGCTAGGCTCTCGCGTTCCAGCAAATTGTGCCGGGAAATCGAGATGATGCGACTGGAATGGGCCTGTCGCGTCCACCGTTCAAATTGAAATCGGCGTCTGACACGCCGCTCGCTTGGGAGCAAGGGGCTCACGCCCCTCGCCGGCCGGATTGACCGGCGTTCCGCAAGCGGGGAAGGAGGTGAAGGTATGGGAGAAGTCACGTTGAAGGATCTACTGGAAGCGGGTGTGCATTTCGGGCACCAGACCAACCGGTGGAACCCAAAAATGAAGCGGTTCATCTTCGGCGAGCGCAACGGGATCTACATCATCGATTTGCAGCAGTCGTTGGAGCGGCTGGAGCAGGCCTATGCCTTCATCCGCGACACGGTGGCCAACGGCGATTCGGTCCTGTTCATCGGGACCAAGCGGCAGGCTGCGGACGTGCTCGAAGAGGAAGCGAAACGGGCCAACATGTTTTTCGTCAACCAGCGTTGGCTGGGCGGCATGCTCACCAACTTCCAAACTATTCGACGGAGCATCGAGAAGCTGAAGAAGATGGAAGCGACGCTGGCGGACGGCGGCGTGCGGCAGGGCCTCACCAAAAAAGAACTCAATCAGATGGAAAAGGACCGCGTCAAGCTCGAGAAGTACCTCAGCGGCATCAAGAACATGCGGTCGCTGCCGGGGTGCGTGTTCGTGCTGGACACGCGGGTCGAGCGCATCGCGGTGCTCGAGGCGAACCGGTTGGGCATCCCGATCGTGGCGATTGTCGATACGAATTGCGAGCCGGACCTCATCACCTACCCGATTCCGGGCAACGATGACGCCATCCGGTCCATTAAGTTGATTACCACCCATATTGCGGATGCCTGTATCGAAGGCGCCCATCTCCGCGCGCAGCGCGAAGAAGCGGAAACTCCCGTCCTGGCAGCGGGCGCGGAGAAGCGCGGACCGGCCCCGCTCGACGTGGTCGGATTGGCGGCCCGTTGACCGCCAAGGCGGCGCTCACCGGGGTTGGAAATCACTATTCACTTTTTGACATGCGAGGGTGACGATTCATGGCGGCTTCTGCAACGTTGGTGAAGGAATTACGCGACAAAACCGGAGCGGGCATTCTGGATTGCCAGAAGGCGCTCACTGAAAACGGCAACGACATCGAGAAGGCGATCGACTACCTTCGGCAGAAAGGCCTGGCCGCCGCGCAAAAGCGAGCGGGGCGCGAGGCCAACGAGGGATTGATCTCGGCCTACATCCATCCGGGCAGCCGGATCGGCGTGTTGGTGGAGGTCAATTGCGAGACCGACTTCGTCGCGCGAAACGACGAATTCCAGGCGTTCGTCAAGGATATCGCGTTGCAGATCGCGGCGGCGCGTCCCGCCTACGTCTCGCGCGAGGATATCCCCGCCGAGGTCATCGAGCGCGAGAAGGCGGTGTATCAAGGCCAATGCAGGGAAATGGGCAAGCCCGAGGCGGCTTGGCCGAAGATCATCGAGGGGAAGCTGGAGAAGTTCTATCAGGAAATGTGTCTGCTGGAGCAGGCGTTCATCAAGGATCCGAGCGTCACCGTCAAGGACCTGTTGACCCAGCGGATCGCCAAGATCGGAGAAAACATCGTCATTCGGCGGTTCACCCGTTATGAACTCGGTCAGGCATGACGGCGGCGAAGTACCGGCGCATTCTCCTGAAAGTCAGCGGCGAAATGCTGGCGGGCGATCAGGGGTATGGGATCCAACCGTCCATATTGGACGGGCTGGCCGGCGAGATCGCGGATGTCGTCGCGATGGACGTCGAGGTCGCGCTGGTCATCGGCGGAGGCAATATCTTCAGAGGGATCGCCGCCAGCGCCAAGGGCATGGAGCGCGCCTCCGCCGATTACATGGGGATGCTCGCCACTGTCCTGAACGCGCTGGCGCTGCAAAACAGCCTTGAGCGACGCGGCGTGATGACCCGCGTGCAATCGGCCATCGAAATGCGGCAATTGGCCGAAGGCTATATCCGCCGGCGGGCGATCCGGCATCTGGAAAAGAAGCGGGTGGTGATTTTTGCGGGCGGCACCGGGAACCCGTACTTTTCGACCGATACGGCGGCGGCGCTCCGGGCGATGGAGATCGGCGCCGATGTGATCATGAAGGGCACGAAGGTGGACGGCGTCTATGAAGCCGATCCGGTCACGAATCCCACGGCCAAGCGGTTCGATCGGCTGCCGTTTCTCTCGCTCATCAATCAGAACTTGAAGGTCATGGATTCCACGGCCGTCACGCTCTGCATGGACAACAACCTGCCGCTGATCGTCTTCAATCTTAAACAGCGGGGGAATCTCAAACGGATCATGCAAGGCGAGGCCCTGGGCACTTTGGTGACGGCGGGGTCCCAATAGCGGACCGATATTCGGTCAAACCACGACAGGGTCGCAGGACACGGCTATGGCACATCCGGTTCATCAGAAAACGACGGAGGGGATGGAGCGCACCCTCGAGCATCTCAAGCGGGAATTGAGCACGATGCGCACCGGGCGGGCCTCCATCGCGTTGCTCGATAACGTCAAGGTGGATTACTACGGCACGATGACGCCGCTGAAACAGGTGGGCACGTTGTCCACGCCGGAGCCGCGGCTGATCACCATCCAGCCGTGGGATGTGAAACTGATCAAGGAAATCGAAAAGGCGCTCGCCGCCTCGAATCTGGGCGTGACGCCCTCGAACGACGGCAAGACCATCCGGGTGCCGCTCCCGCCGTTGACCGAAGAGCGGCGCAAGGAGCTGATCAAGATCTGCAAGAAACACGGCGAGGACACCAAGGTCCACATCCGAACCGTGCGGCGCGAGGCCAACGAGGAGCTCAAGAAACTTCAGAAGGACGGCAAGATGAGCGAAGACGACCTGCGCCGAGCCGAGGCGGAAATTCAGAAATTGACTGACCAATATATCGAAAAGGTCGATCATGTGTTAAAGAAGAAAGAGGAGGAAATTCTCGAAGTCTGATCACCTCACCCTCCTCCTGACCAGTTTCGTGCTGCCCACTCATTCGGCTTCTCCAACCCGATCCATCGTCGATCTTGGGGCTCTGATCCACAATCTTCAGCGCCTACGTGCCCGGTTGGCTCCCTCGTGCCGAGTGATCGGCATCGTGAAGGCCAATGCCTATGGACATGGGGCGGTGGCCGTCTCGCGCGCCCTCGCGCAGGCCGGCGTCACCCTGTTGGGCGTGGCGACCCTTGCGGAGGGCATCCAGCTCAGAGAGGCAGGGATCGACGCCGGCGTCATCGTCATGGGACCGCTCGTCCAAGGCGAGATGCCCGACCTGGCGGCGCATCGCCTCACGCCGGTCATCTACAGCGAGGATTTCGCGCTCGATCTTGCAAGGGTGCTGCGGGATCAAACGGTCCCCTACCCCGTCCATGTCGAGGTGGAAACCGGGATGGGACGGTTGGGAGTGGACCAGGACCGCCTGTTGAACCTTCTGCAAGCCCCCGCCTTCAAGGGGCCGCTGAGGCTGGAAGGGCTGATGAGTCATTTCGCCGACGCGGACAGCGATGATCCGTCCTACACCCAAAGCCAGCTTGCGCAGTTTACCGGCCTGCTGGAGCGAATCCGGCGCGCCGGCGTGACCGTGCCGCTGGCGCATGTGGCGAATACCGCCGGCATCCTTCGTTTTCCCGCCTCCCATTTGGATGCCGTCCGGCCTGGCATCGGCCTCTACGGGTATCATCACTCCACGAATCAGGAGGCGGACGTCCCCTTGCGGCCGGTCCTCTCGCTGCTGACGCAGATTGTCCAGGTTCGGACCATCCGGCCTGGTGAAACTGTCAGCTACAACCGCACGTTTCGGGCTTCACGTGCGACGCGGGTCGGCGTGCTTCCGATCGGCTATGCCGACGGGTACAACCGGCTGCTCTCGAACAAGGGGACGGTGCTCATCGGAGGGAAGCGGGCGCCGGTAGTCGGCCGCGTCTGCATGGACATGACCATGGTGGATGTCACCGATGTGCCGGAGGCGCAGGTGGGCGCGGATGTGGCGCTGATCGGCGAACAGGGAGCCGAACGGATCAGCGCGGTGGACCTCGCCCGCTGGCAAGGGACGATCCCCTACGAAGTGCTCTGCGCGATCGGTCCGCGAGTCCGCCGCCTGCATATTTATTGAGCAGGCTCTCCTTTTCGGGACTACTGCCGTCAGATCTCATGCAAGACCGCCTCCGATCGAGGGTGGCGTCGGCGTCGTTCGTTCCCGTTGCCGGCTGTTGCCAAATGTTTCCGAAGGGAGTATAAGCAGGCTGCCCTTTCGTGACTCGCACGGTTTCTCCCCGGGGAGAAACCTCTTGTCCTGCCACCAGGTCAGCGGTCGTCGTTATGGCGAGAGCTGGTCGTGGGTTTGATTCTTTCGTGCTCTTTCTCCTTGTCCTCGGGACAGGCTGCGCCACCGATCCATCGGGTCCCCACATCACAGGCACCACGACAGTCGCGACGTTCCATGCGTCGGACTTTGGGTTCGAAGGGCCTGACCGATTGCCCGCCGGGCAGACGGTCGTCCGATTAGTGAATCACGGCCAGCAGCCGCATCACATCCAACTTGTCAAACTCACCGACGGGATGAACCTGGATCACCTCGTCGAAGCGTTGCAGGCCCCGGTGGTCCAGATGCCCAATTGGGCGAAACATATGGGAGGCCCCAATGGCATCGGCCCAGGGGGGCGCGCGGAGGCGACGTTGTTTTTGGAGCCGGGCTCCTATGCCCTGCTCTGCACCATCCCGACCACAGACCGTCAACCTCACATCACGCTCGGCATGTACAAGGCGCTCACGGTGGTCGAGCAGGGAGATCGGCCGCAGTCGTTTGCCGCAAACTACCATCTCTCGCTGCGGGATTACGAGGTGGCGGTGATCGAGCCCATGACGGCCGGACTGCACAGTTTTTACGTCAAGAATCGCGGCACGCAGGTCCATCAGGTCAGTTTGGTCAGGCTGAATCCCAGCGCATCGGACGGCCATGTGGCGGCCGCCCTCGCGCCGGCATCCGATCTTCCCTCATGGCCGTGGCAGTTGGCGGGCGGGATGACCGGTTTGGAACCGGGGGGAGAAGGGGTCTTTACTGCCATGCTGGCTTCCGGTCGCTATTCGCTCATCTGTCTGTTTCCTAATCCGAACACCCCTCAGTCTCATGCCGCCAAAGGAATGGTCCTGACCTTTGATGTTCCTTGAACGGGGAGTTTCACGGGTGTGAGAACGTTTGGCCGGCCTCGAAGAGCAGGCAATTCCGGCCTGCCCTTTCCATAGGACTTCGGTCGGCATTCCTCTCGTTCAGGAAGCCTGTCTTGCCTGTCACGAGACCGGCCTTCGGCAAGGAAAGTTTGGGATGCCGTCCATGGGTATGCTAAGGTGTGCGCGACCCTGTTATTCGTCTGCATGCGACCAGGGCTGTTGGCCTATCTCCTGCCACCCATAAGAAAGGATCACCCATGCGATTTCCCGTCCTCTGCCTTTCAGCTTTCATCGGTCTTGGCCTTGCCGGCGGTGTTGCGACCGCGGCGGACCCGACGACCGATGATCAGAAGACTCTCTATGCCCTGGGTCTGGCGATCAGCCAATCGCTCGGCACGTTCGCGTTGAGCGAAGGTGAGCTGGATTTCGTCAAGAGCGGCATCACCGACGGCGTGCTGAAGAAGCCGGCCAAGGTTGATTTTCAGGCCTTCGGCCCGAAGATCAAGCAACTGCAAACGGCGCGGGCCTCGGTGCTTGCCGAAGCCGAGAAGAAGACGGGCGCGGCATTTCTGGCCAAGGCCGCGGCCGAACCGGGCGCGACCAAAACGGAATCTGGCGCGATCGTCAAGTCCATCACGCCGGGCAAAGGCGCCACCCCGCAGGCGACCGACACGGTCAAGGTGCATTATCATGGAACCCTGATCGACGGGACGGTGTTCGACAGCTCGGTCCAGCGCAAGGAACCGGCGACCTTCCCGCTCGGCAACGTCATCAAGTGCTGGACCGAAGGCTTGCAGCATATCAAAGTCGGGGGGAAAAGCCGGTTGGTCTGCCCATCGAACCTGGCCTACGGAGACCGTGGGGCGCCGCCGGATATCAAACCGGGCGCCACGTTGATCTTCGAGGTCGAGCTGCTCGACATCGTCAAGCCGTAAGCCGACTCAACGACAGGGAGGCTGGGACGGCCCTGCTCGTCCCGCTTCCCGCCCCGCCAGATGCCTGTCCGGCTCAGGCCTGTGCAAGACCTTTGTGATGTGATAGCGTGTGATCGAGAGACCGGGCAGGAGGTGAGACAATGGGACGGCTTCAGATCGATCATCTGAAATCTTTCCAAAGCGGCCGCCGGCGTAGGGGCGCGTTCGCCCTGTGGGGGCTCTCCGCATGGCTGCTGTTCGGCGTGACTTCGGTTCAAGCCGGTGAGAGCTCGATCCCCTGGGAGTGCACCGGCTACGAGGGGCCGGCTCAAACGCGCTGCCTCCAGGCTTATATCGAAGTCCAACGGGAAAAGATCGGGAAGCTTGAAGAGGAGCTGCGTGACCAGCAGGGGGCGCTGGGCCGGCTGAGAGACCAGGTCGATCGGCAAGCCGCAGCCACGGCGGATCTCCAACGGTCCTTGGAGGACCGGCCGCCGGTCGTCTCGCCCGGTCCCTATGGCTACGTGCCTTTCGGATATGCCTATTACGGCTATGCCTCCGTGGTCCCGCCGATCGGGTTTGGTCTGTACATCGGGCGTCCGTGGCTCTACGGCCCCTCCTCGTTCTATCGGCCGTACCTCTGGGGACCTCCCTATTTTGGTCCCCGTTACCGCTATTGGGGTCGCCGCTGGTAGCGGCTGGCCCTGAGACCACCTCTTATGACGTTTTGAGCGTCCGCTTCAGTCGTTTCTGCACGCTGGCCACCTTGCTGTCGAGACGGCCCACGGCCCCCTTGCGATAGTCGATCTTGATGGAACAGGAGATGCGATTGCAGTCCTTGCGCATCCGTTCGTAACACTGCTTGACGACGGCCATCACCTCGTCCCACTCGCCTTCCAGCACCGTCCCCATCGGGTTCAGCCGGTACTCTACGCCGCTCTTATCGATGATCTCCAGCGAGCGGGCGACATATTTGCCCACGCTTTCGCCCTTGCCCAACGGCGACATGCTGACTTCGAGCAACACCATGATGGCCTCTCTCCTATTTCGCGGGATTGGTTTCGGGGTTCGCCGTTCGCTGCTGGAGCCAGGCGGACGGGTACTGGACGTGGCCGGTCAGTCTGAACTCCTGGACGGCGCGACGAAGGATGTCCTTGCGCTGCGCATAGTCGGCCTGAGTGGCCTTGGTCTCGTCACGAAGCTCGCCCAGCCATGAGAGAAACTCCGCCGCTTCAGGGCCGAAGATGGATTCAAGGTCCTGGCGAATCCTGGAGGCGAGCGCCGGCGAGGCCCCGCTCGTGCTCACCGCGATTCGCAGGTGTCCGCGACTGACCACGGCCGGCATCATCACGGTGGAGTATTCCGGCTGGTCCACGGTCCAGAGCTGGAACCTGTCCTTGCGGGCCAGCTCCATCAGCGATTCTGCAAATTCCCGATTATCCCTGAGGCAGTTCAGGATTAGGACGACGCCGGGCGTGTCGGTGGCGCGGAACAGCCGCCCGCGGTGAATGACCTTGGCGCTGGCCGTGAGTTTCTTCAGCGTATCATTGAGCGTGGGATTGATCACGGTGACCTTGGCGCCGGCCTCCAGCAGCCGGATCGCCTTCTCGGCGGCTTCCTCGTCTCCTCCGAGCACGAGACAGGGCCAGCCTTTCACATCGAGTGACAGTGGAAATCCTGGATTCACGATTGACCTCTCCTTCTGGCTGCCGTCCGTCGCATGGTCTAGAGCGGACGGTCGCGTATCATACAACAGGACTCGCCGCGCACAAAAGGGACCTCCCATTTTTCGAGCCCGATCGTTATAATGCGAATCTTTGCATAGGCGCCGGAGGCGTCGCCCGGAATAATAGTGGGGCCCGGCGACAAGGAGAAATTGTGGCAAAGCATACGATGGGGACGTTCGGGATGGCGGGCGGTATCATCGCCTTGGCGGCGATCGCCGCCTATTTCGGCCTGGCCCACGGCTGCGAGAAGCCCGGCGTGAGCCGCATTGCCGGCCGTGTCACGATCCTTCCCGAGTTGGCCGGGCAGGTCAAGGCGACGGACGTGTTGTTCGTGATCGTGAGGCGGCCGCAGGCCAAACGCCCGTTAGCGGCCAAACGGTTCGATAACCCGCAATTTCCCGTGACCTACGAAATCACCAACGCCGACGTGATGATGCAGGGCACGGAATTGCGGGGCGTGGTCGAGGTGGTGGCGAGATTGGACCGCGACGGCCAAGCCGGACCGGCTCAGCCGGGCGATATCGAAGGCGAGTTCGAAAAAAATCCGACGATGGTCGGCGGAGACGACGTGGATATCACCTTGAAGGACCTGCGCTGAGCGGTGGCCGCACCCAGCGAAAGCCCGTCATTCGTCACTCGTCATTGGTCATTCGAAGGATGTCTCGGTCTAAATCCTGAACGAATGACGGTTGTCGAATGACACTTGACGTCCTCGCTGAGGCACCCGAGAGCATAGCTGGACGGGATTTTTAAGCGTCCTGTCTAGCAGGGTGTTGAAAAACTAGCATGCACGGCTCAAATTTTCCCCACCTCGCTCAACCGCCAACAGCTTCTGGCAATCCGAGAGGAGCCTGGCCGTCGTCTTCTGGTCTGTTGCGGCTCGCTGAACATAACCAGTCCCCCTTGGGGAGATCAGGTGGCCGGTGCCGGCGCCTGCAGGCGGCTGATACGGAGCAGGTTGTAGGCGGCGCCGACGAGCAAGGCGGCATGCTGCGTCCGTGCGAGACCTCGGAAGCGGGTCTTGCGCAAGCCGCCCACGGTCTTGAGCCAGCCGAAGATCTCTTCCACCCGTTTGCGAATCCGTTGGCTCAGCGCGTAGCCCACCGTGCGCGTGATGCGGCCATCGAGGCCGGGTGTGCGCCGGCCTGCCACCCGCGCCAGATGGGGACGAATGTGGCGCCGACGCAATTGGCGCACGAAGTCCCTGCAGTGATAGCCCTTGTCCGCCCCGAGTGTACGGGGGCGAATGCCCCGGCTGGCCTGCCGGCGCAGCATGGCCAGGGCCGTCTCCCGCTCGGCGGTCCCGGTGGCCGGCGCGATCTGCAGATCCACACACAGGCCGTGCCGGTTCTCCATCAAGACATGGCCGGAGAAGCAGAGCTTGGCCTCTTTGCCCTGGCCCTTACGGGCCAACCGAGCTTCCGGGTCCGTCGTGCTCTGATGCGTGGCGTTGGTGCGCCGCTCCCCATGAAAGTCCACGGTAGGATTACCGGGATCGTCCGGCGGTGCCGCCGCCGGGGCGGCCTTGGGCGTGACACTTTTGAGCGAGGCCCAGGCTTCGATCAGCGTGCCGTCCACGGTGAAGTGCTCATCCGAGAGCAGCCCCTCGCGGCGCGCGGCGGTGACCACCGCGTCAAAGAACCGCTGGGCCACCTCGTGCTGGAGCAGCCGCTCACTGTTCTGGCTGAACGTGCTGTGATCGAACCCCGGCTCATCGAGATTCATGTCCAGAAACCAGCGAAACAGGATGTTGTAGTTGAGCTCCTCGCAGAAGAGCCGATGCCCACGGATGGAGAACAGCGCGATCAGCAACTCGCTCTTCAGCAGCCGCTCGGGAGGGATCGACGGCCGTCCCGTCGAGCTGTACATCTCGTCAAAGGTCCGCTCCAGGGTCGCCAAGACTTCGTCAGCCCTCGCCTTGATCGCTCGCAGGGGGTGGGTGGCCGGAACTCGGGCTTCGGGAGACACGTAACTGAACATGGCTTGCTGAGCAGTCACCTCACCGCGCATCGTTCTCCCCCCTGGTTGTGTGAACGGCTGCACGGTGCTAATACTTATTCTGTGAAAGTCAATGGCTTTTTCAACATCCTGCTAGGTGTCGGCGGCGTCCTCGTCGAGCGCCATGTTCCAATAGAGATAGTCGCGCCAGCTTTGCGGCGCATTGCGGATCCCGATGGTGATCGTGACGACGGGGCTCCAACGGGGCTTGACGGGTTTCTTGATGAGCTTCATGCCGGCTTCCTCCGGCGTCCGTCCGCTCTTGCGGTTGTTGCAACGCCAGCAGGCCGTCACGATATTCTCCCAGGTCTTCTTGCCGCCTTTGGCGATGGGCACGACGTGATCGAAGGTCAACTCCTCCGTCCGAAACTTCACGCTGCAGTACTGGCAGGTATAGCCGTCGCGGGTGAAGATATTGATGCGCGAAAACTTGACCGCACGGTGGCTGTCCTTGAGCTTGACCATCTTGAGCAGCCGCATGACGGACGGAAGCTTGAAGGTAATCGAGACGCCGTGCACGTCCCGGTCGTAGAACTCGAGCACTTCGACCTTCCCTTGCCAGAGGAGCGAAATCGCCTTCTGCCAATGCACCACTCGCAACGGTTCATACGTCGCGTTGAGCAACAGGGTCAGTTCCATACAGAGTCCCTTTTTCCCTCCCTTAGATGAGAGTATAGCATCCAGGTCTATGCCATACTCACCGGATGAAATCAAGCAAGGGGCCGGCCATAGGAGCCCGTGCGATATTACACATTCTGCTATGGCGAATGATCCACGAGCATCTGCGTTGTTCTCGGCCCCGAAAAATCCTCAACGTACTCCAGCGAGTACGCCTCCGGTCTTTCAGGGCCTGCGGCCGCGCATCTGCTCATGCCTCCTTTGCCTCGCTACGAACGGTAATGTCGGACAGGCTCCCCGGCCGCGCCCGCCTTCCCCGTAACCGGATCTTGACGATTACCATATGAAGGCTAAGCGTTTCCCCCTTGTTCGCCTGGAAGAACTGCCCCCGGGAACCTGCCGGTCGGTCGAGACCGAGGCCGGATGGGTGGCGCTCTACAATGTGGAAGGGCGGATCTATGCCACCGACGACGTCTGTCCCCATGCAGGCGGACCGCTGGGCGAAGGTCAGATGAAAGGCGATTGCGTCGTGTGCCCCTGGCACGGATGGCGGTTCAACGTAAAGACCGGACAGCGGGTGGACAATCCTGATTTTCGCGTGGACTGTTTTGATGTGACGGTGGAAGACGGTCTGATCATGGCGGAGATTCCACTCGATCGCCCAGGGTCGTAGCCGTCTCGAGAGTCGGGCTCCGTGTAACGACCACGGGCGCTCCGTCAAGGCTATCTCACCGGCAGCGGCATCGCGGGGTTCAACGGGGCCAAATCTACCTCCGGCATCAGGTCAATCGCCGGCATCGACAGCGCGCTGATCTTCTTGTCCTTCAGATCCACTTGCCAAGTGTACTCCCGCTCGACCCAGTTGCGGCTTCCCTGCTCCCGGAACATGACCTTGACGATATACAGGTCCTCGGCCTGCTTCTCCACCATCCACTGTCCAAGACGGGTTTTCGCCCCCCGTGCTTCCCGCGACCGCGCAATCTCGTTCACACCTTGCAGGATCGTCGGGGCCTGTTTGGCTCGATGGGTCTGCACCAGCGCCAGGGCTTCGGCGGAGGCCGGATCGGCCAACAGGTTCAAGCTGGGAGGCTTCACGAACCAGTAGATGGCCCCGCCGATCACCAGCAGGCCGAGTGCAAGCCCATGCCACAAGGCGCTGCGAGACGGGCGCGAGAAGGGCTGGCGCGCTTGTGCGGCTGAAACACCGGAAGGTGGATTCGGCTGGTCCGGCTGAATGGGTGATGCAGGGCTGTCCATATGTGTTCACGGCGCGGTCCCGTCGGCCGGCCTCCAT
Organism: Nitrospira tepida; assembly: GCF_947241125.1. Lineage (NCBI taxonomy): Bacteria > Pseudomonadati > Nitrospirota > Nitrospiria > Nitrospirales > Nitrospiraceae > Nitrospira > Nitrospira tepida. Next base: position 2,684,974 of record NZ_OX365700.1, on the reverse strand, counting down.
GGAGAATAGGGATCGTTGCGGTGCAAGTCAAATTGACGTATTGAGTCATCTAAAATCTTACCGAGCGACCGATCGTTGCGTCATTTGTCAATCTTACCCTCCGAGTCCGCATGGGGCGGGCCAGAAGGAGGGGGAGGATGGAGGCAGCGGGGATGGCGCGACGGTCGAAGCACGAGTATCTGCGGGTGATGTGGCAGCGGTATCAGCGGGCGGGGCGCCGCGAGCGATCGGCCCTCCTGGACGAAGTGACACGAGTCTGTCGATATCATCGCAAGTATGCGATTGGGTTGCTGAGCCGAGCGGCCCCACCTCGGCCGCCCGTGCGCCGGGTGATCCGGCGACGGCCGACGTATGGGGAGCCCGTGATTCGCCTGCTGGCAGAAATCTGGGCGGCCTCGGGCTATCTGTGTGGTCAGCGACTGAAGGCGGCGCTGCCGCACTGGCTGCCCTGGCTGACGCGGCGCACCGCGGTCACGCCGGCGGTGGAAGCCCAACTCCGGCGGATCAGTGCCCGGCAGATCGACCGCCGGCTGCGGGACCGGAAGCGACGGCTCAAGCGGCGGCTGTATGGCACGACGCGCCCGGGGTCCTTGTTGAAGCAGCAGATCCCGATCAAGACGGAGCACTGGGACGTCCGTACGCCCGGCTATCTGGAGATCGATCTGGTGTCGCACGCGGGCGCCTCGGCCGCCGGCGAGTTCCTGCACACCGTGGACGGTGTGGACATCCACACGACCTGGGTGGAGCGCCAGGCCGTGATGGGCAAGAGCCGTCACGGGGTCGTGCAGGCGATGACGACCATCGAGTCGCAGCTCCCGTTCCCCCTGCGGGGCGTGGATTCCGACAACGGGAGCGAGTTCATCCATGACCACCTGCTGGCGTGGTGTCAGCAGCGGCCTGTTGGTCGACAGGTCCAGTTCACGCGCTCGCGCCCGTATAAGAAGGATGACAACGCGCATGTGGAGCAGAAGAACTGGACGCATGTCCGCAAGCTAGTGGGTTGGGAGCGGTACGACACCGAGGCGGCGCGCACCGCGCTCAACGCGCTGTATGCGGACCTGCGGCTCTTCCAGAACCTCTTTCAGCCCGCGATGAAACTCGTCCGCAAGGTCCGGGTGGGCTCGCGGTTGATCCGGCGCTATGAGGCGCCGCAGACGCCGTTCGAGCGGGTGCGGGCCTGCGCCGACGCCGATCCGCAGAAGGTGGCCGCCCTGGAGCAAGTCCTGAAGACGACCGATCCGTTTGCGCTCTCGCAGCGGATTGACCGGCACCTGGAGCGACTCTGGGCGCTGGCCACCCGAGCCACGCGCACCCCGCGCGAAGCGGCGCCTCGGCCGCCGCAGCTGCGGGCGAGCACGCCCTGGCGTGGGTGGACCTTCAGCCCGAGGGTCCAGCGCCAGACACCGGCGCTGCCCCGGACAGGACGCTCATAAGGGGGGATCTCCAGTATGGACCGAGCGGCGATCGTTGATCCTAGGCCAAATACGGAAGCCGGTTTTCCGACCGAGCGCCCGAAGAATCCCAACTCCAGGCTCAGGGGATGCGTCGCTCGGTAAGATTCACAAATGACTCAACGATCCCCCGCTGGGTAAGATTTTTAAATGGCTTGATAGGATTGAGCCGCGGGTTCTGCGAGGGGATCGGCTGCGCGGCACACTGGCAATCCCACGAGCGACTGTGTTACAAGTCTGTGGTTTTGTCGGGCTGATCCACATCCGTCGCGCAACCTCCAGGCAGCGGTCCCGTCCTGCGAGCGGCAGCAGGCGGTCGAGGTGTGAGCGATCCCATGCCGCGAGGATGAAGATGTCATGAAAGTCTTTGTGTATGCAGACAATCTCAACCCGTCCCAACTGAAGCGCCGGGCTCCGGAGCATCAACCGGTTGGCAAGGCCTATCTTCCCGACCACACGATTCAGTTTTGCCGCTGGTCTTCGCAGTGGCGCTGCGGGCTGGCGAGCGTCGTGCCCTCCCCCGGCGAGCGGGTCTGGGGCATGATCGTGGAGATGACGGAAGAAGATCTGAAGAGCATGGATCTGTTCGAGGGCGATGTGCCGGAGGGGGCCTACCGCCACCTCTCCGTGACCGTGATCGATGAGCAGGAAGAGAAGCAATTGGTCACCACCCACGCGGCGCCGCCGATCGGGAAGTTCAAGCCGAAGGACCATTATCTTGATTGGGTGATGAAGGGCATCAAACATTGGAAGTTGGGTGAGGAAACGGAAGAGATCTGGAAGGGCTACTATCCCCGATAACCAGGATCACGATGGTCGCACAGCTCGGCTCGACCGGTGGGTGCTCCGTCGAGTCGTTTCATGGAGAGAAAGGACGACGTATGCCGAAGCCAAAATATCACATTCTCGTCTGCGCCAATACCAGGCCACCCGGACATCCGAAGCCTTCCTGCGGCTCGGCCGGGTCCCAGCAACTGCTCATGGCCTTCAACATGGGGCTCATGCAACGAGGCATTCAGCCTGGCGAGGTGTTGGTGACGGGAACCGGATGCCTCGGTCCCTGCGAGCAGGGCCCGACGGTCGTCGTCTATCCGACCGGCACCTGGTACGCCAAGGTGACGGAAGCGGACGTGACGGCCATTCTCGATGAACATATCGTGAAGGGGCAGCCGGTAGAAAAGCTTCGGCCGGATTCGGTATGGAACTAGCGGCAGCACCGGCCCGGTCGGTCCGACGCTGCCGGGCCATCCTCTGACGTTCGGGTAGAGCCCCAACCCTTCTCCCGATGGCCACGCCGACTCATCACGAGCACAAGCAACAGGCGCCAAAGCGTATCGGCTGCATGGTTGTCACCTGCAGCGACAGCCGCACGCCCGACACCGACAGCAGCGGCCAGCTCATCATGCGCCTGTTCAAGGACCAGGGGCATGAGGTCGTCGCCTACCATCTGATCAAGGATGAACCCTCGCAGATTCGGTCCAAGATCGAAGAGGCCTGCGCGAATCCGGAGGTGCAGGCCATCGTGATCAACGGCGGCACCGGCATCGCCCGGCGGGACTCCACGTTCGAGGCCGTGGACGGGATGTTGGAGAAACGGCTGGACGGTTTCGGAGAAATCTTCCGTTTTCTGACCTACCAGGAAATCGGCTCCCCGGCCATCATCAGCCGGGCGACGGCCGGCATCGTGAAGGGGCGCGTGCTCTTTTCCACGCCGGGGTCCGAACATGCGGTCCGATTGGCGATGGAAAAACTGATCCTGCCCGAAATCGGCCATCTCGTCCGCGAATTGACCAAATAACCCTCTCTCTCCCCCTTCGGGCATCACCAGCCCGGAGGTCGTCATTACGTCATCCGTCAATCGTGAAGACTGAGCCCGCCTTTGCGTTGCAAGGCAACTCATTCTTCTCGCGACTGACGGTTGACGCATGACGCCTCCGGTTCGGCCTAGTCCTGGGTGATTTTCGGCTCCGACACGCGCTTATAAAACACCAGCAGATCCCGGACTGAGATGATGCCGATGATGTCGCCGCCGCGCGTCACGCCGAGATGCCGCACGCCGAGATCACCCATCATGTCGTGCGCGTCCTGGGCGGTGCGGACCGTCTCAATCGTCGCCACCGGCGCCGTCATGATGTCCTGGACGGTCAGCTTGTTGAGGTCTTTGGTCCCGGCGACGCCGCGCCGCACGATGTCGCTATCCGTGATGATGCCGACGATCTTGCCGCCCTTTTTCACCAAAAGCGAGCTGATCTGATCGTCCTTCATGCGTTTGGCCGCGCCTTTCACGGACGTCGACGACCCGACGGTGACCGGTTTGGAATTCATGAGCTGACCGACTGTGGACATTGCTTCTTCCTCCTTCTTCGCGACGCGAATCCATCCGCCCCTGTTCATGTCATCTGCCGAGCCGCCCGCCGCGCCGGACAAAGCCGGCGCGGCGGCGCACCCTTGCCCGTTAAAAATTCAGCGTACCTTCCACGACCATGACGGCCCGCCCGCCGACTTTGATGTCCTTGATGACGTCGTCGTCCGATTCCACCCGGATCAGAATACGCGACGGCCGCTCCATCTCATAGCCCTGCTCCGCAATGATGTCGGTCGTCGGATTGACCTGCACGACGCCGTTTTGGACCAAATAGGCGCCGAGCGCCCCGCTGGCGCTCCCCGTGGCGGGATCTTCGACGATGCCGATGGCCGGAGCAAAGACGCGCGTGTGCACGGTGGAACGCGGCTCGACCGTCACGGTCGTAAAGACCAGCATGGCGTTGGCGCCGAATCGATCGCAGAGTTCCGCGATCGCCTGAGGATGGGGGGTGATCGAATCGACCGCCGTAAGCGTCCGCATCGGCACGATCAGGGTCGGCAACCCGGTGGACACGATCTCGATCGGAAACTTGGCCGCGGCGATCGCCGATTTGGCGACGCCCAGCGCCTGCGCGATCTCAAAGTGATCCCGCACGTCCTCGATCCGGCCCAGGAACTGGGGCTGCGGCTGCGACATGATGACCCGGAGGATCTCGTCGTCTGCGGAATAGATCTCCACCGGGAAGAGGCCCAGGTTGCACTCCTGGAGCACTCTGGTGCAGGGCTCCTTGAGGGGAACGCGCTTGAGCAGGGCCAGGATGTAGAAGGTCCCCACCACGGGATGCCCGGCAAAGGGAATTTCCTGGGTCGGCGTGAAAATGCGCAACTTGGCGACCGCCGCCGGGTCTGTGGGCGGAAAGACGAACACGGTCTCCGAGAGATTCATTTCGCGCGCAATCCGCTGCAGCACCCGATCGTCCAGGCCGACGGCGTCGGGCACCACCGCGACCGGATTGCCGCCGAAGGGACGGTCGGAAAAAACGTCGGCTTGATAGAACTTGAGAGATCGTGGCTCGCCGGGCATGCGTGTCTGTACTGTAGGTTCCGGGCGCGGTCTTGTCAACGAGGTCAGGCGGACTCGGCCGAATCAGGCCGGAATCGGAAGCGTCTCGTACTGTTGCGTCAAGGGATTGCCCAGATAGTCTTCCACATAATTCTTCAGGTGCCCGTTCCGATAGAGGAGCCGGTTTGCGAATTGGGTGTTGATCTTGTGCAACACCTTGACCCTCACGCCGGTTTTTCGCATGAACTGCTCCAGCGTCACGCCCGCGATGTCGGTATCCATGCCCCGTCCCGACTGCATCACGCACTTCGGGATATGGAGCACCTTTTCCGTAGTGATCCGGCGGGCAATGTCGTCGAAGGTGAGCAGCACCGTGCAGTCGGAATCCCCTCCAAGGGTGGCGTTCGGCACATAGAGCAGGCGCGCGCGATGCTTGCGAAACATCGAGAGGATCCGGTGGACGCTCTTGGCGACGACGACGGTGTCCTTCTTCTCCAATTCGAGGGAATCGAACGCGGTCACGATCCGGCGCCGGTTGAGAAAGGCCGTGATGGAGGCCTCGGTGTGGATCGTGGTCGAGTTCGGGAGGGCCATGTCGTAAATGCGCCGGGCCTCGTCGGGCAGCGTCGTCCGCCCCCGCCGCATCAGCGCGGCCGTGTCGGGCTTGATCCCGTTCACCGGGGTCAGGCAGCCCATCCAGAGCACGCACGATTTGTTCACGGCCGAAATCGTCCGGGCGTCCTCGGACATCGTATGGTGGTCGAAGGAGTAGAAGTTGGCCGACGACACGGCCGGCCCGTCCAACACCTTCAGCACATGCTTGACCGAGGGCGCGTGCGGCATGAGTTGCTGGCGGTAGGAGCCCAGCGTGATGACGGACAATTCAAAATTGATCCGGCCTGGGTATTGCGCCGCCAACTGGTGAATTTTCGGCACATGCACGAAGCCGACCGTGAAAAACTGGATGTTCTTGTCCGTGTATTTGAGAAAGTCCTCGACCCACTCCATGGCTTTCGGATGGAGAAACAGATCGGTCCATTCCATGTACTCGTTGCCGCCGAGACACCAAAACTGCAACGGATCGGTCGGCTTCTTGTTAATATAGTCGAGGATGAACTTCCAGTCCTCGTCGGAGGTCTTGGGAGGATCGAGCGTTTCCCGATAACTGTGGTCGAGTTCGTAGCAGAATTCGCATTTCACCGGGCAACCCTTCCCCAGGCTCAAGGGGATCTTCCCCGCATCCATCTCGCGAAGGAGGACCTCGCGGTAGTCCCCCTTCTGAAAGATCGGAGCGGCTTGCAGCAGCGGCAGTGGACGAGACATGGAGCTAGGCCTGAATAAACCGGATCGGAGCGACCAGGGCGACGGCGATTGACGGGGCCCCTGTCATGTTGCCAGACTGGGACACCATGGCTTCAGAGGCGATGCCGGAACACACGATTCCTCATGAGGTGGTCCGCGCGCTGGAATTGTTCGAGTTGACCGGGCCGGTCACCCGGGAGCGTGTCGAAGAACGGTATCGGGACCTCCTCCGCATCTGGCATCCGCACCGGTATGCGAACCTGACGAATAATCCAAGAAAATACATGGAGATGTACAAGAAAGGTGAAGTGATGACTAAAGAAGTCGAAGCCGCCTATCGCGTCATTTCAACCTGGCTGTCCCGGTCCGTTTCATGACCATTCCGCGAGGAATCGGCGCCGCTGATTGCCGCATGTTGGCGACCCCCCCGCAGAACGTTCTTTCATCCACCGGAGGCGTGGCTGACGACGCGCGTCATCGTCGGGCCGTCCTCCTTGTTCCCGTCCCCCTCCCCGAGCGCCACCGGCCAGGTGACTAAGCCGGAGACGCTGTCGGTTCCCCGCAGGCGGTCTTCCGGTTTCGCGTAGATCTGCGGCAATCGGTTCGTCCCGAACTTTGAAATGTAAAGGAACACGTGCTCCCTGGCATTGACGCGGACCGCCCAGGGGTGAAAGTCCTGTTGATAAAACTGCTCCGCCATCTCCATCGCCTCCAGGCAGGACAACCCGCCCGGTTCATTCAGCGTGTAGTAGTAGTCCAGCGGCAGATCGTACTCCGGCTGCTTGTGGATCGTGATCCCGAACTTTTCGGGCGACCGTACGATCGGCGTGTGCCGGTAGGCCACGAAATAAAACAGCTCCACCGAGTGAATGTAGGGCTGGTGCTCCAGGATGAACCGCCTGGTGTCCTCGGCCTCGTCTCGCGTTTCGCCGGGGAAGCCGTAAAAGGCCATCACGTGGTTCCAGATGCCGGCTTGGCTCGCCTGCATCAGGTTCGTCCGCATGACGCTCTTCTTCGCATGTTTGTCCATGAGGTTGAGGACCCGCTCGTTGGCGGACTCCATGCCGTAATAGAGGGTGCAGCAGCCGGACTTCGCCGCGAGATACCAGAGTTCCTGATCCTGGAGGGTTTCCTCGAACCGGATCAGCGTGGTCCATTTGATGCCGGCGTTGCGCTCGACCAACAGTTGCGACACTTTTTTAAATAAGGCCGGCGGATAGGATTCGTCAGAGAACAGGAAATGCCGGCAATGGTACTTGTCGCGCAGGGCCAGCACCTGCTCGATGACCTGGTGGGCCGGCACGCCCCGGTACTGGTCGAAATAGCCCTGCCCATGGTCGCAGAAGGTGCAGCGCCCCCAATAACAGCCGCGTGTCGCGAGATACGGCAGGATGCGCTCGGGGACGAAGTATTGGTCCAGCGGGAGCCCGTCGAAGTCGGGCAGCGGCAGCGCCGTGGTCTTCTCCGTGTAGATTTCCTTGTTGGTTTCGACTCCCACCGTGCCGCGATACATCAGGTTCGGCACGGATGAGATCGGCCGGCCGCCGGCCAGAGCCTCCAGCAGCCACAGGAGGGCATGTTCGCCTTCATAGAGGATGGCCGTGTCGAAGATCTCGTTGAAGAACTGCGGGTGGGTCGGCCATTCCTCCTGCAAGCGGGTCACGACGTTGCCGCCCACCGTGACGTGGATGTGCGGGAAGGCCTGCTTGATCATCTTGCAGAAGGTCAATCCGGCCAACAGTTGCATCTGCGTGCCGATCGAGACGCCGACGACGTGCGGCTGCTCCCGGTTCACCACCGGTAGCACGAGCTGCCGGCAGACATCGCGATAGACGTTGACCTGCTCGTCCTCCAAACAGGCGAAGACCTCGCGGGAGACGCCCGGCCGATAGCCGAGATTGCTCTCCATCGGGTAGAAGACGAGCGAAGCCGGATAGTAGGCGGCGGAGATGTATTGCATCACCTCGCGGAAGATGTTGAGCGCCCACTCGAGCTTGTCCGCATCGTAGAAGTCCTGGCTGCGCACGATGCGCTTGGCCTCCGCGGCCCGCTCGGCCAGGTCGAAAACCTCGACGGTGCACTTCTCCCGCAAGAGAGCCAGTTGGTCCGTTTCCTGGTCGGTCAGCGCCGCACGGCGCTCGCGCTCCTCCAATAACCGACGTTGGAGGTCCAGTCGCCCGCTGATCCAGAACAAAAAGGTGTCGCTGAAAAAGAGATCGTACATTTCGATGTTGATGTCTTTTTGCACGACTTCATGCCCCGCCTGGCGCAGGACGGCGGTCAGGCTTGGCAGGGCAAGGTAGGGAGCGGTCGGCACCCACTCGGGAGGGAACAGCAGCATGACCTTGGAGGTCTTGCGGTGTGCGTTCCCAGGGGGCGTCAACCCTTCGATTTGTACGAGTCCGTTCGCGCTCATTATTCTTCAACCACGACCGGCTACCCTAGATAGTCAAGAGGGCCTTGTGCTTGGAACCGTCGCCATTCCTCCGGTCGACTGTCCCGGTTCGAACCCCAAGAACCGGCAGAGGGACCGGCGATGCCGAAGCCGGTCCCTCGATTACATCTTACCTGCCAGTGTCGGCGTCTGGCCGAAAACCTTTGCCGCCTGGTATTGCAGATCGGGCAACTTATTCAGCCCAAACCGGCAGACGTACAGGAAAATATACTCCCGGATGTAGAGGCGAAGGTCCCAGCCTGCGTAATGATTCCGTTCGAATTCCTGGAACACCCGCTCCGCCTCTTCGATGCTCAACCCTTCTTTCACGGTGAAGTAGTAGTCGAGCGCCAGATCCCAATCCGGATTTTTGTAAGGCGTCACCCCCCATCGTTCCGGATGCTTGGCCACGGGATTGTGGCGCCCGAGATCGAACGTGCCGAAGCCCAGCGAATGGACATAATGTTTATTCTGCTCCAGGAATTGCACGGATTGCCAGGCTTCCTCCCTCGTTTCTCCTGGAAAGCCGAAGAAACCCATGCAGTGGTTCCAGATGCCCGCCTCCGCCGTATACTTGAGATGCCTGGTCATCACCTCGGTCGTCGTCGCTTTGTCCATCAGCTTGAGGACCCGCTCGTTTCCCGACTCATAGCCGAAGTGCAAATAGCGGCAGCCGGAGTTCTTCGCGTCCTCCCAGACGGCATCCTCCAAGAGACTTTTCTCGAACCGCATGTGTGTCGTCCAGAAGATCTCGATCTTGTTCTCGATGAGGCCGCGCGTGAGCTTGCGAAACAGCGCGGGCGGATAGGATTCATCGGTGAAGTGGAAATGCCGGGCGCCGTATTTGTCTTTGAGGTGCTTGATGTCGTTGAGCACGTCCTGGATTTTCTTCGACCGGTAACCGGCCGTGTAGCCCTCGCCGTGGTCGCAGAACTCGCAGCGCCCCCAGTAGCAGCCGCGCGTCGCCAGATATGGCAGCACCTTGGTTGGCGTGAAATACTTCTCCAGCGGCAATCCGTCGAAATCGGGCGGCGGCAGGGCGGCCATGTCTTCGGCATATGTGGTGGGCGACACATGCACGCCCTTATCATCCTTATAGACGGTATTGGGCACGTCGGATAGATCTCTTCCGGCACCCACGGCTTCGACCAGTTGGACGAACGCCGTCTCCCCTTCATACACCACGACACTGTCGAAATATTGGAACAGCGGCGAGTTGGGAAGCACGTCCCGCAGACGCGTCACCGTGTTGCCGCCGATCGTCAGATGGATGTGGGGAAAGTGTTTCTTGATCAGGGCGCAGAACGTCATCGAGGAGAAGATCTGCTGCTGGAGCACGATTGAGATGCCGACTACGTCCGGCTTTTCATCTACGATGGCCGGCCTGAGGATCTGCTCGAACACGTCGCGGTAGATGTTTACCTGTTCGTCCTCCACCGCGTCCATGACCTCCGCCGAGACATACGGCTTGTAAGAGAGATCCGTTTCCATCGGCGGCATGCAGATACGCGCCGGCGAATAGACCAGCGAAATGACCTGTGTGACCTCGCGGAAGACTTGAATAGCCCATTCCAACTTATCGATATCGTAGAAATTCTCTTCTTCCCGCACGATCCGCTTCGCTTGTTCGGCCTTCTTGATCAGCTCGTCGATCCGACGCCGGGTCACATCGCACAGCGCCATCTGGACATCCAGCTCCCACTCCGCCAACTCGCGCTTCCTGGAGAGCTTACGAAAACGGTCCAACTGCTGAGGCACCCGCCGGAGGACCTTCTTCAAAAAGTCCTCGCTGAAGTACCAGTCCCACATCTCGAGGTTTACGTCTTTTTGGATGACCCGGTGGCCGGCCTGGCGGAGGACGGAGGTGAGGGAGGGAAGGCTCAGGTACGGTTCGGAGGGAAACCAGTCGGGCGGGAAGACAAGCATGACCGTCATCTTCCGGCCGTTGGCCTGGAAAGAAGTCCGGCGATGGAGCTGAATCAGCTCCTTGGAAGCGCGATTGCCCTTGGAATACTCAACGCGCATATCATGCCCGCTGCCTTGTGGCAGCGGCAGACGTATCAAAAGATGAAGGCCACGATCATGCGAACCTCCGCATTGTAAGCTGGCGTGTTTTCAAGGGTCAAGGCCGGAACGCCGAGGAGTCTGACTATCGGTGAGCTACCCCTGAGCCGGATCGAGACTACCGCGATGGGCCAGTGGGATGGCCCGAGACAGGAGCGGACAGAGCCGTTCTGGAGGTGAGTTCTTCGAAATATTGCTCGAGCAGAGATTGGCGATCGGATTCAACCAGGACAAGCTGTCGTTGATCGAAGGTGTTGGCGCAGTAGAGATAGGACAGGTCTCCCGTCCGTCCCAACTCAATATGGAGATGGCGGCCGGCCGGCAGCGGCGAGTCATATTCTTTAAGGCGGGTCTTCGCGGGCAGCTCGCTCCACAACAACTGGGCGGCCGCCGTATGGTTCTCGTAGAGTGGAACCAAGGACGGGTCATCCTCGAGTCCCCGGGCAGCCAACAGTTCATCGAGCCGTTGCAGGTGTTCGGATGTGATCGTATCGGCCGAGGCCACTGAGCGGAACAGGGAGCCGTCCAGCTCATCGTCCGGCCCAGGCAGTCCCACCCATAAACCACGGGCGCCGCTTGCGCGGGCGAGAGAGAGATAGCGAAGCCGGTCAGAACGGCCCCATTCGAGTTGGCCGGAAGACAACCCGGGCGGCTTGAACAAAAGGCTTCGTGTCACGCGGCGGCGAGGCAGGCGGGACCAGACGGACTCGGCGGCTACCCCTTTGCAGATGAAATGATGGTCGCCGTCGGTTCGCTCAGGCGATTCATCCCAGGGATAAATCGCCGCGTGATCGCCGTGCCGACTCAGAACAAACAGCGGCCCATCGTCGGTGGGTTCCTCGACCGAGAGGTAATGCAATGGCAACGATGGGTCAACGCACGCAAGTCCGCGTCCAGCCAGGGCGCGTTGCAAGCCGATGCGCCGGCCGAGATGGCGGGCCTTCTCGAACAGCAATAACCGTCCTGCCGGAGCCAGGAGGCTCACAATCCAATCCAGCCGGCGGCCCAAACCCGTTCTGGCTTCGAATGCTTGCTGGGCCGCCGGATCGACCGCCCGTGCGAAGCTGTCCCACGATCGGCTTGGGAGGCCCGGGTCCTGTTCCGACTGAAACAGCGAATGGCTGGAGACGACCGTATCGTATGAGCCGGTGAACGATTCGCGGTCAGGGTCGAGCGCCATGAACGTCAGGTTCTTCAAACCCAGGGCGGCGGTCCGTTCACGGGCTACGGCAATGGAACCGGGCGACCGGTCCAATCCGACGAACGAGACCGTTGGATATTGCCGGGCGTAGAGAGTGGTCAGAATGCCCAAGCCGCAGCCGAAGTCCAGCACCAGCCGCGACTGATCGAGACGCGGCAGCATGGCGGCGCCCACGGTCAGGTAGTAGTCGAACCGCTGACTATAGAGCACCGGGTAGATCCGGGGCTGCGCCGCAAATTCATAGAAGGCCAGGTCCGGCTCCGCTTCGCAGGGATTCCGGTGGCGGGCTTCGGCCAGCAGGTTCAATTGATGAAGATCGGCGGCCTGGAGACGCTCGCGCTGCCAGCGTTCGTAGTCACGGTCGGACGTGAACGGGCGGAGATCCCACCAAAACAGATGGTCGGCGATGGCTTCCTGCAGTTCCGTGCCGGTCACGGGATGTGAAACTGAAATGAGAAATGTGAAATGAGAAATGTGAAGTGAGAAATATGAAATGGAAGAGCGGGGTCCTCGCATAGAGACCCTACGTCTTCCGTCTCACGACTCACCTCTCACGAATACGAGACTAAAACCGCTTGAGCATAATGGCATCTTCATACGCCGTCGGGACCGGATGCGGGTGTCGCAACTGGCCGGTGCCGAGCACGACGTATTTGAGGATGGTCAAGGCCTCAAGACCGATCGGCCCCCGGGCATGCAATCGGGACGAGCTGAGTCCCACCTCCCCGCCCAACCCGAACTCCTCGCCGCCGTGCAACCGCGACGAGGCATTGACCAGCACGGCCGCCGCATCCACCTCGCGCACAAACCGCATGGCATGGGCATAGTCGCGCGTAGCGATCACAGCGGTATGGCCGGTCCCATATTGCGCGATATGCGCCAAGGCTTCGTCCAGATCCTTGACCATCTTGACCGCCAAGGTCGGCGCGAGAAATTGCTTGCCCCAATCTTCGTCTGAAGCCGGGACCAGGTTCCGATACCGCGGCAACGGTTGCGCCCCGATCATGGCGACCGTCTTGGGGCAGCCGAGGACATCCACGTTGAATTCATCGAGCAAGCGGCGGATCAGGGCCGGCAGGAATTGGCGTGCGATGTTCTGTTGGACCAGGACCGTGTCCACGGAACTGGACTCCGAGGGCTGTTGCGCCTTGGCATTGACGATGAGGTTTTGCGCCATGGGGATATCGACTTCGCCGTCGACGTACATGTGATTGACCGCCCCGTCATGGCAGAGGATCGGGAGCCGGGACGTGTCGGCCACGGCCTTACGGAGCCCTGCTCCGCCGCGGACGATCAACGCGTCGATCTGTTGGCGTGTCGCGCGCATCAGTTCCAACGCCACGTCCTTTTCGGGCCGGTCGATCAGGGTGATGGCCGCCGCCGGAATCCGGTGCCGCTCTCCCGCTTCCCGCAGCAGGGACGCCAGCGCCTGATGGGTGGCCGCCCATTCGGGCGCGCCGCGAAACACCGACACGTTGCCGGCCTTGAAGCAAAGCGCCAGGATCTCCATCGTGGTATTGGGGTTCAGCTCCGAGATGATCCCGAGCACGCCGATGGGAACCCGGACTCGCCGGACCTGCATGCCGTTCGGCCGCTCTCCCTGTTCGACCACCTGCCCCGCCGGATCGTCGAGATCCGCTACGCGCTGGATACGGTCGGCCATCAATTTGAGGTCATCCTCCGCCAGCTTCACGCGATTGACCGCCGCCTTGACCCGGTCCTTATCCTTCTCGCCTTCGAGGCTTTTCCCCACCGCCAGGACATCCTCCCGGTTGGCAGCCAAGAGGTCGTCCGTCCGCTCGGTAATCAGCTCGGCCACAGTCCGAAGGGTGGCCTCCTTCACCGGTCCCGAGAGCAGGGCCATGGGGGTGACGGATTCGCGCGCCTTCTTGAGGAGCGCCGAGAGATACATCCTGACAGGCATTTCAACCATGGATCGTGACCTCTGCTGTAGGGAGATAATGGGCATGCGCGGACAAGGGGCCGAAGGTCGGTCACCAGCCCTCGCAACGGAACGGCGGACTATAGCATGCGGTTTTTTATCGGGTCAAAACGCCGGAAGGATCGTTGCGAGGGGCCCGTCGCAAGAGGTCCAATGTGAGGAACAAGCATCCGGTAGTGATCGAGACGGAGCGCCGGAGGCAGGATGGTCACGGACGGAGGAGGTCGCGTTGCAGTTGTTCCAACTGCTTGCCGAGCCGTTCCAGTTCGCTCCGGGTCTTTTCGAGGCTCTCCTCTCCGTTTTCCACAGGCGGTTCTCCCTGCTGGAGATCCTCGACCTTTTCTTGGAGGCGCCGGCTCTCGGCCGCCAACACGTTCGTCATCTCGCGCTTGAACTCGTCGCCGGTGTTTGGTCGGTTGCCCTCCGGCCGATTCTGATGTTCCTGCTCGGCCTTCAGAGCGCGCACCACCCGGCCCAGATCTTCGGTCCGTTCCTTGAGCTCGACGGTCAACCGGTCGGTGAGCAAGGACAGGCGGGCGGCCAGCACCTTATAGGCGACGATCAAGAGGCCCAACGCCCAGAACGTGATCGTGCCGAATGCCCGGTTCGTCAGCGCGACAGACTCCGGCATCAATGGCGGGGATACAATATAGCCGAGGAGGACCAACAGGGTGGACAGGCCGGCCACGACCAACGGAGCGTAGAGGTAGGTCGTCCAATAGGTGACGCCGATGGGAACCATATAGAGGAGCCAGGGCGTGAATCCCAACCCCATCTGGACATCAATAAAGAAGATCCCGGCGAGCAGGACCACGATCGCAATATGGAAGCCCATCTCTTGGGGATTCATGAACGGATTTGCAGCCGAGGCGACATGCCGGGTCTCCCAGAACACCGGGTTTGCCACATCGCGGGCGTCACCGTCTCCGCGGCCGATGGTGGGGCATGTTCCTTGATCGGTGTACATCCCCAATGAGGCGTGAATGACGGATTCAGGACAAGGCCGGAACTGAAGAATCGGGGCCATTGTACAGGTTCCGCGCAAATTGTCAAAACGGGCGACGCTTGAGTCCCACGGAAGCCCGCTGCTACAGTTGGACGGTCCATCACAATCCATCGCATCGGGGCCGTTCATTCCAACCAGAAGAGGTGCCTATGGCAGTGGCATCGGTTATGCTCCCGCTCGGGACCATCGCTCCTCCGTTCGCTCTCCGCGATGTCGTAAGCGGCCGGGTCATCTCGCTCGATTCGTTCCACGGAAAACAGGCCTTGCTGGTCATGTTTCTGTGCCGGCATTGCCCCTATGTACAGCATGTCCAGGGAGAACTTGGCAGGCTTGGACGGGACTATGCGGAGACCGGACTGGGCATCGTTGGCATCAGCAGCAACGATCCGGCCTCGTACCCGGACGACGCCCCGGAGCAGCTTAGCGAATTGGCGCAACGACTCGGGTGGCCGTTTCCCTTCTGCTTCGACGAGAGCCAGGAGGTCGCCAAGGCCTATAGGGCTGCCTGTACGCCGGATTTCTACCTGTTCGACGCCCAGCGGCGCCTGGTCTACCGAGGGCAGCTTGACGACAGCCGTCCCGGCAACAACAAGCCGGTCACGGGCCGCGATCTGCGCGCGGCGATCGATGCGGTGCTCGCGGGCCGGCCGGTCGATGCCAAGCAACAACCCAGCATCGGGTGCAGCATCAAGTGGAAGCCGGGCAACGCTCCCGGTTAGCCGGCAGGATGTTGAACAAGTCCGCCAACCGGGTACCAGCCTGGCGGGTGATCGCGGCATCCCAAACGGCCGTCATGCGTCAATGGTCAATGGTCAAGCGTCATTCGTTACAGACCGAGAAGGAGACACCCGTCGAATGACCAATGACGAGTGACGAATGACGAGTGACGAATGACGAATGTTCGCTCGTCAGTTGGGCGTGATCTCGTAGACCAGGGTCACGGTGGCCTCGACCTTGATCTCCCCGGAAGAGATCGGCACCTCGCCGCCCGTGGCCTCCATCGCCATGGTCGCGCGGGCCATATGGGGCGCGGGATGGACGACATGGCCCCCTTCGGTCACGTTCACAAGCCGCACGAGCTTGACGTTGAGCGATTCGCCCAGCGTGACCGCCTTTTCCCGCGCCTTGGCTGCGGCGAGTTTCAGGGCGTTCAGCCGGGCCTGTTGCTCGTCCCGCAATCCCCAATGCAACCCGTGAAAGTGGTTGGCGCCGGCCGACAAGGCCTCCTCAATCACCGTGGCCACCTTGTCCAGATCCCGGACCTCCACGGTGAGGGTATTGCTCACCGTGTAGCCGATGATCTCCGGCAAGACCGGCGGCGCATCCGAAGGCCGTTTGGGCGGTGGCTTATAGTGGGGTGACACGGTAAATGACGAAGTTTGAATGCGCTCCTTCTCGATCTTCAGCCCCCGCAATCGCTCCATCACCTTCTGCATGACGGCCGAATTCTGACTCTGCGTTTCCGCCAGCGACTTGCCGGCCGTCTCCATGCCAAGCGTCACGAACGCCGTGTCGGGCGCGACGGTCACGGTGCCGTTGGCGGCCACGGTCAGGGCCGGCGGCTCCGGCTTGACCCCCTCCCCGGCCAAGGCCGTCGTCGGTGCAATCAGATACGCGATCAAGAGCGCGATCCATGACATGGTCCGCATTGTCGTCCTTTCTCGGTTGAAACACGTCCACTCAACCGATTTACAGCCGTTCGAGGCCGAGGCTAGGCTGTCGGACCAAAGGAGTCAAGGAGCGACAGGACGACCGGCACGGCGCCCGCCACTGTCCTGTGCTCGAAGACGAGCGGCTTTACGACGGAGGGCAAACCGGGTACGGTATCGATCCCGTTCACGGTCAATCCCAGGTCCCTATGTCCAATCGGCAGACATCCGCCGGAGAGGAATCGCCAACGGCTCAGTCCTTTCGACTGTTGCCCCTCGGCGATGCGGCGCTCACGGTGGAATTCGGCAACGAGATCGATCCGGCCTTGAACGAACGGGTTATCGCCTTCGCCGACGCCCTGCGCGCACAGGGCTGGCCCGGCATAGGTGACATCGTCCCCACCTATCGCTCCATGACGATCCATGTGGATCCGCTCCGCCTGGACCTGGCGACCTTGTCGGATCGACTCCTCCGGTTCGCTCGCACCGCCCCTACCAGCCGTACTACTTCCTGCACAAGACATAGGATTCCGGTGCTGTACGGGGGCAGTTGGGGTCCGGATTTGGAAGAGCTGGCCGATTTTGCCAACCTCTCCGTGGCCGAGGTCATCAGCTTGCACACATCCGTCGAGTATCGGGTGTATATGCTGGGCTTTAGCCCCGGCTTTCCCTATCTCGGAATCGTGCCGGAACCATTGGCCATGCCTCGCCTGGCTACACCGCGCGCGTCGGTCCCGGCCGGGTCGGTCGGGATTGCCGGCAGCCAAACCGGCATCTATCCGAGCGCGACGCCGGGAGGCTGGCGGCTGATCGGGCGCACGCCTGTCACGGTTTATCGTCCGGCCGATGCCAAGCCGTTTCTCTTGAGCCCCGGTGATCTGGTCCGGTTCGACCCGATCAAGCCCGAGGAGTTCGATCGCCTCCATCGCAAGCATCAGCATGACGCGGATTGATCTGAACAGCGACATGGGAGAGCGCGAGACGCCGGAAGGGCTCGCCATCGACGCCGCGCTCATGCCGTTCATCACCTCGGTGAATATCGCTTGCGGTGGTCACGCGGGCACGCCGGTCCTCATGCGCCGGACGGCGCGACTCGCAGTTCAGCAGGGAGTCGCAATCGGCGCCCATCCTGGGTTGCCCGATCCGGAGCAGTTCGGGCGAGCGGAACGGATCGTGGCCCCTGATGACATCGAGACCTTGGTGATCCGGCAACTCGGCATGCTGGCCGAGGTCCTCGATCGTGACGGGCTGACCTTCGCCCACGTGAAACCGCACGGCGCACTGTACAACCGGGCGGCCAAAGACCCGGAGCTTGCCCGTGCGATTGTGCGGGCGGTGCAAATTGTCGATCGCACGCTCCTGCTCTACGCCCTGGCCGGGTCGGAACTGGTCAAGGCGGCGCAGGCCGCGGGCCTGGCGGTCGTCAACGAGGCCTTTACCGATCGGACTTATCGCGCCGACGGCAGTCTGGTCCCACGTTCAGAAAGAGGGGCTGTGCTGGAGACCGAAGAAGCCGTGCGACGGCAACTGCGCCAACTGATCACGGGCGTGGTCACGAGCGTCGAGGGATCACCGGTGCCGATTCAGGCCGACAGCCTCTGCCTCCACAGCGATACGCCGCAGGCGGTCGCGCTGGCGCGGATGGTCCGGCAGGAGCTCGACGTTGCGGGGATTCTGGTCGCGGCGGTGCGGGCGAGATGATGGCGGACAAACCGGCTCGGATCACGGTGGTCAAGCCCGGATGGTTCACCACGGTGCAAGATGGGGGACGGTACGGGTACCAGCAATACGGCATGCCAGTCAGCGGCCCGATGGACCGACGGTCCCATGTCATTGCGAATCGGCTCGCCGGCAATCGCGATCAGGAGGCCGCGCTTGAAATCACGCTCAAGGGACCGGAACTGTTGTTTGAGACGGCCTCGGTCGTGGCAGTCGCCGGCGCCGATCTCAGTCCCGCGATCAACGGTGTCGCCCTGCCGCTCTGGACCAGCGTGCCGGTGAAGGCCGGCAGCAGACTCGTGTTCGGAACCAGACGATCCGGCGCACGCGGCTACCTTGCCGTCGCCGGAGGGGTTGATGTCCCGGTTGTGCTGGGGAGCCGGTCCACCCATGTCTCCAGCGGAACCGGCGGGCTGAAGGGCCGTGCGTTGGCCGCAGGTGACTGTCTCATCGGTGGAACAGCCGGACCGCATCAGCAGGCGATGATCGGTCGCTCCCTGCCGGAGCGACTGCGTCCGAGTTACTCGGCCGCCGCCACGCTTCGAATCCTGCCCGGGCCACAGCTCTCGTCCTTTGCGCCACAGGCGTTTGACGTGCTGGCCGCCAACCCCTACCGGCTCTCCAGCCGATCGAATCGCATGGGGTATCGCTTGGAAGGACCAAGGCTGACGCAGGCACGGGCGGAAGCGCGGATTTCCGACGGGACGGCGTTGGGGGCGCTCCAGGTCCCGCCCGATGGTCAGCCGATTCTCCTGATGGCCGACCGCCAGACGATCGGCGGCTATCCGATCATCGCGGTCGTGATCTCGGCGGATCTGCACCTGGCCGGGCAATTGCTGCCGGGCGACACCGTCTCGTTCACGCCGACGACCCTCCCCGAGGCCCAGGCCATCCTGAAGGCGCAATGGAAGGACCTCAACGAGACGATGCCTCCAGCCGCAGAGGTTAGACCATGAACTTGTCGGGTGAAACGGCGATCGAAGGAAACGCTCGCAGCACTTGCCGATCGGCGGTCACAAGCGAAACCGCCAGATCTTCTGCAACGGCGACAAACTCGCAATCATAAGCGGAGCATCCCGATCGCTCGGCCAGTTGAAGCACATGGGCGGAGCGAACGATGTATTCTCGACCTTCCATCCAGCGCTCGGCTTCCTGAGTCAGGTGGAGGGCCTCATGGAACGTGACCTCGCCGCGACGGGCAAGGCCGGCGAGGCTGTTCCGAAACTCGGATCTCCAGAGCCATGGAGCTGCCCAGACGGCGTCATTCTGGAACACCGATTCGGCCTCGTCCGTCCGGCTCCCTCGCACGAATAGGTACACCAACAGATTCGTGTCGACGACAATCACAATCGTCCCTGCCGCTTCAGGCGATTTAGCTTGGCATCGGTCAACCGGCCGTTTCGCGGAGTGATGCGCATTTGTCTGGCGTGCGCCAAGAAGGCGTCGGGATCCTTCGGCATGCTCCGGCTGCCGGATTCCAATAGGGCAATGACCTCCTGATTGAGACTTCGATGATGGCGGGCCGCCTGGAGCTTGAGGGCGCGATAGATCGGCTCGGGAATGTTTTTGATCGTGACGGTGGCCATAAAGCACCTAATTTAAGACATCAGAATGGTTCCAAAACGGAACCATTCTACTGTCCGATTGTCGAAGGGTCAAGGAACAAGACGGTCTGAGGGGAAAAGAGGCTGGAGAATGGACAAGTTTACCAGGCGAGATCGGAGGTTTCCCAACAGAGGGCCCATTGCGAGATGTCAACAATAAGCCCGCCCATTCCCTTCATGCCCAGTTCTTGATCCGCGAGGTATTACGGTCTTCATTGCGGCCGAGCAGGGTGGCGATACGGTCGAACAGGTCCTTCTCGCCGGTGTCCCGATCGGGATAAGGCCCGACCGTCACGATCTGGCTGGTGCGCTGGTCTTCGGCCCCGCATTGGACAGAGCCCTGAACAATCCAGGTCCCATCGGGATGAGCATGATAGGTCACATGGACGGGACAACCGGCAATCTTCATGTCCTTGGTATCGCCCGATGCATCAGCCCGGCTGCTGTCCGAAGTATCATGCTGTCGCTGATCAGGCTTCTCTTCCGGCATGGCATCACCATAAAGAGGAATGGAGAAGAGGGTCCGGTGACAAAGCCTACTGGCACAGGTGTTGGAACCATACTGGGTGGAACCCCTGGAGCGGGCTGCCTGAAGAGCATTGCGAATGCGACGGCCCCACCAGGGTTTCTCCGAGTAACAGAACCGATCGACGTGGGCGAAGCTCGGGCCTTCACCACGGAGGAGCTGTCATGCCCAACACCAACGCCTCGTTCTCACCGCTGACAAGGAGCGATCAGCTCAAGGCACAACTCGACAAGCTCGAAGGGTTGGACCATCGGGCGCCGGTCCATCCGAATTTTCAGGCATTCGATGCCGAAACGGAAGACCTGCTCGTCCGGCTTTATGGCCAAGGCCATCGCTATGTCGAAGCCTATAAGTACGCAACGGTCGCCGAGGCGGAGGCCATCGTGAACTTGCCGGCATCCGCTCAAGAGCCGATGGCCAAGGATCTGCCCAAAACCGCCCTGCAACAGCGCCGCCAGGTGCTCCTCGGCATCCTGACGGAAGTCCAAGCACTGGAAGCGAGGGAGGCGACGGTGCTGACCGGGGAAGATCGCGAAGATCCGCCGAGCGTCTAACAGGCTGGGGAAAAACTCGATATGTGTGCTTCGACAGGCTACGCCGGCCGGTTTCAGGGCTCATAGCCTTCTGAGGCAGGCCGTCGCCGCCCGCCTTAGCGGCGGGCAGTGTGATCGTCCACTCGGCGCATCTTGGGAAGATCAGGGTCCGACAGCATCTCGTCGCGGATCTGCGCGAGGGCTTGGCCGAAGGCGCGATTGAGCCGATCGCCGGGTCTCAGTTCACTATGGGGCGTGTAGTCTTCCTGGAACTGCGCCTGGCCGGTATAGGACCCGACGCGGGCGCCGGTGGGTTTCAGCAAGATCAGCGTCAATCGGACCTCCCCCGTCCGCTTGTAGGTGTTCAGCCGGAAGAGGGCCGCGAGCTGATCCGAATAGTGTGGGACATAGGTCCAGGGCTTGCGCCGGTCATGTTCGTAAAACTGATCGATGCGGCCGGTCAGCAAGAGATCTGGTTCCGGTTCGTAGGCGCTCACGGTACGGAAGACCTTGTGAGCCGACAGCTCCGCCAGGATCTCCGCCGTCAGGGTCTGGGTCAGCTTCGAAGGAGGTGGATTCGTAAAATCATCCGCGAGCACGCCATAGCGATGCTGCCCTGAAAGGATCTCGTCCGAAGCGACCAGGGGATGCAGCTCCACGGCCGCATCGATCGAACGGTTGAGAGAAGCGGAGGGAAGGACCAGATGCGGCTCGTAGGTCGTCGCACAGCCGGCGACCAGTAGGAGTAGGGCGAGCGAGCGCAACGTAGAGTGATGGCCGCCAGTCTTGTGCATCGTAAGGGGGCTCCGGTGATGATCCAACAATCCTTACAGCTTATGAAAACACCAAACCCTAGGGGGCATAACTAGGAGAATCCCCCACGTCGGCCTGAGCGGTTGGACAGAACTGGACCCTCGATCGGCGGTGTATCAGATGGGGAGCCTGGGGTACTTGTTTCGGGCCGGCCGCTTGTTGTACGGTAGCCCCGTTCACACCATGGCAGTCATCTGGATTCGTGAGCCGTATGTCGTAACGCCTGCCGTCCATCCCCGCCGAGCGATTCCTCAGCTTCTGAGTACTCAGTTCTGAGTCCGGCTCGTCTGGTGGTGTCTCGCTGCAAGGGAGCGCCGCATGATCAGCACGTTCGATTTGACCCTATTGGGAAGTTTGATTGTCTTCGGGGGGCTGGTATTTCTCCAGCATCGGAACTGGCCGCATTTCGGACGGATCTGGCTCAGCGGCCGGCGATCCTTCCACGCAGACTCGACCCTGGAGGGCCGCGAGAAGCTGGAGCGGTCGGCGGTGATGGCGGGAACTCGCTGGCTGACGGTCGGCGCCCTCACGCTCTTTCTCGCCTACGCGCAAGGCGGAGAAGCAGCCTACCTCTTTGGTCCCTGGAGCGACGTCCTGTTCCACGTCGTCTTCGTGGCCGGTTGTTGGGGCATGACGGCGTTGGGGATCAAACGAAAGACCGAGGCGCCGGCAGGCAGGACGAACGATCGAACCCTGACGAGCGTGTCGCTCGCCGACAGCCATCCTCGCACCGGAGTCTGACGCGGGACGGGAGCGGGCGGAGAGGCTCTTCGGCGGCACCTACTCTATCCATCGCGCTGATCGTTGCTGTCCTCGCGAAATGCGAGTGAGACGGCTGACGCCGCCAACCCGCCTGCGGGCGGCCGGTTGGACCATCATGACAGGCATGCGTCACTCCGCCAGGGCCTCGCCGGTCGGCCTCTCTTCGCTGGCCGAGCGGCGTGAGCCAGGCTATTTTTTCCTTGGCTTTTTCCTTGGCACCTTGTGACCTTTCCGTCTCGCCTCGGACAGGCCGATGGCAATGGCCTGCTTCCGGCGCGTCACCTTCTTTTTGCTTTTTCCGCTTCGCAGCGTGCCTTGTTTCCGTTTGTGCATGGCCCGTTTCACGGATTTGCGCGAGCCCTCACTGTATCTCGCCATCGCATGCCTCCATTCTGTTTTGCTTCTCCGTTTCGCTTCGCGGGACGACGCAGCCCCTGCTTCCTCCAGCATAGGAGCGGGATCGACGGCGGCTGACTCGTGAGACCCCTGGCTGGTGACTCTGGGATGCCGTCACGCGCGGCCTGTCCTCGCAGGGCAAGGCAGTTTGACCGCCCGACGCTGCCCTCGTTAGACTTTTCGTCGGTCGGTCATCAGGGGCCAGGACATGCGACAGTGGCGGCATTCCATCGGATGGGTTGGCGCCCCGATGATCGGCGTCTCTCTGGCTCTGTCCGCCTGTCCGCCCGGCCTGTTCGATGAGGTGGTTGACATGCGAGCACTGACTGCTGAAGAGAACGGAAAAAGAAACCTTGAGGCGATACGGGCGCTGCAGGTGGAACAGCCTCGTGCGCCGGCGGCAACCCCGGCCCCGCCTCCGGTCTCCAACGCGCTGTCTTCGACAATCGAGTCCCAGCCTGTCCCATCAGATGTTCAATCGGATGCCATCCCTCTCGTGCCCTCATCGATTCCGATGCAGCCGGGTGGCTCGGCACAGACGCAGGTTCCTCCGATACGACTGTGGACCCCGAGCCCGCCGACCCGTCCAAGCCTCCCCGACTACCCTGTTCCAGCCTATACGATCCCGGCGCCGGTCGGACCGGACTACCACGGAACGATCCGCTGCCTGCCGGACGGACTGGGCGGGCAACGGTGCCAGCCGCGCTAAACCTGTTTTTACTGGATCAACTTAAGACTCGCCGGCCCTGACCGACAGTCGCGTGACGCGCCTCAGACGTGACGATTTCCGTGCGTCACGTCCCAGACATAGGGCAGCAGGTAATAGCACAGGATGAAGAGCGTCAGGCCTAAGACCGCGCCGACCAGGCCTCGGACCAACAGCCCCGCGAGCGGCAGCAGGAACAGGCCCAGGTGCATCACGTGGGCCATCGCCTTGTGTTGATCGTAGAAGGCTTGCCGCATCTCGCCGTGGAGCGATTCGATGAAGGAGAGGTGGGAGGGCAGCATCGTCGTACCCCCTTTCGTCCAAGCATGGGAAAAAAGATGGGTCAACAGACCGACGGCTGGTCAATACGGTACGCGCAAGAAAGCCGGGCCGTCAAGCAGGCGGATTGGATAGCAAGACCGGCTCCCGTTCGGACGAAGGCATGAACCGGCAGTGACCAGCAGGCTTGGGTTGTCACGAGGGAGGGAGAGAACCGGGGCTAACGGTCTGGAAAAGACTCCCGGAACATGGTCTTTCTTCTCAATCACGTCGCGCTCTCATCGCAAGCGATGGACAAGAGGATTGGCGGCATGCTCCGAAGCAGGTCATGACGACTCAGGATTTGAAGCCGCAGGACGAATACGGACTCGTCCTGGCTCAACGGTCACGATCGCATCAGATTGGAGTTCTGTGGCGTAGCGATTCAGGGCTAGTAGACAAGTAGGCGCCTGCTGTGCAGCGGACAAGATTACCAGCCGGATAATCCCGGCATGAGCCTGCCCGCGCACGACGGCCAGTTCGCCAAAGTCCTTGTCGAGGGTAATGAGGATTCGACCCTCCCAATGTGCCAGGGCCAAAATCTCGTCATCGCCGGGATCAGTAGGCCAGTCTCCCGCCCAGACAACATCGTGCCCCGCGGCTTTCAGCGGATAAACGGCACCACCCCAGACACAGGTATCGAGCAGAAGTTTCACGAGGCGGATTCAAGCGGCAGTGGCTCAATCCGTTCGTGACCGACGAGTCGATGCGCATAGGCGAGGCAGGCCTGGATGTCCTCTGGTTCCATCCACGGATAGCCTTGGAGGATCGTCTCGTGCGAGTCACCTGCGGCGAGCATGGCAAGGACATGCTCCACGGCGAGCCGGCGACCTCGAATGATCGGCTTTCCTCCAAAGATACGCGGGTTGACCGTGATGCGCTTGAGGAGAACGTCTTCGTGATTCGGGGTCGTCATAGCTGCAAATCATAGCGCATATGGCTTGAGATTAAAACAGACCGACCAGATCTCGAGAATGGGCATAGAGGACCTTTCCTTCTTGACGGGCTGTTCGAATCACGGTCCCGGGCGCATCGCGGTACGCCTCGAATTCCTCTGGGGTCACGACGATCACGTCCTGCGGTATACCCATCCTGATGAGGCGTGGGGCTCTTGGTTACCGCGAAGCCAGCTCACCAGCGTGAGTGATCTCCCGTCTGCCCACAGGACGAACCTGGGCGGCCTCCACCGTGATCACCGCGGCGGTCTTGCCTTCCAGGGTGGTGAACTCGACCTCGTAAGCCTCACCGTCACGATAGATGTGAACCACCGTCCCGACATCACCCGCCACGAGGCCTTCAGACGAAGCGTCTATGACCAGGACAACTCTATCGTGTTCTCTGATCATCGTTATGGCTCCTGTTCTCTCGGATACGCCGTCACTGAGCGCGGCGTGTCACAACCTGTGTCAACAATCCACACGGTCCGGACGAGAGCGGTTTGACCATTGGGTGTCCGTACAACGCCATCCACAATATACTTATGCCCCTTCGACTTGGACACGGTCCTTGTTGGGGAGATCCATTTCAGATCACGGAAGCCTTAGCCATAGCTCATCCCGCCTGCCTGTCCGTCCGCCTGCTGCAGCGCGGGCAGGTCCCACGCAGACAGGTCGTCGCGGAGGACGTTACAGTAGTTCCAAAGCTTTTGGACGATGGCTGATGGGCTCATAGGACCTGGGCCTAATTGAGGAAATAGGATGGCAGCGGAATAGCAAGGAAACGCAGGAAGAGCATCCAGGTAGTGGTCTCAGAGGCAATCACCGCACACCGCGCGTAGTAATTCGACAATCGTCGAACATGCTGAGACGCCGCGCGGCTTCTTTTGCTTTCCATCGTTTAGCCCAACCAACTTTGTGCGGCTTGCAGAGCGCACAGGAGCGCTGCTTGCGTTTATAGGGTTTTCGCATTTAGCCTGAGCGCCTTTTTGCAATAAGCTCTCTGACCGCCGGGACGAGTTCGTTAGGAATTTCCATGACCGTTTGAGTCCTGTCCTCCGCTGTGGCTTCGTCTTCCGCCACAGCCTCTTCCTCTGTCTGCTCTTCATAGTGCGCAAGGACCCGACGGACTCGCGCTTCATCCCAACCAGGGGGGAATTTGCTTTGTTTCATGCTTTTTTCCTTCGGCGGCGTCGGTATGCCAGTAAGGGTTTGCCGCTCAACTGATAGGCCGTAATGACAAACACCGAATCGGGTTCTGGATCGGGGACGTAAATAACTCGGAGATACCGGCCTGCCCTGGTCTGTCCAATCGCCACGCGAGATCCCTCTCGCCCAGGCCGATCCTCCCCCGGTCGTCTCAATACATCTTCGACCTCCTGTTCGTCAACCTGGTGACCATAAATGTGTGGCAAGTCCGTTTCAGGATCAACATAGAACCTGATATTCATCTATGAGGACTCTCTTCTACAGTGTGCAAGCTGAGGGGCGTCAACTGCTCGACGTAGTTGCCGTAGCTCATCCCATCGTCGCGGAGGAGGTTACAGGAGTTACAGACTATTGGGGCGATGGCAGATGGACTCATGGAAAAGACTCCCGGTACCCTTTCTTTCCACGCTCACCTTTTCATGTTCGACGATGGCATGCTCACTATTGGGTATGTTCATCGGATCGACCTACGTATGATCGCTGGGAATATTGACTTCCCATGGTTCTGCCGATACGTCAACCGTTCGCCATAGTTCGTCATGCCATCGCGGAGGACTGAGCTTCCCCCCATTGTTTGGACAGGTTTTCATCTGAATTAAGCTAATGGATCTTTCCCTCCTTCCCTCCTTTCTTTTAGAGTTCTTCTGACTCCTGTTTCCCCAGAGGCGCGGGCCACAAACCGTCAATGCGTGGTTTGGGTGCAGGGGCATTTCAACACTTCGCTCCAGGATCGGTTATACGGGGCGATCGCCTGTCGGTCCATACCGGAGTAGCCCCCTCGACTCAGCCAAAATGCACCTCGGCCGGGGTCCGTCGGCCCAAGCTCTGGTGCCGTCGTTCGGTGTTGTAGAACAGAAAATACCGCTGCAACCCGGCCCAGGCCTCGGCTCCGTCGGCGTCGTCCCGCAGGTAGATCTCCTCGTACTTCACGCTCCGCCACAGCCGTTCCACAAAGATATTGTCCAAGGCCCGGCCGCGCCCGTCCATGCTGATGCGGACGCCCGCGCCCTCCAGCCGCCCCGTGAACTCGTCGCTTGTAAACTGCGCCCCTTGATCCGTGTTGAAGATCTCCGGCTGCCCGCTCCCCAACGCGTTCTCCAACGCTTCCAGGCAGAACAGCGCGTCCAGCGTGTTGGAGAGCGCCCACGCCAGCACGTAGCGGCTGTACCAGTCCAGCACCGCGACCAGGTACAGGAACCCGCGCCGCATCGGCACATACGTGATGTCCGCACACCACACGTGGTTCGGCCGCTCCACCGCCAGCTCCCGCAGCAGATAGGGATACGTCGGATGCGCGGGCTGCCGGCGGCTCGTGTGCGGGCCCGGCAGCACCGCTTGCAACCCCATCACCCGCATCAGCCGCGCCACCCGCTTGTGGTTGACCACGTGGCCCAATCGCTGCAGCCAATCGGTCATCCGGGGCACTCCGTAAAACGGCCGTTGCAAGTACAGTTCATCGATCAGCCGCATCAACGTCAGATTCTCGGCCCGTTCGGGCACTGGCTCGTAGTAGTAGGTCGAGCGCGCCAGGCCCGCCACCACACACTGCTGCACGATCGACACGGCACCCGGGTCGGCGTGGATCCATCCGCGGCGGGTCTCCCGCGGCACGCTCAGAGCTTTTTTCGCAGCCACTCCAGCTCCATCTTCAGGCGGCCGATCTCCTGGTACAGCGGGGCCGTCACCACCTCCTCGCTACGCCCCGTGCCCGCCAGACCTCGCCGGAACACCTCCGGCGCCCCGTCTAGCAACTGTCGCTTCCAATGGGCAATCACCGTCGGGTGCACACCATGGACGGCACTCAATTCACTCAGGGTCCGCACCCCCTTGATCGCCTCCACTGCCACCCGCGCGTTGAACTCCTCCGAATGGGTCTTCCGTTTTGGGGCCATAGGTGTCTCCCGGTTTTTGCGACGGTCGTTCTACCATAATTTCTTGGCTTCACGACCTGTCCAAAAAACGGGGGTAACTTCAGACTGCCATGCTGTGATCCATCCCGCCGGGACGGCTGCGCAGGATACATCGGCAAGAAGACATTTGGAAGCGGCGGCGATCATGCAGGAATCAAGTCGCCATGCAGCGGTGGGAAGAGGCTCAGCAGAAGAGGCTCGTTGATCGAGTTCAGCCAGATATGCGGCAATGGCAGCGCTTGTCAGAAAAAGACTCCTGCTGTCATGAAAAAGACTCCCGGTACCTCCTCTGTTCCTTCAGTAATACTTAATCGACATCAATTTTGATTGCTTGCACAAGATTGAGGTCTTGTAGGACTTGTCTCAGCTCTGTTAGGAAAATGGCGACTTGCTGGGCATCAAGGTCTACGCTAAAGTCCAAGCCGAGTCGTAAATCTGATCCACTCCGCAACTTGGGCAGGAGTCTCGTGCCCAGTCGGTTCCAGATCTCTGGAGGTATTGCACCCGTAATGTGCACTGTTTTCTTAGCTCCTGTGACCGTTGGGCTCGGTATCGCAGGCGTTGGAGTGATCGGCTCTGGTTCGGCAATCGGAGGCTGATCACCGGTCTGTGGGGATTCGGGCTTTGTCTTCAGAGCCTTGGCCTTTGCCTTCAGAACCAAATAGACATCCGCATCGAAGGCGATCTCATCCGCCGGCATCAGCTCTTCAAACCACAATCTCGTATAGCCACCGCCCGACTGTTGCCCTGAAGCAAGGCCAAAATCTCCACGTGCCACAAATTCAGGGATCTTCGCTTTCAGATAGCTATCAGGATCGATCACCCGTTCCATTGAACCGTTCAAGAACGCCTGGCGAAGACTGACGAGAGGCCACGCACCAGATTCCTTGAAGGCCTGGGGCCATTTTCTCTCAAGGTAACTGGCTCCTGGTGATTCATTCAGGAGAGCTTGAGACTTCAAAGCCGTCAGCACCCTCCCACAGAGCGTTTCGGAGCTACTCGCATGCCCCGCCCCAAGGTCAATAACTTTGAGCCCGTCCGGCTCCTTGTTATCTGCGAGCACGACATAGCGATAACTTGCCCACACTTCATCCCTGGCGATGTCTTCTGCCTCACGAACCTTGGTGCCTACTTCCGAGCGATCGGCACGGTCAAACTCCCCTGTGAGGGTGCCATCTGCGAGACCCTTATCTACGCTTTTCCAGGCCAGCCACGTCTCAATCTTGTCTTTGAGGTCACGGCCTGGCTTCCGTACACACCAAATCAAAGAGCCATGATAGAGGCGAGGTGATTTACCGCGCTGCTTCGTCCATTCGGCAATGGTGTTCCGAAGTGGACCATTGCCACGCCATTCAGATTCAGGGTCGAGAATCACCAGAGTGAGGCGTGGCGTATCTTGGATAGCGGTCCCATCTTCTGGAAACGTGACAAACGGTAAGGACGCACCACGCTCGAATTCTTTTCGGACCACCATCAAGCCAGCCTTCCGCACCTCATCATCGTCCAGCGAAGCTCGCTTATCGCTGACGACCTTCTTGAGAGTCGGCTTGAAGCCAAAGCGGAATCCGTCATGGCCGACCTTCCTGATGAAATAGCCTCTCGATTCGAACGCCACTGCGGCGTTATCAATTGACGTGGTCTCAATTTCAGGTTCGCCAAGAGCAAAGCGAAGCTCCGGCAAATGGGCCGTTTTGTCTCCTTGCCCTCCGGATGATTCGAACAGGATCGTGGTGCCAACTCGCCGGTGTATATCACGAAGCGGTCCTTTCGTATCCACATCAAGTGCCCGAGCATGGCTATGCTCGTCTGTCAGATCGGTTTGAATAGCACTCAGCAGGCGAGACTCACCCAACTGGCCCAAAATCACCGCTCGGAACTCGGGGACTTCTAGAGGCGCAGAGCCTAGAGTGATAAGAGGTTCCCGTCTGGCCCGCTGGTAGGCATCGCGGTAGGCCCAGGAGATCCACTGGGCCAACATCGCAAGAGTGCCCCGTGTCTGTTGATACTGAGGGAGCGCCTGCCATTTTCTTTGGAACACAGAGAGCGTCGCCGGATGGAATGGATAGCAGGCTTCAAACCTACTGCGCAGGAAGTCTCGTGATTTGGCATCAGTGGTCGCGGTATCGACTGCCGTCCACTCAGGAGGCAATTGCGCACGGCGTTCAAAACACCAGTCGGCATACGTCTTTGCCACGGCCTTTCGGACTTTCTCGGGTCCAAGATCTTCAAAGAGCCGGCGCCGGACAACCTCACTAATCTCGGTTTCATCGTTCGCGATCAAATCTTTCGCCACTCGTTTGACAACTTTTGTAATCTTGTCCTGCCAATCTTTATCCCAATCCGTCATCTCCACCTGGCTGCGGGGTAAGCTGATCATCGCCGCGCCGCGGGTGGTGCCGGTCATGGCAACCGTCAGGTTTTGGATGAAGGCATGAAATCCCTCCGCCATCCCACGATGGCGGTTCAGGAAGTTCAACACCTCGTCACAAAGAATGAGGGCGCTGCCTCCAGCGGCTTCGATCACACGGCCGATGGTCTCTGTCCCAGGAGGCGTCGTCTTGGAAGCAGGTCCAAGTGCAGCCACACCAGCATCGCCGGCCAGTTGGCGAGCGAGATCAATCCAAGGCGTCTCGCGTCCTTCACGTGGATCCCAGGCATTCCCGACAAAGACCGCCACTTTGGCTTTAGGGATTTCGGAAAGACCAGCGCTCTTAACCAGTTCGTTCACACCGTTATGACCAGCTAGTGTCTTGGCATGTTCCACGAGGTGATACAGCGCTGTCAGGGTGTGGGTCTTTCCGCCACCAAACTGGGTAACCAACGTAAGGACTGGCGCCGAGTTCTCGGTCTTTCCCGACAGACGGCGCAGAACCATGCCCGCGTGTTCTCGCAAGGCGCGAGTGAAGCAGGTGCGATTGAAGAACTGGATGGGGTCTTTGTAATCCTTGGGAGCAGTGCCGGCCAGGACTTGTTCAAGGGCGATGGCGAACTCGTCAGGATTGAACGACCGGCCCTCCCGCACTTCAGGACGGGGCGTCGCGACTCTGTACCAAGGTTCCATAGGCTCCTCTCAAGCTTTTCCGATCACTATGGGGACCGTGAGACTCGAATCCGTCCGCCTCTAATCGTAATGATCGAGGATTCTGCAAGATCCCGACTGTGCCGATCGAGGACTTTTTCCATCAACGCGATACGCGCCGTGGCTGGAACGTCCGGCAACCGCACGAGTCCACTGTGAGAAGCCTCTTCCCTAAAGATGACTTCTCCGAAGTCTTTGTCCATTGTGATGAGGATTCGTTGTTCCGACGCGGCCCAGTGCAAGAGCGTGCGATCCCCGGGATCGGGCCCTCGTTCGCGCGACTCAACGACGTCGTGTCCTTGCTGCCGTAGCCATTCAGCCAAGCGATGCCCCGCACACCGATCAATGAGAAACCTCACTTTCCACCGACTTGAACAGCGTCAAGTGAATCATGCGCGATAACGGCATGCGCATAGGCCAGGCAGGCGCGAATGTCTTCCGGCTCCAAGTCCGGATAGTCCGCGAGAATCGCCTCCACGGTTTCTCCCTGGGCCAGCAGGCTCAGAATGAGTTCGACCGAGATCCGCATGCCACGGATGATCGGCTTGCCACTAAAGATCTCAGAGTTGGCGGTTATGCGTCGAAGAAGATTTTGTTCGCTCATAGGTATACTCTCCTTTGAGTAACGCTCGATTCACCGCGGAACAGCTAAGAGCATCGCGTCGAGCAATCGTTTTTCTTCGCTATCTTTTGGGTAGAGCGCAGAGAGCGCGTTGGCAAGGCGTAGGAAATCCGGCCCTCGCTCCTGCTCGGCTTTGAGCAGTGCCCGCAAGGCATTGGCCCGGCCGCTGGACTGTAACAGCATCGCAGCATGGACGCGGTCGAGAGTCGTAGCTTCTCTTCTGGTAGTGAGCGCCTCATCACTCACGTCTTTGATCGCTTTCACCTTACCCTTCTTGCCTGGCCCGCGGCCTCTAATCGCTGGCGCCTCCGGCTCTGGTAGCATGAAGTCCAAGGTCATCTGCGGATTGCGGCGGGCCTCCTGCTCGATGCGTGTGGCAACCGCGGAAGCGTCGTCTTCGCCAAAGAGCTGCTCGGCCCGCTCGCTCACGGGCAAGAGCCGGACGATCCCCTTCTCTGTTTCGATGATGCGGCCTTCCCATTGATCGAGGTGGATGCCCAGCGGCTGGGCGAAGCGGCGAACGACATCAAAGATCAGCGTGTAGCCTTTGGCTTTCTTCTTCCCGCTCGTTTCGTCTTGCTCATCCTCGTCTTGCGTGTCTTCTTCATCCTCAACCTCAGCCTTAACCTCAACCTCTCCGTTTGTGCTCTGCAGAGTCCAGAGAAAGAGAGCCGTGAGTCGAGCATCTTCTTCGAGCGCCCCTGCCGCACCATTGCGGGCTTTCGCCTCTGCCGTCCCGAGCACTTGCTGCAGCGCCAACCGACCGACGGTTTCCCACACATAGGCGAGGAAGCCCCGCAAGTAAGGCTCGCTGGCTTCTGGATTACCACCCAATGGTATTTCTCGTCCTTCAGCATCCTCCACCTTGGAATACCGGCTATAGATTTCCATCGCCGGACCGATGCAGGCGAAGACCAGATCTGCACCACGCACACCCTCGGATTGCAACCGTTCAACCCACTCCCCAACGCGGTTAGGTAATTCTCGATACACCTCTCCCCAGTCCCCGACGGAGGCGTCCTCACCTCGTCGCCGACAAACCAAATGGACACTGGTAGCGAGCGCAGCCGATTCACGGGAGCGGAGACGACCTGGTCGCTCTGTAGCTATAGGCCATGAGCCAGTTATCGTCCATCCGCCCTTTATCATGCCTGAGAGTAGTGCCTCCCATCCTTCGGTTGTTTTATGAGCAAATACTACTGAACCAATACCATCTTCCCGAAGGATTCGATGCCCTTCAACAAAGGCTTTATGCATTGCATGCTCGTACCATTCGACAGGCTTTTTCGCTCGATTGTCTAAATGCTCTTGTTCGTCTCGGACAGCCTCCCGTGTTTTTGGCGTAAGCTGGTTGGATGCATCGAACGGATCTCGCATGAGCGGATGCTTAGGCAGTGCACGCTTCAGCCAGACGAAAAAGAAATCCGAAAGGTCAGCGTATGGAACTGCGTCGTAGTACGGAGGGTCTGTAAAGAAAATGTTTGCTGCATGATCCGGCAGCGGTAAGTTTGTGGCATCAGCCAGTTGGACTTGTCCCGGACTAGGATGAGCTCGGCTCCACCACCCAACAACGGCGGCGATAGCGTGAAGCAACTCAGGATATTCCTCGTCTTCAACAACAGGGACCAACTCCAAAAAATCCCATACGATCGGTAAGGCCTGTCTAGCGAAGGTGCCCCGTGGTGCTTCAGTACTTGCTATCCATGAAACGAGAGAGGAAAGCCGCTCGGCCTGCTTCGATATTGAAAGTGCAAGAAGCTCATTTACCAACAGCCCAGGCTTTTGCTTGTGCATCAGAGCTAGGAGGGCCAGCTTCTGGCGGCACGTAAAAAAATCACCGAAGTTGTACACGCCATATTTCCGTGTGCGATAACCACCCCCTAGACTTCCTGTCCCATCTTGAGGCGTAGGCTCATTTGGAATCGGTTCAGCCCCAGCAAAATTCTTGGCAAGTTTTTGGAGCGCTGTTGACGATTTTGAAACTGCTTGGTAGTCACGGTCTGTTGCAACCCGGAAACGCCGACCTTGTTCCAAAGGATTCATCGTCATAACTGCGAGAAGAAATGCACCTCCGATACGGTGGCCATTCTTGTCAAAAATGACATCGGCCCCACCCCGCTGTTCTCGGAGTTGTGCTCTCACCCTGTCCGGCTGAAGCACCATCCGGCATGCTGGACAGATCGCCTTGGCAAGAGTGACAGTTCCATGAGAAACGTCCGAATCCTTCGTGGGCGTGAAGACCTCGAACTCTACTCGCGGGGACTTACCTTTTGACCGAAGCACTTTACAGCATAACGCTCGCTTCTTCTTTGGCTTCTGTGAAAGCCAGAACGAACGAACCAAGGGAATCTCGGCTCCGCAGCCGGAGGATTCGCATCGAACCGTTCTGGCCCAAAGATAGGCGATAGGCCTCGCCCCGTCCGGATCGGGCGGATAAAACTCAGCAAGTTCCTTTTCAGCCGCCGCCTTGATCTCGCCGCATACGCGCCGCAACTCGTCGGCCAGTTCCAGACCATGTCTCGGGATGTCTTCGAGCAAGACCTTTAAGATGAGGCAGGCCACTGGATTCAGATCACTCGCGAAAGCTTCGCATCCCAGTCGCAACGCCTCCAACGGAATCGAGCCGCCACCGGCGAACGGGTCCACGACCAGCGGTGCCTCTTCCCCGTGCGCTGCCTTTACGAGCCCACGCGACACTTCTAGGTAGGTGCGATCGGCTGAGAGGTCCCAGTTGGCGAAATCGCCGATGAACTTGAGCAGGGCTTGCCGCAGATCGATGTCTTTCGGCCCAACGCCTCGCACAAGCTGTTTCAGAAGTTGTCGCGCTTCTTGGTTAAACTCGTGTGGGCAATGCTCATCACAAGGATCGGGAAGGAGTAGGGCCAGCAGCATCGCCCGACAGGCCGCGAGTGGCCGTCTCGCCCACCACAAGTGCAAGGTGGACGGATGTCCATGCCGAATGGACTTCTCCCGCGCCGCATGCTTCGACACCACGGCAATCGGGAAATCGACCTCAGCGAGACGTTTACATTCTTTGGGGATCACTTTTTCTTCTTTGGTTGTTGGGCCTTGAGAAACTGTCGGTAACTCGAAACCGCTGAATCTACTTCCGATGCAGTCAAACGATTGATATAGGGAATAACATCATTCGAGTATTTAGTGAGTACACCTTCGCTGGCCTTCCAACAGTACTGCGGCTTCGATTTGAGATCATGCTTCCAAGCTATGGCTTGGAAAACATGACCAGTGAATTCCCTTCCATGAAGATTACCGATATGGTCGATAATGTCCTTTTGGCGAAGGGGATGACTCACATTTGGATCCTGAGTTTTCACAATGGCCAGCGGTCCAGTCGTTGCGTCTGCTTTCCCCACACCGACTGTCACATCGGCATCGCCGATTTTCTTGACCGATTCCAGCTTCACGCTGAAAATCGTCATGAGCCTTCCGCTATCCTCCCCGGCCTTTTTAATTTCTTCCGCTGCTTCGGCGAGCCCAGCAAGAAATTGGTGAACTGCGGACGTTTTCTTTTGGGAGGCACTCCCTTTCCCGGAGATATATGAAATGATATCTATAGGTGGGGTAATGCCTAGCGGGAGGAGTTGCCAATTTATGTCTTTTTCTAGTTGTTGATGAAAGGCTGCTTCAAGGACATCACGAAAATTTTTTATGCAGGTCTGAGTCAACGAGTACATTACAGCACCGAATCCATCTGCATTGTAAAAGTGCACCGCATTGTCTCGGTAGGTTCCTAGCAACTCCAAATTTCTTTGAACGGGCAGAACATTGATGCCTCTGGGAAATATCTTTGCAGCACTTGTCAATGCGTCTTGCCATGACAGAGTACGGTAGGGTTGGCCCCGCTTTTTCTTGTAAAAGATCGATGCGCCACTTTTCGAAAGCATAGCTTTTAAGATTAATTCCCACGCATTCAACAGCAAAATAACTACACACTCATCGCGATAGCGGAAAGAAGGCTTGTTGTAAATTTCAATCGCGGCAACGATCGCAGCCTTTGCATTGTCCAGGAGTCTTCTATGCGAACCACGGTAGTTCATGACTTACTCCTGTACTCGTTCTGCCCGCTGTATGGCGGTGAATCTTCACGGACTTTCATCGGTTGAGTCATTGCATCCACGGACAAATAGTAGTGATCGACTTTCTTGACCTCGTGCCAATCAAGCCGTGCCGGATCTTTAATCGGGTCTTGAAACCGCGGCTGCGTCTTACAGTGCGTGACCACATAGAGCCAGTAACAGTCGCGACGATCCTCAGCCACCCGCTTCTCGTTCGGCGTGAGGCAAACCGTTCCAGCGTCACCACCGATGCCTTTGATCTCAATCAGGCGCAGCTCGCCGGATTGCGTGTCCAAACTCGTGATGTCGTACCCCAAATCCTTTTCATGAACGTCGGTGACCGTGCGGCCTTGCGCCTGCTCATGCTCGATGACCACGCGCATGGCGATGGCTTCCGTTTCCGGATCAGGTCGAAGATTCTTCACTTCCGGCTTGTTCCGTTCCGGATGGGGGAAGACGAGAATGCTCGTCATTCGCTCGACAGATTGGAGGGTCAGCGATCGTTGGCGCTCCAGTTCTTGCCGCCGCTTTTCTCGCCGGGCGAGCATTACGGCATGCCGGTCTTCCGCGAGCTTGAGACTGCCCGCGGCCCCTTCCACTCCCCTTTCCGCTTCTTCGGCAAATCGCCCGATAAGCCGATCTTCCTTTTCCAATAACTCCTGCAGCGATAGTTCGACGTGCGCCCTGATTCGGTCCACCTCATCCAGGCGCTCCTTTCGGACTTCTTCCAGAAATGGTGTGAGCGCTTCTTGCTGCAGCCAATTCTGGGCGTCATGTGACGTGGCGACGGATGGAAGCGTCTTTGGAAGAGGTGCTGCCTGTAAATTACCCAGAACACTGGGCTCATGCAGGCGACAGGTTCCATCCTCCGCGACCTGCACGGCAAACAGGCGTTCATGGACCACATAGCCCAATCCGTCCACAATGCGAGCTCGATAGAAATCGATTCTCGCCGGCGCGGATTGTTCCAGCGAGTAGAAGCATGCTCCCACAGCGAGACTGTCCTGAGCCTGGGCCAGTGCATGGCGCCTCAGTGCCTCAAACAGCGGATGGCCCGGCGTGACCCATTCCAGATTGTGCGACTCGGCCGTCTCGCGGTCAGTTGAAAGCCGGGGATACCGGTTCGCCAGAGATTGGCACTTCCAATCCGGCTCTGTTTCGAATCGCCGAAGCGCTTGCGGTGTGCTGCCAGGTTCGAAGGTGTGGGGTAACGCAGGGACCGGCTTCAGCGTCAATGGGACGAGCGGCGCCACTTCACGGATGAAGCGCGCGATAGTTTCCGGCACGACTCGCCGCTCCTGAGCCCTCGCCCGCCGTTCGAGCAACATTTCGAGGTTCAGCTTCTTGGAGGCCAATCCCTCCAACGCGTGCTGACAGATCTCGCGGAAGCGCTTTTCCTTCACGTCACGCAGCAACCGCTCCTCTAGATCCGCGTCTCCCATGCGCCCGGCGTAGTAATCGCGCAGCACGCTTTCGAGCCTCGCTGCCGGAAGAATTTCGCCCACCACGTTGAACACCGCATCGTCATCCAGGGCGTCTCTGATCTCTTGAAGCTTCTCCAACAGTTTCTGCAAGACTCGGCCCTCGACCGTATTTGTCGCCACGAAATTGAAGATGAGGCAGTCCTTGACCTGGCCGTAGCGATGGATGCGGCCCATGCGCTGTTCGAGCCGATTGGGATTCCACGGAATGTCGTAATTAAAGAGGATGTGGCAACATTGCAGATTGATCCCCTCACCTGCGGCCTCCGTGGCGAGGAGCACTTGGATGGCCCCATCTTTGAACTGCTGTTCCGCATACAACCGGCTGCCCGGTTCATCCCGTGAGCCGGGCTTCATGCCACCGTGGATGAACCCGACGCGGAACCCCCAGCTCTTGAGGCACTTCACGAGATAGTCCAGTGTGTCTTTGAATTCGGTGAAGAGGAGGAGGCGCTGTTCTGGGTGATCGAAGAAGCCTTGCTCCTGCAGCACATCTTTGAGACGGGACAGCTTCGCCTCCACGCCGGCCTCTTCAACTTGCTGAGCTTGAATCGCGAGCACCTTGAGATCCTCGATTTTCTCGCGGACCTGTTCGGGATTCTGCGCCAGCGTAATGGCCTCCAGAATTTCTTCCAGCCGTTCCCGCTGGGATTCTTCCATCTCCTCCAATTCGTCCGGGTCAGGCAGTTGCGGCGGCGCCAGCCGGGCCAGTTCCTGCGCGGGATTCAGTCCCTCTTCCAAACGCCGCGCACGATTCTGGAGGGAATGGCGGAGCGCATAGGTGCTGGAAGCAAGCCGACGCTGATAGAGCGCCATCAGGAAGCCCACGGCACGGGCTCGCGGATCGTCCCCTTGCGCTGCCGCTTTGTGCGATTGAGCTTTCACGTACGCCGTCACGTCACGATAGAGACGGTCCTCCGGCCCGTCGATTTTGAAGTCCACCGTATGTGGAATACGCTTGGTGAAGATTTTTCGCGCAATCCATTGGCCGTCGGGTTGCCGCTCCGGGAAATAGACCATGGCCTCTTTGGTGCGACGCAGATAGAACGGTGCATGACGGCGGCTCATGGCCTCTCGAATCGACCGGACATCGGCATAGGCGTCCTCATCCAAGAGCTGCAGGAACAGGCTGAAGTTTTCCGGGATACCTTTGTGCGGTGTCGCGGTGAGCAGCAAGATATGGTCGCTGGAGTCGCGCAAGAACTCACCGAGGCGGTATCGTTGGCTTTTGTGCTCCGCATCCGAGGCCGACATGCGATGCGCTTCATCGACAATGACGAGGTCCCAGCGAACCTGCCGGAGTCCCGGCAAGATGTTGGTTCGTTTGGCTAAATCAAGCGATGTAAGGACCGTTTTTTGTTCCATCCACTGATTCACACCAAACTGGTCACGAATATCATCTCCCTTAAGGACCAGGAACTTCTCGTCGAACTTTTCCTTCAGCTCACGCTGCCATTGGAAGGTGAGATTGGCTGGGCAGACGATGAGGATGCGTTCAGCCAGGCCACGCAGCTTGAGCTCGCGGATGAGCAGGCCGGCCATGATCGTTTTCCCTGCGCCGGCATCATCGGCGAGGAGAAATCGGACGCGTGCCAACTTAAGGAGGTGATCGTAAACCGCTTCGAGCTGATGAGGGAGCGGATCGACGCGAGAAATTGAAAGACCAAAGTAGGGATCAAATTCGTATGCGATGCCAAGGACGTAGGCCTGGAGACCTAAGCGGAGGAGATTGCCGTCACCGGTATAGGTGTATATGGGATCTTGAATCCGAAGTGCTTTAATGTCGGAGGGTGTGAGGGTGACATTTCTGAACCGTTCGCTCTGCGTCCCGACGAGGCCAACAATCCACGAATCCGCACCGCCCGGTCGAAGGGTCTCGACCCGCATTGGTTCGCTGAACAAAGAGCCAGTAAGAATCTGACCTTCCTTGATCGGGGCAATGGCGGTCACAGGCTCCCTCCCGCAAGACTTCAGCGCCGAAGAATACCTTTTTCCTTCTCAGAAATCATCCGCCGGACTATAGACAAATGGACGTATTTCTCATGCCGCCGATCGGCACTGGGCGAATAAGGAATGCGAAATGTGGAATGCGAAATGTGGAATGCGGAATGTGGAATGCTGTCGCCTTGATTCCTGCCAGTTCATGGGCATGCAGGATACCTGGTGGCTGTGACACCCGGGGTCACGCCAAGAAGTGCTGAGTGCTGGCTAATAGAGCCCGAATGAGGACGAATGAGGAATGTGGAATGAGAAATTTGCGAAGAAAGGGCTACCGGAGGGAGAACAAACGTCAATTGTCACCCGTCCGTCGTACAGCGGCTGCTCGGCAGTTCTGAGGGCTGGCTGCTGAGGAAAGGGTTCAGAATGGGGAATGAGGAATGTGAAGTTAAAAATGAGGAGTTAACACGTAAATGGCTGAACATACATATGGAAGTGCTCTTAGAAGGTGGTGAGGATTGAGGGCTGGATGCTCAGTGCTGAGGGGCTGAATGGGAAATGAGGAATGGGAAATGAGGAATGGGAATTGAGAAATGAGGAATGACTGCAGATGATCCTATCAGGTTCGTGGATGGGTGAGGATGGGAGATGCCGGAATGGCCATTTCGATCATTGCACGGAGAGGAGGCTTTCGACAGAAATGTCTTCGTCAATGGATTCCCAGTGGATACCGATTCCTCCGCCGATCAAGCGCCAGTTACGACGCTGTTCGTCCGTGGCATTCAACAAACGCGGGAACCACGCCAATGGGGAGGATACTTCGCGCCCATCGGCTAGAACCACGCGCAGCATCGTGTCCGTGAACACGACATCAACGGCAAGCGGCTCAAATTTTATGGCCAAAGTACTCATGCCACTGCTCCCGGAATAGCTGTTGGTTATTTTGAACGATGTGGAGGATGTCCGTCAATTCGCTGCTCCGAAACCCCTTCGCGCGAGCGATAGAGACGGGGTCCAACCACAATTTCGCATACCGTTCAGCTTGTTCCACATGAATGTGTGGGGGCTCCTTGCCTTCCAGACTGAAAAAGAAGAAGCGATAGCCCTTTACCCGAAGTACGGTCGGCACCGGTTGCCTCCGTCGTGTCTTTCAGAAGAAGCGGTCATGCAGCATATGGTCGATTTCCCAACTACCTTGCCGGCGCAGGATACCCGTTTCCATCTGGGAAATCATCCACCAGACGTTAGACAGATGAACGTATTTCTCATGCCGCCGATCGGCACTGGGAGAATGAAAATGCGAAATGAGGAATGGGAAATAGGAAATGCGAAATGAGGAATGTGGAATCAGCAATTGGCGAAGACAAGGATTAAAGGGGATAAAAAGCGTCATTCGCGACTGGTCATTGGCCATGCGGCCTTTTCCTTACTATCCCTGGTGTGACGCTTTGATGCCATAATGCTATAATGCAACAACGTCACAAGGGAGGAGTCGGATGCCTGCTGACACTCGCACCACTGTCTATTTGAAGCCCCAGGTGTATCGTGCCCTGAAGGTCAAGGCTGCCACGACCGACCGCTCCATCTCGGATCTGGTGAACGCCGCCGTGCTGGAATCGTTGCGCGAAGATGCGGTCGATCTGGAAGCGTTTGATCGCCGAGCGAAGGAACCGTCACGTTCGTTCGAGAAAGTGCTTGAGGATCTCAAGCGTGACGGACTCCTATAGCCCACATTATTCATGACGGTTCGTGACGAAACCGCCGAGACGCCATGCGAGACGGGCACGCGGAGCCGCGAGGGAGGAAGGCATACTTGAAACAGTATGTCGACCGACCGAGCGGCGAGCCTGCCCGCTTGGCCGCGGGAACCTGGCAGCCAAGCTTGTCGCAGCGGCGTCTCGGCGGGTGCAGTAGAAGCGGTCATGAATAATGTGGGCTAGTCTCGTCATCAAGCGGTCGGCTGAGAAGGAACTCAGGAAACTGCCCGTGGACGACCTTCGCCGAGTGGTCGACCGCATCCGCGGGCTGACTCAGCGGCCGCGCCCTCCAGGCTGTGAAAAGCTTTCAGGCGAAGCCGAGCGATATCGCATCCGGCAGGGGGACTATCGCATAGTCTACGGCGTTGATGATTCTGCTCACGTCGTTGAAATCGTCAAGATCGGTCACCGGCGAGAGGTCTATCGTTAGCCGGATCGGCCGCATCGTCCAACCATTCACCTGCCCATCCGATCCCTTATGCCCCACACCCTGCTGATCTGCCCCAGTTCATCGGCGGTCGGATGCCGGCTGGTTGTGGACGAGGGTTCAGAGGAGACAAGCGTCGGCCGTCACCGGTCACGCGGTGCAATTTGCGAATGAGGAATGCTGATGGCAGATTGCTGGGCCGCGCCGGTCCGAATCAGCCTGCTTTCGCTGTCACGCGGAGCTTCACATGGGCCTTCTTTTGGAGTGCGTTGACGATGCCGAAGAAGTTCTCGGTACTCGGATTCCCGTGTGGAGCCAACATCCGATGCAGACTCTTGCTCGGCTTCTTGAGCGTGGTCGCGAGCGCCTCGAAGCCCACCGTGGCATTAACGAGGTCCCGGAGCATCGCTTTGCCGACGGCGGTCTCGCCGGCCAAATAGGCATTGATGGCCTCGATAAAGAGTGCTTCCCGGAAACGATCATCGCGTTGCACACGCGCCGCCACTGTTTCCTTAAATTCGCGTGTCAGTGCCATGGTACCCTCCGTCTCATCTATCCCTTCTTGCTAGCCTTGCGACGCCGCTAGCCCGCATTATTCATGAAGGTTCGTCGCGAAATCGCGCAGTCGCCAGGCGAGACGGGCAAGCACAGCCGCGAAGGACCAAGGCGTACTTGAAACAGTACGTCGAGAGACTGAGCGGCGAGCACGCCCGCCGTCAGGCTCTGTCGCAGCGGCGAATCCGCGATTGCAGCAGAAACGTTTATGAATAATGCGGGCTAGTCCGTCCATCGCGCTTGCGCCGCCTCGATCGCTTGTTGCTGACGTTGCTTGCTGCTTCCCCCAAGCAGAATCACAAGCTTGTCACCATCCTTGCCGAAATAAACCCGGTAGCCAGGTCCAAAGTCGATTTTCCGCTCGAAAACGCCTTCCCCCCGACACCTTTCACACTCGATCAGTTGCCCATCGACAATTGGGTGAGGGCTGCAGTTACCTTGGCGGCCGCAGGTGGATTGAGTCCTTCAAACCATGCCGCAAAGGGTGACCGACTTTGCGGATCGACATACTCAAGCAGCCGAATTTCGAATTCCATGTAAGGTAACACATACGTTACCATTATCCCTGGGTGAAAGGCAACTGAGCATGGGCTAAGGCCGGATTACGTGTTCAGAAAAGGGCTGAGGAATGCCAAGAAGTGCTGAGGACTGAGTGCTGAGTTGTAGAGCCCGAATGAGGAATCAGGAATGGATTTCCAATGGATGCCGGTCCTCCGCTGAATGACTTGACAATCTAGCTGGCAGGATTGCAAAGCGGCCGAGCTTGGCCGGCCGATAGACTGCAAAGTCTCGGCGGTCGATCGTGAAGATTCGCCGGATCTTTTCTCGTTCGGCCACCGTCACCAGGGCGGCATCGGCCAAATCCATGGGCAAGTTCCGGTACTTCTTCACGAGATCGCGCATCCGAGCGAGATCGGGGTTCTCGACGGGAAGAAGCGTCACAAACCCTCGTTCGAGCATTTCCCATAGGGCTTCCTGCGCCTTCCACGAGAAATTGAAGAGATACATGGCTTCAGTCAGAACCGGCCAGACCGTGCCCAGTGATTCATCCAAGGTCTGCAGCGTCGCCACACAACGTTCGTGGTGGCGGTCATCGGCGTGGATCAACGCAATGAGCGGCCCTGCATCGACGAGCACCACGTTCAGGCTCCCTGTCGCTTGACAGCGACGAGGCGACGAAAGGCCTTGCCCGTTTGAATGGAGAGGTCGGGCGGCCCGCCTCGCACGATCCCAATCAGATCGCGGATGGTCTCGTACGGCCGGTCCGCTTTGTCGCGGCCTTCCGTCTGCTTGGCCAGCACCCCAATGGCCTCGCGCACGACTTCCGATTTGGTGCGCCCGCGTGTTCGGGCGAGGCGCTCGATCACCCGTTCGGTTGAAGTTACCCCCGTTTTTTGGACAGGTCGTGAAGCCAAGATTGTGGTAGAACGACCGTCGCAAAAACCGGGAGGTAGACATGGCCCCAAAGCGGAAGACCCATTCGGAGGAATTCAAAGCGAGGGTGGCGGTGGAGGCGATCAAGGGGGTGCGGACCCTCAGTGAATTGAGTGCGGTCCACGGGGTGCACCCGACGGTGATTGCCCATTGGAAGCGACAGTTGCTGGACGGGGCGCCGGAGGTGTTCCGGCGGGGTCCCGCCAGCGGGGGCCGCAGCGAGGAAGTGGTGACGGCCCCGCTGTACCAGGAGATCGGCCGCCTCAAAATGGAGCTGGAGTGGCTCAGAAAAAAGCTCTGAGCGTGCCGCGGGAGACCCGACGCGGGTGGATCCACGCCGACCCGGGTGCCGTGTCGATCGTGCAGCAGTGTGCGGTGGCGGGCTTGGCGCGCTCGACCTACTACTACGAGCCGGTGCCGGAGCGCGAGGAGAATCTGGCGCTGATGCGGTTGATCGATGAACTGTACTTGCAACGGCCATTTTACGGGGTGCCCCGGATGACTGACTGGCTGCAGACCTTGGGGCATGTGATCAATCACAAGCGGGTGGCCCGCCTGATGCGCATCATGGGCTTGCAGGCCGTGCTGCCGGGGCCGCACACGAGCCGCCGGCAGGCCGCGCATCCGACGTATCCCTATCTGCTGCGGGATCTGGCGGTGGCGCGACCGAACCACGTGTGGTGTGCGGACATCACGTACGTCCCGATGCGGCGCGGGTTCCTGTACCTGGTCGTGGTGCTGGACTGGTACAGCCGCTACGTGCTGGCCTGGGCCTTGTCCAACACGCTGGACGCGCTGTTCTGCCTGGAGGCCTTGGAGGACGCGTTGGGGAGCGGCCAGCCGGAGATCTTCAACACGGATCAAGGGGCGCAGTTTACAAGCGACGAGTTCACGGGACGGCTGGAGGGCGCGGGGATCCGCATCAGCATGGATGGGCGCGGCCGGGCGCTGGACAACATTTTCGTGGAGCGGCTGTGGCGGAGCGTGAAGTACGAGGAGGTCTACCTGCGGGACTACGCCGATGGCGCCGAGGCCTGGAGGGGGTTGCAGCGGTATTTTGTGTTCTACAACACCGAACGCCGACACCAGAGCCTTGGCCGCCGGACCCCGGCCGAGGTGCATTTTGGCTGAGTCGAGGGGGCTATTCCGGGACCGACAGGCGATCGCCTCGTATAACCGATCCTGGAGCGAAGTTTTGAAGTGCCCCCGCGCCCCTGGGGAAACAGGAGCCAGAAGAACGCTGAAGGAAAGGAGGGAAGGAGGGAAAGATCCATTAGCTTAATTCGGATGAAAACCTGTCCAAACAATGGGGGGAAGCTGGGGGGAAGCTCAGGTTTTCGTGTCGATTCGAACCGTCAATGGCATGTCGTTCCTCCTGTATGACGCCAGCGTACTACACATTCGCGTTCTCCTCAAGCCGCCGCCTAGATGGCGCACGTCATTCGTCGAACGGCTGCCAGGAAGTGCTGAGTGCTGGGTGCTGAGTCCTGAATGCTGAGTGCCGATCCGACTTCAACGTCCTTTTTCGATCTTGCGGCCTTGCCCGTTAAACCAAATCCGAATATGCTTCAGGCCCTATGGCCGATCTTTCAGCCGCTGCTGGATCATGTCCCAGATGGGCCGTAACCCCAGGCGATCAGCCCATTCGGCGATATAGGTGTCGTCAATTTCGGCACCGCTGATTCTCAGCATGCCGGTAATGTCGCGAAGGTGCTTTTCCGACCCTCCCTCCCGGTAGTACTCCATTTTTTTGATGATGACATCCTCGGCC
Organism: Nitrospira tepida; assembly: GCF_947241125.1. Lineage (NCBI taxonomy): Bacteria > Pseudomonadati > Nitrospirota > Nitrospiria > Nitrospirales > Nitrospiraceae > Nitrospira > Nitrospira tepida. The sequence goes on along the minus strand of NZ_OX365700.1, from coordinate 2,639,987 downwards.
GAGGCAAAGGCGGCCTGGTAGGATTCCGCTGGACGGAGCTTCCGAGCTCGCGCGAAGCGGCTGCGATCGAAGGGTGTCTCTTTCCGAACCATCACACCCACTTTCAATCCAGATGTAGGGCGGATAATGTTGAACTGTGTTTGTTGTTCGATCGCCATTCGAACGGCTTCTTCGCTCAGATAGAACGTCTCGGCCGGGAAGACGATCAACAGATCGGCGACCTGTTCGGCGCGAATTCCGGCGACCAGATCGATGTCGTTGGTCAATCTTGGCTCGCCGTACGCCATCGACGCGACCGAACCGGTGACGAGATAGGGAATCCCAAGCCGCTCGAACGTTCGCACGACCTGTTCGAGCAATTCATACAGCTCCATGCGAGAGCCTCCGTACCACTTCCCGGTCAAGCTGCTCGGCATCCCACTCCGGGTGCAAGGAGGCTAACTGACCCCGCAACAGCTTGCGTGCGGAACGCCATAATCCAAATCCGATCGCGAGGCGCTCGGCCGGCGTTTTTCGCCTTAAGACCTCCGCCATCGCCTCGTCGACCACTTCGATCCGTCGGATCTCTTTGATCATTCAGGAGCCTCCCTTGCAGTTGACGGACGGGCCTTAACACTGACTGACGGGCCCCGCCACAGAAAATTCGGGCGCCAGTGTATCAAGGACAGGTCAGGAGGTCACCGTCCTTTGATGCTCCAGCCCTCGCCATAGGGATTGTTTGATGAGTCATACCGATACGGACTGCCGGCTCCGAAGGGGTTATTGATCGAGTCCGGTGAAAGGGGCGAGCCGTAGCGGCCAAATTGATTGCTCCACCCCGCATTATCCATGAACGCTTCTGCTGCATTCGTGGATTCGCTGCTGCAACTACCCTGCATGCCTTGTCTTTGCATACAGGGGCGGGCTCGTCGTTCAGTCGATCAACGTACTGCAAAGAGTAGGCGTCGCTCCCTCGCGGCTCCGCGTGCCCGTTTCGCGACGCGACCGGGCGGTTTCGTCACGAACCGTCATGAATCATGTGGGCTAACGATACGTTTCCCAGGTCCTGTGGCCCATCCCCTCACCGTCTCCTCTCCCCACGGGCGAGAGGGCACGGGAGAGGGGGAACGACCCGCAGATCAGTACAATGAACTTCCATGACGCAACACCAGGGTTACGAGACTGCCATTGTAGCGGCGCACTGCGACATCTGGGGTCACAGCAGAGGGACCGGATTGGAAATGCAAGAAGGCCTTGCTTGTCGGGGACTTGCAATTCGCCGACGGGCTTTCGGCTTCCGCCATTGTGACATCCTGGGTCACGCCAAGAGGTGCTCAGTGCTGGGTGCTGAGGGGTGAATGAAGAATGAGAAATGAGGAATGTGAAATGAGGAATGTTGTCAGCCCTCAGTCGTCAAGCGGCTGCTCTGCAGCGTTGAGGGACGGGTGCTGAGGCGTGGATGAGCAGCGGTCGATTGGCGCGCGTCAAACCGCTTGGTCAGAGTCTGCGGGAGAACTTGATCCATTTGAAGGTGCGGCGGGTGCGTTTGCGCAGAAGCGCGAGGAGGACGGTGATCCAGATGATGCCGACGATCACGGCCCGCTCGCCAAAAGAAGGTGAGCTGTCAATGCCATGCGACATGATCACGCGGGCAAGTGCGAGCATCGTGGCAATGGCGGCCATGATGGTCACCGGCAGGATGTCGTCCTCGGCCGACCAGAGGGCGATCCACACCACCGGGATGACGAACAACGCATGCCAGGGCACGTCGCCGAAACCTGCCCGATAATCGAGCGCGGCCACCCCAAGGGCCACGCCCAGAGCCAGGAGCATGGTGCCAAGACTGGTTTTTGGTTCTATCACGGCCTGGTCTCTTCCGGACTTCTTTCATGCGCGCACGTCCCACCTTACCCCGTCGGGTCGATGTCACACAATCAGCGGTGAGGACTCGCGGACGAGCTGCCGAGGGGAACTTGGATGTATTGAGGACGACGAAGCGGTACCGCTGCATGTCGTGCAAGTTGCACAGGTTCATCGCCAACCTGTCATTCGCCGGCGGTGGGGAAAGCCAATGGCCAAACGCGACAGCAACAGACCTCAAGGAGGCGTGGAAAATACGTGTATTTCGCCTGTTGCGTCCTTTCAAGAAGAAGAGTAGCTTCTTCTCCGGCCCGCTTTTAGCAAAGGAGGTTCCTATGAGATCGCTGAAACCGCTCCGGCTTTTCGCCCTGACCGTTGCGTTGCTGCTCTCGTTCACGACCCCGGCCTTGGCCGATCTGCTGGCCCTCTTGAACTATGAGAGTAAGCCGAATCAGTCGGTGAGGCGGGAAGGGATCGCGATCATGGAGATCGATCCCGAGTCGTCGGACTTCGGGAAGATCTTGATGGAGATTCCGCTCCCGCCCGATCTCGTCGCGCATCACATCTTCTTCAACCGCGATCGGACCAAGGCTTATATCACGGCCCTGGGGAAGAGCATCTTGCACGTCGTGGACCTGACTAAATTTCCGTACCGGCTCCACGCGATTGACGTGCCGGATTGCCAGGTCGGCGAGGATCTCGTCGTGTCGGAAGATAACCAGACCTGGTATCTCACCTGCATGGGATCGAGCACGGTCATCATGGGTGATGCGGTGAAGGACCAGCCGATCAAGACGATCAGCGCGTCTGGGTCGGCCGACGCCTTCATCCTGTATCCGCACGGCATTGCGATTCATAACGGCATCGACCGGGTGCTCATCACCAGCACGGTGAAGCCGGATATGTCGGAACAGGGCGACACGGTGACGGTGCTGGAGGCCAAGACTGGCAAGGTGCTGTCGACGCACAAGCTGGCCTCGAAACCGGCTCCCGCCAAATCCGCCCCCGTCGAGATCATGTTCGCTCCGAATGCCGACCCGCCGGTGGTCCACATTACCAATATGCTCGAGGCCACGCTGTGGGCCGGAATCTGGGATCCCAAGACCCAGACATTTTCTTTCCACCAGATCGATGACTTTGGTCCACGGCAACAGGGCATGCCGTTGGAAATGCTTTACAACGCGAAGGGAGACCGGTTGTACGTCACCACGGCCAAGCCGGGGTTCGTGAATCTCTATGACAACAGCGATCCGCGGCAGCCGAAGTTTCTGAAAGCCATTCCCGCCGCTCCCGGCGCCCACCATAGCGTGCTGTCTCCGGATGAGCGGTATCTATTTGTCCAGAACAGTCTGCTGAACCTGGAAGGCATGAGCGACGGGTCGATCACGGTGATCGATCTCAAGGATGACAAAGTCCTGGGCAGCATCGATACGTTGAAAGCGCAGGGGTTCAACCCCAACTGCATCATGCTGCTGCCGAATCACTTCAAACAAGGCGGGTTGCGGGCCAACGCACGGTAGAGAATGCGAAATGTGAAATGAGAAATGATGAATGAGGAATGGCGAGGAATGATGAGGAAATGGGGGGCAGATGACGCTCAAGATGTTTTGCGGCCTGCGTCAGGCTGAGCCGGAGCCCTATTCGGAGGTGGAGAGGACGGACCCTCGATCGGCAGCGTGATGTGGAATGTCGTCCCCACTCCTTCCTGGCTTTCAACCGTAATGGCGCCGCCATGGGCATCCACCACGTCCTTCACGATCTTCGTTCCGAGTCCCGTCCCTCCCACCTTACGGCTGATCGCCTGGTAGGTGAAGAGGCTGTCCCGGACTTCGGGTGACATCCCCTTCCCCGTGTCGATGACCGAAAGCAGGATGTGCTTTCCCGATTCATCGGTGCGGCCCTGCACGGTGACCGATCCACCCGAGGGCACTTCGGGGATCGCGTTGTTCACCAGATTATAGATGGCGTTGAAGAGCCGGCTCTCATCGGCCCGAATCACCGGCAGGGCTTCGAGAGCCTCGGTGCGAAGCGTCACCCCTCGTTCGTCGGCCAGGATGCGGAGCGTTGCATAGACGCTACTGACGACATCGGCCAGGCGGCAGGGTGCAAACGTGGGGGCGCGCGTCAGGCCCTTGACGGAATCGGCGATCTCTTTGACCCGGTCGTGGATGCGACGGGATCCGTGTCGGATCATTTCAATGAGTTCATGCGTCAGATCCCGACTGGGTTTGGCGGCGCTCGCCGCGGGCTGCGGCAGTTTCGAGAAGCATTCGCTGAGCTCCTCTTCCAGAAGTCCCGCTCCGGTCACGATCGGCATCAGCATGTTTTTGAGGTCATGCCCGATGTCTCCCAACACCCTCGCCACTTCGGCGAGCCGGTGTTCTTCCACCAGTTGGGCTTCGGTCCTGCGGAAGGCCTCTTCTTTCCTCTTGCGATCGACAAACAGTCCGATCTTGATCCCGATATCCGCCACCATGTCGAGGATATCCTGGTCCGGTTGACGACTGTCCCGGGAGAAAAATTCGATGACGCCGTACAGTTCCTCGCCCTTGCGCACGGGAAAGGCAAAGCCTCCGTGCAGGCCGACCCTCGCCGCCATCGGCGCGCGGCGAAACGTGGGGTCCGCGACCACGTCCGGAATCCAGATCGGCTTTCCGGTGGCCCAGGCACGACCGATCAATCCCTCCCCGCGTTGAAACGTCCCTTCCCTGCTGTCCCGGACGAACTCGGTGGCCTCGACCTGCGGCGCATGCCAGAGGTCGACGAAACAGAGAACTTGCCTCTCTTCATCCAGACTCCAGAACATCCCCAATTCCCAATCCAGGCTCTCGCCGATGGCTTGAAGCACGGCCTGCCCCGCGTCCTTCAGCGTTGCGGCGTCGGCCAGGACCCTGGTCACGGCATATTCTGCGGCCAGACGCCGTTCCGAGCGTCTCGTTCGAGACAGGGCTTCCCTGAGGTCGGCGACCATGAGTTCGTATCCACGGCCCGCATAGGCCAGGACCCACGCATAGGCGGCCAACCGCAGCAGATGCCAGAGCCACCATCCACTGTCCCACGGGGAAGAGAAGAGGAACATGATCTCGGCCAGTCCGAACAGGAAAGCCAGGCTGGCCAGTAGAGAGGTCTCCGGCCTCCCCGACTGTCGGAACTCCACCCAACATCCGGCTGAGCCGGCGAAGAACAGCAGGACGGCCAGGCTGTTCATCGCGATGGCGCTCAAGGTGAATTGGTCCTGATGGGTCATCGCGGGGATCAGTTCGGGGAACGAAAGTGTCCAGAGGCCGAGGACGATCCCACCCGCCGCTGCGCTGTTGGGGATCAGCCTGGACCAACGCCTGTCGGAATTCTTCGGAGGAAGCCAGACGAGCGCGTACCCGAATCCACCGCACAGGCTCGCCGCACTGCGCAAGAGGACAAACCCGTCGCCGGGAGGCGAGAGGGCATGGAAGATTTCGAGCAGGCCCATGCCGAGAAACCCCGCCGCGATGCCTTGTAGCTTCCCGCCGTCCCATTCGGCTCTCCGTGAAAATAGCAGCAGGGCCATCAGCACGGCCGCGAGGCCGCCCAACGCTTCCGCCGTGGAATGAAGCGGCAGGTTCACCCAGATTCGATGTGGCCACAGGGATCGGACGATCAGGCCGGAGAGGAGCGCTGCCGCTGCCATCGCGACCAGGACGAGCATCGGCGCCGACTGTCGGGTTTTCATCATCACACGCCCCTGGTTCAAGAACGACTCCGATGGTGGTTACGGATGGCGCCGGAGGAAGGCGAATCATCAGGCGGGGCGATGTGGACCGGATCGCGCCACAACGACAGGATCGTTCCCATCTCGGCTCCCATGCGGGCCTCCTCCGTGGGCGTGATCGGCGAGGAGAATCATAGCACGGGCGGATGACGGGTAACAGAAGCGGGATAAGCGAGACCGATGTATGAGGCTCAGCGCCGAGGGCGGATCTGGAGAAAGTCCTGGTGGACAGAGAGGCGATAGGCTCCGTCGCCTGCAGCACAATGCTTTGTCAGATAGTCTTCCACGTCGCGCCTGGTGGGCGGCCGGCTGATCGGCAAAAGATTCAGCATGAATTCGGCGACGGCGTAGGCGACGGCGGGGTCCTGGGTCTCCACATGGGCGGGATCCATGGTGGTGACGATCTGGTAGCGGCCGTCTTGTTTGGCGCGAAAGGCCGTGACGAGGCCATCGAGGGCGCCGGCGTCGATGAACACCCTGCGCTCGGGCAAGCCGTTGACCAGCGTCTGCAGGAACCGCTTGGCGTTTCGCTTCTGGTCCGTGTGGTCGAGAAAGATCTGGAAGGCGCGCTTGTAGTCCTCGCCCTGCGAGTCGAACACCTTCATGGATTCCGGGTCTGTCACGGGAAGCGTCCTGCCAAGGTTCACCCGGCCGGTTGTCTCACGGCGCCGAACGATACACGTTTTTCAGGGGGAAGGCCAGCGGCGGAGGGCGGCGGAACCCTCCACATTGACCCATCCCTTCCATTTCTATACTCTCCCCCGGACACGAGGTGGCGATGATGAAAATCCTGTTGGGCGTCGTGCTGGTGTTGGTCCTGTTGGTCGTGCTGGTGCTGGCCCTTCCGTTTCTCATCGATCTCAACAAGTATCAGGATCACTATCGGCCGCTGATTGAAGAGGCGCTCAACCGCAAAATCGCGCTCAAGGATATCCGGTTGACCATCTGGCCTCGCCTGGGGGCCCGCGTGGCCGGCTTCATGGTGATGGACGATCCCGCCTTCTCCTCCGATCCCTTCGCGTCGCTTGCCGCGTTGGAAGTCGGGATCAAGCTGATGCCCCTGCTCTCCGGCAAAGTCGTGGTGGAGGAGATCACGCTCCGTGACCCGGTCATCACGGTGCTGAAGAACAAGCAGGGATTGCTGAACGTCTCGACCATCGGACCGAAGGGGCCGGCCAAGCCGGAAGCGCCGAAACCGGAAGTTCCTGCCGCGCCGGCCGGCGGACCGCTGCAAGCGCTGGCCTTGCTGGCCGTGGACCGCGTGGCGATTGTCGGCGGGAAGCTGACCTATCAAGACCAGTCCACGTCCAAACCGACGGACTATGTGATCGACCATTTGGAATTTCTGCTGCAATCGGTCCATCTGGGCGAGTCCCCCACCCTCCACCTTGCCGCCACCCTGCAACCCTTCAAGCTGCCGGTGACGCTGGACGGATCGTTCGGTCCCCTCGTGGAGACGATGGACTTGCAGCAGTTCCGCTTCGACCTGGGAATCGGAAAGATCATGCTGAACCTTGCTGGCCGGGCCGTCGGCGGGCTGCTCGATGCCAGGCTGGCCTCTCCCTTCATTTCGTCCGCGGACCTGCCGATGGCTCTGCCCTTGACCAAACCGGTGCAGGTGAAGGATCTTCGGGCAACGGTGAAGGCGACGTATCCGCCCAAGGAAGGCCTGCCTCCCCTCGAGCTGGCCGAAGTCCCGAACCTCAGTCTGGCTGTCGTGATGGGTGACTCGGTGGTCGATGTGAAAGGCTCGGTCCTGGGAGGCCGCGCGACTATGACCGCCTCTTCACCACGAATCAGCACGGCCGATGTGCCGGTGGCCCTGCCGCTCAAGAAACCGCTTGAGATCCAGGATCTGCTGTTGGAGGCCGGCCTGAAAGGAGAAGACGCGCGCCTGTCCAACCTCTCGTTTCACCTGTTCAACGGTCAAGCCAAGGCCGAGGCCGGTATGACGCTCGGATCATCGGCCCCGCCGCCGTTCAACGGCAAGGCGACGATCCAAGGATTGCAGCTTGGTCCCGCGCTCCAGGCCCTGGGGACGGATAAGGTGTCCATGAGCGGGACGGCTACCGCCCAGCTTAATGTGGGGGGCCAGGGGTTTTCGATGCCGGACCTGACCAAAACGTTGGCCGGGACGGCTCGCTTGGCCGTGCGGGACGGGAAGATCGAGGGCATCAATCTCATGCAAGAGATCGGGACGGTGCTCAAGGTGGCCGGGGTGTCTTCGGAACGGGTGAATGCGACCCTGTTCTCGACCATCGAGACGGACTTGGCGGTCAAGGGCGGTATGGTGGCCGTCCAGCGGCTCCTCATGGACAGCCATGATTTTCGGGCGACCGGCAACGGCACGGTCGGGTTCGACCAGGCGCTCAACCTCGCCCTCAACCTGAATCTATCGGAGGCGATCAGCCAGAAGATTGCCCGCTCCACCCCGGTCGTCAAGCTCGCCCTCAAGGACGGACGCCTCGCGTTGCCGTTGAAGATCACCGGGACGGTCCAGGCCCCGAGCTACCAGGTGGATATGAAGGCGCTGGGCGGCAGAGTGCAGGAACAGGTGAAGGAGAAGGTCGAGAAGAAGGTGGAAGAGGCGGTCGAAGGGCTGATGCAGGGCACCACCAAGCCGGAGGATCTGAAGAAACAGGGGAAGGAATTGCTCAAGGATCTGTTTGGGCGCTGAGGAGGAGGCCGCATGCACACGATGGAACTGATCCAAGATTACCTGGTGCGCTACGGCTTCCGTCTCCTGGGCGCGTTGGCGATCCTCGTCGTCGGGGCCATGGTGGCGAAGCGGGTCGGCAACTTCACGCTCAAGGCTCTCGAGCGGCAGGAGATGGAACCGCCCGTCCGCCGGCTGCTCTCCCAAGTCGTGCAGGGGCTGGTGTTCATGCTGGCCATTCTGGCCGTCCTGGACCAGATCGGCGTCCAGATCGCGCCGCTGCTCGCCGGCTTGGGCGTGGCCGGCTTGGGGATCGGCATTGCGCTCCAGGGCGTGCTCAGCAACGTCATCGCCGGCCTTTCGATCATCTTCACCAAACCCTATCGAGTCGGCGAACATATCTCGCTGCTCGGGGTCCATGGGGATGTCGTGACGATCAGCATCTTCTCAACGATCCTGGTCCATCCCGACCGCTCCCGCGTGGTCATCCCCAACCGCAAGATCGTGGGGGAGATCCTCCATAACTTCGGGACGATCCGTCAACTGGACCTCTCGGTCGGCGTCTCCTACAAGACGGACATGGCCAAGGCGCTCGAGGTCGTCCGGGAACTGTTGGCCCGGCACCCGCACGTGTTGAAGGACCCGGCGCCGATTGTCGGGATTGCCGGGTTCGGCGACTCTTCCGTCACGATCGCGATCAAGCCCTGGGTGCCGGTCCCGCAGTTCGCCGCCGCGCAAGCGGAACTCAACCGGGCGATCATCGAACGGTTCCGCGCCGCCGAGATCGACATCCCGTTCCCGCAACGGGAGGTCCGGCTGTTGTCCGAAGCGCCGGCCCTGTCCTAACCCCTTCCGCCTTGCGTTTCACGTCTACATCTTTCGTCTTGCGTCCTCTCGTCTGACCGTCTGACGTCTCCCGTTGTCCCGCCTTCCGTTTCACTTTTCACGTTTCGCGCATGGAAGGACTTGTCCGCATCCGCCGGGTTCTCTTAGAATGCCGTCACCAGGAGAGACTGCATGACGCCGGACGATGCGCGCGCCCATTACAACTATCTGATGACCCTCTGTATCAGGCGGGAGGAGGCGTTTGGCCCGCTGGCACTGGCCTTCCTGCGGGAGCAGGACCTCGGCCGGTTGGGCCTCTTGCCGGAGGAGCAGTTCAACCTCTATATGGCGACAGCCGATGCCTTTGCGGCGGAGCCGAAGCGGTATGCGCATAAGCTCGAATGTCTGCAAAAGGCCAGCGACCTGCTCCCCAAGACACGGTTCTGGGAGCCGGGATTAGCCCGGCAGTTGACGCAGGACATCCAGCGGACGGCCGCCGAAATCGACATCTATACCCAGGCGATGCGTGTGCCCCGCGCGCATGACCTGAAACAGCAGTTGTTCATCGTCGAGACCGACGCGCCGCAGTATTACCTCGACCTGGCCCAGAAGCGCGCCGCCGCCTACTATCAGGCCAAGTACCGGCTGCCGCCTGAGGCCAAGACCGCGCAGCACTTCGGCGGCGCCCCGAAGAAGTTCGATCCGGACAATCCGGCCATCCAGAAGGAATTTCCCGGCGCCTGCGCCCCCTTCATGAGCGCGCGCACCAACGCCTTTCACCTGCTGCTGCCGTTCGATCTGAAGATCAGCCGGACGCCGGACGATCCGCTGGAAGGCGGCGTGCGGATTTTTTACGCCAAGCTGGGCTATTCCTATCCGCTCCGCTACGAAATGGGGAAGCTCTGTAGCTATCACGACGGGCAAATGTTGGACGTCGCCTTGGACGACCCGAACCTCAGGTTCGTCTCCGTCTCGGCCATCAAGGAACCGGAGTTCCGCTTTGTGCCGGACAACCAGCCTCCCGATGTGCCGGCCGATCTCGCCTACCCCATCAGCGTACTCGACCATGTCGGCTCGCTGGGACCGTTCATTCAAGTAAGCTGCAAGTTCAAGGTCTGGTTCGACGCCTCGGTGGTGTCCTTGTTGATTCAAGGGGCGCCGGATTTGACCGAATATGGTGTCCAGGGCGCCGCCGGGCTCATGACGCGCACCTACGCCTCGGACAAGGTGGAATCCTACGCCCAGTCGTTTCGGGAGCCATGGCAGGAGGGGTTGAGCTACAACTTCGTGAACCTCCATCTGGGGCTCCTGCCCGGCATGGAATCCGCCGTGATTCCCTACAACACGCCGATCTTCACCATCTTTCCCGTGCTGAATCGCCAGGCCTACCGGTTTCAGGACCGGTCGCAGCTTGGCCAGGACAGACCCTCGTGACTCCTATCGACCTCCGCAGCGATACGGTGACGAAACCGACGCCCGCCATGCGGGAGGCGATGGCGCAGGCCCCGGTGGGCGACGACGTGTATGGGGAAGATCCCACCGTCAACGCGCTTCAAGAAAAGGCCGCGGCGCTGCTGGGCAAGTCCTTTGCGCTCTTCGTCCCTTCAGGGACGATGGCGAACCAACTGAGCGTTCGCGTCCTGACCAAGCCGGGCGACGAAGTCATCCTGGACAGCAGATCCCACATCGTCCGATACGAACAAGGGGCCGCTGCGGCCCTCTCCGGCGTGCAGTTGTTCACGATTCCGACCGAGCGCGGCTTGCTGGCGCCCGAGCAGGTGCAGGCCGCCATCCGTCCGAAAGACCCCCATACCTTGCCGACCGGGTTGATCTGCCTGGAGAACACGCATAACGCGGGCGGCGGTTCGATCTATTCCCTCACGGCCATCGAGCGGATACACACGTTGGCCCGCTCGCAGGGCATTCCGATGCATCTCGATGGGGCGCGGCTCTTCAACGCGGTGGTGGCGACTGGAATTTCCGCCGCCGCCTATGCCCAGTACTTCGACACCGTGTCGTTCTGTCTCTCGAAAGGTCTGGGGGCCCCGGCCGGATCGCTGATCGTCACCAACCATGAAGAGCTGTCTCTGCGGCTGAGGCGATACCGGCGCATGTATGGCGGGGCCATGCGGCAGGCCGGTATCCTTGCGGCCGCCGGCTTGTATGCGCTCGACCACCATATCGTCCGGCTGAAGGAAGATCACGACAATGCCATCCGGCTGGCCCGCGCGCTCCGGTCGCTGCCGGCCGTGAAGGTGGATCTGGGACGGACCGAAACCAACATCGTGCTGTTCGACGTGCCGCAGCAGTCCCGCCCGGCGAGCGAGATCCTGGGGGCCTTACGAGAAAAGGGAGTCCTGATCAACGCCGTCGGGCCGACCACCTACCGTGCCGTGACCCATCTCGATGTGTCCGCCGACGACATCGACCGGGCAGCCGAGGTCTTTTCGGCGGTGCTGGCGACGTGAGAGACCTCGGACGTTCATCGTCAAGCGTTAAGCGTCAAACGTCAATCGCGGAGAAACGGCTAAACTCCGCGCGATTGTTCTTCTCGCTCCTCGTTTGACGGTTGACGAATGACGCATGACGAACACCACGGCGCTTGGCCGCGGTGGGTTCGTTGACACACTTTCGATCCCATCTTTAGAATGCCAGAGAACTACGGAGGCCGGATGCCGCTCGAGACCGTGTCGTTTCAGCAGATCAGCCGGATTCTCGAACTGACGGATCAACTGGGGTTGGACCGCGAGTGGATCGAAATCCCCCTCTCCACCGAGAGCCCCGGCCTGGTGAGAAAACTGAAGTCGGGAAAATTGGAGATCATCGTGGATGCCGACCGGCCGTTCGACCAATGGCTGGCGGATCTCCCGTCCCAGATTCAAGGAGCGACCGGAGGCTAACCCGCATTATTCACGATGACTTCTACTGCAACCGCCGATATGCCGCTGCGACAAGACTGGCCGCGCCTGAAGGGCAGCCAGCCAGGCGGGCTCGCCGCTCGCTCCCTCGACATACTGTCGCAAGTATGCCTCGGGCTTTCGCGGCTCCGCACGGGGCACCCATTGCTCTTCTCCATGCAATGGGTCCAACGCATGGCATCTCCGCGGTTTCGTCACGAATTCTCGTGAATAATGCGGGCTAACCGGCGTTCTCACGAAGCACCATGCATGAAGATGTGAAACCGGCAGCGTCCGAGGGCGAGACGGTCGACGGGCCGACCCGTCAAGAATTGAATGCTGAGTTGCTGGCGGTGCCGGACCTTCCCGAACCGCCCGAGGCTCTCGAACCGCCGGGATTCGACGAGATCCTGTCGCATGCCCTGAGGCACGTAAAGGGCAAGCGGGGCGGCGATCTGGTGGCGGTGCTGCTGACCGGATCGGCGGCGCGCCGCATGTTGACACCCCACAGCGATCTGGATTTGATCGCCGTCGTCAAGGGAGAGGCGGATCGGGACGAATTGATCCGGGTTGCGGATCGCATCGTCGATATCCGGTATCGGGGCCAGCGCCTGATGGAGGAGGAACTCGCCTATTCTCCAAGGCTAGCGTCGTTGCTGCGCAAGGCCCGCGTCCTGTTCGATCACGAGGGGGTCGGCGCCCAACTGGTCGAGCGCGCCGCCGAGCGGTTTCGGCAAGGACCGGAGCGCGTGGCCCTGTTCGAGCAGATCCGCTTGAAAACCGAGTGCCTGCATCTCCTGGGAAAAGCCGAGGACTTGCAGCGCAAGCCGGCGACCGCGCAGTATCTGCTGGCCCTGTTTGTCGACCGGTACCTGGAGGCCTTTTTCCGCTTGCGCGGATTTTGGCCGACGGCGCCAGCCGACGTGATTCGTTTTTTATCCTCCCGCGATCCCGCGATCGGCGGGCTTGTCGAGCGGTTTCACCTGGAGCCGACGGTAGCGGGCAAGCTCAATCTTGGGCGGCAACTGGCCGATCTGTTGTTTAAGGATATCCCGCTGCCGGCCCGGATCGACTAGCCTGCAGTGTCGTCATACGTCATCCGTCAATCGTCAAATGGTGACTGAAAGGGCATCTGCACGAAGCTTCGTTGCTTCCTTACGATTGACGTGTGACGATTGACGATTGACGTTCCTGCTCATGGTTTGAGTTGAGGAGAGGAGAGTTTCTTATGGAGATCGGATTCATCGGGCTTGGCAAGATGGGCATGAACATGGTCACGCGGCTCCGGCGGGGCCAGCACCGGGTGGTGGTCTATGACCGAGCGACGGAGCTGATCAAACAGGCCGAGCAACAGGGCTGCGTCGGCGCGACGTCCCTGGCCGATCTGGCTTCGAAACTGGCGGCTCCGCGGACGGTCTGGATCATGGTGCCCTCCGGCGCTCCGACCGAAGACACGATCCGGCAGATGGCCGCCCTGTTGGCTGCGGGCGATGCGATCGTGGACGGAGGCAATACGCGGTTTCACGACGACTTGCGGCGCCATGCCGAGCTGAAGGCCAAAGGCCTGCACTATGTGGATGCGGGGACCAGCGGCGGCGTGTGGGGGCTCGCCAACGGCTATTGCCTGATGGTCGGCGGCGACCGGGCGGTCGTGGAGCGGCTGTCGCCGGTGCTGACCACGTTGGCGCCGCCGAACGGTTGGGCCTATGTGGGCGGGCCCGGCGCGGGACATTATGTGAAGATGGTCCATAACGGCATCGAGTACAGCATGATGCAGGGTTATGCCGAAGGGTTTGAGCTGATGGCCAAGAGCGGATACGATCTGGACCTGGCCCGCATCGCCGATCTCTGGATGCAGGGCAGCGTGGTGCGGTCCTGGCTGCTGGAACTGGCGGCGGCAGCGCTCAAGGAAGACCCCAAGCTCGAAAAGCTGAAGGGGTTCGTCCAGGATTCGGGAGAAGGCCGATGGATGATTCAGGAGGCGATCGACAAGGACGTGCCGGTGCCGACCTTGACCATGGCCCTGTTCACCCGGTTCCGCTCCCGGCAGGAACAGTCCTTTGCCGAGAAGATGCTGGCGGCCTTGCGGAACGCCTTCGGCGGACATGCCGTTCGCCGGTAACCCTTATGTCCCCGGGAGCCCTGCCCTATGACTGCTGACGCCGAACGCATCCATGTCGAGACCGCGACCAACGGATTGTCCCCGGTCGAGCCCTGCACGGTGGTGATTTTCGGCGGCTCGGGCGACCTCGCCAGGCGGCGGTTGATCCCGGCCCTCTACAATCTGTTGCTCGACGGGTTGCTCCCCGAGAAGTATGTCGTGTTGGGGTTGGGACGGAAGCCGATGACCGACGAGGAGTTCCGCGGGGTGGCGCGGGAAGGGATCACGCGCTTCTCCCGCCAGGCCCTGAGCGACGAGAAGTGGCGGGATTTCTCGAATCATCTCTTCTATCAGCCCGGCGACACGGACGATCCCGCCACCTTCCAACAGATCAAACAGCGGGCGGAGGAGATCGAACGGCAGTTCGGCCTCCCCGGCCACAGGATTTTTTATTTGAGCATTCCTCCGAGTTCCTTTACCACGGTGTGTCAGGGGCTTGAACAATCCGGGCTTGCCGTGCGTCCGGCTCAAAATGTCCCCTATGCGCGCATCATCGTGGAGAAGCCGGTGGGCCGGGACCTTCAATCGGCCAAGCACATCAACGCGGTGACCGGCCGGGTGTTCGACGAGTCGCAGATCTTCCGCATCGACCATTATCTCGGGAAAGAAACCGTTCAGAATCTCATGGTGGTCCGGTTTGCGAATAGCTTGTTCGAGCCGGTTTGGAACCACAAGTACATCGACCATGTGCAGATTACGGTCAGCGAGGCGGAGGGCGTGGGCACGAGGGCGACCTATTACGAGGAAGCGGGCGCGCTGCGCGACATGATCCAGAACCACCTGCTGCAACTGCTCTGTTTGGTGGCGATGGAACCGCCCTATTCGCTGGACCCGGACGTGGTGCGCAACGCCAAGATGGAGGTGCTGCGCTGCCTCCGGCCGATTCGCGGGAAGGACGTCGAATCCTTTACCGTGCGGGCTCAGTATGCGGAGGGCCGGGTGCAGAAGGAACAGGTGCCCGGCTATCGTCGCGAATCCGGCGTGAACCCCAATTCGACGACCGAGACCTATGTGGCCGTGAAGTGTTTCGTCGAGAACTGGCGCTGGTCCGGCGTGCCCTTTTATCTGCGCACCGGCAAGGCGCTGCCGAAACGGGCCAGCGAAGTGGCCGTGCAGTTCAAAGAGATTCCGCAGATCCTGTTCAATACGAATCCGCAGCAGCCCCAGCCACCGAATGTGCTGGCCCTGCGGATTCAGCCGGAAGAGGGGCTCTCGCTGCGAATCGTTTCGCGAGTGCCTGGCACAAGGGCCGAAACCCATCCGGTCGAAATGAGCTTCAAATACTGCGACGTGTTCGGCAAACCCTCACCGGAAGCCTACGAGCGGCTGCTGCTGGACGTAATGGCGGGCGACGCCTCGCGCTTCATGCGGCGGGATGCGGTCGAAGCTTCCTGGGCCTGGATCACCGACATTCTGGAAGGTTGGAGCCAACAGGGGCTTCGGTGGCTGCCGGAATATCCGGCCGGGACCTGGGGGCCGGTCGAAGCCGATCGGATGATTCAGAAGGATGGCCGGAGTTGGCGGATCTTGTAACTTGAGGACAGCAGGGAGAGGGATATTCGTCTGTTGTCATTCATCAAACGTATAGGGAGCGGCAAGTCTTCCACCCTGCCTCCTTCACCCTTCCTCGATGGACGGATGACGCTTGACGCATGACAATACGCCCACGAGTCGAGGAGAAGGCCGCCGGACCTTGTCAAAACCCTCCCAACGGTAGCTGCTTTTTGATTTCGTCCTTCTTCCCCAGGCCGCCGATGAAACGGCGAAATTCCCCCTGCTCATAGAGCGCGAGCGCGGGCAATCCGGTGATCTCCAGTTCGGCTGGAATCTGATGGTTCTCGCGCACGTTCATCTTCAGGATCGTGATTCGCCCGTCTACTTCCGGCTGAAGCCGTTCCAACTCTCCAAGCAGGGCCCAACAATGGCCACAGCCTGGTTGCCAGAATTCCACCAGCACCGGAATCGGCGATCCGCCGACAATCCGGTCAAACTCCCAGTCGGTCACATCCGGAATCATGAGATCAGTGCCGGCCTTGAGGTTCCGGATGGCGAAGCGGAAGCAAAGACCTGCTCATAGATCAAGTCGGCCAGCAGCCGGTAGCCGGCGGTGGTCAGGTGCAGTCCGTCATTGGAATAGACTGCCGCCAGTTGTTGGGTTGCGGGATCGGCAGTGGCGGCGAAGAGATCGATCAGGGGCAGGCCTTTGCGTGAGGCATAGTCCGCGATCAAGCCGTTGAGTTGGTGGCGCCGGGCCAGGTGGCCGGCGATCCAATCCCTGGCGTCGGGTGAATCGCCTGTGTCTTCCACTCGAATCGAGGGCACCGTCACAAGGATCGGTGTGGCGCTGGCGGCCAGGGCCTGTTCATACAATTTGACCAGGTTGCGCATGACTTCCTGCGGGTGCGCATTCCATCCCAGATCGTTGGTGCCGCCGAGAATGATGACATAGGCCGGGTTGTGCGCCAGCACGTCCTGCCGGAACCGCAGGACCATCTCGCCCGTCAATTCTCCGCAGATCCCGCTGACCCGGACCATAGCCCAACCTCCCAGGCGTTCTTGAAGAAAGTCGCCGTAGGGCGTTTCGCGCCCTGTAGGGTTCTGGGGCGTGGCGGTTTGAAAACCCGCCGTCAGGCTATCGCCGAAGCAGATGATCAAGGGCGGTGACGGCGGCATCGGGGTTGGTTGCAATCCGTGGCAGGCGTCGGACGAGCGATCGGCGGAATCTTGCGCATTGTACGCGGCCCTGTTGTAAGGGACAAGCAGCGAGCAGGACGTCCGGTCGTCATTCATCAAGCGAAGCTTGGTCAAGGGACATCATGCGTCGGGTCGCGCAGAGGGTGGAATTTCTTGACGAACCGGAGGGTCCACGGTACCACTAGCCTATGGACCAGCCCAAAACGGAAGGCCGCAGCCGAGCCTCTTCTCTCCTCGAAGGGAAGGAGCCGGAAGCGGTCGATCCTGAAGTGGCGGCGGTCAAACAGCTCCTCCGCCTGCTCGATAAGACCTCCAAATCCTATCGCACCTACGGTCCGCATAATCCCGTCGCGCAGAAATTCTTCGACCAGTTGTACCGGGGTCTCGAATCCCATTTGGCGATCTACCACCTGTTGGGATTTGTGATCCAACGGTCCGAACTCTACTTCAAAGACCAGTCGGTCTATCAGCCGGAAGCCGAGGGGACCAGCGAGAACTTCGCCTTCAAACTCTATGCTGACGGTATCAGGGAGTTGGTGATCTATGCCGGGGTCTCGCGGGAGGATCTGGCATTTTTTCTCGGCGCGCTCTGGGGCGGGACCGGACGGGATGGAGAGGAAGATGACGATGACATCGTGACCAGGCTCTGGGCCAAAAACTTGGCCACGATCACGATCGTCACGGCGGAGGAAATCGCCAAGGTGGCGGGGTCGCTCGATATCCTGAGCCCGCAGAATGCGGGCGCCATGAGCGCCCCTCCGGGACGGCTTCGCGAGATCATCGATCAGGAAACGTCCCGGCTGTCCAAAGGCCAGGGGGGAGCGGGCGGAGCCGGCGCCTCGCAGCGGGCGCGATTTCAATCTGGTCTGGCCGGATTCGAGACCACGGAAGCGGAAATGACGGCGCTCCAGGCCGAAATTACCGCGGAAAGCCGGCGGGACAGCGTGGTCTATCTCATCGAGGTCCTCTCGGCGATCTTCGTCTCGGAGCCATCCGAGCCGGTGTTGTCTCGTTGCCTGGATGTGTTCGGACAGGTCGTCCGGTCTCTCCTTGAACAGGGGAATTGGACGGTCGTCAATACCGTCCTGGGGTTTCTGTACGAATCGGAAGGGATGCGCTCCGGCCTGACAGAGGCTCAACAAGCGCGCATCGCGCAGATCTTTTCGGACTTGGGCTCACCCGAGCAATTGAAACTGATTGAAACCTGCCTGAACCGTTCGGCGGAGGTCGGGACGGTGGACCTCCTGCCGGTCCTGCTCCAATTGAAACCCGCCGCCGTGCCCGGCCTCTGCGGACTGCTGGCCAATCTTCAGTTCGCCGCCCACCAGGCCGTTGTGAGCGACGCGTTGATCACCCTCGCCAAGGAGACGCCGGAGCCGATCCTGCGCGGCCTGACGGATCGGCGGCCGGCCTATGTGCGGCATCTGCTCTCGATTCTTCACCGGTGGAACGACCCGCGTCACGTCGAGCCGGTCGAAAAGATTGTCCGCTATCCCGATCCGCAGGTCCGCAAGGAGGTCATTCGGCTCTTGGGGCACCTCCGTCCGAACGGCTCCGGGGTCAAGTTTGTCGGATTGGTTGGCGACCAGGATGAAACGGTCCGCATGGCCGCGCTCAAGCTGCTGAACGACGGCCACTACACGGTTCCGTTTTCCGCCTGGGCCCCGCTCCTATCCGCCGAGCCGTTTGCCGACCGCAGTCCGGCGGAGAAGCGCGCGGTCTTTCAAGCCGTCCGTCAGACGAGCGGCGACGAGGCGGTCCCCTACTGGCAGGGATTGCTCACCGACTGGTCCTGGACGAATCGAAAGAAGAAAGAGGATCTGGCGCTCCTCGCCGCCGAGGCGTTGGGGAAGCTTGCGACGCCGGCCGCCCTGCAAGCGCTTGAGCTGGGCCAGGCGAAAGGCGGCGGCAGCGTGCGCCAAGCATGCAGCAACGCGTTGATCCTGGCGGCGAAGCAGCAGAAGGCAAAATCCGCGTCCATGGGATGATCCGCCGTCGGAATGGTCTGACACATGAATGAGCCCACGACATCGCCGCCCGAGACCGGTGACGCCGAGACCGGCGGGCAGCCGTTCCTCACTCATGAAAAGTCGCTGACGCAAAAAATCGCCAAGGGGTCGGAGGCCGGCGATATTCTGGATCAGCAAATCCTGATGCTGGGGATCCAGTTGGTCACCCAGTTGAACGCCCTCATCAAGACCGCCCGCATCCATGGCCGTACCAATGCCGCGCTCGACAAGCCGGTCGAAGGCATGCTCACGCTGATCAAGACACTGGCTCACAGCGCCGCGGTGGTGCTGCGTCTCCAGAATGATTTTCTGTTCATCGGCGACCAGCATCTGAAGGTCAACGCCCAGCAGATGGCGGTCTTTTCGAGCGTGATCGACAGCTTGAACGCCTGGAAGGTCGGCGGGATTTCGTTCTCGAACGAGGTGGAGTCCAAGGACATCCGCGGGTTCGCGCATGTCTTCGTCACCGGGGACCCCGCGTCGAGGACGCTTCAGGATCTGCGGAAGGAGCTGGAGGGGCACGGCGTCAAGGGCATCGAGCTGGAGGATCCCAAATTTCTCAATCCGGCCGGAGTGAAACAGCAGAAGGCCGTGGCCAAGAACTCCTACATGTCGGCCGCCGGGGCCGTGGGCCACTTGACGCAGCAGGCCCGCGAAGGCGGGGCGGTCGGATTCAAACAGGCCAAGCGCGCCATTCAAAATATCGTGGATCTCTTGACGCAGGACCCGGCGACTCTGTTGGGCCTCACCACGCTCCGATGCCACGACGAGTACACGCACAACCATTCCGTGAACGTCGCGCTCCTGTCCATGGCGCTGGGAAACCGGGCGGGGTACTCCAAAGTCGAGCTGGCGGATCTCGGATTGGCCGCCTTGTTTCACGACGTGGGGAAATGCGCCATTTCGCTCGACGTGCTGAACAAGCCGGGAGAATTTACGAAAGAGGAATGGCAGACCATGCGCACGCATCCGACGGAGGGCGTCCTGACCTTGATCACATTGAGGGGGATCCACCATGTTCCCGATCGAATGGCCGCCGCCTCCTTCGAGCACCACATGAATTACGACTTTTCCGGGTACCCCAAGCTGGCGGTTGAGTGGAAACAGTCGGTGGCGAGCCGGATTGTGACGATTGCCGACTGTTACGACGCGATGACCTCCTCGCGCGTGTATCGGCGGGAACCGATGACGCCGTCCAAGGTGCTCCAGTTCATGTTCTCGAAGAGCGGGCAGTCCTTCGATCCGGTGTTGCTGAAACTTTTCGTCAATTGCGTGGGGATCGTGCCGATCGGTAGTTTGGTCCTGTTGGACACCAACGAATTGGCCGTGGTCGTGCGGCCGGCCCAGGACAAGGACAATGCCGAGCGGCCGGTCGTGCGGATGGTCGCGGACAGCGACGGCAATCCGGTCGAGGACGGACCCGAGATGGATTTGGCCCAGAAGACGGACGACGGCGAGTACCGGGTCAGCATCGTCCAGCTCGTCGATAACGCCGCCTATCAGTTCGACACCAGCCGGTATTTCGTGTGAGGTCTTCTTCCGTGCGTCCCGCTCGGACCCCTCCTTGACAGTGGCGGAAATCGAACGCTATCCTGCCGGGCGGTTGCTTGTGCGAGAGCCCCACTCTTCAACTCGCGGACAAAGGAGCGTGTGCGAATGAACTGGCTGGATCGGACTGCGATGTGGGCGTCAATCGTCATGTTATCTGGCGTGGTGGGAGCGATGGCGGGCTTGGTCGAGGCCGCCGACTTCAAGATGGGCGTGGTCGATCCTCAAACGGTTTTGGAAAAGACCAAGGCCGGGCGACGGGCGCTCGATACCCTGAAGGAATATGCCCAGGCCCGCCAGAAACTCCTGGCGCAGGACGAGGAGGATCTCAAAAGCATGGAAAAGCAGCTCAAGGAGCAGGAAAGCACCTTGAGCGACGCCGCCAAGAAGGAAAAGCAGGAAAAGTTTCGCACGAAAATCGGCGAGTACCAGAAGCGGCTGCAGGAGTTCAATCAGGAATTGGCCGCCAAGCAAAAAGGGTTGGTGGACGAGTACATGAAGAAGATCAGCTCGGCGACCCAGACTGTGGCGGAGAAGAGCGGGTTCGCCCTGGTGGTGGACAAGGGCAGCGAACAGACGATCAAGATCGTGATCTACAATAAGGACGCGATCGACCTCACGGACCAGGTGATCAAAGAGTTTGATCGGGTGAACAAGTAGGCGGCCTCCCCTCCTAGACTTGCCCCGCCCCGACCTCCTTCCGCAATCGATCGACAAGCCGGGCGAAGGCAGCGCACTCCCCTTCCGTCGAGACCGGGACCAATTCGATGTGGTCCGGTCCGCTGGCGCCCAGGCCCAACTCGATAGCTCGTTTGATCTGCCGCTGATCCCAGGGGCTCCCCTCCAGAATTTTCGGCCATTGCCCGTATGACCGGAGCAGGGCCAGCGCCGTCACGTCGAGCGCCACGCGATCCCCGCTGATCAACAAGAGGTCCGCCTGCGCGGGTGTGCCGCTCGTCGGCCCGCCTTCAATCATAATCGTGGTCCCGTCTGCGACCGTGAGCTGCGGATGCACGGCCAGGTTCAGCTCCGCGATGCGCTCATGCCAGTGCCCGGAGAGGAAGGCGACCGATGGTCGGTTGCGCGGATGCACGATCCCCACCCAATTCTTCAGGCTGCACGAGTAATGGGCAAACCGGTGGGTCTTGACGACGGGGACATTGATGACGAGATCGGCGTCATAGAGCGGTTTCGAGACATAGTATCGGCGGAGCACGGTCGCGCCAGGCGGCTCCACTCCGACCCAGCCCTCATCTTCGAGCGCAAGGATCTTGGCTCCCTGCCGTGCCGCCGCGGCCCGCATGCCTGTGGCTTCGAGATTGGCCCTGGTCGGAAACCGAATGAGCCCGGAGCTGTCCGCCACAGCCACCTCCCCCGCCCCGGCCGACCGAACCGATCGGATCACCGCCTCGACGACCAGCGGGTTGGTCGTGGAGGGCGGCGGCCGATCGTTCACGACATTGGGCTTGATCAGCACATGCTTGCCCTGTATCGGCAGTCGGATCAATCCGCCCAACCGCTCCAATCCGGCGGCCAGCATGGCATGCGGATCGCGGCCTTGGACGACAGCCACCAGCGAGCGGGCACCGTTGACGAAGGGATTGGGAGGAATCGGTTTGGGTTCGACCAGCGGCGCCTTGGGCTCGAACAGCAGGTCTCCGAGCAGCGAGCGGGGCGCCATCGCGATGGCGGCGTAGAGGCCGGCGCCGAAGCCGATCCGGCCGAGCAGGTCTCGGCGGGATAAATCGATCACTTCGTCCCGGTCCCTGATTCCAGAGGGTATCCGGCCTCCCGCCAGGCGCGGATGCCGCCGTCCATCGAGGTGACGTTCGTATAGCCCATGCGCTGGAGCGCATCCGCCGCCAGGACCGACCGATAGCCGCCGCCGCAATACAGCACGATCTCGGCCTGCCGATCGGGAATGAGGGTTTCGATGTCGCGTTCGAGGATGCCCTTGCCCAGATGGTGGGCGCCCTTGATGTGGTCCTTGCTGAACTCGTGGTCCTCGCGCACGTCGATCAAGTGAAGCCGCTGATGCCGATCGAGCTTGGCCTTGACGTCGTCGATCATGCACTCGCGAACCCGCGCGCGGGTTTCGTTGACCAGTTTGAGGAATCCGGGATTATGTGTCATCGAATCACCTGTGCGCCATCGTGGATTTCTTGAGCACCATGAGCTAGAACAACGCCATTTGTCCGACCACCGGACGGCGAAAGGTCTGTGGAATCGACCGGTCGCAGGGTTCCGGAAACCCCGCTTTGCGTGCGCTCACGGTAAAGAGCGTCTCGATCATGTTCCAATAGGCGCCGCTGCCTTCCTGGCGGCGGTAGAAGCGGCTGTCCGACAGTCTGCCGCCCCTGACTTCCATGAGCCGATGGCGGATCTTGTCGATGCGATCGGGAAACGCCGCCGCCATGCGATCTAGAAACACCGGTTCCACACTGCCAGAGAGCCGCAACAATGTGTAGAAGGCCTCGTCCGCGCCGGCCGCCCGCGCCTGTGTGAGCAGCGTGGGGATATCCTGATCGTTCAAGCCCGGGATGATCGGAGCCAGCGACACGCCGGTGGGAATCCCGGCTTTGACGAGCGCCTCGACCGTCGCGAATCGCTTGGCCGGAGACGGGACGTGCGGCTCGACCTTGCGCGCCACCTCCGCATCGGCGAACGGGATGCTGATATATACGCGCAGCCAGGCCCGGTCGTGCAGGCGGCGGAGCAGATCGATGTCGCGCTGGATCAGGGCGCTTTTCGTGATCACGCCCACCGGATTCTGAAACTCCGCACAAACCTCCAGACAAGCCCGCGTGAGACCATAAGTCGCTTCCAGCGGCTGGTAACAGTCGGTGTTGCCCGAGAAGACGATCAACTCGCCCCGCCAGGATGGCCGCAAGAAGGCCTGTCGGAGCAGATCCGGCGCGTCCGGCTTGATGATCAGTTTCGATTCGAAATCGGTGCCGGCGCCGAAGCCCCAATATTCATGGCTGGGGCGCGCGTAACAATAGGCGCAGGCGTGGAAGCAGCCGCGATAGGGATTCACGCTCCACCGGAACGGCAGGTCCGGGCTCTCGTTTCGGCTCAGGATCTCTCGGGAGTCGTCCTCGAAGACCTGAACCTGAACCGGCGGCGGCGGTTCAAGCCATTCGCGATGCTGCGATTCATAGGGGTTGGGTGGATTCGCAACCGTCAGCACGGCCTATGGTGTCTCTCGGCCCGTTGCCCTGTCAAGATTGTGGCAGATGCAAGGTGTCCGAAAGACGCAGGAGCAGGATCACGAAACGCCGCGCCTCATCGGACCTTGGTTTGACTCCGCGGAACCTCGATGTTATTGTCCGATCCCGATTCGAAAGGCATGTGATCATGTACGATCTCCGCTACTTGCGAGACCATTTGGAAACATTGCGGGCCGCACTGGGTCCGCGCGGCGCGGACGTGGCTTGGGACGGGCTGGCCAAGCTTCTGGAAGAACGGCGCGGCCTCACCGTGCAGGTCGAGACGCTTCGGCATCAACTGAGGAAAGGGTCGGAAGAAATCGCGCGGCTGAAGCGAGAGAAACAGTCGGCGGATGCGGCGATGGCGGAGATGAAGCTCGTGGGCGACCGGATCAAGGAGGGTGAGGAGGGGTTGCGGGCGATCGAAGAGCAGGTGGCCGAACTCGCCTTGCGGATTCCCAACCTTCCCCATGAGTCCGTTCCTGTCGGCAAGGGGGCGGATGACAATGTCGAGGTCCGCCGATGGGGAACGGCGTCGGTCATGGAGTGGCCCGCACGTGCCCATTGGGAGATCGGCGAAACGCTCGGCATCCTGGATTTCGAACGGGCCTCGAAGATCGCCGGGGCGCGGTTTGCCGTGCTGACCGGTTTGGGGGCGCGATTGGAGCGAGCGCTAATCAACTTCATGCTGGACGTGCATACGACGGAGCATGGCTATCGCGAGGTGCTGCCGCCGTTTCTGGTGAACCGGGCTTCGATGACCGGGACCGGGCAGTTGCCAAAATTCGAAGAGGATCTGTTCCGGTTGCGCGACGATCCCTACTACCTGATCCCGACGGCTGAGGTGCCGGTCACGAATCTGCACCGTGATGAAATATTGGATGAGGGATCTCTCCCGATCCGCTATGTCGCCTATACGCCCTGCTTCAGGCGAGAGGCCGGGTCCTACGGCAAGGACACCAGGGGTCTGATCCGGCAGCATCAGTTCAACAAGGTGGAGCTGGTCAGTCTGGTTAAAGCGGAAGACTCCTATGGCGAGATGGACCGGCTCACGGGCCATGCGGAAGCGATCCTTCAACGGTTGGGCCTTCCCTACCGAGTGGTCACGCTCTGCACGGGGGACATGGGGTTTTCGGCCGCAAAAACCTACGACCTTGAGGTCTGGCTGCCATCACAGCAGACCTATCGGGAGATTTCCTCCTGCAGCAATTTCGAGGCGTTTCAGGCGCGCCGGGCCAACATGCGATGGCGCGACGATAAGGGCAAGAAGGACGCCAAGACGGAGTTCGTCCATACCTTGAACGGCTCAGGATTGGCGGTTGGACGGACACTCGTGGCGATTCTGGAAAATTACCAGCAGGCCGATGGGTCTGTGATTGTCCCTGAGCCGTTACGTCCGTATATGGGAGGAGTCGAGCGGATTGAGCGATAGCGGATGTAACTGGATAAGGGATAATAAGGCCTGCGGTTTAAGTGGCGCTAAGCGAAGGCACCAACGGTGTCTCTCCGGCGGCAACAGGTGCGATACAACGTAAAACAGCCACCGGTTCAAGCGAGGCTTGCGATAGAGGGCTTCGTCCGCGGAGCCGCCGGATCTACCGAGGGGTGGTTATAGGAAGAACGGATGAATTACTGGAGGAGTATCTCCGCTCGCCGTAATTACGATAGACCGATAAATAAGCGAGCGGCTCAACCGAAGGTTGGTTATAGGAAAGCTGAATAAACAACAGCGGTGTTTCTCCGGCGGCGTCAATGAAGAGGGCTTCGCCCGATGAGCCGCCGGGTCAAGCGAAGCTTGGTATGGAGGGGTGACGGAGTGGCCGAACGTGCCGGTCTTGAAAACCGGAGACGGGGCAACCTGTCCGCGAGTTCAAATCTCGCCCCCTCCGCCATATTTTCCCGCGAAAACTGAAGATTTTGGTCTGAAATTGTGGCGGTTCTGTGGCGGTTCTCGATTTTTTGAAGGTCTTGAAGGTTGGCCAGCCGCTTGAGTCCCTCCGATAAGTCCGCCTCGCTCACAATCGCATAGCGCCGATACACGGCTTCAGTCTTGTGCCCGGTCAGCTTCATCGCCACAGACCGCGGGACCCCTGCCCGCTCGAAGTTCCTGACGGCGGTCCGGCGGAAATCGTGGGGGATGCGTTCCGGTACCCCTGCCCGCTTGCAGGCTTCTTTCCATCGCCGATACAGGGCCTTCACGTGAATAGGCTTCACCGTCCCCCGATCATTCCAGAAGAACACCCACGGCACCGCCTGCCCGGTTTGCATCTCCAAGGCAAGGGCCTTCTCCCACTGATTCCGCAGGACATAGGCGAGTTCCGGGAGCACGGCAAACGGCAGGGTTCGGCCTTCATCGTTTTTGGTCGTGCCCGGTTCCAGTCTCACGGTTCCTGCCTGGAAATCAACCTGCTTCCATCTCAGCGGGAGGACTTCGCTCGGCGTTCGCCAGCCGGTCAGATAGGCGAACGTCACAGCCCCTCGGTATGCCTCTGGGAGATGCGCCCGCACGGCTTCAAAGTCCCGCCGCTCGAAAAAGCCCTTCCGGGCGTTCTGGATACTGATAACTGGAAACGGCGGGACAATCGCCTTCCCCGCTCGTTCCGCCAGCTTGAAGGCCCGATGCAGATAGGTCAGCTCAAGTTTCACCGTGGCGGGCGCAATCTTCGCGGCCAGCCGGTCGGCCACATAGCGGTTGAGGGCGTCAAGCGTGATGTCACAGGCGCGCCGATGACCAAGGGCGGGCGTCAGGGCCTTCACGCACGTTTCCAGCCGTCGGGTGGACCGACGTTGATTGACGGCATACTCATCGCGCAACATCTGCATCAGATCATCGAAGGTCGTTTTCTCCAACTGAGGTCCGCGGAGCTGCCCCCTGCCCATCTCGCCAAGGCGCTTGCGCAGCAGCCGCACGGCATCCTGCTCATTGGTTGAGCCGGATGTCTCCCGATAGCGTTGTCCCCGCCAGTGGTATTGAATCCACCAAGTCGAGCCCCGCTGAAACAGGGTGCCAAGACCGCGCCGCTTCATCGGCTCCTCCTCTTGGTTGTGCGTCTAGTCGGGACGAGTTGCCCCGTGTGAACCTGGACCAGCATCTTGACGAGACGGGCCAGGGGCTCGCTAATACCCCGTTCTCCCCTCTCCGCTAAGGCAATGGCGTTCGTCGTCACTCCCACAGCCTCAGCGAGTTTCGCTTGGGTCAGCCCTAACACCGTTCGCAGTCTCCGTAGTTCCTCGCCGTCCATGTGGACTATATAACTAAGTTATATAACATCTGTCAAGCCCGTCGCGATGCAAACCATCTCTCAATCGCCTTCTCGGGAAACAACAGGACCTTCCTCGATGGCTGGCTGTGCGGCATCTGCTTTTTGTGTCGATAGAGCCATCTAGGCACGATGCCGTACCGCTCGCACACTTCCACCACGGTGAGATACCGCCCGGTCTCAACCGGTGCCGGGGTCGGCGTTGTGCTGGTCATGAGCTTGTACAGGGCTATGGTCTTGACTCGCTCAAGGTCCCCGATCACGTCCGACAGGGATGCCGGCGAAAGTGAGATCACGAGGCGCTCCAGTGTGCTGATGAGGTCAGTCAACTGGGGAGAAGGATTCCCATTCATCGGCGTTCCTGCCTCTGACGGTGTTTGTAGGACTGGCTCCCGACTGGGCCCCAACGGAGCCCAGTCGGGCGGGTGAGAGTTAGCCAGCGAAAGATCGCCTCCGGCCCGTTCCAAAGGCGTTTATGGGTGCGGCCTTTGATTGCACCCATAATTCCTGCCATATGGTCATCGTAACTGGGCGAAATCACACCGCATTCCTCAAGGACTGGGTGGTAGAGGTATCGGTACAGGTAGAAGAGAGGAAGAGTAGCCGTAAGAGTATTAATGATTCTGTTAATCATGAGGCCCCGCAACAAGCTCAACGAGATGGTCGATCACGGAATACTGCTGGGCGAGTGTCCGTGTGCCGCCATTGGCGTCTTTCTCTACCACTCGAACGGCAGCAAGAAAGATTTTGTTGCGAAACACCTTGGTTGTCATTCGACCCTGGCGCTCTGGTTTTCTGCCCGCAGCTAAGATCCAGTGGCGCAAAAATTTGTGTCCTGGCCCCCATGGATGCTTGCCCTTTGTCACATCGCAGACCATGTAGAGGTGAGTTCCATAGAATGCACCAGGCGTGACGGTGACAAACCAGAGAAACAATTTGGTCTGCCGCCACATATCCTTTCGTGAAGCTCTGACGAACGACACTTCATATTCGCCGGATGGCACCAGGGGAGGAACCTCCGTCGAACTATCAAACGTGAGGTCCTCTAGCGTCTCTGACATTGTTGCCCTACCTCCGCCGCAGCGGTCCGGCATTGCGTATCGGCAGCGCGATCTATGAAATCCCGCAGGTCCTCTTGCCTTATGAGAACCCGGCGACCTAACCGGACGACAGGCAGAATCCCCTCCCGCACCCACCGCCGAACAGTGCTCTCCCCTACGTTCAACTCAGCTTTGATTGTTTGAATGTCCTTGAGCATCAGTACCTCCTCTGAGTAGTCGTGATTGCTCACATCCCAAGGCTACTACGGTTCGAGGAGATATTTACTTATCACCGAACAGAAAGAAGGATGATATGGACGGGACGAGAGAATGCGGCCGGAGAGGATTACCTTGCCCTTGCCTGCCGTGGGGCAAGTGGATGGACCTTCATCATTGCCTTGGCATATCTGCGGACACCCTTATCGTGACTTTTGGCAAGTAAGGCGTACCAATCATAAAGCACAGCCTTCTTTTCTGCGTTAACCCTAGCGAGCCTCTTCCTGGCTCGATTGAGCTGTAGCGGCGTGGTCTTCAAGATTGCCTGACATACGGAGGAGAGGGATCGACTGAGTGGAAGGTCAGCGGGAGGAATCTCACGCCCTAGTGCTTCTGAGACAATTCTGGCTAGTTTTTCATTGCGCACCACGAGATTTTTGGTCGAACGGGTAAGGGCCATGAATTCGGCACGAATTTGACCCATGAGAGACGCATAGTCATGCAATAGCGTTTCATCTCTGCTTGCTGTCTTTGTCTCCTTTCTCCTATCCGAAAGCTCTGGCGTCGCACATTGCGCCGAAAGCCATTTGAGCGCTTTGACTGTGCCTAAATGATCCCGTCTGACAATGTAGTCCATGAGCTTTTCCATGAACCACTTCTCGTAACGTTGGTACAAATCATTGCGAAATTTCTCCATGAGATAACCCAGTCCACTCCCTCGTACGATTTGGATACTGGCAAGTTCGATCGGATGCAGTGTTTTAGTCATAGAAGTCTCCTTGCAGGGATAGCCGAGAATGTTGAAACAAAAAGCCCATGCAGGGGATTCTCCCCCCACATGGGCCTCAGTTGTGCCGGTGGTCCCGTGAAACTACGTTAGACAAGACTTCAAATCTGCTCAGGTTGTATTGAGGTTCAATCCCTATCCTCTCTGGGCGGCTCTGTCAACGAAGCCCATACCGCCCTGTTTATAACGCAACGCGAGGGCTCCCTCTCCCCTGTCCTCCCGCCCCCTATTAGCAATCTTGCCCTATTGGCGGCCTTGGTGCTGGCTTACTACCCCTGCACAACCGCATGCTTGCATGAAAACTCGTTTAGCTTCGCGGTGTTGGCTCCAGTGACGCCCGAAGCCTGGAGATCTCCTGATCAAGTTCTAACACGTATCGTTTGCCGTGGCGGCCGAAGCGCTTGGAGATTCGCCGTTGACGCTCGGCAAAAAGAAGGATCGCCGTTTCCTTTGGGAACCCCCAAACTTGTCTCCGATAGATCCGACCATCATGGTTCCAGTATCGCGTATAGAGCTTCTTCGGCAAGCCTGAGCGAACCAGTACGCGCCTGGCTCCCCAGCGCGAAAGTCCGAGCAGCCGCGCTAGATCCTGTACGGACCATGCCCCATGAGGTATGGTTCTGCTTGTCCAAGCGTCATCTCGTGTCATTTTTAGCCAAGGAGTAACCTCATGGCATCAACATCATTCGGCGAGCGTTTTCCAGTTGGGATTAGACAGAAATTGATAGAGCCCTGCACCGGCGCCGAGAAATGCTGGCTGACCCGCCATTAGGCCTTGGGTGACATCGGGGCCGAGCATTTGTCGCAAGTGCGAGAGAAGCAGGTTGCGTTGCGTCGTTGTCAGATTAAGGGTTGTGGCTCTGGCGTTAGGATCACCAGGCGGCTTCACCAGTGTATGGGAGACCATCGCAGCTACAGAGACTAATTGTTTCCAAGTATTATTCTTCGCAGCCCCGACCTTCGAAAAATGGTCAACCATCTCACCCATGTTTATGGTTCCTGGTGGACTATCCATCACCTTCACTTGCAACCTAAGAAGCTCCTCGTCCAGCATAAGGAGAGTCGAATAGATAAGTACGGCCGTCTCTGCTGAATCGCCGATCTTACTGTTCGTGCTGGTTTTGTAAGGGCTGAGAACATCTCTGGCACATTCATAATCGATAGCGGCTTTCCTGATATCGAGCATCTCTTGAATCTGCTTTTGAACGCCGTCTCCGTCGTGCGTTTTGCTGAGCTGCTCAACCGCACTCTTTGCATATCCGAGAGAGTCAACGAAGGCCATGGCAAAACTGAACCTATTTTCTCTATCTGCAGGTATTGATGAAATGCACACGGCCTCTGCGGGTGTCGCCACAAACTGTAAAACCACGACTATGAAAAGGACAAAAAGGCGGCTACCCAAAATCCTTCTCCTGATAGAGAGAGATAAGCGGGAATGTGAGACCAATTCTGCACCTATCTCCAGAGGTTTCATGGTTGTTTAAATCCTGAATAGATAAAGCCATTGGTTCGAGTGCTGTTAAGAGCAGCCGCGTACAGACGGCTGCTGCCCGCATCAAAATACCCGATCCCTGTCACGGTGTTGGTTCCATTCGAGCAAACACCCCCGCCAAATGTGATCGAAATGTCGTACACATTGCCCTTTGCATGTGGGCTGACGGTTCCGGCAAAGGTGCACCCGCTGGAGCCGATGCCGGTCACGGCTCCGTTCTGCGTGATAAACACCGTTGCCGTGTCGGTCCCTCCAAGAACTGCAGCATTGCCTGAGTAGGTGCCGGCGATAGTACTGAGCGAGGGGGTCTGTTCATAGGCCGGGTTATAAACGCTGTTGAACGCAATCGCCTGGTTGAGGCTCGGATATGTAACCGTGCCGTTCAGCAATTGCTTCGCGGAGTAAGTGCCCGCCACCTGCGCGTTGTTGATCCCTTGCCCTTCAAGATTGAAGTCTCGTGCATCGAACGAAGAAAAGCTGCCGTTAACTGACGTACTCGTGCCTTGGACTCCTCCGGCGATAATTCCACTGTTATTTGGGGCGGAATAGAGTACCCAGAACGTCCCGTTGTCCAGAACAATGCCGGTCGCAGTCCGTGCTGTATTCGTGTTCCCGATCCATAATCCTTCTGCGGTCGGTGCGGGGGCAGGGGTTTCGCCACCATCTCCCCCACCGCACCCAGAGACCAAGCAAACCATGACAACCCATCTCGGCAACGCCCTCATCACCTTGCACATAAGTCCCCCTCATAATTGGAAATAAACACCATTGAGACAATCTACATAGGAGGGGGATACTAGAGCGATGAACCGTCGGCAGGCTATTACCCTTTCTGGGGGGCGCTCCTCGCATAATACTTCCATTTCGTGCTCTAGGTATTGACACGGCAGGGTATGAATAGGCAGAACCCACCCATGAATGATGACGAGGAGGCCCTACTCTGGTGGATCGTGTTCGCGATTGTCGCCGCCGTGCTCTGGTGGCCACGTTATGATCTGGAGATTGCTAGGAACCCCGGGCCTGCTGGTTATGAAATTGTGGAGTATGATTTTATGCTCCTCGGAAACTGTATAGAGGCTGCCGCGCGATGGCATGCTTATGATTGGAGTTGCCTGGAAAAAACCGTCTGGAGGGAGATCTTCAACGAATACTCACGCTACAACCAGAGAACACGGTGATACTCTCCACCCCCTCCATATCCCCTACCCTGAAATTTTTAAAATGTAACGCGAGGGGTCCGGCGGTTGCGGCTCTAACAGCGATTTGTGAAGGGGGGTGGGGTCCGCGCAACTTTTCGCCGCACTAGTTCGATGGCCTGCTCCGCGCCCATGGTCGAGCGCCTACCCTAATTGGTCCGGCGGTCAATTGCCCGGCTACCTAACCCCTTCCCGGCGCGTTTCATGAGGGTATGTGCGTGTGCTCTGGCTTTCAGAGAGGGCGTTTCGCTTGATACGGTCGGGTTCATGTCAGCCACACTTTCGCCACGGGCGGGCAGATTCGTCCGTGAAAACCAATGGTTATACGGAGTCTGCGAATGTTTACTTCATGGACGCTTCCGCCGGGGTGGCCAAGATGGTAAGCTCTTGGCCCCATGGAAAAACAGTCACGTAACAAAACTCCTGAGCGCACACCGTCGCCGCTAGACCTGCTTCCGCCAGAGCCGTTATTAGAACAGTATGAGAAAGCCATTGGCTCCTTGGTCATGCGTCTTTCCCTTTCCCATTTCATCCTAGAAGCACATCTTTGCTTTCTGATTGGTATTGACTTAGAGTGCGGGAGGGTCCTTACGGAAGACCTCCCTCTGAAGAGTCTCATAAACCGGGTCGGTCGAGCCGCGTCAGCAAAACTTCGACAACCTGAAGATATTAGAACTCTTAAGGCGATCCTGAAGGGCTTGGATGCTGTAAATGACAAGCGAAACCGTCTTGTACATGCGCTATGGTATTTCACGGACAGGGACCAACCCTTCTTTATTCCCAAGAAAGGGAAGCCAGTTGACCAAGAAGCCCCCTCAGTGGAAGAGGTAAAGAAGTTGGTCGATGCCGTTGAAACGTTGCTGAACGACTTGTTGAATTTTGTAGAGAAACAAAAATCACGCAATTCTGCTTCTGGTCTTAATTCGTGAGCGCTCTAAGCTCATCGCTGTGGCTGAACTGTGGCGGAACTATCCTTCCCGATCGGTTTTTATCGGTTCCCTACCCTCTTCAGTTTCGTCTGTAAGTGCTGGTGAATCTGAGGATTCGGTTAGTTCGTGGCCTATAGTCTCTGGGGTCTCAGGGGCTTCAAATCTCGCCCCCTCCGCCATCCTGCTCACCAGTTGAAGGAAGGGGGTGTTCGGTTCCACGTTTCCCTGCCCTGCCGCCATTCCCAGCCTCGATAGGCCCTCCCCCTCGGAAGTACAAGCCTGTGACCGAATGATGCATAGCACTGTGCCGAGGGAAGTTTGTACTATGCGTGTATCCGTTCAGACATAGAATTCTTGGCTCGATTCGGTATACGCATCATCCGACAGGGAGGTCGCCCATGAGCACCATTTTTGCTCCGAGGCACTACAGTCGTTTTCAGACCAAATATACGGTCCACTTCCTTGGGGACGCCTTTTTAGGGCGGGGCACCATCTTTGACATGTCGCTGGGAGGATGCCGGATTGATGGAGACTTGACCGTGCGGGCCGGCATCCCGCTTGCCATCCGGTTGGTGGTGCCGAACCGGCCGATTCCGATCAACATCGACCGCGTAAAAATTCGGTGGGTGAAAGGGCAGGCCTTCGGGGTCGAGTTTCTCGCCATGCAGCCCGCCGAGCGCACCAGGCTCAGTCAGCTCATCCAGGGCCTCGCCACCAGGCACTACGCTGCGTCGGTCGCAGACTAAACAGGGCCGCGCCGCAGGTTGTCTTCCGCGGTCTGGTGTTGCCCCCGTCCTGTTCCACTCTCCCTTCCCGCATCCTCTTCCATCGACGTCGAAGAAAAATCCTGCCTCGGTATAACAGCACCTACCTCTTCGGTATTTCACTCTAGCGGCTGCCTCACTATCCTACCCACGTGTTTGCGCTTCGCGATACGCGGGTGAGCCTTCGATTCCATTCCGGGCAACGGCGACAAAGGAGGCTGCGATGGAAAAACCCGTTGGTCGGCGGTCACACAGCACGCAGAAACAGCCGGGACGCATCGGGGCGATCCGTCGCGAACTGGAAGGCGCCCCCTGTCCGCATTGCGGCTGGCACCGGTACCAGTTGGTCATTCGGAGCGGGTCGAACAGCGCAGCGAGCGCGGTCTATGCCCGGTGCAGCCACTGCCAACGGCCCCGGGATCTGACGGAGGACCTCCAACGCATTCTCTGGATTTGAGGCAGGATGGAACTCCCCCGTTTCAGTAGACCCACTCGATGAGATCCGCCATGTCCATCAGTCGGAAACGCGAACAGGCAAAAGTAAAGCTCAGGGCTCTGCATATGATGGCGGCGAGCGGCGTCGTGCGCCCGGCTCATGTCGAGATCCGATATGCACCGCGTCCCCGTATGATCACGCCGTCCGTGGAGAAAAAGGAGCGTCCCGCGAAATCCGCTACAACGAGGCCTTCGTCACCTATCTCCCCGTCTCTGCTCTCGTTGGCCTTCACCCTGCCAGTGACGGATTTCATTCGCCATCTCCGACGTCGACGAGATGGGACAAGAGAGAACGTCAAAAAATCAGCTTAGCGTCACCGGTATAGGAAATCATTCATCATCTTGTTCTGCTGGTCTGTGCTTGCCGTCGATCGACTCTTGTAGGGATCCGGACCTCTGGGGTAATATAAGCGGCTTCCGATTCGCTCTCTGAAAAAGATTTACAGTAGTTGAGGCGAAAGGCCGACGTGGAGAGGTGGCCGAGTGGCCGAAGGCAACGGTTTGCTAAACCGTCACAGGGCCAAAAGCCTTGTCGCGGGTTCAAATCCCGCCCTCTCCGCCATACCGTGCTTGGCGTGTGTCGCGGGCTCTTCAGGCGCAGCCTTTCTTCATGGATGCTAGCGGAGAAACACCTCCAGTGTCTCATAAAACCGCGACTTGATTTTGATCGGGTAATCCTGTTACATCACCCCAGCTTCAGGTACGCACTCGCAAAAAAACCTGCCGGAATGCCGAGGTAGCTCAGTTGGCAGAGCACAGCCCTGAAAAGGCTGGTGTCGACAGTTCGATTCTGTCCCTCGGCACCATCTCCCATTAAAATTTCACAAATTAGCCTCATCTCGTGATATCTCCCCTCCGGTTTCCACATTTTGTGGCCCATTTTTCCTGCTTGGCTGTCCGGATGGTCTTCCGAGATCACTCAGCTCGTCTGCTGCCAGTCCGATAAAGGCTGTCCAAGCTGGCAACAGGATCGCGCCTGTAATGGCTTGTGAAGCAATGGCTTCGGAATGCAGGGATAGCGCAGTTGGTGATGATGGTCTGGCTACGAGATAAAAGCCGCCGATCTCTCCGGTCTCAAGCCTTCTACTTTCGGAGCCAGTAGCGCTCCACCTGGATGCTAAAATGACGGTTGTCTGGAGGACGGAACGGTCGAGGATGGCCCTGGCCAGCACGTGGTCATTGAACACCTGGGCCCGATCGAATGCAATGTGGGTCCGCGACGGACGGGAAACTCACTTCGGCTTTCCCCTGCTCTCCCTACCCTGAGCAGGAGACGACCCAGGCTGTTTCGCAAGCTGTTCCGTTTTTCCACGCTGATAGGCTGATCGGAGAGCGCTGGCAATGGCCTGTTGCAGGTGAAGCAAATCGTCCGCCCCATCATCTTCAATGAAAGCATCCAGGATATTCTCCGCCTGTTTTTCTGCCCAATCATTCGCCATGGTTGAAATAGGAGGTGACAGTCAGGGCTGGGTTTGGACCAGACTCACACGACCAATGAATCGTACGAACTGAGCCAGAGAGCCTCTTAATATACAGCAGTCTGCGCCAGAGTCAAGAAACGTTCGTAGCCAGAGGCCTCGGGTATTCGCGTAAATCAAACCCGGGGCGACAAGAGGGCTTCCAGTTCAATATTCGAAGCCCGCGCTGCAGCCTGGCAGGCGTCCTTTGACCGTATCCCGATGAGGGGAAAGGTTCGCATGATCCAGCTATTATAGTTACCGGGCACCGATTTCACGATCGAGGCAGTTTCCCTCTGGCTCACACTGGTGGTTTGACAGTCCCTCAAAATAAGAGAGGATTGGGCACGCCTTTGGAGTAATCATTCCTCACGCTGGTATACTGTCCCGCCAACCCTTGCCGATTGAGGCGCGCGAGCGTGTCCTGCTCGGATACGATTTGCCAGTTCGGGGATACTCTCCGCAGAATCTGGCCGAGGTAATGGGCCAACCCCACCTCGTTCCCACGAAGGCCAGGGGCCGTGATCGCCGGGAAGATCGCCACGCCATCCTGTTCCAAGCTGGCTGGATGGAAAGACGGGGACAATTCTGTCGAATTGGTCCGGACCTGCCATCCGTAGATGGAACTCGAGCAGCCGGTTAAGGAAGCGAGCAGAAATAGTCCGCCTATCCATACCCCACACGTTCGGAGAAGACCGGTCGTCTTCCGTGTTCTTAGCCGCATCGTTGCACCTGTACGATCACTCGTGAGGGCCGTGGTGGAATAGGCTCAGCAATTGCCGTCCGTCGTGTAGGTGTCCAGCACGCCAAAATGGTCGGAACCGGCGCCGAGGGTCACGGCATTCGGGCGGCCGAAGAGTTCCTGCCTGAGGCAGCCCAACGGATGAGCCGGGTCCGCCAGCATCATGAAGAGAAAATCAATGCGCCGGGCCTGGCTCACCCCGCGGCGGTAGCCGTCCTTGATCCGTTGCTGTTGATCTTCCGGCATCCTTTGTATGACCGAGGCCAAGGTCGGCGGCAATTCGATCTCCTCCTGGCGGGCGACCGGATTCAGTCTCGGGTCATAGGTGTGCAATTCTCCGGTTCGGCGCGCGACCGTGTAGGTATCGCGCAGACCGGCCTCCTGCAACTCGCGATATTCCGGCGAGTCCGGCTCAAAGTTGAAGTCTCCGCCGATGAGGATGCCCACATACGAGCCGGCGGCCTGCAGCCGCTTAAGCTCCGCGAGCAACGTACGCAGTTCCTGGACCCGTTGTTGCTGATCCTCCGCCAAGGCGTTCAGGATCTGTTGCGCGGAAGCCTGGTCCTGAATCCGTCCTTCGCTCTGCGCGACGAGCAGCCGTTGCGTGAAATATTCGTCTCGCTCGATCCCGGAATGCAGATGCAGACTGACGACGAGCAGCTTCCGATGGCTGGCGGGATTCTCCACTTCGGCGATCAAGGCATAACACAACTCGCTGAATTGCACTTGCCGGTGCTGTTCTCCATTCGACTGCAGAAGTCTTCAGTATTGGACTGTAGAGAGAAAGTGAGCTGTACGAGATATAGTTGGAAGTTGTGGAACAAGGGTGAGTAGGTGGCGTAGCTTTCCGGGTGAAGAAAACCCGAACACACCGGCTGGCAGGCCGGGGAAAGGCACGCCGATGCTGCCGATAGTCCGAACGCAGGACGGAGCGCAAGAGAGTGAGCAGGCCGTGGCCACAGCGCTGGACGAGTTGGCGCGGGAAGGGGCCCGCCGCATGATTCTGGCCGCCTTGGAGGTCGAAGCGGAGGAGTATCGGCAACGGCACCGCGATGCCCGCGACCCTCGTGGCCATGCCTTGGTGGTCCACAATGGGCAGGCCCGGCCGCGTCGCCTGACGGTGGGAACCGGGACGATCACGATTCGTGCGCCTCGGGGGAATGAGCGCCGGCGCGTCGACGAGGTGTGGCATAAGTTCATCAGCCGGATCTTGCCTCCCTATCTGCGCGCTCGCCCCAGGTCAGCGCCGTGCCCCCTGCTTTATCTTCATGGCCTGTCCACCGGGGATTTCCGCGAGGCCCTGCCGGCGCTGCTGGAGGCCGACGCGGCGGGGATCTCGCCCGCCGCGATCACGCGCCTGACGGCCACCTGGCGGACCGAGTAAGATCCGCGGCCGCTCGGAACCACCGCCCATTGTTGTCCTACCGGGAACCCGCTAGACCGCCTGTCAAAACTGACAGTATCTGCTGCTGGGGGTGACGGATAAAATGTCCATGTCCGACAGCGTGGTACGTCCTCAGGAATAGGTTGTCGCGGGAAAGGCCCGACCAAGGAGGCATGTCATGACAGAGGAAGCCAAGCGATTGGACGCCGCGCGTGAAGACAATGTCGCATGGCGGAAATGGGGACCCTATCTGAGTGAGCGGCAATGGGGGACAGTCCGGGAGGATTACAGTTACGGCGGCGATGCGTGGAATTTCTTCACCCACGACCATGCCCGTTCCCGGGCCTATCGCTGGGGCGAGGACGGCTTGGGGGGAATCTCCGATGACAAGCAACGGCTCCGCTTCGCTCTCGCTCTGTGGAACGGCAAGGACTCCATTCTGAAAGAACGTCTGTTCGGCCTGACCAATAGCGAGGCGAACCACGGCGAAGACGTCAAAGAATATTACTTCTACCTCGACAGCACGCCGAC
The DNA here is from genome assembly GCF_947241125.1 of Nitrospira tepida. Lineage (NCBI taxonomy): Bacteria > Pseudomonadati > Nitrospirota > Nitrospiria > Nitrospirales > Nitrospiraceae > Nitrospira > Nitrospira tepida. Next base: position 2,602,108 of record NZ_OX365700.1, on the reverse strand, counting down.
GCATTCGTACATGAAGTTTCTCTACAAGTACCCGCAAGCGGCCTATCCCTATGCCGATCTGGTGGAGACGAACAGGCGGCGGAGCCGGGAAGAGATGGAATACGAATTGTTGGACACGGGCGTGTTCAACGAGGACCGCTACTTCGACGTGTTCGTGGAATATGCGAAGGCGTCGCCCGAGGACATTCTCATCAAGATTACTGTGGCCAACCGGGGGCCGGAGGAGGCAGAGCTGCATGTGTTGCCGACCCTGTGGTTTCGCAACGACTGGGCTCCCTGGATCAGCCGACGCGGCGAGAAGCCGCTGCTGAAGGAGATCGAAGGGCCGGCGGGAGCGAAGACGATTGCGGCCCTGCACCCCGTCCTTGGCGGGTACGACCTGTACTGCGATGGCGATGTGCCGCTGCTCTTTACCGAGAACTCAACCAACCATGCCAAACTCCATCTCGACTATCCGGACGCCGGCCCCTATCTCAAGGATGCGATCAATAACTATGTGGTAGAGGGTCGTCAGGATGCCGTGAACCCGGAGCGGCAGGGCACGAAGGCCGCGGCGCATTACCGGCTGAAGGTGGGGCCGCGTCAATCGGCGGCGGTGCGGCTGCGTCTCGTCCGGCAGGCCTCAGCGCAGATTGGCGACAATCCTGCGAAAACAACCGTCAAAGGCAAAGCAAAAGGCGATGCCGGTCCTTTCGGCCAGGCCTTTGACCAGATCGTGCAGGAGCGGCTGGGGGAAGCCGACGAATTCTATCGCGCGGTGACGCCGCCATCCGTGAGTCCGGATGCGGCCAACGTAATGCGCCAGGCGCTCGCCGGCATGCTCTGGTCCAAACAGTATTACTATTGGGACGGTGATGCCTGGCTCGAGGAGCACAACGCCCACCCGCTCCATCGCGGCAGCCGCCATTTCCGGAACCGAGAGTGGTTCCACATGATCAACGACGACATCATCTCCATGCCCGACAAGTGGGAGTACCCCTGGTACGCTGCCTGGGACCTCGCGTTCCATACGCTGCCGCTCTCGATCGTGGACCCTGACTTTGCAAAGCAGCAGATGGAAATGATGTTGCGCGGGGTCTATCTGCATCCCAGCGGTCAGATCCCGGCCTATGAGTGGAACTTCAGCGACGTGAACCCCCCGGTCCATAGCTGGGCGACTCTCTTCCTCCACCGCACCGAACTGGCGCTGCGGGGCGAGGCCGACGTGGATTTCCTGAAGTCAGCCTTCAACAAGCTCCTGCTCAATTTCACATGGTGGGTCAACCGGAAGGACCGGTTCGGGAAGAACGTGTTCGAAGGCGGCTTCCTCGGCCTCGACAATATCGGCGTGTTCGACCGCAGCGCCCCCCTGCCCACCGGAGGGTATTTGGAACAGGCGGATGGGACGGCCTGGATGGCCCTGTTTACCCAGAACATGCTGGAGCTCTCGGTTGAAATCGTCCCTCACGACCGCACCTATGAAGGCATGGTGGGGAAGTTTGTCGAGCATTTCCTGTATATCGCCGCGGCCATGAATCGGCCCGGAGATGACGGCATGTGGGATGAAGAAGACGGCTTTTATTACGATCTGCTTCGCCTGCCGGATGGAAGCGGCACCAAACTCAAAGTGCGTTCGATGGTGGGCCTCCTGCCGCTGTGCGCCACCACCGTGGTCGAGGCCTGGCAGCGCGAGCGGGTGCCGCAAGCGGTGGCGATGTTTATGGAACGTGCGCGGCAGATGCCGGAGCTGCTGACCTCGGTCCATAAGACGGGACCGGGCCATCTCGGTGTGGCAGACCGCGGCATCTTTGCGCTCGTCAACGAGGAGCGGCTGCGCCGGATCTTGTCGAAGATGCTGGACGAGAACGAGTTCCTGAGCCCCTATGGCATCCGCTCGCTCTCCAAGTTCCACCAGCAACACCCCTATGTCTTCTGCGTCGACGGACAGGAGTACCGTGTCGATTACCTGCCGGCGGAATCCAATACCGGCATGTTCGGGGGCAACTCGAACTGGCGGGGGCCGGTCTGGATGCCGGTGAATGCCCTGATCATCCGGGCACTGCTGGCGTACTATCTCTATTACGGTGACAACTTCACAATCGAATGCCCCACTGGGTCCGGCAAGATGATGAATCTGTTTGAGGTCAGCAAGGACATTGCCGATCGCCTGACGCGCATGTTTCTGCGCAATGCTGACGGGAAGCGGCCGGTTTATGGCGGCACCAAGAAATATCAGGAGGACCCTCACTGGCGGGACCACATCCTCTTTTATGAATACTTCCATGGCGATAACGGAGCCGGGCTTGGCGCGAGCCATCAGACCGGGTGGACCGGCGTAGTGGCGAAACTCATTCAGCTCTTTGGCCTGTTGGACCCGAAAAGGATGCTCGAAGGCGGCAAGATGGCGGCCTTCGTGCGTGGCACGCCGGAAGGGAAGGCGAAGCCGTGACGGCCTTGCCTACCTACCCCTCGCTCTATCAGATCAATACGCGCGTCTGGCTGACCGAGCTGTCCCGCAAGCTGGGCAAGACCGCCACGCTGGACGATATCCCGGATGCCGAACTGGATGACCTGGCTCAACTGGGTTTTGACTGGATCTGGTTCTTGAGCGTGTGGCAGACCGGTTTGGCCGTGCAGCGCGTGTCGCGCGCCAATCCTGAATGGCGCAGGGAGTTTCAGGAGACCCTGCCGGACTTGCGAGAAGAAGACATCGGCGGGTCCGGGTTCGCAATTGCCGGTTACACGGTTCATCAGAATCTCGGCGGCGCGGCGGCGCTCGCGCGGCTGCGCGAGCGACTGAAGCAGCGAGGCCTGCGCCTGCTGCTCGATTTCGTGCCGAACCACATGGCGCCGGACCATCCCTGGGTCGAGCAGCATCTGGAGTACTTCGTTCAGGGGAACGACCAGGATCTCGTCAGGGCTCCGCAGAACTATTGCCGCATCAACACCGCTCAGGGCTCACGTGTGCTCGCCTACGGGCGGGATCCGTACTTCGCCGGCTGGCCCGACACGCTGCAGCTCGACTACAGCAATCCGGCCACGCAAGAAGCGATGATCGGCGAGCTGGTGAAGATCGCCGCCCAGTGCGATGGGGTGCGCTGCGACATGGCCATGCTCGTCCTGCCGGATGTTTTCGAACGGACATGGGGGCGCCGGGCGCCGCTTTTCTGGCCCGAGGCGACCAGGCGCGTGCGCGAACGTGTTCCGGGCTTTTGCTTCATGGCCGAGGTCTACTGGGACTTCGAATGGACGATGCAACAGCAGGGCTTCGACTACGCGTACGACAAACGGCTGTACGACCGCCTGCGCGAGGGCCATGCCAGGCCCGTGCGCGAGCATTTTCACGCCGGGCTTGATTACCAGAACAAGCTGGCGCGCTTTCTTGAAAACCATGACGAGCCGCGCGCGGCTGCGACCTTTTCACCTGAGGTGCATGAGGCCGCGGCGGTCACCACCTTTCTGTCGCCGGGGCTGCGCTTCTTTCATCAGGGGCAATTCGAGGGACGGAAGAAACGGATCTCGCCCCATCTGGTCCGGGGACCAGAGGAACCGGTCGATCAGCGCCTGAAGCAGTTTTACGACCGGCTGCTTGCCGTGCTGCGCAAGCCGGTCGTCCGTATCGGGGCCTGGCAATTGCTCGAATGCGTGCCGGCCTGAGAAGGCAACTGGACCTGGGATTGTTTTCTAGGCTATGCCTGGCAGGCAGCCGGCGAAGAGCCGCTGCTGGCGGCGGTGAATTATGCTCCGCACCAGAGTCAGTGCCAGGTCCGGCTTGCTGACCTCAAACTTGCCGATCGGCGATGGCGGCTTCAGGACTTGTTGAGCGATGCACAGTACGATTGGGAGGGTCACGAGCTTAAATCGCGCGGGCTCTACCTGGATCTGGCTCCGTGGCGGTACCACATCTTTAGATTGCAACAGTTACCGTGAGGCGCAGCGGCCTCGATGAGTCGTCAGGGACTGGCTGCAATCTCCTGCATCAGCCGCTGAAATTCCGGGTCGTTCCGAATGAGTCTGGTGGCGGCCAGGAGCAGGCGATCGATTTGATGGTCGGTCAAGTGCAACGTCGTCGGAATTTTCATGAGATACTCCCGCTCCGTTTGATCCTCAACCGCGTTGAGACTCACATCGACAAAATAGATCTCCGCATCCTGGGCAAACACGCTTTCAGCGCCAGGCAGCCGGTTGCGAAGCTCGTTGCGCCACATCTGAACGGCGAAGCGCATGAGCAGCAGCGTGTCCGTCGAATACCGGTTGATCGGGATATCGACGAGCGAGCTGAACGCCCGCGAGAGCACCGGAATATGATCGCTCCGATATTCCTTCACGTCCGGAGCGGTTTCGGCATTGACTGAGATGATGACCAGTTTCTTGATGTTCTTGATTCCGGCATTCTTGGCAATATTTTCCAGGCCGCCTGAGACTCCCACTCCTTCGACGATGCCCCTCAAGGCCATATTGTCGGAGAGCCCCCCGTCCAGCAAATGAACATTGGGCCGCTTCTCCGCGTCGAGATAGGATAGCAATTCCTGTGCCCGTTGTCGTTGGATGGCTCTCGTGGACTTTTTGGCTTCCAGGAGCCAGGCGGGAGGTTCGTACCCGCATTGGCCCGCGTAATTGTTCAAGGTAATAGGACTCAGCACCAATGGGAGGGCGGCCGAAGCCGCGGAGGCATAGGCCACCGGAAGTTGATTGAGATCCGAGCACATGGCGTCGAATTGAGCCTGGAGAAATTCAAATCTTGAGAGCGTGGCCATGTCCGAGGCATGAATCAGGATGCCCGGCCGGGTCTTTTGGCGGAGCAGGTCACCGTAGGTCTTGCCTTCGAATAGCGCTTCATCCAAGAGTTCGGCCATGATGTGGGTGCGCCCGAAGTAGGGAGACCAGAGGCGGAACCAATTGCTGGGAGATCGAAAGATCCGTGACCTGAGCTCGCTCTCCCAATCCTTGCGCAGAAAGCGGTATTCGAAGTCGTGAAAGATCCGCTCTCCGAATAGGGCATAATAGGCGCCCGTGAAGGTGCCGCCGGAGAGGGCGTAGATCACGTCGAGCTCATCCAGCAGCCGCTTTTGCTTTCCTTCCCACGTGATCGGCTGGCGAGACAGCTCGCGCAACGCCCCGAACGCGAGGGTCGAGGCCCTGCTCCCTCCCCCGGAGAATGCCGCCAAAACAAGGAGACTGTCTGAGTTGCCCTGCTCAGGAGTCGTGAGATTGGGCATTCGATAGCCGTACTGGGGATCCCAGTGAGTGAGCGGCGCATTCAAGGTCGGGCGAACGTACTCGCAGGCCGAAAGAGAAACCATCAGCAAGACATAGAGAATCGATTGACTCAGCAGGCGGATCACAGTTGACGATGCTTTAACGAACCGGGCGTGGGGCATAGGGTTCCGTCACGGCGATCTTCAAGGTCTGGCCCTGCACGAGAGGAGCCGATGCCTTGAGTCCGTTCGCCACGGCGATCTCTTCGGGCTTCCAGGCCGATCGGCTCCTCGTCGCCACCGCCTCGATGGTTTCTCCTGTCTGGGCTTTGACGAGCCGGATGCGTTTTTCGGTGATGTTATCCCGTTCAGTCGCGGTCAAGGGCCGGAAGCTGTTCACGGTGGAATCGAGCACCGGCTTCATCGACTCGAACCGTCTCGCGGGAGCCAGACCGGCGATCTGATAAATCAGGCCGCCGTGGGCGATCCAGGTCAGGTCGAGCTCGGTCTGGCTGTCGGCTTTGAGGTGGGTTCGAGCCGCGGGCAAATCACCGATCTGAAATCGTTGCGTCCGTGACAGAATGTCCGATTTGGTCGTCTTTTGAAGAGTGCGGGCGCCGTCCAACGGGTCCTGTCCTTCGGCAACGGTTCTCAACAGCAGAGCCCCCTCCCCGTCAGAAGCCGCGGCAATCAGCATTTGTGGCGTGTTTTCTACCTTCCATTTATCAGGGAGTTCAAAAAGGAAGTTCAAGTCCGGCTGGAGAAATTGCTGATCCATCAGGATTCCATTCGCCGCCCGCTGTCCGATGACGAGCCCATCCAGCCTGGCGAGGTAGGAGTCCTTGGTGGCGCTGATCGGTGCACGTGGCGCCCGCGTCAAGGTGGTTGCGTGCACCGACGTTTTTCTGACCCGTTCCGGCGTCGGAGGGTGGGAGTCGAAGAAGCTCGGCCTCCGCGGTTTCCCTTGGTACAGCTCCACCTCCCGTTCCAGATTGGACAGGAAGGTCGACAGCGCGACAGGATCCCAGCCGGCCTTTGCGGCAATCCCCTGCCCGACCTCATCGGCTTCATTTTCCTGGCTGCGGCTGTAGGGAGAAAAGATCAAGCTTTGCGTCAAGTCTCCGATCCCGCCGACGATGTTGCCGACCAGCGGGCTCACAAGGCCGGTCACGCCAGAGACGATCCCAAACACCGCAGCGAATGGACCGCGCTTTGAAATACTTTGAACCGAATGCCGCGCCGCCACATGGCCGATCTCATGCCCGACGACGCCCGCCAGCTCATCTTCGGAATTGGTCAGGGCGAGCAACCCGCGCGTGACATAGACGTACCCGCCCGGCAAGGCGAAGGCGTTCGGCTCTTCCATATCGACGAGGTGAAATTGATAGGCCACACTTTGGCGGGGCGATTGTTCGGCCAACCGTTTGCCCAACTGAGTCAAGTAGGCCGAGAAAGGGTCGTTGTCGAGCAACCCCATCTGGGCTTCGACCTTTTTAGCTTCCTCGGCTCCAAGCTTGTTTTCCTGCTCTTCCGAAACCAGCGTGAGTTCCGGCCTGCCGCTCACGGGATTCACTGAACAGGCGCTTTGCACAATCGGTATTGTCATGACCATCAGCAGGAAGACTCGCGACAGGAGCCGGGTTGCGGTGGAACGGTTGTCAGCAGATGGTCTGTACGTTATTCTCATGGATGCCTCGTAGGTTGTCTGTCGGACACTATCAAGCCACCCGCATGGGCCTCGGTGCGATCCATGCCCGCCTCCGCGCAATGACCGGGTCTGGACGGGACGTCACATGCATCTCGATCGCCCCCCGGTAGTCATGCGCAAACATGTGGACGTGGTCTCCAATCTCCTCAGGGCCGGCGTTACGGGCGCGTTCAGGCCAGGATGTTGGCCAAGGTCTCTTCCCTCTGCAGTCGTCTGGCGGCCACGTTACAGACAGGGAGTTGAACGGATGAGCTATCTACCAAACTCTCGCATTAGGCACAACTGTCAAAACTAGCAGGTGGACTCACTCGGCGACCGATCGGTTCCTTCGCCAAAAGAGCGAGATGGATCGAGCCGGTACGTTACTTTGCCGGCGGTTCCCCGCCGTCTCCGTTCTTCTCCTTCTCAATCGGTATGGCCTCTTTGATGAGATCATCGAGGAACTTGTTTAGAGGCGTATACTTCGAGGCTCGTTTCCGATTGAGGAAATCGGAGACGATACTGCCCAATGTGGCGCGGGCGATATCTTCCAGATACACAGGGTCTTGAGAAATGGCCTCACTCTCCATCGCCGTTTCGGCGATGGAGGTCCAGAGAAGTTCCCCGGTCTCGCCGTCCCAGAGTTGCAGAGAGATCCGCATGACGCTCGACCGCGTTTGCGTGAGTCGAAGGTCCAGTGCTGGAAATTTCCAACGATCCTGCATGACTTGCGTAAAAGCCGCCAACCGAGGCTGGAACACAAAGCGCGCGCCGACGGCTTCGCGAAATTTTCGGAGGGCATCGCGATCGAGGACGTTGCTCTGATCGTAATCATTCCTCACGCTGGTATACTGTCCCGCCAACCCTTGCCGATTGAGGCGCGCGAGCGTGTCCTGCTCGGATACGATTTGCCAGTTCGGGGATACTCTCCGCAGAATCTGGCCGAGGTAATGGGCCAACCCCACCTCGTTCCCACGAAGGCCAGGGGCCGTGATCGCCGGGAAGATCGCCACGCCATCCTGTTCCAAGCTGGCTGGATGGAAAGACGGGGACAATTCTGTCGAATTGGTCCGGACCTGCCATCCGTAGATGGAACTCGAGCAGCCGGTTAAGGAAGCGAGCAGAAATAGTCCGCCTATCCATACCCCACACGTTCGGAGAAGACCGGTCGTCTTCCGTGTTCTTAGCCGCATCGTTGCACCTGTACGATCACTCGTGAGGGCCGTGGTGGAATAGGCTCAGCAATTGCCGTCCGTCGTGTAGGTGTCCAGCACGCCAAAATGGTCGGAACCGGCGCCGAGGGTCACGGCATTCGGGCGGCCGAAGAGTTCCTGCCTGAGGCAGCCCAACGGATGAGCCGGGTCCGCCAGCATCATGAAGAGAAAATCAATGCGCCGGGCCTGGCTCACCCCGCGGCGGTAGCCGTCCTTGATCCGTTGCTGTTGATCCTCCGGCATCCTTTGTATGACCGAGGCCAAGGTCGGCGGCAATTCGATCTCCTCCTGGCGGGCGACCGGATTCAGTCTCGGGTCATAGGTGTGCAATTCTCCGGTTCGGCGCGCGACCGTGTAGGTATCGCGCAGACCGGCCTCCTGCAACTCGCGATATCCCGGCGAGTCCGGCTCAAAGTTGAAGTCTCCGCCGATGAGGATGCCCACATACGAGCCGGCGGCCTGCAGCCGCTTAAGCTCCGCGAGCAACGTACGCAGTTCCTGGACCCGTTGTTGCTGATCCTCCGCCAAGGCGTTCAGGATCTGTTGCGAGGAAGCCTGGTCCTGAATCCGACCTTCGCTCTGCGCGACGAGCAGCCGTTGCGTGAAATATTCGTCTCGCTCGATCCCGGAATGCAGATGCAGACTGACGACGAGCAGCTTCCGATGGCTGGCGGGATTCTCCACTTCGGCGATGAGCGCATAGCGCAATTCGCCGAACTGCACGCCCAGGCGGTCGCGGCAAAGCCCGAACCCTCCGCTCAATTTCAAGCCTGCCAGCTTCCGCACGAGCAACGGCGCTTTGGCGAGCACCACAAGACCGTTATTTAATCCTGGGACCACCGCTACTCCCGGAAGCGGTCTGACCCCGCAGGCATCGACTTGATGCACCTCGTTGTACGTGAGGCTGCGCGCTCTAAGTCCGTCAACGTAGGCGGTCGCCATGCGAGGCAACGGATTCACTTCCTGCAGCAACATCACGTCCGGCTCCACGCGAGCCATGTCGTCGATCTGCAACGTGATCCTGGCGGTTCGGTCGTCTTCGGATTCGCCCGGCCGCACCCAGAGGCGGCCCACGTCCAGGCCATGCAGGGTGTTGTAGGTGAGGACTCTGAATCGCGACATCCGGGCGGCGTCAGGATCGCCGGGGGGCCGATCCGAAGTCGATCCGACACAGCCTGTGTGGAGGGACATACCAAGCAGAATCGGAGCGACCAAGCGCATCCCGCCCTTGTTTGAGTGTGCCGCGGAAGCGCCTGTGCTCATCGATGTCGGTCAGGAGCTGGCCAGGGGACTTGTGAAACGTATCGATGGGACACCACACCGGCCGGTCGCACCCTCATGGCTTCTGCTTCCATGCCCGGTAGCGGCGGATCAGCGCGTTGGTGGAACTGTCGTGCCCAAGTTGGGGCTCCGCCTGGCTCTCCAGTTCAGGAATGATGCGCTGGGACAGCACCTTGCCCAACTCAACCCCCCACTGATCGAACGAATCGACGCCCCAGATGACACCCTGGGTAAACACGCTGTGCTCATAGAGGGCGATCAGTCGACCGAGCGACTCGGGCGTGAGCCGGCCGAGCAGCACGGTGTTGGAGGGCCGGTTGCCCTCGAAGGTGCGATGGGGAACCAGCCAATCAGGCGACCCTTCGGCCCGCACCTCCTCGGACGTCTTGCCGAACGCGAGGGCTTCGCCCTGCGCGAACATGTTTGCGAGCAAGAGATCGTGATGCCGGCCGAGCGGGTTGAGCGTCCGGGCGAATGCAATAAAGTCGCAGGGGATGAGTTTGGTTCCTTGATGGATCAATTGGTAGAAGGAGTGCTGGCCGTTGGTGCCGGGCTCACCCCAATAGATCGGGCTTGTTTCGTAACCGACCTTGGTCCCGTTGAGCATCACGCTCTTGCCGTTGCTCTCCATCGTCAACTGCTGGAGATAGGCAGGGAATCGTTTCAAATACTGCTCATAGGGCAGGACCGCCACGGTCTGCGCGCCGAAGAAGTTGTTGTACCACACGGTGAGCAGGCCGAGGAGCACGGGCAGGTTGCGGTCGAATGGCGCCGTCCGGAAGTGTTCGTCCATCCGGCGAAAGCCGGCCAGCATCTGGTGGAACTGCTCCGGCCCGACAGCCAGCATCGTCGAGAGGCCGATAGCCGAATCCATGGAATAGCGTCCGCCGACCCAGTCCCAGAACTCGAACATGTTGGCGAGGTCGATGCCGAATTGTCTCACCTCCGCCGCATTCGTCGAGACGGCGACAAAATGCTTGGCCACAGCCGCCTGCGCGCCGCCGAGTCCCTTGAGCGACCAGTCGCGCGCGCTGTGCGCGTTCGTCATGGTCTCGAGGGTCGTGAAGGTCTTGGACGACACGATGAAGAGGGTTTCCGCCGGGTTGAGGTCGCGCACGGCCTCCGCGAAATCGGTCCCGTCGATATTGGACACAAAACGGAACGTCATGCCTCGGTCGCTGTAGTGCTTGAGCGCTTCATAAGCCATGACCGGCCCCAGGTCTGACCCCCCGATCCCGATGTTGACGATGTGGCGGATGCGTTTGCCCGTGTGCCCCTTCCAGGCGCCGCTCCGGACGCGGTTCGAGAAGTCCGCCATTTTGTCGAGCACCGCATGGACACGCGGCACCACATTGACGCCATCGACCACGATGGAGGAGTCCTTCGGCGCGCGCAGCGCCACATGAAGGACGGCACGGTTCTCGGTCACGTTGATCTTCTCGCCGTTGAACATCGCCTCGATCCGAGCCCGCAACCCGCATTCCTCCGCGAGGTGGACGAGAAGGCGGAGCGTCTCGTCCGTGATGCGATTCTTCGAATAATCCAGGAAGACGCCGGCGGCCTCCGCGGTCATACGGGTCCCGCGTTCGGGGTCCTGCGCGAAGAGGGTCCGGAGATGCGCGTCACGAATCCGTTCGTGGTGCGCGGCCAAGGCCTTCCAGGCCGGGCGAGCGGTGAGCTGATTGCCGGGTGAACTCATGCTGTCTGCTCCTGGTACTCCGAATGAAGATCGCACACAGGCTTGTAGCAGATGCCGCATTCAATTTCTTGTCGGAAGAATACGCTGAATGTCGTTCAAAATCGAGGGGACGCCGATGGGTTGGATGATCCGACCCTCAGCGCGGTAAGCGACGGGTTTTCATTGCCCGATCGTTCCATCACTATTGACCCGTCGCTCTACACGTTGTCCGCTTCGGTGGATGTCGCCCGTTGTCGAGCCGGCGCCTGTTGCCCCCATTGCCAGTTGGCGATCTCGGGCATATCCTCGCCGTATCGGGAGATATACTCCTTGTGCTCGAACAGCTTGTCGCGCAGCGCCTGCTTGGCATAGGCGGCCCTGGCTCCCAAGGAGGGGACCCGGTCGATGACGTCGCTGGCCAGGTGGAATCGATCGAGGTCGTTGAGGACGCACATGTCGAACGGCGTCGTGGTGGTCCCCTCCTCCTTGTACCCGCGGACATGCAGGTTTTTGTGATTCGTTCGCCTGTACGTGAGTCGATGGATCAACCAGGGGTAGCCGTGGAATGCGAAGATGATCGGTTTGTCCTTGGTGAACAGCGCATCGAAATCATGGTCGGAGAGACCGTGCGGGTGTTCACTTGGCGGTTGCAGTTTCATCAAGTTGACGACGTTCACGACCCTGATCTTCACTTCGGGCATATATCGCCGGAAGAGGTCCACCGCGGCCAAGGTCTCCAAGGTGGGCACGTCCCCGCAGCAGGCCATGACCACATCCGGCTCGCTGCCCTTATCGTTGCTGGCCCACTCCCAGATGCCGATCCCCGCGGTGCAATGTTTGACGGCCTCGTCCATCGTCAGCCATTGGGGAGCCGGTTGCTTGCCGGCGACGATGACATTGACGTAGTTGCGGCTGCGCAGGCAGTGGTCGGTGACGGACAGGAGCGTGTTGGCATCCGGCGGGAGATACACGCGCACGACCTGCGCCTTCTTGTTCACCACATGGTCGATGAAGCCCGGGTCCTGGTGACTGAATCCATTGTGATCCTGCCGCCAGACATGCGAGCTGAGCAGATAGTTGAGCGAGGCGATCGGCCGCCGCCAGGGAATGTCGTTACAGACCTTGAGCCACTTCGCATGCTGATTGAACATGGAATCGATGATGTGGATGAAAGCTTCATAGCAGGAGAAGAACCCGTGCCGGCCCGTCAGGAGATATCCCTCCAGCCACCCCTGGCACTGGTGCTCGCTGAGCATCTCCATCACCCGGCCGTCAGGCGCCAGATGGTCGTCGTAGGGGTACCGGTCCGCCATCCAGACGCGGTTGGTCACCTCCAGCACGTCCTGCCAGCGGTTCGAGTTGTTCTCGTCCGGGCTGAACAGGCGGAAGTTCCGGCTCTCCAGGTTCAGCTTCATCGTGTCCCGCAGGAACTTGCCCATGAGGCGGGTGGACTCGGCCATGACGGCGCCGGGTTTCGTGACCTTGATCGCGTAGTCGCGGAAATTCGGCAGACGCAGGTCCTTGAGCAGGAGACCGCCGTTGGCGTGAGGATTGGCGCTCATGCGGCGTTCTGCCTTCGGGGCGAGTTCGGCCAATTCGGGCTTCAACCGGCCGGTCTTATCGAACAGCTCATCCGGTTTGTAGCTCTTCATCCATTGCTCAAGGATTTTGACATGCTCGGGCTTCTCGTGCATTTCACCCATCGGCACCTGGTGGCTTCGCCAATAGTCTTCCGTCCGCTTGCCGTCGATTTCCTTCGGACAGGTCCAGCCCTTCGGTGAACGGAGGATCATCATCGGCCACCGTGGCCGCTCCTTCACCCCGGTCTTTCGTGCCTGGGTCTGGATGTGCCGGATGTCGTCGAAGCAGGCATCGAGCGTGGCGGCCATCAATTGATGCATCTTGGCCGGATCGTCGCCTTCGACGAAATGCGGCGTATAGCCGTATCCGCGAAAGAGCTGGTCCAACTCTTCGTGGCTGATACGGGCCAGCACGCAGGGGTTGGCGATTTTGTACCCGTTCAGATGCAGGATCGGCAGGACGGCTCCGTCTGAGGCCGGATTGAGAAATTTGTTGGAGTGCCAGGAGGTCGCGAGCGGTCCCGTTTCGGCTTCGCCGTCCCCGACGACGCAGGCGACGATGAGGTCAGGGTTATCGAACGCAGCCCCGTATGCGTGCGACAAAGCATAGCCCAGTTCCCCTCCTTCGTGGATGGAGCCGGGAGTTTCCGGCGCCACGTGGCTCGGGATGCCTCCGGGAAATGAGAACTGCGTGAACAGCCGCTTCAGGCCCTCTTCGTCCTGAGAGATGTTCGGATAGACCTCGCTGTAGGTGTTTTCGAGGTAGGCATTCGCCACCAGCCCTGGCCCGCCATGGCCGGGACCGGTGATGTAGATCATGTTGAGATCCCGTTGCTGGATGATTCGGTTCAGATGGACGTAGATGAAATTCAGCCCTGGGGTGGTCCCCCAATGACCGAGGAGCCGGGGCTTGATGTGTTCTTTCTTCAGCGGCTCCTTCAGCAGGGGATTGTCATAGAGGTAGATCTGCCCGACGGACAAATAATTCGCCGCGCGCCAGTACGCGTCCATCAGGTTGAGTACTTTTTCTGACAATGGGTTCTTCATGACCGCTCCTTCTCTGTGACCACGCCGGCTCGACAGAGGTCGAGCCGGTTATGAACGTCCTCCTCGCACGCAGCGAACCGTCTCTCTGGCGATCCAGGTTTCCTCATCCGCCGCGACGACATAGGCGGACGGCCGAGATTCCTCCACGCTGATCCGTGCTGCCTGACCCGGCGCAAGCCCTACCGATGCTCGATTGCGGTCTGGGTCGAGCCTCAGGCCGCACCAGCCCATGTTCCGGCAAATCCGGTCCCGGATCTCCGGTGCATTTTCCCCGATCCCGCCTCCGAAGACGATGGCATCGGCGCCGCCCAGCACGGCAAGGTAGGCGCCAAGGTACTTGCGCACGCGATAGCAGAACAGATCAATGGCGAACATGACCCGTTGATCCTGTTCCTGCTCAGCCGCGCGGAGCAACTCCCGCATGTCTGACGACCGCCCCGACAATCCGAGGAGGCCGGAACGTTCGTTGAGCCACCGTTCAACTTCAGCCGGCTCGGCCTTTTCCCGCTCGCACAGGTAACTGATGATCGAGGCATCCACATCGCCGGAACGGGTGCCCATCACCAATCCCTCCAACGGCGTGAAGCCCATCGAGGTCTCCACCGATCGGCCTTGCGCAATGGCCGCCACGGAGCAGCCGTTCCCCAATTGGAGCGTAATCAACCGTGCTCGTTCCAACGGGGTTCCCGTGGTTGCCGCATAGCCATGGGCGAGCGACGCATGGGCAATCCCGTGAAACCCGTAACGGCTGATCCGATGCCGGTCGGCCAGTTCCCTGGGAATCGCGTATTGTTTGGCAATAGCCGGCATGGTCTTGTGGAAGGCCGTGTCGAACACGGCCACCATCGGCAGCTTGGAGCCCAGCACCTCCCTGGTTCCCCGGATCCCTGCAAGACAAGCGGGATTGTGCAGCGGGGCCAATTCGGACAGCGCGTCGATGCCGGCTTCAACCTCTTCCGTGATTAACGTGGACTCCACAAAGCGATCTGCTCCGTGGACCACCCGATGCCCGACCGCGTCGATCCCACCGAGCGAACCGGCCAGACGATCGAACAGCACCCTCAGCGCCTGTGCATGGTCCCGAATCTCTATGGCCCCCGACCGGTCCTCATGCTCGCCCAGCACCTCGAAGCTCGTGTGGCTTCCGATCCCTTTGATCGAGCCCTGAAGCAAGGCCGGTCCGGTTGTCAGGGCGCCGTTCGACTCCTCAACGACGTCCACCAGGCGAAACTTAATCGACGAACTCCCGCTGTTGATCACCAAAACCTTCATGTCAGCGTCGCAGCCATGTGGGAATCAACGACGATAATCTGTCATTTTGCGCGGCGAGCGAGGCGCTGCCGTCTCCCAATCTTATTCTTATTTCACGCTTCAAACGAGCCGATACTTCGACCCCGGCCGCTCCTCTCGGATCTTCTCTTTTATACATGGTATACGTGGCAGAGTGAACCGCATCACACGTCAAAAATGGCAGGCTCATCTTTTCTGCGGCATGGCTGCTGTGAATATTCATGGACACGCATAAACCCATGAAACCCATGCTCGCCGCCGAATGGTGCTGGGGCCCGGAGTAGATCGTGATCTTGGAACTGGAGGAGAAGAAGTGCCATGATCGGCCTGCAAGACCGCTTTGGAGGGCTCTCGTTGTGAAGTCCGCACGGCCGGTCCGTGCTTGGTACAATCCCAGCGAAGGTTCGGCCGGTGATAGATCGCATGACACATGTTCAGCTCGAATTTACAGGGGGGAGTAGTGCCAATGACGGAGACAGTCGCCATACTGGTCGGCGGAGGGCCGGCGCCGGGCATCAATGGGGTGATCAGCGCTGCGACGATTCGATGCCTCGATGAGGGCTGGAAGGTCCTGGGTATCGAGCAAGGGTTCAAATGGATCATGCGGGGGGACTTGAGCAAGGTCGTGCCATTGACCCTTGAACGGATGAGCCGGCTTCACTTTCGCGGCGGATCGCTGCTCAAGACCTCACGTGCGAACCCGACCAAAAATCCCAGCCATCTGGCCCAGGTGTTGAAAAGTCTGGACCAACTCGGCGTAACGGGACTGGTCACGATCGGAGGAGACGATACCTGTTTTTCAGCCCTTTCGCTCGAACGGGCCGCACAGGGCCGCCTGCGCGTTGTACACGTCCCCAAGACCATCGATAATGACCTTGATCTTCCGCAGGGCATCTCGACCTTTGGATTCCAGACCGCTAGGCACGTCGGGACCTTTGCGGTCACGAGCATCCTCGAAGATGCGCGCACAACCGGCCATTGGTTTTTTGTCGTGGCTATGGGACGCAAGGCCGGGCATCTGGCACTGGGAATCGGCAAAGCGGCCGGGGCGACACTCACGATGATTCCGGAGGAGTTTCGCGACAGACCCATCAAACTCGCGACAGTGGCCGATATTCTCGCGGGCGCGATCATCAAGCGGCTGAGTCTGGGCCGGGAAGATGGCGTCGCCGTACTGGCGGAAGGTTTGGCGGAGATCATGAGCCCCGACGACCTGACGGCTTTGGCTTCCGTCGCGCGCGACGACCATGGTCATGTGGAACTGGCGGATCTCGATCTGGGCCGTGTGCTGAAGGAGGAAGTCCTGAAGCGCCTGGCTCCTTACGGCCTCTCCCCGACCATTCGGGTCAAGGACCTGGGCTATGAATTGCGGTGCGCGGATCCCATTCCGTTCGACATGGAATACTGTCGTGATCTCGGGTGCTCCGCAGCGGAGTACCTGATCAGCGGGGGGACGGGGGCGATGGTCTCGATTGTCAACGGTGCCTGTTCGCCGATCCCGTTCGGCAGGATTCTCGATCCCGCCACGCAACGGACCAGGGTCCGCATGGTGGATGTGGCGTCGGAGTCCTATCGAATTGCCCGGCGCTATATGGTCCGATTGGACGAGAGCGATTTTGCGGAGCGCGAACGCCTGGCTCGTTGCGCCGCGGTGGCGGGGCTCACCGCCGAGGCCTTCCGGGAACGATTTGCCGCGGTGGCGGCGCATGAACGGGGCGCACCAGCACTCCCGTCGTCGGGGAATCACTGAGCCTCGCGACAGAAGCACCCCGCTGGTGAAGGCGGGGTGCTTCATCGAGCGACCGCTGCCGGAGTAGTTCAAGATCTAGCGGTGCAAAAACGCATCGGCCAGGAGCGCCCGATTGAGGGTCTCCACCATCTTCAGATGCGCGGTTCGATCTTCCTTGAGGCCTTTGCCGAAGAGGTCGGAATGGTGGGTTTTGAGAATATGTGCAAATTCTTCATGCTTGGCGATAGGGATCTCGTACAGGGAGGCCAGGGCCGTCACATATTCCCCTCCTCCCGCCGCCGATTCTTGGCGGAGATTTTCATAGGCTACGCCGGCAAACAGGTTGATCTTCTGCTCCTGCCGCACCAGGCCATCCTCCGTGTATAGAGCGCCCGGGGTCGTGCTGGAGAGGAAATTGGAAATCGAGTCGGACGTGGCTTTGGTTGTGCCACAGGCGGACAGGGCAAGCCCCAGGACCGCGATTCCCATGGCTGCCAAGAGTGGCCGGCGAAGTGTGGTATTCATGACTCCTCCTTGTACAAGAAGCGGTTGGGGGCGGACGCTGAATGTGAAACGTATCGGCAACATGATCGATGGTCGCGCCGATTGCGGACTGGCCTCAGGTTTCCATCGATTGCGCTGTGACTTTCAGATCGGCCGCGAGCCTCACCGGCGGCTCTGATTGCGAGTCGGCGCCTCAGTACACCAGTGGAATCTCCCGGGCTAATTCGTACTTCAACAACGACCGGATCTTGGTTTCGATCTGGAGGTACCGGGCGACCTTGGCCTCCGGCAAGACATGGCTGAGTTGCTGGGCGTAGGATTGCTTCAGCGCCACTTCGGCATCCTCGACCGCCAGGGCTTCGTCGAGGAGGTTCGCCGCCGTGCTGTTCGGCACTGGCCCGTTCTTGAAGGCCTCCGCATAGTCCGTAATGGTCCGGCCGAGCCGTTTGTTGATCTGGTCGAGATTCTTCTGATATTCGTCATACAAAGGCCAGAACTTAGCCGCCTCGCCGTCCGTCAGATTCATGTTGCTCGCCACCAGCAACTTCTTGTCGGCCTTGATCTTGTTCAACAGAATTTCCGCATTGGTGGCCGCCGAGGTCTTGGCGGCCTGGCTGCCGGTATCCGCCGTGCGAACCGGTTCCGATGCGCAACCTTGAAGGCAGACGAGCCCCAGAACAATCACTCCGAGTCCGCGGCTTCTCATGAACGTGCTCCTTTGTTTGGGATCAAGGTCGGCGGCACTGCCTGCGTCAATATACCAGCGGAATCTGTTGCGCGAGTTCCATCTTGATGATGGCCCGGATTTTATTTTCGATCTGAATGTACCGGGCCGTCTTGGATGCCGGCAGTACCTTGTTGAGCTTGTCTGCATAGGTCCGTTTCAACTTCGCCTCGGCTTCTTCTACGGCCAACGCTTCATTCATCAGCTTCTTGGCCGTGTCGTTTGGCAGCGGGCCCTTCTGGAAGGCTTCGGCATATTCCCCGATCGTCCGGGTGAGTCGCTGATTGATCTGATCGAGTTCCTTCTGATAGCCGTCATATAAGGGCCAGAAGGCCTTGGCTTCGGAATCGCTGAGGTCCATGTTGCCGGCCACCAGGAGTTTCTTGTCCGCTTTCAGCTTTTCCTTGAGGATTTCCATATTTGTCGGGCTTGGGGCATTCTGTGCAACAACCGGCGCGGCCCACACGAGCAGTGCCGCCATGCAGAAGCCTTGGAGGAATTTCATGATCGTCATCTCCTTTCTGAAAGGTGGTTCGACCGTGTGCGCATGCGCGCAGCGCACACTCTCTACCATCAATGGAAGCCGGCTTCCACTGTTAAAAGTGACAGGCCGGCGAAGAACGTTCTCGTCAAGGCCGGAACCGTTCTCCACTCGCCGATGCATGGCGACCCGTCAGGTTCTTCCTTGACTTGACGGCTGACTATACCGCGCGATATGGTTAGCCATATGAAGACGACCATACAAATACCTGATAGCCTTTTCGAGGAGGCGCGCAAGGTAGCCCGCCGGGAGCGGACGACCTTGAAGGCTCTGGTCGAACAGGGGCTTCGCAGGATTGTTTCAGAGCACAAACGGCATCACGAATTCCGCCTTCGCAAAGCCACATTTAAAGGCCATGGGTTGCATCCGCATCTCGCGGGAGCCTCCTGGGAGCAAATTCGGGAATTGAGCTACGAAGGCCGCGGCGGATGATCGCCGTCGATAGCAATATTCTCGTGTATGCCCACCGCGAAGATTCCCCTTGGCACGAACGGGCCTATGCTCACCTCCTCGGACTGGCTGAGCGACGAGCGCCATGGGCCATACCATGGCCATGCATTCACGAATTTCTCGCCATTGTGACCCATGCGCGTATCTATGCTCCGCCGACTCCCCTGCAAGCGGCGATAGACCAGATTGAAGCTTGGATGGAATCACCGAGCCTTGTCCTCCTGTCGGAGCCCGAGGACTACTGGAGGCAATTCCGGGACGTGCTCCAGGCTTCCCGAGCGTCCGGTCCTCAAATCCATGACGCGCGAGTCGCGGCTCTATGCCTGCAACACGGAGTGCTTGAGTTGTGGACGGCGGATCGGGACTTTGGCCGATTTCCCGGGTTGACGGTTCGGAATCCCTTAGTCGGCTAACCGGCTCTTCTACACATCAACCACAGGCTACTGATTCTCGATCACTCCCGTCTGTTCCCACTCGCTTCCTGTTTGCGGTCAGCAACAGGATACAGGGGTGAGCGATCGGTCCGTCCGGCCGCTCGATTCGAAAGGTCACGGGTTCTCCCCCGATCCAATGGATTGCAAATTCGGCGTGGCCGACACGAACCGGCGCCCGGCCAGCGAGGCCTGTATGGCTTGTGGCAGGTCGGAGACCAGCCGTTGCTTGACGACGTAGCCCGTCGCGCCGACGTCCAAGGCCTCCCGAAGATAATCCGGATCGTCATGGACGGTGAGGAAGATGATCTTGGTCTGGACGCCGTCGGCTCGCAGTCGCCGCGCCACGTCCAGGCCGTCCATGATCGGCATGGTGATATCCAGCACTGCAATATCCGGGATCAGCCGTTCCACGAGCTCGACCGCGGCGACTCCGTCGGAAACCGTGCCGAGAATGTCGCACTCATCAGCCATCAACTGGACGGCGTGATCGAGAAACTGCGCGTTGTCGTCGGCGAAAATCACGCGGGGGCGAAACGCCGCCCCGTGGTCCGGGCTCTGGCAAGGCGTCGTAATGGATTGATTGGCCACGAGGACCACTTCTGCACACCGCCGGTCCGCAGAGGGCGTGAATGGGAAGATGCCACAGAGGTATCACGGAGCGCCGATCGGCACCACTGTCAAAACTGACAGGGCATGTTGATGGGAATGTCGGAATTCAGAGAGCGGAGATAAGACGCTCGCGAATGGCGAATTGCACGAGGTCGGCGGTGGATTTGAGTCGGAATTGATCCATAACCCGATACTTGTGAAAGGCGACCGTGCGGGGAGTCATCCCCAGCGTGGCCGCCACCTCCTTCATCGATCGCCCCTCGGCGAGGAGTTGCAGCACCTCACGTTGTCTCGGCGTCAGCGGCCGGCGGCCGGACAGTGGTGAGCGGCCGGTCCGTGGAATGTCCTCAAGCACCGACGCCATGGCAGGACACATATACCGGCGTCCCTGGCGAACGGCTCGCAGAGCCTCGAATAACCGCGTGGACGCCTCGCTCTTCAACAGGTATCCCATGGCGCCGGCTTCGAGGGCGCGTCTCGCCAAATCCGGGTCCTCGCTGGCCGTAAGGATGATGAACGCGGTATGAGGAAGCCGTTGCTTGAGGCGCTCCAGCGCGTCCAGTCCGTTTAACAACGGCATGGCCACGTCGGCGATCACGATGTCCGGTTTCAGGCGGAGCGCTTGGGCGATCAGTTGGCGCCCGTCCAGCGCCGTGCCGACGATGTCATACTCGTCATAGCCCTCGAACAATTGCGTGAAGGCGTCCAACAGGAGACGGTGATCATCGGCGAGCAGCACGCGGAACAGCTTCATGGCCTGTTCATTCCATAGTCCGCTCCGGCCGGATCGGCACGCGGGCTTCGATCTCGGTTCCCGCCCCTGGTGCCGACCGGATCGCCAACGTGCCACCGACGGAACCGACCCGCTCGGTCATGCTCACCAATCCCAGGCCCTCGCTGCATTCCAAAACGCTCGGATCGAAACCCTTGCCCTTATCCCGGAGCCGCATGGTCACGATCGTGGATTGTCTCGCCAGAGACAACTCGACCGAATCGGTCCCGCTGTGTTTCCTGGCATTGTGCAGGCCCTCCTGCGCGACGCGATACAGTGTGAGCGCGACATCATCTGGCAGCGTCCGCGGCATGTCGAGATCGGTAAAGTGCACGTGCAGCCCGCACTCCGCCATGTCCCGGCAGAGGGCTCGGATGGCCGGCACCAACCCGAGATGTTTCAATTTGGACGGATGCAGCCGATGAGACATGGCATGGATGTCGGCCGACAGGGCTTTCAACCGCTGTTGCATGGCCTCCATGGCATCCTGCCGTCCCGGATTGGAGGAAGGAACCCGTCCGAACTGTTCCAATTCCACCGACAACAGCGCCAACGTCTGGTTCACATGGTCGTGGAGCTCACGGGCGATTCGGCTCCGTTCCGCTTCTTGCGCGGTGATCAGCCGCGCGCTGAGACGTCGCAACGTCTCTTCGTTGTGTTTCTGTTCCGTGATGTCCTTGGCGATGCCGGTGGCAAAGCTGGTGTGGCCTTCCGGATCACGCGTGAGCGCCCCATGGTCATCGAGCCAATGCACCGTGCCATCGGGCAATCTGACCCGATACTGTTCCCTGTAGTCGCTCGCCTCGCCCGCCAACCATGCCGTATAGGCTCGTTCGACGCGCGCCCGATCCTGCTCGTGCACGCACGTGAGCCAGAAGCGCGCCTCGCCGTAGAATGCCGCCGCCTTGCGGCCCATGACGGATTCGACTGAAGGGCTGATATAGATGACACGTTCGGGGTTCATGCGGACGAACCAGAAGATCTCACCGACGGCTTCGGACAGCAGCCGCTGCAGCGTCTCGCGTTCGTGCCGTTCCGCTTCTGCGGTCACGTCCAGGAAAAACCCGCGCAGGCTTCGCGGCCGCTTCAATGGGCCGACGACCGTCACGAGGTCGAGCAGCCACACTGGTCTTCCGTCCTTTGCGATCATCCGATACCGAAGCTCAAAGTGAGGCTGCCGTGTGGACAACTGCCGGCAACGATCGATGGCGCTCCTGCGATCATCGGGATGGAGGTGAGACTCCCAGAAGTCAGGCTTGTACCAGTCTTCTCGCGGATAGCCCAGCAAGACTTCGGCTTCTCGGCCAATGTAGGTCATCCGCCAAGTTTTCGCGTCGGCCTCCCAAGGAATGATGTGGCTGGATTCTCTGATCTCTTTGGACGGTCGGTCACGATTCTGCAGGGTCTTGGCGATTCGCTTGACGGGCGTGACGTTCTGGTGCGCTAACAGAATCCAGACAGCCGATGGACGCTCCGCTCTCTTCAATCGGCTGCCCTGTACGAGATACCACTGGCGTTTGCCTGCAAGCTCGCAGGAGTACAACTGCTCAAACTTGGTGACATCCCTGTCCAACAGCCGTCGAATCTGGCGATGGACGGTTCTTGCGGTGTCGGCATCCTTCAGTCCTGTTCTTCGACAGACATCGAGGTAATCGAGGCCCACCCCGTGTGTCTTGGAACTCAGGCCATTCCGTTTTGCAAACCGGCGCCATGCGCCATTCACATAGCGAATGATTCCCTTGTGGTCGAGTACCGCCACATTCGTCTGATAGGTGTTAATGATGGACTGAACAGAACGGTTCAACTCGTCCGAGTTACGAAGGCTCTGTCGGGCCGTCTGCTTCGAAGGGCTAAGGCGTTTCCGCCGTCGTTCATGAACCTGAAGGTTCATCAGCCACGACCATAAGGGTTCACTGCAGCCGAGCTTACCGGGGGGGGGGGTACATACCACACCCCGTGTGCTTTGTCACTCAAGGCAAGGTAAATTCATGCATGACGGCAGGGGTTGTCACAGGAATCAAGCATGGACCGTGCCGAATACGCGATAAGTTCGACCTTGGCTATGGGATTCATGGCACGGTTTTGCAAGGGCATACTCGCTAATGGGGGCCTGGAGAGGTCGAACTGAGGCACTTTGGGGCAGATAGGCTTCCGGTACTGCCCTGTTTTGCCGCGACAACGGCGCAGCATGATAGACAGGTCCCCTTCAGAAAATAGGACTATTTCTCCTTCGCCGGAAGGCTGAGAGGCAGCAAAGTGGTTTCGGGGGGCTAAAAATACAATGCCCCGTAGAAAAAGGCCGTCGCCCAGGTGTTGCGGACACCCCAGCCGCTCTCCTTTTCGGGTTTGTAGTCGACATCGATGGCCAGGCGATCAAAGGCCCCGCCGATTCCGAAATTCTTGAACAGCCGATATTCGAGTCCGGCGTAGAACTCGTTCATCGACCCTTTGAAAGAGTCCGTTTCCAAATAAAACCAGTCGAACCGCACCTGAGCCTGAAGGCGGGTCGTAATGTTGTAGTTGACGAGCAGGCCGAAGCTGGGAAGCGGCACGGTCAGCTTATCGCTTTCCGTACGCGACGCGATCGTCGTCCCACCGCCGCAAGATGGTCCCCCTGAACAGATGAGGTTGCCGGCAAAAAGGGTCTTGAGGTTGGCGAGGTAGAGCCCGCCGGAGAGGCCGAGCTCGACTTTGTCGGAGTGATAAAAGGAATAATTGTAGATCAGCCGGTAGAGCTTGATGTCCAATTCGCTCTGAAGCGCGCCGCCAGCGGCATACGTGGTGTCGCCGATCGTGACATTCTCGTTGAGCACCCGATTCCCGTTCCGAGTGACGTCGTAGTAGCTGAATCCCAGGCTGTGTCGGTCGTTAAATCGGTACTGGGAATCGATGCGCCAAAAGCTATCGCTCCGTTCTCCGCCCAGCGTTCGGGCAAAATCCACCGTGCTGCCGATACCGCTGGCGCCATTGAACCGCACGATTGTATCTGCGTTGAAGACCAGACCATAGCCGCCGCGGACCATGAATCGGTTGGGCAGTTCCTCCGTGGCGGCTTCTTCGCCCCAGCCAGGAGGCGTCAGCAAAAGCACCATGGTGACCGCCAGCAGGATCCTTGCTGTGGGCTGCGTTTGAATGGTCTTCATGGGCACGTCCTCCGTACAGAAAACAGGCGAAAAATGGACAGGCCGCTACTTCCTTTCCAGCCGGGTGAAATGGACATAGGACCCGACCATGAGAAAGTTGATCGCCACGGCCACGACGTTCCAGACCATCACGGGCCGTGAGCCGATCAACCATCCATAGTAGACCCACAGGATCTGAAAGGTGCCCATGATGGCCGCCATGGTCGGGTTCATCCCCTTGCAGGACCTCCGCTTGAGCATGGCCAACAGGTCGGGAAGTGCCGCAAAAGTCGTCCCGAATCCAGCCACAAATCCGATCACTTCGGTCAATGACATCGAGCAGTGCTTTTACTTGGCCGCGGGCTTTGGCGGATAGTCCTTGTACGCCTTGGCGATGGCCCGTTCGACCAGCACGATATTCTCTCGTGCCGTATCTTCAAGGTTGGCCACCATTGTGGCCCGCCAGACCAGTTCATTCTTGACCGGTTCCACGAGGTCGGTAATCAACGTCCCTTCCTTGTACTCGTAGGTCGTGACGCCGCTGTACCCCGCTCCCCAACCGTATCCCCCGCGCCATCCATAGGCCCCGACGGTGGGGCCGGTGCTCTCGACCCGCTGCTTCTCCTTGATCCCCACCCAGTAATGGACAAGGAGGTCGGGATGATCCTCCAACCCGACCTGCCGGAGCCCTTTCTGAGAGAGCTCCCGCGAGAGGATCGTTTCAAGCCGCTTGCGAGTCAGGGAGTTGTTGAGCACTCCGCCTTGATTCAGGTCCGTGAGCCCGACAAAGGCAAAGGTCCGGAATCGCGAGAAGTCCGCCGACGGATCAAAGTCGGTCTTGACGTCGATGGTGGTGCAGCCGTAGAGAGCCCAACAGAGGAGCATGACAGAGGGCCAGGATGCTCGAATGTTCATTGATCACTCTCCTATCAATACGAGTGAATCGAGCCTCAATCTCAAATAAGACATGCATGATGTGAGCAGGAAAAGGATCGGTCCATGGTCCGGAGGGTCCTGAATCGGTCGGAGGATGGCTCCTGTTTGCGATCTGGACCGCCTTTCCCAAGAGATGACACGGCGTTTCCCATTCCTCCTTCATGCCGGCTGCGGTGTTTTGAGCAGGCGCTCGACCGGGAAACCTTGATCCGCCGCCCGTGATCGAAGCCCGCGATAGACCTCATCACTCATGACGGGCGTGCGGCTCAGGATCCACAAATGGTTGCGGTCGGGAGTGCCGACCAGCGCATAGCGGTACTCCTGATCCACCTCAAGAATCCAGTAATCTCCCTGTGCCAATACTCCGAATTTCACCTTCAGCCGGGCGTTGGTGCTCGGCTCGACGACATGGGCCGTTCCCTCGATGCTCTGCACCTCCCCGTCGAACGAGCGGGTGCGACAGCGATTGACGACCTTGATCGTGCCGTCATCCAACGGAGTGTAGTGAGCCTGAGTGGCGACGCAATTCCGTTGAAACCGTTCGGGGAACCTGGCGATTTCATACCAGGTCCCTGCATATCGGGACAGGTCGACATGCCGGGCGGTGATTAAGGGAGGATGGATCGTACACCCGAGCGCTCCCGCAATGCCTGCAAAGAGACCGGCTGTCAGAATGATTCGAACCGTGGGGTGACGCCAAAACATAGCCTCTCCCCCTCGTTACCGTGCTCCCGCCTCTCGTAGCATGACCTCGATGTCGCGGTGGCCCTTTCGTTGCGCATGTTGCAAGGCCGTGACACCGCCTTTGTCCGGGAGGTTGAGATCGGTGCCAGCCTCGATGAGGAGCCGAACGATGGCCTGATGACGCGGCCCGCCCTGCCCGAGAATCACCGTTTCCAACAGCGCGGTCCATCCCAACCGATTCACGTGATTGAGATCGACGGAGGTCTTTACCAACAGGTGTACCGCCTCGACATGGCCCCGCTCGCAGGCTGGAATGAGCGCCGTACCCCCGAAGCGATTGTAGACTTTAAAGTTAGGCCGGGCTTTCAGAATCAGGGCAAGGATCTCCGTCCGTCCCTCTGCTCCGGCATACAGGAGCGGGCTGTCTTGACGGTCGTCTTGCGCGTTCACGTCCGCTCCGGCCTCGATCAAGAGCCGGGCTGTGTCGACGGAGTTGTGCATCGTCGCCACGAGGAGAGGTGTTTGTTTCTGATCGTTCCGGCAGTCAACCGGTATCGACGTTTGCAAGGCTTGGCGGAGGACCGCGGTGTCGTTGCGCCGTGCGGCCTTCAGGAGGTCGAAACAGTCGAGCGGATCGTCGCCGTAGGCGACGGGCGCTGCCGCCATGGAGAGGGCGAGGAGCGATAATGTCACAAGACCGGTCACGCTGATCTGATCGAGAAGAGAGGTCAGGACCATCGGAATCGGATAGGCCATGGGGTCAGGCTCCGATACACTCGCAAATCGCCCGGCAGTTGGTTCATCAAGGCAAGTCACGGTCCAAGGCAGCGTCCAGCTTGTTGTGGGCCCAGCTTATCGACTGGGCCGATTGCCGGGAACTGTCAAAACTGACAGGCCTTGTTGTCGACTCGGCCTCAGCGGGAGATGTGAGCCGGTGACGTGCGCGTCACGTCCGTGGGTTTTCATCAGGCCGGGGCTCATTTCTGGAAAATCACTTTCCAATCGTCCTTCATGCTCACGTTCTGCTCCTTTCTATCGCAGTGCCCTCGGCCGGCTGCTTGAGCCTTCGCCCACGACCGTCCCCAGTGGGTGGGTTCTCATGGCGCATCAGCTCCAGGTCGCACCAGCCGGAATCCGAGATGGTTTGTACCCGTATCCGGTTCGCCTTTCCCACGCCCGCCGGCGATGTAGCGCGCGCAATACTGGTCCGTACACAAAAACGACCCGCCCTTATGCACTTTCTTCTTCACGCCTGGTTCACTGGGGTCGAAGCTGTCGACCGGTCCTTGCGGATTGCGTGTAACGAGTCCCTGACCGACCAACAACCGATAGTAGTCGTGGCGATACCAATCACTCGTCCATTCCCAGACGTTTCCGGCCATGTCATAAAGCCCGTAACCATTCGGCGGGAAGGAAGCCACCGGTGCGACAGCCGCATAGCCGTCTTCCTTTGTGTTTTTGTCCGGGAAGTGCCCCTGGAAGGTATTGGCCATGAACTGACCGCCGGGCTTGAACTCGTCGCCCCAAGCGTAGGGCTTGCGGTCGAGCCTTCCTCGCTGGGCGAACTCGAATTCAGCTTCGGTCGGCAGACGCTTCCCGGCCCATTTCGCATAGGCCAGCGCGTCTTCGTAGGCGATATGGACAACGGGATATCGCTCGCGGCCTTTGATGGAACTCTTCGGGCCTTCAGGGTGCTGCCAGTCCGCTCCGTTCACATAACTCCACCATTGGAAGTGATCGTTCAGCTTCACCGGATGGTCGGGCGGCGAGAAGACCACCGAACCGGCAACGAGATTCTCGGGCGGCGCGCCGGGGAAATCCTCCGCGCGCGGCGCGCGCTCGGCCACCGTGACGTAATCCGTTGCCTTGACGAACTTCGCAAACTGCTCGTTCGTGACTTCCGTCTTATCCATCCAAAAACCGTCCACATAGACGCGATGCCACGGCTGCGCATCGGGAAAGTCATCCGCCCCCATCCAGAACTCGCCGCCCGGAATCCAGACCATGCCCTCAGGGGTCTGTTGCGACGCTGTCGGGATCGTACGTGGGGACTCGCTGACGAGCTGTGAGGTTTGAGGTTCGACACCGCGATTTGCTTTCGCCGCAGAAATGCCCATGTCACAGGTCAGGGAGGGCACCGGAGACCAGCGGGACGTACCTTTGGACCAGCCCCACCATCCGGCAACGGCGAGTCCGCCGAGGACCAGGGTTCCCATCACCCACCGGAGGCGCGGTGTCGCTCGTATCAACGTCAGAATCCTTAGATCATTCGTGTCGCTATGATTTGATGCCTCAGTCGGACAGCGTCTTGCGCCGGGCCGTCTCGTGCAAGGCCTGTTTCATTTCGTTCGTATCGGCTGTCTTCGTCTCCTTCACCTCGATGGTGATGCTGTGAATCTTGCCGGTGAACTGATTGTCTCGTTCCTTGTAGTCCTCCGTGACCGGCGTACCCTCGTCCACTCCGACATCGGCGCCTTCGTCAGCTGAGTAGCCACAACATTGCGTATGCTCGATTCGTCCTTCGGCGGCCTTCTGCCCGTTGACAAGGATCGTGCCCGTGCCGCCCTTGCCCATCCCGGGACCATCGGATGCGAACTCATACCGGATCGTCGCCTTGCCCGGAGTCAGCGGCTGGGCCGCCGCAATATTGAACCGCTCCAGGCCGAGAAAATTGTACGTGTAGACCGGTTTGCCATCTTTAAGATAGAGGCTCCAACCGCCAAACCGGCCGGCCTGGGCCAGGATCACGCCGTTTGCGCCGCCCTCGGAAATTTCTACCTCCGCTGTGATCGTGTGGGAGCGGTTCTTCGTGTTGATGAACACGTTTTCCGACATTCCGGTCATGCCTTCATAGACTGTGAGCGAGGTGCGACTGCCCATCAAATCAGGCCTCCCGGCAATCGCAGGATTGAGGCGTTCGACCCGGCGATCATCAATGGGCAATACGTGGTACTTAACTGCTTCCTTCAGGAAAAGACCTTGCAACTCTTTAAGCTTTTTAGGAATCCTGGCTGCCAGATCGTTGGACAGGCTGAAATCATTGCGCGTATCGTAGAGTTCCCATTTGTCTTCAAGGAGGGTCGCGCGGGGCTTTGGCTCCCAGGGCACCGAGTGGACGGTAGCGGCAAACCAGCCATCCGCGTAGATTGCGCGGTTGCCGCCGATTTCGAAGTACTGGACTCTGTGCCGGCTCTTGGCTTTGGCGCCGTCGAACGTATAGGCCATGCTCACGCCTTCGATCGAGGCTTGTACGGTGCCGTTCACTACCTTCGGCTCCGGCAGGCCAGCGGCCTGCAACACCGTCGGCGCCACGTCGATGACATGATGGAACTGCGTTCGCACCTCGCCCTTCGCCTTGATGCCCTTGGGCCAGTGAATCACCAATCCGTTGCGGGTGCCACCGAAGTTCGACGCGACTTGCTTGGTCCAGGTGAACGGTGTATCGCCTGCCACGGCCCAGCCGGCTGCCATGTGGCCATAGGACATCGGACCGCCAAGTTCGTCATAATGCTGAAGAATGCTTTCGACGGTTTCCTGCACGCCGTTGAAGTATGTCATCTCGTTAAACAGGCCGTTCATGCCCCCCTCGGCGCTCGTGCCGTTGTCGCCCACGATGTAGAAGATCAGCGTGTTGTTCATTTGACCCGTCGCTTCGACGGCCTGGATCAATCGACCGATCTCGGCGTCGGTGTATTCGCCGAAGCCGGCGAAGATCTCCATCTGGCGGGTAAAGAGCTTCTTCTCGTCCGCCGTGAGCTGGCCCCAGTCCTTGATCGCGTCCGGTTTGGGCGCGAGCGTCGTCCCCGGAGGCACTACGCCCAGCTTGATCTGGCGGGCCAGGGTCTCTTCGCGGAATCGGTCCCAGCCGCCGTCGAACCTGCCCTTGTACTTGGCAATCCATTCCTTGGGCACGTGGTGCGGCGCATGGGTCGCGCCCGGCGCGAAGTAGATAAAGAACGGCTTATCCGGCGTGAGCGACTTCTGATAGCCCATCCACTTGATCGCCTGGTTGGTCATGTCGGTCATGAAATGGTAGTTCGGATCGTGCGGCAGCTCTACCTGAGTCAACCCGTCGTAGAGCAGCGGCGACCACTGGTTGGTTTCCCCGCCGATGAAACCGTAGAACTTGTCGAAGCCCGAACGGGTCGGCCAGCGGTCGGTCGGACCGGAGGGGCTGACTTCCCAGGCCGCGGTTTCGTGGTTCTTCCCGAAGAAGGCGGTGCTGTAGCCATTCAGCCGCAGCATCTCGGCGAGCGGCGCAACATTATTTGGCCGCTGG
Source organism: Nitrospira tepida (assembly GCF_947241125.1). Lineage (NCBI taxonomy): Bacteria > Pseudomonadati > Nitrospirota > Nitrospiria > Nitrospirales > Nitrospiraceae > Nitrospira > Nitrospira tepida. The sequence goes on along the minus strand of NZ_OX365700.1, from coordinate 2,572,370 downwards.
CCCGTGTTGCCCGGAAACGCGGTCGCGATTTCCGTGATCCCGCCCATATTGTTCATGTGGTGGTTGCGGCCGCTCAGCAGGGCGGTCCTGGTCGGCGAACAGAGGGCGGTGGTGTGGAAGTGGTTGTAGCGCAGCCCGTTATTGGCGAGACGCTCGACGGTCGGCATATGGATGGGCCCGCCGAAGGCACTGGACATGCCGAAACCCATATCGTCGATCAGCACGATGAGGACGTTCGGCGCTCCCGCCGGCGCCTTGACCTCGAATCGCGGCGGAGCTTTCACCTTGCGCGCATCGAGTTCGGTGATTGGTTTCGGTTTGGGTTCCGGAATCGGCAACACCGTACGATCGAGCTTGTCCGCAGCGAACGGCGCCTGCACGTCGATGACGAGATATCCCATTAGGGCTACAGTGACGACTGCGAACAATCCACGAGGTCTCATATTGAGTCTCCTTGAATCGGGACAACCGAATTCGTCTGACAGCGCTTTCTTGTGCGCGAACTCCCGCTGGCACTTTGATCTTTTCCAGCCACCTGAGTGTGTTCAATGCGCGCTTCGAGGACTTTTTGTCGTTCACCAACAGGGTGACGGTGCCGACGCAGGGAAGCCGACGGTCATCGAATATGAGATTGTCCTCGCGTATCCCGTATCATGTCTCTTCCTAATTCCCCGGCGTGTACCATATGGGGCTCGTGTAGGCCCTCTCCTGAAGCACCATTGCGGTGCCGGGAAGCGGCTTCACGCCGAAACGTTTCGCGTCGTAGGCGGTCCAGCGCGGCGTTGGGATCTCGATGACCCGAGCGTAGTAGAACGCGCGTTGACTGGCATCGAAGTCCGGGTCTTTCCAGACCGTAATCAATTCCGGATCGCCGATCGTGTTAGTCCAGGTGGCATGTTCCACATCCACGGTGTTGCCGACGGCCGACAACTTGCCGTCCTTGCCATGTCGACGCTTCTCAGCATCGCCCCAGACGACGTCATAGATCTTCTCGTGCAGGGCTCCCTTGGCGTCGAGCCAGCCTTTGATGATCTGGATACGGTCCAGATTCGCGCCGATGGGGTCTTTCAATGCCGCGACGAGGAAGGTGGGCGATTTCCCCTTCGGCGCATCGGTCAATTCGCTGCCCATCGGCACGCCTTTGCCGTAACCAATGGCTGCCGGGAGGCGGTTATGCGCATCGTCCGGCTCGAAGTCCCAGCCTCCAAAGAACCGCACGAGCATGCGCGGCCCTGTGGTGGCGTAGGTTTCACGGCGCTGCATGGCGTCAAAGATCGCCTCGCGCGTGTTCTCCGTCGCCCAGACGGCGGCGTAGCCGGCGGCCGAGACCTCCCAATCCATCACTTTTACGCCTGTCTTCGGGTGCTGAAAGAACGTCTTGGTCATGCGCTCCGGGCTTGGCTCCTGCGGGGCAGTCTTGCCGAAGAAGCTCTCCTCCTCTAACGCGGCAAGGCCCGTATGCGCATCGCTGCTGCCGATAAGCCCGAACTTGTAGGGGTTCGTGTCCAGCTTCGCTTCCAGCACGAGACCGTTCTTCAGCGCGGATCGCGCATACTCGTATTCCAGCATGTCCTTCGTCTTTGCGACGCTTCCGTCGAGGTTGCCCTTGTCCCAGATCTCGAAGTTGGCGAATTCATCGTTGGGGGAAAGGGCCGGGTGTGCTTCGCCGGTCCCCTTCGTCTGGGTGATTTCGTAGAGCCGCTCCCATTTCACTCGCGTCTCGGCGTACTGACGGTCTATCTTCTTGCCGAACGCCTCCACCATGGGAAACATCAGACCGTTACTGAGATTGCCGTTATGCGCGATCGCGAGCACTTCACTGCCCGTTTTTTCTTCCGTGGCGGCCATCCATTTCCACAGATCCTGAGGATTGTCGCTGCCGAGCGGCGGTAGTGTGGTGAAAGGCTCGACAAGCCTGGCCTTTGCGCCGTTTTCTCGGAAGATGACGTTCCGGTGCAGATTGTTCCCGCCCGTGTTGGAGGTCCACTCGTACCCGATAAAGGCGGTAAAGCGGCCTGGATCGTTGTAGGCATCCGCAGTCTTGATGACCTCCTGCCAGGCGGAGCGATAGGCATGCGTGCCGGGAAGCGGGAAGCCCTTGGGGAGGTGGTTCTTGCCGAAGCTCATGATGATATCGATCGCAGCCTCGGCGCCATGGCCGGACTTGATTTGGTCGTACCACTTTCGCCCTTGCGGGGTTGCCAACAACACGGGATCCCCGCTCATCAACTGCGGGAAAAATCCAAATCCATCGGAGTGGTCAGCAACGACGAGGAAATCCAGCGGCCGTGACAGCTTGACCGGCTGACCTGTATTCGAAGTAATCTCTTCTCCTTTGGCAAAGCGGTAGGCATCGCGAGGGGTAAGCCGGGCGCCGAACACGCCGGCGTCCATGGAGAACGACGTGTGTAGATGCGTGTCGCCGAAGAATGGTCTCGTCGGATAATTGCGGCCCGCATACGGCGAGTACGCGGGCTTTGAAGGGTGCACCTTTTCCAGCGCGGCCTTGTCGGCCGATCCGATGTCGCTCTGCTGGTAAGCCCACGCCCACGGCGCCAGGATAATGGCGATCAGTGCGGCGAGCGTTGAACGTCCGCATGCCTTCATGGTGTCCTCCTCAGAACGCTGAAACACGCTGAAGCGCCCAGAACACTGCGACACTGCCGATGGCGTACGGCGGAACAAGGCTCGCCCAGGGCGGAAGCGGACCGCAGACAGGTCGGGTGATGTTCGCCAGGCTCAGTACGGCGCCGATAAAGAGCAATTGCCCAGATTCGACGCCGACATTGAAACAGAGCAAGGCGGCCGGAATCTGTCCCTGCGGCAGACCCACCTCACTCAAGGCACCCGCGAATCCGAAACCGTGCAGCAGCCCGAACACGAGCGCCACGATCCACGGCGCGCGGGCCGTGAGCCCTTCCCGGCCGCCGCGCGCGTGAACGATCTCCGCCGCCACGAATACAATGGAGAGCGCAATGACCGCCTCCACGGGCGCCTGTGGCACATGCACGAATCCAAGCGTGACCAACGCGAGCGTGATGCTGTGTGCGATCGTAAACGCAGTGATGGTCTTCACCAGACGCCATGCTCCCTCCGTGATGATCAGAAGCGCGAGGACGAAGAGGAGATGATCGATTCCGAGTAAAATGTGCTCGATTCCCAGCGTAAGATAGACGCCCGCGACCCTGAGGCCGGATTGCAGCGTCGGTATGGCCGCCGCAGGGTGGGCCGGCGTCAGCCGCTGCGTCCAGGTCGTGCCGTCCAGGAACTCTATGCGCACCAGCGCATCGGTCATCGTGCGTTCCAGTCCGCCGATCCGGATCGACTGGCCGCGTAAAGGCTCAACCGCCCGGAGTCGCCATGTCTGGATCGCTGCGCCTCCGTGTTCGCGGGCGGTCACAGGCGTGAGCCTCTCCGTGGCCCCTGACAGTTCCGGCGAGAGCGACAGTCTCATCGCTCCGCGCATCGGTGTCTTCCACAGGACATGAAACTCGCCGGTCTTTTCTTCGTGCAGTTCGAGATAGGCCGGGCGCATCTCATGGGCAGACGCTGGAACGGAGAGAAGTAACGCAGCGAGCCATGCAATGACAATGGCGCACCTCATTGCGCAAGCTTTGCCAATGGTCCAATCAATGGCCTGACCGTTTCATCGACGACCACCTCATATTTTTTCAACAATCCGGCAACAAATTGTTCGTTCGCCTTGGCTTGTTGCACGCGATGCCAATCCTCCAGCACCTGAGCCCGCACCTCATCAAAGGGCCGCAATCGAGGGGCCTCCCGGTCGCTGACGTTCACGAGATGAAATCCGTACCCCGACTGAATGGGGCCATGCCATCGGCCTGGTTCCAGAGCGAATACGTTTCCGGCAAACTTCTCTCCGAACAGTCTCGTGACGACCTGCTCATCCAAGCCGGGATAGTCGCGCTCCAGCAGCGAGCTATCGCCCAATTGCTCAACATGAGCTTGCATGAGGTCCGCAAGCCCTTTTCTCGCAGCGGGCTCCGTTTTGAAATAGACCTGGGAAAATGAGGTACGCGCTGGTGTCCGGTAGCGGGCTGATTCGGACTCATAAAGCCGCCTCAATTCGGCTTCTGCTGGCTCGGCAAGCCGGGCCGTATCCTGCACGAGAAATTCCATCTTCTGCGCCAGCCGGCGGCGGACGATCGTATCGTTCTCGTCCAATCCCATGGCTTTCGCCTCACGGGCAAGGAGTTCTTCCTTCACATAGTCCGCGACGAGGCCTTGGAGTTCCTCTTTGGTGGGCGATCGCTGCCATTGCCGCGTCCAGGTCTCCGTGAGCCAGTTCACCTCCGCCGTAGTCAGGCGCAGGACGCGCGGTTCGTCGCCGCCTCCACGATTGATCCAGCCGTGGGCACCGAACAACAGTCCGCCCAAGACCAGAAAGTGCAGCAATGGTTCGGCGAGCCAGCGTCTCATGACGGTGCCATCCATGAACTCGCGTCAGAGCGCCGGGCTAACAGGTCCGGCACTTTGTGCTGAACATAGCCCAATCTTCTCGACCGCCTGGCCATCAACGGCCATCCAACGCCAGGGGGAGTGCTTTAGCTTCGAATCGCGGCGACACTTTCGTCTCCCGCGCGTCCAATGTGGTGATAGTCGGGAGTTCGGGCTCCGGAATCAGTATCTGGGTCCGGTCGAGAGATCCCGTCTCGCCCGGATATGTCAGTGTCATGACTGCCGCAAGCGCCCAGCAACGCGAGGCCGAAGGCCCCGCGTCTCTTGTCTCTCCCCATGTGGTCGCTCCTCCGGTACCCATTAAGGTGACGAGGCCTTAACCGCTCCGGTTCGACGGGTTGCGTTCGCCGCTGCCCCAGATGAAACTCACCTGGAAGAAATTGATGTAGGCGCCGGGAAACTGTCCGACGACGCTGCCGCCCAGCGGTCCGCGATCCTGGTTGACGGACATAGTGCCGCTGTAGGCCAATTCGTAACTAAAGGCCACGTTGAGCGTGGGGCTGGCTTGCCATTCGGCGCCAAGCCCGAACCGGAAAACCTGGCCGATCGGGAGGGTGACCGTGCGGTCCTGGTCCTTCAGCATTGAACTGTCCCAGGCGAAGCCGGTATTGATCAGCCAGGCTTCATTCAGGCGATAGCGGCTTCCCAGAGCGACATGGTAGGTGTCTTGATAGTTCACCTTGATGGTCCCGCTCGGAGTCAGCGTGTCTCCGGCCACCCCGATATCCACTTTTCCGAACTGGCTCCAGTCTTGCCATCCAAAGTCCAGCATCAAGGCCCACCGATCGGTGAACTCATGGTAGGCGCTCAGCATTACTTGCTGAGGGACTCTCACCCCCAAATCGAGTTGATTACCCAGCAGGCCCCGGTTTTGTAAAGCGGTTCCGATCGGGCCTGACAGACCGGTGAACTCGGGGACATCGGAAAAATTCAGCTTCACTTGTGAATAGTAGGTGACGCCAAATCGCATCCCTTTCTTGGGTTCGAACAATACTCCAACATTTCCGCCGGCTCCTGCGGTCGTATCCTTCACCTGCATTTGCCCGTCCGGCACATCAAGGAAGAGCCGGTTGTTGACGGCGGCGCTGTAGTTGAGGTAGCCGACCATGACGTTGGCGGCAGCCCCGATGGAGAGTTGGTCGGTGATGCGATAGCTGAGACCCGGCATGACGCTCACACCGATCAACGTGCTCTCCAGCCCGTGATACCGGCCGACCCACCCGCTGTTGTAATTCAAGCCGAGCCCGAAATTGGAAAACAGGCCGATACCCAGTTTGATATCCCGACCCAAACCGTGGACATAGAACAGACTGGCGCCGGGTAAGACACCAAGCGGGTTTCCACCGTCGTTTCCATCCACCGTCGTTCCGCCACTTGGGCTGAACCCAATGCTCCCATAGAGCAGTTGAGCGCCTGCCTGGAACTGGTTGCCCTCGAGCAAACTCATGCCGGCCGGATTCTTGAGGAGCGTGGCTGGATCCTGCGCACGGGCTGCCCAGCCCGCACCAGCCAGTCCGACATCGGCTGTGCCGATTTCATAGAGCGAGAGACCGCCGGCCATCGCCTGAGCCGAAGCCATCAGCATCGTGGTGAGCGTGGCTGTAATCGCCACTCTTCGTGGCACGGGTCGCCTCATATCGCTGCTTCACTGAGAACCGGTGCTACTTCATCATCTTTTCCACGGTTTTCCGCAGGTCGGCTGACTTGGGATTGCTGACGCTCCGCTTGACGACGATGTCCGTGGGCCGGACATCCTTCCCGTAGTAGGCTCGATTGGACTCATTCGACACAGCGATGATCGCTCCCTCGGCCGAGATGCCAGCGAAGATGCCCTTCTTCCGAGCATAGGACAGGATATCGGCGGCGATGCCACGAACCGAGACTCCTTCCCCTTCCGGGCCGACGGCCATGGAGACATCCGCGCCCAGCTTGAAATCGGTTCGATAAAATTCCTCCAGCCCTTTCTGGGTTCTCACCACCAGCACCATCTCCGATACGTCCCCTCCGATTTGCAGGCCGAAACTGGCCGACCCGATGGTGTAAAAGGCCGGTTCGGACCAGTCGCCGGTTTTCTCATCCCGCACCAGCAAGACTCCGCTGCCTCCCGCGCCGCCGAAGACGAAGGCCCCTCGGACAAATTGTGGGACAATGAAGAGCGCTTTGGCCTCAGACTTCAATTCGCGAATTGGACCGCCCACACTGGGGTCGGCGGCAAATGCCTCTATGGTAAGGCGCGCCTTGTCCACGAGTTGTTGCTGTTCGGCGAAGTCGGCAGCATAGGATGGAGGCGCGATCATCAGTGCCTGGATGGTCAGCGCCACCGCGCCGAGTCCCAACCTCATGCTACGCATCTGCCTTCGGTGTGTTCCTCGGTGCTTCTGCTGTTCGACAATCATGTGAGACCTCCTCTTGTGCAATGGCCGACAACGTGTGCTACTTCTCGGCTGGCGGCGCCAGATTGAAATCAATCTCCCCGCTTTCATCGAACGGGATGGTGAAGTTGCTGGGCGCTTGCGCGAAGGCCTTGCCTTTGAGGCGGTAGCGCAGCTTGGTCGCTGATGCGCTCATCTCCTGCATCTGGCGCAGGAATCCGCCGAGGCCGGTGATGACTTCCGCGGTGATCATCTCGGAACTGAAGCGCGGGATGGTCACGGCCTGGCCGGACATGCCGTTGCCAAACTCCTTCTCGTTGAGGTCGATCTGAAAGCGGATGCCGTTAATGCCCAGATCGAAGTTGTTCGGATTTTGAATACGCAATTGCACGTCGAACCGTTGTTCGAAAACAGCCACGTCCTTTGGGGCGATGTCGGCGATGCCAAATTTAGGTGTCTCAAAGTCCTTCGGCATCGTCGAACAGGCTGTGACTGCCGCGACAATCAGCATAGGCCATGTCCGGGTGGCACCACCGCAATGTGGCCGTCGCTGCATATGCGTTCTCCTTCATAATGGCGTGGGTCTACCCCGAGACCGCAGAAGTCCACCTTGGCCCTCCCGATCGGTGGCCAGATCGTGGAGCGATCCTACGGTTCAGCGGGTATGGCGACAACTGTCAATTCTGACAGGTCAGATCATGAGGTATTGAGAGTCTCGGAGAGACCGGCGCCACCCGTGATGAGGACAGTCAGACGCTCGAACTCAAAACACATAGGAGGCGCCAAGGGTGACATTGGTATTGTGCACCAAGCCCTCCTCGAAGCTCTGCTTGCGTTGCGACCGTTGAAAACCAAGCAGCACATTCCACCGTTCGGAGAGGCGATAGCGGGCGTTGATCTCTCCCAGCACGACGGTCTCATGACCGTCTTTGCGCTCATCTCCCACGATGCCGCTGGTCCAATTGTTTCGCTCGTAATGGAAGCCCAGTTCGAGTCCCAGTCGCTTCGTCAACTCGGCCTCCAATCCCAGGGCGACGTAATGGTTGATGTAGGACGTATCATCGCGCAGCTCCGGCTGATGACGGCCGTCCGCCAACCCCCGCTCGTAATGGTATCCCAGGGTGAACGCCATGCGTTCCGTCATGTGCCAGACCAGATGCGGGCCGACTGTCCAAAAATTTGTGTTCTGGTGCTCAAAGGCATCGTTGTAGAGTCGAACGCCATAGCGCGCCAATAGGCGCAGTTCCCAACTGTCCGACAATCGTTGCTCCAGCCTCACCGATCCGATGTGGCTGGTGACTCGCTCCTCAGCCAGGGAGTCGGTGCGCTTGCTTTCGTTGTCGCCCAACAGCAGGTTCGGCGTGGAGTAGAAGCGGACGCGCATTTTCGTGTCCGGCGTGAATTCGTGCAGGGCCTGGATGCCGAAGCTTCCGTGGTTGAAGCGAGGGTTCACCGCGTAGACGAAAGCTTGCCCGCGAACGGCAACCTCCGTGCGCCCCCAGGGCGAGGCGAAGGGTCGTGCAACAGTCAGCTCCGGCTCGATGACCATATCCGAACCCTTGCCGGTAAGGACCGAATCCAGTACAGGCTGGGTAGGGTCGCCGTGCAGGCTTAAGCGGCGCGTGGCCGAAAACAGGGCCACATCATCGGTATAGTGAAGATTGCCGACGGCATTGACGGACCATTCTTCGGCGCCGGAGGCGGTTGCGCCGAGGATAAGCAGGTGGATAAGGCCGATGCGGCAGAACCGTTCGATGGATCTCAGCAAGCTCACCGTGATCCAATCCTTGCCTCCTCAGGAGGAGGTTGGGACGGCTCCCGGCGAGCCTGGCGGCGGATAGGCCAGCGACCCTCGGATTTCGGTGATCTTCTCCTTGGGTAGGTTCGGCAGGTACAGGGCTCGCTGGGCCTTCCATTCCTTAACCTGCGCCTCGACTGCATGAACGCGGCTTTCATCGACCGGCTTGCCCGGCAGTTCATACTGAATCTGAGCCGGGAAGGCAAAGTCCGATCCCGCCGCCGCGACGATGTCCATGATTCGCAGATTCAGGTCTTCGGCGATCTCCAGGGATTCCGTGTAATCCGTCACCCCGATGTAGGCAAAGACGCCCACATTCAACGAATAATCGCCAAACCCGAGAAACCGAACCCAGAGTGGCTCCGGGAGGACTTTGGGATGCGCATAGAGCATCATCTGGACTTCGACGAGAATGTATCGGATCTGGTCCGGCGTGGTCTCGTACCGCAGGCCAATCTGAGGGTGGTACCAGAATCGATCGCGGACGGAGTAGTTGTCCAGGTGCAGATTGGCAAATTCGCCGTTGGCCACGGTGATCAGGCTCCGATCGAGCGTGCGGATTCGAGTGGCCCGCAGGCCGATTTCTTCCACGGTCCCCACCTGGTCGCCGAAGCGGCAGAAGTCCCCGACGCGCACCGGTTGCGAGGAAAACAACGTCAGGGCTCCGAAAATATTCTCCAGGCTTTTCTGGGAGGCGAGGGCGACCGCCACGCCGCTGATGCTGAGGCCTGCCAGCAAGGTCGTGACCTTGAATCCCATGTTGTCCAACCAGAGCAGCATGATGCCGGTCATCACCACCAGCTTGACCAACCGTGATACGGGCGTGACCAGCACCCGCGCGCCGGCCAAACCCCTGCGGTCAAGGTCCCCAAGGATGCGAGAGGCGCCGAAATCCACCAACCGAATCAGCAGCCACGCTAAGGCAAAAAGCGGAATCGTCGCGACCTGCATGAGCGCGCTGAAGGCGACCGACGGCCCAATGAGCGGGCTCAAGGCTCTGGCGAGCAGGATCCAGACGAGCAGCTTGAGAGGAGCGGCAAAAAACCGTTCCAGATTCTCCGCGCGTTGGACGCTGAACAGCCGCAGAATCCGTCCTCCCAGCCAGGTGATCCACGTGGCGACGGGGTACAGCAGGAGCAGGACGGTGACGGTCAGAACCCATTGCCAGAGGTGAATGCCGAGGATCGAATAGTCGAACATCCAGGCCGGGAAGAACCGTTCGAGCGGCCCATAGCCATATTCCTTATAGAGCGCCGGGATGTCCGCCGTCGTCGTGGACGCGAACTTCCAGATGTGGGCGCCGTCTCCATAGGGAACCTGTTGCAGCAGGATATCGTAGGACTTGTCGCCGGCGGCAAGACGGCCGACCCGTTCGCGCCCTGCCGGTAGATTATCTTGGCGATCGCCTTCAGGAGACGAACTCAGGAGTTCAAGATCGATGAAGAGGGCGCGATCCAGAATAATCTTGAATTGGCGCGCCAGATCAGGTCCCTGATTTAGGTCAAGACCGGGAGGCAGGTTGCGGAGATCCAGATATTCCGACGCCGTTGCATAGTCCCGCTCTCTCGTGGCCTTAAGAAATCCCTTGACGGCGGATCGCGGGGTCTGGCGACCGAGTGGATCGTCCGGTATTTGCGTGCCGGCCAATTGTTCCGGCTGGAACGTCTCGACGGCGCGCCGTTCCTTTGCGCCCTTGATCAGCTCTTTGACGCTCGGTTTTGTCTGATCACCGGCAGCCCATAGCGGCAGAGGGTGCGGTAGATTCGTCATGACCAAGGCTGTTCCTGCGATCATCACTACCAATCTCAGACGCCTGGTGAGTCCCCTCATGGCATGTCCCTCCTTCGATCTCCGGATACGATGGCACAGGATGTCAAAATGTGCGCAATGATCATCGACTGGAACGGTCGCGTCAATGTGATCAGGCGGGAGACAATTGGGATGGGACCGCGCAGGTGGTGGCGCAGGATAAGCGCCATCCACCTTGAACTCATGACGACAGATGAATCTCTGTCACTTGTGCATTTTGGTGAATTTGGACCCCTCCAAGGTCAGGTTGTACATGAGACCCTTTTGACCGAAGACAAACCCGACGATCGGATCCTTGATCTTGGCCGTGTCAATCGAACCGCCCGCTCCAAGCGTGACCAGTGCGACGGACCCGTCGACTCCCGCCTTCCAGCCTTCGCCCGTGCGGAATTTGTACAGTGCTTCCTCGTCCATGAACACGAGGAGCACGGTCTTCATCTGTCCTCCGAACTGGAATCCGAACGACGCCGAGGCAATGTTGTAGTAGTCCTCAGTTTTGCCTGCGATGCGGAGCGCCCCTTCCCCATATTCACCGCCGAATCCGACCCCGGCTTTCAGCACCTTCGGCAGGACCAGCACTCCCTTGCTGCTTTCCAGAAACTCCTTTCCTCCCCCCACTTGCTTCTGAAATTCTTCCAAGGCCACGTCCACGCTGACATCGATTTCTCTGGCGGTCGCAGCGCTCGCCTGGTCCGCCAGCCATCCGGCTGTCACGAAGACCAGACTCAGGGTGACAGACACAGCCCACAGGTGCTTGATATTCCACATCACGCGGCTCCTTTCTCGCATAGAGAACAAATTCGGTCTCGGGATTATACGTGATCGAGCACCCGAGAATACGACTCCATGATATTCCGGGGAGAAAAGCGGCGACACTGTCAAAATTGACAGGATCGCGCAGTGCCGGTCCGACCGACCATTGCCGGAACGTGATCGGCAAGCGCACTTGTCCGGTCCGAGACTATTTCGCAGAACCCGACTGCCTCGCAATCCCCGCCTTGTACTCCTCCTCGGAAATCTCCTTCACCTCGGAGGATTGCAACGTGACCGTGCTCCCGGTTTTCGCGTCCTTGATTTTCACGGCTCCCCCTTTGCCGGTTTCCTTGACTTCGGTGCTGTAATAAGACTTGCCGGACGCCGGATCGGTCACCCGGTAATAGTTAGTGCAGCCGGCGGTCATGACGGTGGAGGCGAACAATGCCAAGGCCAGACTAAAGTGTTTGCGCATGATGTCCTCCTCAGTAAAGGGGTTGATATCCTGTCGCCGTCCTCGCCGATGCGACAGGGTTGTCTGACGTTTAGAACGACCCGAACATGTAGCGAACACCAACTTCGACATTCCACTCATATGCGCCAATGAGGTCACGCCCCCATAAGCCCACACCTGGACGCACATACGCGCCGAGCCGACCGATCAGATTCCGGCCCAGTTCAAATTCAAACGTCATGCTGCTCTTCGCATTGCGCTCCCAATTGACCTGCCACACTCCCTGCAGGATAGTCCACCAGCGCTCGGGCCAGATCGTATTGATTTGCATTGAGGCCCTGGTGACCTCGAAGTCAGAACGGGCCGGGTCGCCGCCAACCGACACCTGATGCTGGAACACCCCGAACAAAAAGGACTCCCATCGCGGGAGGAACCGGGCCGTGGCAATGAGCGGGCCAACGGTGTATTTTCCAAGACCTAACGTATTCTCGTCGGCGGTAGGGAACGTGGAGATCACGCCGATGAAGAATCCGTATTCGGGCGTGTTATAGGCGCGCCATCCCGCTGCGACGGCGAGGTCGCTCAGGCCTTGCGCGCTCAGGCTCCCCGGGCGATTCGGATCGGTCCATTTTAGGAAGGGCACATCCACCCGAAACAGCCAATTGCTTCGGAATGGGAGATCCACCCGCAGCGTGCTGTCCCTGGCTTGGGCGCCGTGAGGCAGATTCGCATATTGGGTGGTCAGTTGCACTCGGCCGACGATGGCCGTCGGATCGGTCCCGTATTTGGCCGCAAGCTTCTTGAGCCTCTCCGCTTCAGCTTGTACTTCAGGAGTCAAAACCCTAGGCCTCAGTCGAGGCGGAAGGAACCGTGGTTCCTTCGGAGGGCCTTCCGGTCCCGGCTCGCCCTCCGACTTGGACCCCTTCGCTCTCTGCTCTTCCGGGTCCTGATCGGCCGGAACACTGTCTTCACTTATGACGCTAGGTGATGCTTCGTGAGCCCAGGCCGAATCGAGACTCCGCGCAACGCCTGTCATATGCGACAAGCCGATGACTACCAGCGCCGGAAACCAGGCTGCCCCTGTTCTCGTTCCCCTGCCTCTCGCCGTACGGCAGGATCTCAGAATCTTACGAGAAGACACCTGTCATCCGGCGGCTCCAAGTGACGGACGTTCGGCGCTAACCGCGGACAGGATCATACCCTTGATACGGCGAAGGGAGTACTGTCAGAAATGACAGGCCCCCTGCCCGATCCGCAGGGCCTCCGGCCGGCGACGATCTATGTCGCTCGCCGGCTCAACCTGATCCCGATTTGGTCGAGCAGCGGAGTGGCAATCATCGTCAGCGCAATCACCATGGTGCCGGACGCGAATTGGAGCGGAGTCACAACGCCCGAGGCGAGCAAGGTGCTCAGGATCACAAAGCCGAACTCACCGCCCTGCGATAAGAGAAATGACAGTCGCACAGCCTGACGATGCCCCATGGACAGGGATCTGGCGGCTGCATAGAGTACCGCGGTTTTGACCAGGACGATCACGACCACATGCATCAGCAGTTTCGTCGTGTGCCCGGTCAGGACGGTCAGGTCCAACGAGAGGCCGACGGAGACAAAGAACAACGCCAATAGGAGGTTTTTGAACGGCGTGACTTCCTGCTCAATCCCCCGTTGATGAGCTGTACCGGAAAAGGCCAGGCCCATGAGGAAAGCGCCCAACGCCATCGAGAGTCCGGCACGAGACGCCAGCCACGCACTGCCGAGGAGCGCAATGAAAATCACGGCCGTGAAGCTCTCGGTCATGTTCCGAGCGAGGGTGAGGCGAAACAGCCATGGACAAACTACTCGACCAAAGCCGAATAGGACCAACATGGTCCCGAAGGTCCGACCGGTGTCCCACCAGGATATGGACTCCGCCGATCCGGTTCCCGCAAACACCGGTACCAGAACCATAATGGGCACCACCGCCAAATCTTGGAACAGCAAGATACCGAAGGCCGCCCGGCCGTGCTCCTGGTCCAACTCCCGCTTGGAGGCGAGCATTTGCAGCACCAAGGCGGTGGAGGAGTTGGAAATGACCAGTCCCAAGAGGAGGGCCAGCGGCCAGGTGGGCGCGAACAGACGCCAGTAGAACATGAGGACGAATCCAGTCACCAGCACCTGCAACGTTCCCAGCACAACGGCATAACGTCGCAACGACCAGACTTTCCGAAGGTCGAGTTCAAGGCCGATAAGGAACAAAAAGAAGACCACGCCCAGTTCGGAGATTTCCCGCAGGCGGTCAACCTGGGTGGGCCCCAATATGTGCGAGGACCCCAGGATGACGCCGGCGATCAACAGCCCGAGGTCGGCGCCCATTCCGAACCTGCGGGCGAGCGGAATTGCCACCGCGCTGATCATGAGTAGGAGCGTGACGGCCAAAACGATCTCGTCCAGATGCAAATAGGTATTCATCGGAACCCCCCGCGAGGGGTGACAGGATACGCGGCCAATCCGCGAATGTGAAGGGACCGATGAACTGCGCCGATACCGTCGTTCCCGCGCATTCGAGGCCGAACAGATGACGCGAACCGCGACACCGCCCGGTTGATCGGCGAGATTCACACAGGACCTCGGATGGTCGCTGCAACCAGATCTGTCAATTCTGACAGTATGACGAGGAGGACGCTCACCCTAGAATGGCTCTATTCTCAAGTCGGCGCTATCGAGTCACGGTTCTCGTGATGTCCCTAAGAGGTCCAGACCTGTGCCGTCGTTCTCGTCCCTTCCCAAAACGTCATGGGTTCGGATAACCATCCTCGCGGTCATCCTCCTGTTCGAGACCGGCTGCGCCCACTATCCGGTGAACCCGAAGCTTGAGCGCTATGAGCCGGCCCACCCGTCGATCAGCTCTCCCAATCGATCCGATGAACTCCTCTTGGTCGTATCCTTTTCCGGCGGAGGGACCCGTGCCGCCGCGTTGGCCTATGGGGTGCTCGAAGCCATGGCCCGAGTCGAGGTTCCGGCGCCGCCCCGTAGGCCTGCCCTTCCCGAGACGCGACTCACGCATCGCCTCTTCGACGAGATAGACATCGTCACGGGTGTCTCAGGCGGGAGCGTGACGGCCGCCTCTCTAGCCCTTCGCGGCGAACGGATCTTCACGGACTTTCGTCACCAGTTTCTCAGCCGGAATGTCACCTGGGGTCTGGTTGGAAGGCTGCTGAACCCGATCAATCTATGGCGGTTGGCATCCGTGTATTTCAGCCGGACCGATCTCGAGGCGGAATATTTTGATGATCTGCTGTTTCACGGAGCCACCTACAAGGATCTCGATTCCCAAAGAGGACCGGACCTCTTTATCCAAGCCACCGATATCGTGGACGGCCACTATTTTTCGTTTTCGCGGCTTCAATTCGGGTTAATTTGTTCCGACCTCTCGCGGTTTCCTCTGGCCCGAGCGGTGGCGGCTTCGGCTTCCCTTCCCGGTCCGTTCACCGCCATCACCATCCGCAATTATGCGGGTCAATGTGGGTATCAGGAAGAACCCTGGATGACGGAGGCTCTTGGGAGACGGGACATCACGAGTCGTGCCTATCGCTTGGCGAGACAGTTGCGTTCGTACCAAGATTGGGAAGGCAAACCCTACATCCATCTGGTTGACGGCGGCATCAGCGATAACCTCGGGGTGCGAGGATACTTGGACTTCTTGATCGCGAGCGGCGATCCTTCCCGCGCGTTCAAGCAGCGAGGGATTGAACACGTCAAGCGGGTGGCCTTTATCATAGTCAACGCCGAGACGAAACGGTCTACTCGCTATTGGAGTTTGCTGGAAGAAACGCCCGGCCTGGACAATATCAGCGATGTGTCATTCTCGGCCATGATCAACAGCTACAATTTCGAATCGATGGAACTCCTCCGACGGATGGTCAAGGGCTGGTCCGTTCATCGGCAGGAGACTGCGCCGGATCAAGAGCCGATCGAGTTTTATGCCGCGGAAGTCGCCTTCAGCGCGCTCTCGGACTACAAAGAGCAGGAAACGTTTCTCAACTTCCCGACCAGTTTCGATCTATCGGAGGAACAGATCGACCGTCTCCGCGAAGTCGCCGCCCGACTGCTCTATCAATCCGAAGACTTTCGCCGGCTGGTTCAGGATCTCGGCGGCAAGCTTCCCTCGTCATTATTGGCGCCGGCGTCGATGTCCCCGTTGCCTCCGCAGAAGTCTCACTAACCTCATGATGAACAGTCTGGGCAACAGGCGGTTCGATTATTGCTTCCTTTTCAATGGCGCTCCCGTTGTCGGATGACGCTGACCTGATACCCTCATCCAGTCCGGGTTGAGGTTGGAATCCCGACTAAGTACTGTCTATAATGTGCGCGCCCGCCGATCGGAGACATTGGTGGTCCATGTCGCCATGCATGATGAGTAGCTCAGCAACCATGCCACCGAATCTTCGCTCCGAATTGCGCTCGTGGTCCAGCTTGCATCCCTCCGTCACCATCCGCGTCATCGCAATCTGTGGCCTGTGGCTCAGCACTCTCGCCGCCTGCAAGGACGAGGCGACCTCGCGGCCGGCGCCAACCCCGCCGGAGGTGCGGGTCGCTCACGTCTCCCAAGAGGACGTTCCGCTTTACGGCGAATGGGTGGGCACGACGGACGGGCTGGTCAATGCGACGATCCAGGCACGGGTGACCGGCTACCTCGTCAGGCGCACCTTTGAGGAAGGCGCGTTTGTCAAGAAAGGTCACCTGCTTTTCGAAATTGACTCCCGTCCCTTTCAAGCCGCGCTTGCAGAGGCGAAAGGCCAACTCAGCCGGGCGCAGGCGCAACTCGTCAAAACCGAGTTGGACGTCAAGCGGGACCGGCCGCTCGCCGCGGCCAAGGCCATCAGCCAAAAGGAGTTGGACGATTCGATCCAAGCTTACGAGGCCGCAAAAGGATCGGTGGCTTCGGCCAAGGCCTCCGTCCTGCAGGCCCAACTCAACTTGGACTTTACCAGGATTGAAGCGCCGATCGATGGGGTCACCGGCATTGCCAAGGCGCAGGTCGGCGATCTGGTCGGCCCCAGTACGGGCGTGCTGACCTCGATTTCGACTGTGGATCCGATCCGCGTTTACTTTCCTATCAGCGAACAGGAATATCTCAAGGCCGCCAGCAAGGTTCAGGCTAAGTACCAAGCGCAGGCTCGATCGCAGGACGACGGACTTGAACTGATTCTGGCGGACAGCGCCGTCTACCCGCATA